>NZ_JBIDCC010000014.1:0-130237 GCF_043204415.1 Nonomuraea sp. NPDC047897 | reverse complement strand
TACGTGTCCGCCTGACCGGCTACGTGTCCGCCTGACCGGCTACGTGTCCGCCTGACCGGCTACGTGTCCGCCTGACCGGCTACGTGTCCGCCTGACCGGCTACGTGTCCGCCTGACCGGCTATGTGCGCAGCAGCGCCTCGCTCGCCAGCCGTTCCGGCGCGCCGATGGCCGAGAACAGCTCGTGGGCCCGCGCCCAGTGGTGCCGCGCCCTCCGGTCGTCGGCCGGCGCGCGGGCATGGCCCAGTGTCATGAGGGCGCGGGCGTACTCCAGCCGCTGCCCGGACCGGCCGGCGTGCCGAAGCGCCCGCTCGCACGCCTGGACAGCCTGGTCCGTGTCTCCTGCGGCGAGGTGGATGTCGCCGAGAACCCTGTGCAGGCGCGCCACGTTCAGCGGATCGGAGACGACTGCCAGCTTCAGCGCGCGCTGCGCCGCCTCCAGCGCGTCCGCGTACCGGCCCATGCTGCAGTGGGTCTCGGCGAAGCCGAGCAACACGTTGTCCAGGTCGGTGCCCGTGCGTTCGGCCAGCGCCAGCGCGGCGTCGAGATGCGCGAGCGCCTCCTCCGTCCGGCCGAGTGCGAGCTTCGACTGCGCCATGCCGGTCAGGGAGGCGATCTGGCACGGCCGGTTCTCCACGTCCCGGGCGAGGTTGAGCGCCCGGGAGAAGGCGTCCACCGCCTGCTCGTGCCGTCCGGCGTCGCGGTGCACCCAGCCGTAGGTCTCGTGCGTCACCCCCTCGGCGTAGCGCAGTCCCGCCGCGCCCGCCACTTCCCGCGCCTCGTCGAGGGAGGCCAGTGCCTCGCCGAAGCGTGCCTGTTGCTGGCGGACGAGGGCCAGGTTGACCAGGGTCAGCACGCGCAGGTGCGGGTCGCCGCACTCCGCGGTCAACGGCAGGTTGTCGAGCAGGCACCGCTCGGCGCGGTCGAGCCGGCCGAGCATGAGGTAGGCCGAGGCGAGGTTGTTCAGCGCGCGCGACTCCCCACCCCTGAACCCGAGCCGGCTGTGGATCCCCAGGGCCTGCCGGTATCGCGGGATGGCCAGGTCCGGCCTCCCGAGCTGCTTGAGCGCCACCCCGCAACCCTGCAGCGCCTTGGCCTCGCCCTGCGCCCATCCGACGCGCCGCGCCAGCGACAGGGCCCGCTCGTGGTCCCGCAGGGCGCCGGTCGGGTCGGTCATGCGCCACCGGACCAGACCCATGGAGTGACGCATCGCGGCCTGCCCCCGCAGGTCGCCCGCGCGTTCAGCGGCGTCCAGGCCGATCCCGGCCAGCCGCAGCCATTCCCCGTGGGCGCGACGGTGGTGCATCAGGTCCGTCATGGCCTCGACCAGGAGCCAGGCGTAGGGAGCCGGTCCGTGCGCGGCCGCGTACGACACGGCGGCCACGAGGTTGTCCCATTCGGTGTCGAACCACTCGGTCGCCTCCGCCACGCTGTCGAAGGCGGTCGCGGTCACGCCGGGTGGAGACGGGTGGCCCGGCCGCTCGGGGGCGGGGAAGCCGGACGCGGCGACGGCCTCGGCGACGGTGCGGAGGTAGTACTCCAGCATCCGGTGCACGGCGGCGCTCCGCTCCGCCGGGGTGTCCTCGGCGAGGCTGCGCTGCGCGGCGTATTCCAGCACCAGATCGTGAACGGCGTAGCGGCGCGAGCCGATCTCCTCCAGCAGGTGGATGCGGGCCGCCGCGCCGAGCAGGTCCTCGGCCTGTTCGGCGCCGGTCCGCGCGAGGGCAGCGGCGGCGGCGGCGGAGATCTCGACGCCCTGAGCCAGGCTGATCAGGCGGAACATCCGCTGCGCCGCCGGTGGTAACGCCCGGTGCGACAGGTCGAGGGCGGCCTGTACGGCGGTGCTCTCGTCGCCTTCGGCGCGCAGCCGCACCAGTCGCCCTCGGTCCGCCAGCCGGCGGACGTAGTGGCTGATCATCCGGTGTTCATGGTCCCCGATCCACGAGATGGCGATGGACAGAGCGAGCGGCAGCCTCCCGCAGAGCCGCAGGAGCTCGGCGGCGGCCTCCGGCTCCCTGCGCAGCCGGTCCTCGCCGATGCCCTGGGCCACCAGCCGCAGCGCGTCGTCGTGCGCGAGCACGTCCAGCGTGAGGCGTTCGACGCCGTCCAACGCCACCAGGCTGCCGAGCCGGGCACGGCTGGTGATGACGACACGGCAGTCGGGGGTGCCGGGCAGCAAGGGTCGCACCTGATCCGGTCCGGCGACGTCGTCGAGGATCAGCAGTGACCGCCGGCCCGCCATGAGGGAGCGGTACCTGGCGGCCTGCGCGTCTGGTTCGACCGGGATGTCCCGCGCCGCCACGCCGAGACCCTGCAGCAGCAGCTGCAGCGCCTCGGACGGCGACATGGGCTCGCGCTGGTCGAAGCCCCGCATGTTCAGGAAGAGCTGTCCGTCGGGGAAGTCTCCGGCCGAACGGTGGGCCCAGTGGAGCGCCAGCGTGGTCTTCCCGACGCCGGCGGGGCCGGCCACGAGCGTCACCCGGCCGGTGTCCATGTGCCGCAGCTCCACCGTCCGGCCGACGAAGCGGCTGGTGACCGCGGGCAACTGGCGCGGAACGGGCGCCGGGGCGGCCGTCGCCGTCGCCGGTTCGCCGTCCAGCAGGTCCTGGTGCAGCCGCTGGAGCTCCTTGCCGGGTTCGATGCCGAGCTCGCGGACGAGACGGGCTCGGAAGTTCCGGTACACCTCCAGCGCGTCGGGCAGCCGCCCGCTCCGGCACAGTGCCCGCATGAGCAGGGCATGCGGCCTCTCCCGCAGCGGTTGCTCGACGACGAGCCGCGTCAGCTCGGCCACGGCCTCCTCACCCCGGCCGAGCTCCAGCGAGGCCGCGGCCCGCCGCTCCACGACCTCCCACCTGCGCTCCTCCAGCCGGTGCCGCTCCGCCTGCGCCGCCGTGCCCGGGAGGTCGGCGAACGGCTCGCCGCGCCACAGGCGCAGGGCCGCGTCGTAGCCGGCGACGGCATCCACGTGCCGGCCGTGCTCGGTCGCCCGGTGCGCCTCCTCCGCCAGGGCGACGAACTCGTCGGCGTCCACCGCGAGGGCGCCGGCCTCGGCCAGGTAGCCCGGACTGCGGGTGACGATCACTTCGGGGCCGCGGGGCCCCAGCGCGCGACGCAGCTCCGCGACGAGCGCCCGCAACCTGGCCGCCGCGGAGGGCGGCGGGTGGTCGTCCCAGAGCCGGTTGGCCAGCCGTTCGACGGAGACCACCCGGCCGGCGTCGAGCACCAGGGCCGCCAGCAGCGCACGCTGGCGGCTGGTCAGGTGGACGATGCGGCCGTCCACAGCGATCTCCACGGGGCCGAGTACGAGGAGTCGGACGCCGGCGGATCTCACGGTCAGACGGTAGTCCAGGCTCTGATCGCAGAGCAATTCGCGTGCGCGATCCATGCGTGATCCATGCGCACGGGTGCCAGAGTCCTGCCGAACCGCGATCAGAGGGTGGGTGACGCACAGATGAGGCCACGGCTCAAGGGCATCGCCTGGGAACGGGTCGGGGATCAGCTGCGCCTGGTGTACGACCCACGCGACCAGTTGGTGCTCTCCGACCCTGACGGGACGGTGGAGAAGCTGCTGGGCCTCCTCAGCGAGGGCGGGCGCACGATCGCCGAGCTGGCGGCCGAGTTGTCCCTGGACGTGGCCGACGTGCGTGGCGCCGTCCAGGCGTTCGACGCCGAGCGCATGCTGGAGGACGGCGACCGCCTCCAGCGGCTGGAGCCTGACCAGGCGGAGCGCTACTTCAGCAACCTGGCGTTCTTCGAGTCGTTCGGCAGCCTCGACCGCAGCCGCGAGGATCTGCAGCGGCGCCTGCGCGAGTCGCACGTGCTGGTCCTCGGCACCGGCGGCCTGAACTCCAACACCATCCCGCACCTGGCAGGGCTGGGCGTCGGCAGGATGACGCTGCTCGACCGGGACACCGTGGACCCACGCAACTTCGCGCGCCAGTACCTCTACCGATGGGACGACATCGGCGCACGCAAGGTGGAGCGAGCCGCGCACTGGGTCAAGGAGTTCGACCCGGACATCGAGGTCGATACCGTCGACGCGGGGATCGAGGGGTACGAGCAGCTCGCCGAACTCGTCGAGCGCACCAGGCCCGACGTGGTGGCCTCCGGCGTCGACCGGCCGAACGCCATCGACCTCTGGGTCAACGAGGCCTGCGTCCGCAACGGCGTGCCGTTCGTCCGCGGCGGCATCTCCGTGACCCTGGGGACCGTCTGGTCGGTGCAACCCGGGGTCAGCGCCTGTCGCGCCTGCGTGCCCGCCGACCCGTCGAACCCGGACGACTTCCCCGACCCGGACGACCCGGCCATCGCCCAGGCCATCGCCGCCACCCGCCTGTTCGTCAGCAGGCCGCAGCCCAACCGCGGCATCGGTCCGGTCGCCGGGCTGCTGGGCGCTTACGGCGCCTTCGAGGTGCTGCGCTACCTGACCGGTTTCGAGCCCCCGGCGTACGCCGGCCGCCCTCTCGCCATCGACTTCGCGCGCGGCTGCGCGACGAGTCGGACCGAGTGGACGCGGGACCCCGACTGCAGAGTGTGCGGAGGGAGGTGACCACTGTGAAGATCGAGATCGTGCGCGTCGAGAACACCCGGCTGACCCAGCTCATCCACCCGGATTCCTGAGGATCGACGAGGGGCCGCACCTCGGGGAGGACGCGGCCCCTCGTGCTCTGACCCGAACACGAGAGCGGAGAGACGATGGCGGCGTCCGTGGACGAGGACCTGCGGGAGCGAGCCGCGCTGGTGACCGTCGCCTTCGACGGCGAGGCGTGGATCCTCGGGCGTCCGGAGCTGGGTGTCTTCGTCGCGGTTCCGGAACCCGGAGCCGTTTTCGTCACCACGTTGCAGCGGACTGGCTCGCTCGCCGAGGCCACGGAACGGGCCGGCCAGGTCGCGGGCGAGGATGTGGACGGGGCCGACCTCCTGGAGGGGCTCACCGCCGCGGGCCTGCTCGACCCGCCCGCCGAGACGGCCGGGGACCTGGCCGGGCGTGGGCGGATCAGGTGGATCGAGGGGGTCAGCCCTCGTGTGGCGGCCCGGCTGTTCGGACGGGTGGGCTGGTTCTGTTACGCGGCCGCCGCGGTGGCCGTGGTGACCCTGCTGGTGCTGCGCCCCCCGCTGCGCCCCTCCTGGGAGGACGCCTGGTTCCTGCCCAGCCCGGGGTCGTCCGTGTTCGGCTGGCTGTTGCTCGCCGTCCTCTTCGGCGCACTGCATGAGGCCTGGCACTGGCTCGCCGGGCGGGCCGTCGGCGTGCCGGCGATCTTCCGGGTGAGCTACCGGGGGATCTACATCGTTTTCGAGACCGATCTGACCCAGATCGTCACGGTGCCGCGGCATCGCCGCTACGGCGTCTACCTGGCCGGGATGGCCGTCGACACCGTGGTCCTGGCCGTGACGCTGGCCCTGCGCGCGCTCACGCCCCCCACGGCCGTCGACGACGTGCTGGCCGCCGTCGTGCTGTTCCTGAGCTACACGATCGTCTGGCAGTGGGCCGCCCTGCCGCTGCGCAGCGACTCCTACGCCCTGCTCGCCAACGCGCTGCGCTGCCACAACCTGTACCGGACGACCTGGCTGACCGCGAAGGCCCGGCTGTTCCGGCTCACCGACGCCGAGACGGCCGAACTCGCCGGCGCGGGCGAACGCGATCGGCAGGTCGCCCGCTGGTTCATGCTGCTGTACCTGGCCGGTGTCGTCGCCATGGGGTGGACGCTCGTCACGGTGGTGCTGCCGTTGCTGTCCTCGCTGGGCGGATGGGCTGTGACGCAGCTCGGCGGCGGCGCGATCGACTCGGCGCAGTTCTGGGAGGCGGTGGCCGTGGTGCTCTACATCGCCGTCCAGGTCGGCCTGCCGCCCCTGCTGGCGCTGCGTGAGCGGCGGCTGCGCCGCGCTCGCAGGTTGCTCTGACGAGCGCCCGGCCGCCTGCCCTGTCGCGCACTGCTGGACCGGCCGTTCGCCCCGAACGCCTCAAGAGTGCGCATTCCCCCGCACGCCGTGCCGCCCGCCGCGCCGGTCGGCGACGACACTGCTGGCATGAGCACGCCTGACACGGACGCCTCCCGCGACGGGACGCAGTACGCGGGCGCCGTGTACGGCTCGCTGCTGGCCGCCTCCGTGGTCGCCGGCAGCGCGGCCGACGGCACCCCCACCCCGGCGGGGGACCTCGTGGTGGTGCTGATCAGCACCGGCGTGGTGTTCTGGATGGCCCACCTGTACGTCCGGATGGTCGGCCAGGGGGCGCCGCTGACCTGGCGGCGGCTGCGCGCCGCGGGGCGGCGGGAGTGGCCGCTGGCGCAGGCGGCGATCCCGCCCGCCATCGCGGCGGCGCTGGCCTCGGCGCTCGGCCTGTCGGACGCCGTGGCCACCTGGGCGGCGCTGACCGTCGCGGTGGCGGCCCAGGTGGGCTGGGCGGTCACCGCGGCGGTCAGGACCCGGTCCGGCAGGGGCGTCGTCGTCCTGTCGGGTGTCGCCAACCTCGTGCTGGGGCTGGCGATCGTCGTGCTCAAGACGCTGGTGGCGGCCCACTGACCGAGCCGGCGGCCTCGTGGGTCAGGGCTTCAGCGCCGCCGCGATGCCGTCGGCGATCGGCGTGGTCGGGCGGCCGATGAGCTTGGCGAGGTCTCCCGTCACGGTCGCCAGCAGCCCTCGGGCGATGGCGGCGTCCACGTCCACCAGGATGTCGGCGAACGGCGCCGGCACCCCGGCGCCGAGCAGGATCTCGCGGTGGGTCCCGGCGGGCACGTCCGAGTAGACGATCTCCCTGCCGGTCTGCCGCGACAGCTCGGCGGCGTACTCGGTGAAGCTCCAGGCGACGTCGCCGCTCAGCTCGTACGCGGTGTTCTCGTGGCCGTCGCCGGTCAGCACGGCGACCGCGGCGGCGGCGTAGTCGGCCCGGGCGGCGGACGCCACCCTGCCCTCGCCGGCGCTGGCCACTACGGCGCCGTGGGCGAGCACCGGGCCGAGGTTGCCGGTGTAGACCTCGTGGTACCAGCCGTTGCGCAGGAACACGTACGGCAGGCCCGAGTCGAGGATCGCCTGCTCGGTGACCTGGTGCTCGCGGGCCAGCTCGAAGTCGGCCGCGGGCCCGCCGAGCACGCTGGTGTAGGCGAGCAGCGCCACCCCGGCCTCCCGGGTGGCGGCCACGACCGCGCGGTGCTGCGGGACGCGCCGTCCGGCCTCGCTGCCGGATACGAACAGCACCCGGTCGCCCGCGCCGAAGGCGCCGTCGAGGGAGGCGGGGTCGTCGTAGTCGGCGACGCGCACCTCGACGCCGCGCGCCGCGAGGTCGGCGGCCTTGGAGGCGTCGCGGGCGACGGCGGCGACGCGGTCGGCGGGGACCTTGGCGAGCAGGCCCTCGACGACGAGGCGGCCGAGCGATCCGGTGGCTCCGGTGACGACGTACATGGCGGGCACTTCCTTGGCTGAGGTGGTGGGATGCCGGACGCCCGAATGGCGCGGCCCCTCCACCTTGGCACTTTCTCAGAGAAAGCGCAAACCAAAAGAGAGTGCTTCCTGGGGGGTAGTATCTGGGCATGGACGCACACCCGCAGCCGGTCGCCGATCCCGAAGAGCTGTCCAAGCTGGAGTTCGACGTCTTCGCCCGTGCCTGCGCCTCCCGGGAGACGTTCGAGCGCGTCACCGGCCGGTGGGGCCCTCTCGTCCTGGCCGGCCTGCACGAGGGGCCGATGCGCTTCAACGAGCTGCGCCGCCACGTGGAGGGGGTGAGCGACAAGATGCTCACCCAGACCCTGCAGACCCTGGAACGCGACGGCTTCGTCCACCGGCGGGCCCGTGAGGGCTTCCCCTCGCGCGTCGACTACAGCCTCACCCCGCTCGGCACCCGCACCGCCGCCAAGCTGCTGGAGCTCATCGAGCAGCTCGAAGGCGACATGCCGCAGGTCCTGGCCGCCCGCGCCGCCTACGACCGGACGCACCCCCACCGCTGACCGGCCCGTCGCCGCGCGGCCTACCCGTTGGCGAACGCCGCGCGGCCTACCCGTGGGCGAAGAACACCTCGTCCAGGTCACCGTGGAACTGGTCGGTCTGCCCGTCGTGCTGCCTCGCGGCCACCCGCTTGCCGCCGATGAGGGCCGTGCCGGCCGGCCTGATCGCGCCCAGCGCGGCCACCGCGTGCGCGGGCGGCACGATCGCCTCGCCGGTCGCCGGGTCGAGCACCCGGATCTGGAACAGCGTCCGCGACAGCCGCGCGCACCGCACCCGGTGCCACCGCCCGACGGCCATCCGGTAGGCGCCCGCCGCGAGCAGCACCACCCCGGCGCCGTCGGACCAGCGGCATGACGGCAGACCGCCGTCCACCTGGAGCTTCCACTGCGCGTGGCCCGGCCCCGCCGACCCGAACTGCCACACGTTCATCCCGGCGTCCATCGAAGGCGCCGCGGTCAGCCGCACGTCGGCGCCGAAGCTGAACCGCCCCGTGCCCCCCTTCGGCGCCAGCGCACCCCACTCGGCCGGCCGCACCACCGCCTGCGGGCAGGGCGCGGCCGAACAGGCCCCGGCGGGAAAGCGCAGGAACGGCCCGCCCGCGGCTCGGACGGCCACCACCCGGCCGCCGCCCGAGGTCAGCACCGTGCCGTGCCTGCCGTGCGGCCCGTCGTCGGTCACCAGCCCGGCGCCCGTCAGCGCGCCGCCGTAGCGGACCTCGTCGTCCGGCCGCGCGCCCGCCGGGCCGACGACCAGCGCCAGCACCACGACCACGGCTACGGAGGCGATCCTCCCCACGACGACGAGTGCACCAGCGATCGCCCCGCCGGTCAACGCGCCGAGAGCGCCTCCGCCACGGTCAGGCTGTCCTCGTAGATGTGGTACCGGGTGATCAGGCCGTCCTCGACCGTCAGGTGCAGGGCGAACGGCGAGGCGTAGGTCCTGCCGGTCGCCCTGACCGTCTGCACGATGCGGCCCAGCACGACCGCGTCGTCGCCGTCTACGAGGATGCGGGTCACCGACGTGCCGTTGGCCTCCGGCACGTGATACTCCTCCAGCATCCGGAAGTGCCCCGCCACGTCGGCACGGCCCGTCCGCGGACGGATCCACGGCACCGCCGGATGTCCCTCGGCCGGCCAGTCGAGCTGCCAGTCGATCCGCTCGGCGAACAGCTTCGCCGCCCCGTCGTGGTCACCGGCCGCCATCAGGCCCAGCAGTTTCTCCACAATCTCTCGCGTCATGCCGCCATCCTGCCCGCAGGGCGTGCGGCCCGTCGATTATGTCCGAGGTAAGGGAACAGCGTCGCAAGGCGCGGTTCACCAGTTGGCGGGCAGGCCCGGGGTGGTCGCGGGCAGGTCGTGGCCGGGCGGGTGGACGACGTAGGCGATGCCGCCGCTGCTGGAGCTGCGCTGCCAGACGTTCTCGAAGTCGGCGCGCGGATAGACCCGCCGCACCGCCTCGTTGCTCGGGGAGGCCGGATCGTTGGCGATGACGTCGCCGTCGGCGGTGAAGCCGACGACCACCATGATGTGGCCGTTCGTGCCGTAACCGGCGCCCGGCAGCTCGCCCTTCTTGAACGACTGCGAGGTGATCACCGGGACGCCCGCGGCGATCAGGCGTTCGAGCTCGGTCAGCGAGCGCAGGCGGGTGACGAACCCGTCCATGCCGTACCGGCCCGCGTAGGCGGTGTTGAACGGCCAGTTGCCCGCGCCCCGGTAGGAGTGGTCGTAGGTGTGCCGGGCGGCGTAGTCGACCTCGGGGTTCGGGTCGGACGGCGAGACCCACGCGGTGTCCTGGGCGCTCGGCCACCTGCCCCAGTAGCCGAGGACCATCGTCATCGAGGTGGGGCTGCACCAGGCCTGACCGCCGCCGTCCCATTCGGGGTAGTGGCCCTCGTGCACGTTCTGGGAGCGGCGCGGCACGTCCAGCTCGGTGCCCCACGCGCCGCCGCCCGGGCTGACCGGCACGGACTTGCGCTGCGGCACGGCCGAGGCCATCGCGCCGAGGCCGCGCACGATCGGCCGCACCGCGGAGCCGGGCGTGCGGTACAGGGTGAGGCGGAGCTGGTAGGCGGCGAACCGCCGGCCCGACGCCGCGACCAGCGTGTCGACGGCCACGGTCGCGTCGGCGTCGCCCTGGCCGGGCACGGAGGTGCGCCGGATGTCGCCCTCGCCGTAGGCCCAGCGGCCGAGCACGTACCACTTGGTCAGCCCGGCGGTGTTGCGCGCCCGCGCCTCCACCTGCATCCAGCTCCCCGGCGGGATGTCGGCCGTCCACGAGGCGATCAGCTCGTCGGCGGCGAAGCCGACGGCCCGCTCGGGGCCGGTCCAGCGCGCGTACTCCCACGTCCTGGTGCCGAGCGCGTCGGTGTAGGTGGTGACGCCCGCGGGGGAGCCGAAGGCCAGGCCGTCGCCGGCCGTCACCCCTTCGGCCGTGCCCGCGGTGAAGACGGCACGGTCGTACCTGACGTCGAACGCGCCCGGCGCCCGCTCGTGCTCGCCGGCGACGGCGGCGGGGGCGGCGATCGTGGTGACGAGCAGTGCGGTGGACAGCAGTACGGTCAACGCGCGCATGAACCCGCCTTCATGAAGGGTCTCGACGCGGCCGACGGTAGGCGAATCCGGGCAGACAGCACATCGGGAAATCTACGTATGGCGCGGGGCGCAGAATGCGCGGCTCATCGCGGCTGCTGGCGTTCCTTCATCTCGGCCTCGAAGATGTGCCGCCGACCCTGCGCCAGCTCGTCCCTGATCCGGCGCTCCGCGTCCACGAAGCACCGGTAGTAGCCGTCGTCGTACTCCTCGACCACCTGGAACGTCCACCGGCTGGCCAGCACGTCGCGGCCCAGCAGCTCGGTGGTCAGGGCGTCGGCCTGCCGGTCGTGCCCGGCGGCGCGCAGTCGCTCGATCGCCTCCTCCAGCTCCACGTGGGCGCTGCCGGTGAGCTGGTGGAAGGCGTAGAGGTGGCCGCGCGCCCGCTCGACCTTCTCCAGCGCCCCGGAGAGCCGGCCGAGCGCGTCCACGGTCGTGTCGTCGAGCCCGGCGGGCCGCCGCCCGCGCCACTCGGGAATCTCGTCACTCATGTCGCGGAGACTTCCCTCCGGGAGGCCGGCCTACCCTCGGGCGGTGCGGGCCCATGCGGTCCGGTGCGATGATCCTGCTGGGGGTCGTGGCAGGGTGGCGGAGAGGGAGACGAGAACCGTGAGCGACGGGACCAGCAGGATGTTCTTTCCGGAAATCATCTCTCCCGTCCGGCGTTTCGGACAGCGGGAGTTCGACTTCGACCGCCAGGTGGCGATCATGGCGATCGTCAACCGGACGCCCAACTCCTTCCACGACCGGGGCCGGACGTTCGAGCTGTCCCAGGCGGTCGAGGCGGCCTGCCGGGCCGTCGCCGACGGGGCCGACTGGGTGGACATCGGCGGCTTCGCCTTCAGCGCCGACCAGGAGCCCATCACGGTCGCCGAGGAGATCGACCGGGTCGCGCCCGTCATCGCCGAGGTGCGGGGCAGGACCGGCGCGGTGATCTCGGTCGACACCCACCGGGCGGCGGTCGCCAGGGCGGCCGTCGAGGCCGGGGCGGACGTCATCAACGACACCAACGGGCTGCGCGAGCCGGACATCGCCCGGGTGGCCGCCGAGACCGGCACCGGGGTGATCGTCACCCACAGCCTCGCGGGCCCCGGCAAGGCGGTTCCCCGGCCGGTCTACACCGACGTCGTGGCCGAGGTGCGCGACTTCCTGCTGGATCGCGTGCGGTTCGCGCTGGACGCGGGGGTGCCGGCCGAGCGGATCGTCATCGACCCCGGCCACGACCTGAACAAGAACACCTACCACTCGCTGGAGCTGACCCGCAGGCTCGACGAGATCGCCGCCATCGGCCACCCCACCCTGGCGGCGCTGTCCAACAAGGACTTCATCGGCGAGACCCTCGACCGCCCCCAGGGGGAGCGCACGGAGGGCACGATCGCGGCCAACGTGGTCGCGATCCTGCGCGGCGCGCGCATCCTGCGGGTCCACGACGTGCCCAGCACGGTCGCGGCGGTCCGCATGACGGAGGCGGTGCTGGGCTGGCGGGCACCGGCCCACGCCCGGCACAACCTCGTCTGACGAGGCTAGCGCCGAGCGGTCGCGGGCAGCAACGGGGCGAGCACGGACCGCGTCGTCGCCCACGCCAGGTACAGCAGCGGCGAGCAGGCGAGGAGCACGCCGGCCACCGGCTTGACCAGCACCACGGTCACCGCCAGGGCGAGCATGCCGACGACGGCCGCGGCCAGCCACCACCGCCGCGCCACCAGGTAGAGGCAGGGCCGCACGAGAGCGAGCGGCCGTGCCCGCTCGCCCGCCGGTTCGGCCACCAGCACGAGCAGGCCGAACGCCACGGCCAGCACCAGCGCCCCCGCCGTGACGAAGAACGGCGCGAGCGCCGGCCCCCACGCGGTGCGCGCCACCACGACGCCGTCCACCGCCAGCACGGCCACGGCGACGCCGCCGGCGGCCCAGACGGCCAGGGCGCGGCGGGCGGTGTCGCGGTAGCCGTCCAGGAACGGGCGCAGCACGGCGGCCGAGCCCTCGCCCAGCGCGGCGAAGCACCGGAACGCGCCGCCCAGCGCGGGCGCGCACAGCGCGGACAGCAGGGCGAAGAACGGCCACGACGCCGAAGGGTCGCGCACCAGGGCGAGCGCCGCCAGCAGCGGCGAGCAGGCCACGGCGAGCAGCACGTTCGTCATCAGCCCGACGTAGACGGTGCCGAAGACCCGCTCGTACGTCGCCTGGCCGGCCGGCCTGAGCAGGGCCCGCACGCCGCCACCGAGCCCGCTCATCCCTTCAGCCCGCTCGTCGCGATGCCCTGGATGAAGTAGCGCTGCCCGACCAGGAAGATCGCCAGGATCGGCAGCACCGACAGCACCGCGCCGGTCATGATCATCGCGTACTCGGCGTCGTACTGGCCGACGAACGAGCGCAGGCCGAGCTGGACCGTCCACAACTCGTTGCTGGTCAGGTAGATGAACGGCCCCATGTAGTCGTTCCAGGTGTTGACGAAGGTCAGCAGGGCCAGGCTGGCCAATGCCGGCTTCGACAGCGGCAGCATGATCCGCCAGTAGATCCCGTACTCGCTGAGCCCGTCGATCCGCGCGGCCTCGCACAGCTCGTCCGGGATCGACATGTAGTACTGCCGCATGAGGAACACGCCGAACGCGCCGAACGCCTGCAGCAGGATGATCGACCAGTAGGTGTTCGTCAGGTCGGCCTGCTGCATCATGATGTACTGCGGCACCATGTACGCCTGCCACGGCACCGCGATGGTGGCGATGTAGGCCAGGAAGAGCGCGTCGCGGCCGGGAAAGCGCACCTTGGAGAAGCCGTAGGCGGCGAAGCTGCCGGTCAGCAGTTGCAGCAGCGTGATCGTGACCGACAGGAACGCGGAGTTGCCCAGGTAGGTGAGCAGCGGGATGCGGTCCCAGATCGCCACGAAGTTCGACCACTGCAGCTCGTCGGGGATCCACTGGATGGGCACCGTGAAGACCTCGTTGTCGCGCTTGAGCGACGACGACACCATCCACGCGAACGGCACCAGCACCAGCACCGCCACGGCGCCGAGCGCCAGGTAGGTCAGCACCGTGCGGACCACGGCCGGCCCCGGGCGGCGGCTCCCGGGCGGCGCGGCCGGCGGGCGCGGCTCGGCGGCGGTCGGGGGAGCATCGTGCAGCGCGGTCATCAGGCGCTCCTCCGCTCGTTGATACGGAACTGGACGACGGTCACGGTCAGCACGAGGACGAACAGCACCAGGGCGATGGCCGAGGAGTAGCCGAACTGCCCCTCGGTGATGCCCTCCCGGTAGACGAGCTGCGCCAGCACCAGCGTGCTGCGGCCCGGTCCGCCGTCGGTCATGACCACGATGAGGTCGAGGACCTTGAAGGACTGGATGGTCAGCATGACGACGACGAAGAACGTCGTGGGCCGCAGGCTCGGCACCGTGATGCTCCAGAAGCGCTGCCAGGCGTTGGCCCCGTCCACGCGGGCCGCCTCGTAGTACTCCTTCGGGATGGTCTGCAGGCCGGCCAGGTAGAGCACCATGTAGTAGCCCATGTCGCGCCACACGCTGGTGATGATCACCGCGGGCATCGCCCAGTCGGTGCTGGCCACCCAGCGGGGCGGATCGGAGACGCCGATGGCCTCCAGCACCTGGTTGATCGGTCCGGCCGTCGGGTTGAACAGCATGTTCCACACGACGGCGACGGCGACCAGCGAGGTGATGTACGGGAAGAACGCCGCGGTGCGGAAGAACGGCACCCCGCGCAGCTTCCGGTTGAGCGCCATCGCCAGGCCGAGCGCGGCGACGAGCGTCAGCGGGATGTGCCCGGCCGCGTAGAAGAGGGTGTTGCGCAGCGCGACGTGGAAGTTCTCGTCGCCGAACAGCCGCGCGAAGTTGTCGAGGCCCACCCACTCGGGGGTGCTGTAGGAGTCCCACTCCAGGAACGCCAGCGCGAACGCCGCCAGCATGGGCACCAGCGTGAACAGCGCGAAGCCGACGAAGTTGGGCAGGATGAAGCTCCACCCGACGAGGATGTCGCGCCGGCGCCGGGAGCGGCGGGGCGGAGCCGGTGGCGCGGTCGGCGCCGGTTTCGTCAATACGTGGGCCATGGCCGTCCTTCGTGACTCCAGCGGGTTGCCTGCGATGTCCGCTTCTATCCCTGTATCGCTGGCCGCGCGAATCCCGAGGCGAGGACCAAACCGGGGTCCCCGCCTCGGGGGCGGCTAGTTGAGGACTTCGCTCTTGACACGCTCGTTCATGGAGCGGATGCCGTCGGCGGCCGACTTGTCCCCGACCATGATCAGCTCGTGCTCCTCCCTGAGGATCGTGTCGATGTCGGAGGTGTTCTCGCTGACCGGCATCTCAAGGTTCACCTTGTCCGGCTCGAACGCCTTCTTCGACACCTCGTCGGCCGGCATGCCCTCGTTCTTGAAGTACGCCTCGGTGATCTCCGGCGACTGCAGGGCCGGCACCACGCCGACCTTGCTGATCGCCTCGGCGCCGGCCTTGCCCGCGGCGAACTGCACGAACTTCTTGGCCAGGTCGGCGTTCTGGCTGCGCTTGTTGACCGCGAAGGCGGTCGGCGAGCCGAACGTCGTCACGCCGGAGCCGCCGGGACGCTGCGGCATCGGGGCCAGCGCCCAGTCGACGTCGGTCTTGCCGGTCTTCTTGGCCTCCAGGATGCCGGAGATGTACCAGGTGCCCATGGGCATCATGGCTGTGGCGCCGGTCTCGAACATGGTCCGGTAGTCCGACTTCTGGGCCATCGCGGTGCCGAAGTCGATGGCCGCGCCGGCCTTCTGCAGGCCGAGCGCGACGGCGTACTGGTCGTTGAAGAACGCGTACTCGCCGCTGAGCTGGTCGCCCCCGGTCTGCGCGGCCGCGATGGCCTGCACCACCGACCGCCAGGTGTGGTGGTAGGTGCCGTAGACCTTCTTGCCGCCCTCGTCCTTGGTGAGCTGCTGGGCGATCTTGCCGTACTCGTCCCAGGTGAGAGCCTCGGGAGCCTTCACACCGGCCTGCTCGAAGTACTTCTTGTTGTAGTAGAGCAGCCAGAAGTCCTGCCGGTACGGCAGCGCGTAGTACTTCTCGCCCACGTTGAAGGCGTCCAGGCCCGCCAGGTCGGCGGTGTCGCCCGACTTGGCCAGGTCGGTGATCTCCACGAGCTGGCCGCGGCTGGAGTAGCGCGAGTAGTCCGTGACGTTCTTCATCGTGATCACGTCGGTCTTGTCGCCGCCGGCCAGCATCGTGGTGACCTTGTCGGCGTAGTCGTCGGCGAGGATGTCCACCGGCTGCACCTTGACGCCGGGGTTCGCCTGCTCGAAGGCGTCGAACAGCGCCTTGAACTCGGGCGTCTTGGCGAGGTTCCACACCGTGACGGTCAGGGTGGAGCTGCCGCCCCCGCCGCTGCCGCCGGCCTCGGGTTCGGCGGAGCCGCACGCGGTGACGGCGAGTGAGAGGGCGGCCGCTGCCGCGATGGCCTGCACGAGGTGGCGTCGCACTGGGGCCCTTCCTGGCGTGTCGGAAGCGATCATTGCTCCGGTCTCCTTTCCTTCGAGCCGGTCTCAGGGCTCAGGCGCTCACCATGAACTCGTCGGCGGTCACGGCCGCGAGGGGCGGCCGGCCGGTCAGGTAGCGTTCGAGCTCGTCGAGCGCGCTCTCGCTCATCCGCCGGGTCTCCGATCCGAGTGATCCGGCGATGTGGGGGGTGATCATGACGTTGGGCAGGTCGTACAGGGGCGAGGTGGCGGGCAGGGGCTCGGGGTCGGTGACGTCGAGGATCGCGTCGATCCGGCCGCGGCCGCACTCCCGCTCCAGGGCGGCGGTGTCGAGGACGGCGCCGCGCGCGGTGTTGATGACGGTCGCGCCGTCGCGCAGCAGGGCCAGCTCCGCCGCCCCGATGAGGTGGCGGGTGGACGGCAGCGAGGGCACGTGCAGGGTCAGCACGTCGCACAGCGGCAGCAGGTCGGTCAGCGTGACCAGGCGGGCGCCCGCCGCGCTGACCTCGTCGGGGTCGGCGTACGGGTCGGCGACCAGGATATCCACCTCCAGCGCGCGCAGCCGCTCGACGACCCGGCGGCCGGTCCGGGAGAAGCCGACGACGCCGATGGTGCGCCCGCGGTTGGTCAGCTCGCCGCGCCGGGACGCGTACGACCAGTCGTCGCGGTGGACGCGGGCGTCCTGGGCGAGGAACGGCGCCTTCTTGCCGGCCAGGATGACCGCGGCGAGGGTGAACTCGGCCACCGGGACGGCGTTGTCGTCGGCGGCGTTGGTGACGAGGATCTCCCGCCGCCAGACCTCGTCGGTGACGAACGTGCGGACCGTGCCGGCGCAGTGGAAGACGGCCCGCAGCAGCGGCGCGTCGGCCAGTCGCTCGGGCGTGAGCCGGGGAACGCCCCACGACGTGATCAGCACTTCGACCTCGCGCAGCCGGCTGCGGACGTGGGGCGCGTCGAGGTCGTCGGTGACGACCGGTTCGGTGAGCTCGACGAGCTCGTGCAACCGGCGTAGCTGCGGCTCCTGGAACTGCACGCTGTAGTACGCGGGGTCCATCACGAGCAGGGCAGATGGTCGTCGTCTCACGCGGGTCCCTTCGGCGGCAAGCGCTTACCAGTTCGCCGATCATGTCCGATCATTTCAATCACGTCAATACTGCGTTAATTCAGAACGATCACGTTATCTGATCGATATTGATCGTTCTGGAGCGTTGGCTCTTGACGCGGGACGAACCGGTCGCGTTAACTCCCTGGACGCCCTACCGCGATCACCAGGAGGACCCATGCGCCCGCTGCGGGAGCTCGACGACCTGCGGCTGTCACCCCACACCGGCTGGACGCGGCAGCACTGGGCCGCGCTCGCCGACCACCTCCTCCTGTCGGCGCGCCCCCACGCCTCGCCCTCCCACGCGCGCATCACCTTCCCCGGACCGCCCGGCGGCTACGGCACCGACGTGGACGGCCTGGAAGGCTTCGCCCGCACGTTCCTCGCGGCCGGGTTCCGGGTGGCCGGCGAGGGCGGGCGCGACCCCCTCGGCCTCATGGACTGGTACGCCCAAGGGCTCGCCACGGGCACCGACCCCCGCTCACCCGAGCGCTGGGTGCGGCTGGACGAGCACGGCCAGGCCAAGGTCGAAGCCGCCTCCCTCGCCCTGGTGCTGCACCTCACCCGGCCGTGGCTGTGGGACCGGCTCGACCCGCTCGTCCAGGAACAGGTGGTCGACTACCTGGCGCCCGCGATCGGGTCCGACTACCCGCCGATCAACTGGGTGTGGTTCCAGATCGTGGTCGAGCAGTTCCTCGCCTCCGTCGGCGGGCCGTACGCGCGGGAGGACATCGAGCGGGGCCTCGCCCTCACCGACGGCTTCGCCCGGCAGGACGGCTGGTACGCCGACGGCGCCGAACGGGCCTACGACCACTACGCCGGGTGGGCGTTGCAGTTCTACCCGCTGATGTGGGCCGAGATGGCCGCCGGCGACCCGGCCGCCGACTCCCGCCTGCCCCTCTACCGCCAACGCCTCGAACGCTACCTGCACGACGCCGTCCACCTCGTCGGCGCCGACGGGTCGCCCCTCGTGCAGGGACGCAGCCTCACCTACCGGTTCGCCGCCGCGACGCCGTTCTGGGCCGGCGCCCGCGCGGGCCTCGCCACGCCCGCGCCCGGCCTGCTGCGCCGCGCCGCCTCGGGCGTCGCCCGCCACTTCGTGGACCGGGGCGCCCCCGACGAGCACGGCATCCTCACCCTCGGCTGGCACCGGGCGTGGCCGCCGATCGCCCAGTCGTACTCCGGACCCGGCTCGCCGTACTGGGCGGCCAAGGGCCTCTTCGGCCTGTCGCTGCCCGCCGACCATCCGGTGTGGACGGCCGTCGAGGAGCCGCTGCCCGTCGAGCGCGAGGACTTCCACCTCCTCGCCCGCGCCCCCGGCTGGCTCGTCAGCGGCACCCGCGCCGACGGGATCGTGCGCGTCGTCAACCACGGCACCGACCACTCCCACCCCGGCACGCACCTGACCGACTCGCCGCTGTACGCCCGGCTCGGCTACTCGACGGCCACCTCGCCGCTGCTGGCCGGCCCGCACGCCGCCGACCCGTTCGACCAGTCGGTGGCCGTCCTCGACGAGCAGGGCCTGGCCAGCCACCGGACCGGCTTCGAGACGCTGCTGCTCGACCGCCTGCCGTCCGGGACGCTCGCCGGGGCGTCGCGGTGGCAGGCGCACTGGGTCGCCTCCGGGGACGGCGGCCCCGACCACGGGTACGGGCGGTCCGGGTCGGTCCGGCTCGGGCCGTGGATCGACCTGGTGTCAGCCGTACGCGGGACGTGGGAGGTGCGCCTGATCCGCCTGTCGCCCGGCGCCGTCCCGGAGGACGCCCCGGCCCCATCGGACGGTGGCCGGCTGCGTGTCGGCGGCTGGCCCCTGCCCTCCGCGACCGCCGCCGGGAACGCCGCGCCCGGGCAGGACGGGTGCTCCCGCGTGGTCGCCGGCGCCGGGTTCGACCGGTCGGGCAGCACGCCCGTCCGCGACGGCTCGCCGCTCGCCCCCTGGACGCTGGTCCCCTGGTGCGCGACCAGCGGCCCCGCCCGCACCGGCACCTGGTACACCGCCGCGCTGCACCTCGGCGGCCGGCCACCGGCCGCGTCACCGGCCGTGTCGTGGGACGGCCCCGCGCTCGCCCACGTCACCTGGCCGGACGGCACGCGCGACACCCTGGCCGTACCGGCCGCGCCGGGCGAGCCGCGCTGACGACGCCGTGCCGAGGACGCCGGGCGCGGTGCTAGGCCGTCGAGGAGGACCGGACGATCAGGCGCGGCTCGATGACGATCCGGTGCGTCGGCCGTTCGGGGTCCTCGTCGGCCAGGCGCTCCGCCAGCAGCGCGAACGCCGCCCGCCCGATCGCCGCCCGCGGCGGGCGGACGGCCGTCAGCGGCGGGTCGCACAGCTCGGCCACCTCGTCGTCGTACGTCACCACGGCCAGGTCGCCGGGCACCCGGATGCCGCGTTCCTCGCAGCGTTCGACCAGGCTGATCGCCTCCGGGTCGGAGTGCACGAGCAGCGCCGTCGTCCCGGAGCCGACGGCCGCGTCGAGTACGCCGTCGAGCGCCTCAGGCCAGCCCGGATCCCACTGGTCCACCGACGTGATGTCCGGTGTGCCGTCGAGCGGCAGGCCGAGATCCGCACACGCCCGCCGCCACCCGCGCCGGACGTGCGGCGCCGTGGGGCTCTGCACGGTGGTGACCAGCCCGACCCGGCGGTGGCCGAGCGAGGCCAGGTGCCGCACGGCCATCGCGGCGCCGAGGGCGTGGTCGCTGACCACCGACTCCATCGCCTCCTGGTGGGGGCCGGCGGCGGCGGTGCGCTCGATGAGCACCACCGGCACGCCGACGCCCCGAAGCCAGCCCACCAGCTCCTCGCCGTCGTCGCCGGTGATGGTCGGCGCCACCAGCAGGCCGTCCACGCCGACCGCCGCCACCAGCCGGGAGAGCTGGTGCCGCTCGTCGGCCGCCTGGTAGCTGGCGCCGCGCAGCACGATGCGCGCCCCGGCCGCCGCCGCGGCCTCGCGCACGCCGCGGACCACGTCGGGCCAGTAGTACGTGAGCGACGGCACCACCATGCCGATCGTGAGCTGCCGCCGCTCCGCCCCGGATCGGTCGGGCGCGGGCTGCGGGGACGGCGGCGCGTCCTCGCCCTCCGCGCCGTTGTCCCTGCCGGCCAGCGCGTCGGCCACGGCCCCGTCGTGCAGCACGGCGCCGCCGCGCACCCGGCGGATGAGCCCCTGGGAGGACAGCAGCGCGATGTCGCGGCGGATGGTGATGACCGAGACGTCCAGCTCGGCCGCCAGCTCGTTCACGCGGACCACGCCCCGGCGGCGCAGCAGCTCCACCACGTGGGCGCGCCGCTCGTCCGGCAGCGCGGACGCCGGTTCGGGGACGGTCATCCCCACACCTCCACCCGGATCTCGAAGGCCCCGCGAGCCGTGCCGGGCAGGCGCAGCTCCAGGCGGGTCAGCCGGTCGCCCCACACCGACGACAGCATGGGGTCCTCCAGCGGGCGGACGGTGACCGCCGCCGTGGCGTGCGCCGGATCCCAGCTGACCAGGGCGGCCCGCGCGCCGTCCGGCGGCCGGACGACGACCTGCCCGTCGCCGGGCCGCTCCACCCGTCCGGCCAGCAGGAAGTGCAGCACGCTCGGCTCGCCGGCGGCGGCGAACTCCCAGGCGTCGCCGATCGTCACCCGGCCCCCGTCGCGGTCGAGCACCGCGGTCCGCCACCAGCGCAGCAACCCCGGCACGGGATAGGCGGCGGCCAGGTCCAGCCGCGCGGTGAAGCGGCCGGGCCCGTCGGCCACCTCCACGTCGCGCGCGGCGAACGCGCGGCCCTGCCCCTGCGGCGTGCCCCGGACCTCGGGCACGTTGTGCCAGGTGCTCTGCATGGTCCAGATGGCGTACCGGTCGGGGCCGAACGTCTGAGCCGTGTACGTCGGCCGGCCCGCGTCCGCGAGCACGGGCACGCCGTCCACGGCGACGACGACGGAGCCGACGTCGTTGTGGTTGTGGTGCTCGTCGTTGTGCCCGCCCTTGACCGCGAGCGCCAGCCCGCGCCGCGCGCCGCCGGCCGTACGGGCGAGGGCGACCTGCGTGCCCGGCAGCCAGACCGAGGCGGCCAGGGGCGGTTCGGCGGGCTCGGCGGCCGCCCACTCGCCGTCCGCCAGCGCCATGAGGGCCCGGCCCAGCTCCACGTCGGCGGGCAGCCGGGCGGGGCGCTCGGAGCGCGCGTGCCGTACGGCATCGGGCTCGCCGAGCCGCCGGCCCCAGCGGTACGGGACGTGCCACGGCAGGTCGGCGGGCGGGCGGGCCCGCGCGTCGGCGAGGTTCAGATACCAGGGGCCGCCGAGCTGCATGCGGTGCGGGAAGGCGACGGTCTCCCGCACGACCGGCACGTCGGCCGCGGCGAGCGCCTTGCCGGTGGCGTGCTCCAGCACGTCGAGGGCTTCCAGCGCCCGGCAGGCGCCGTTCCACCAGTATTCGTAGCCCTCGTCCACCGAGCCGTCGGCCGGCAGTGACGCGAGGTAGCGGTCGACGCCGGCCACCGCCCACTCCACCAGCCGAGCGCGTCCGTCTCCGTCGGGCGCCAGGCGCAGCGCGGCGACGAGGACGTTGCTGCAGATCCACGGGCACCAGTTGTGCACGTCGCCGTCGAGCCCCAGCCAGTGCCAGTCGTCGCGCAGCAGGAACGGCTCGAACACCCGCGCGCGCACCTCGGCCCGCACCCGCTCACGCAGGCCGGGGTACCGCTCGGCGAAGCGGTCGCCGAGCACCTGGTCGGCCCAGGCGAGCTGGGCGGCGACGTCGGCGGCGCCCAGGTCGAGGCAGGGGGTCGCCACGTCGGGCAGCACGGTGCCGCGGGGGCGGCAGGTGTCCTCGTGCGCCGGCCAGCACCACGAGCTCTGCTCGCACAGCAGCACGACGCCGTCGGCCGCCTCGTCCAGCCACTCGGGCTCGCCGGTGAGGGCCGCCGTGAGCACGGCGCGGGTCAGCCGGTCCTGCCGCCCGAACACCTCGGCCTCGTACCCCGTGCGGTCGCCGTCGCGGAAGTAGCGCGCGTACCGCGAGGCGAGCGGCTGCGGCCAGGGCGTGCCCAGCTCGCTGTCGGCCCGTTCGCGCACGGCGTCCAGGACGCCCGACTCGCGGACGCGTTCCCACACCCCGGCCCCGCCGGGCGGCACCGGGATCGCCTCGCCGGGCGGGAGCAGGACGCGCGCCAGCCCCTCCCGCGAGGCCGCGGGGCCCCAGGCCGCCAGGAGCGGCCCGGGCGACTGATCAGTCTTCGTCATACGTCCTCCTCGCCGGCCGTCCCATAGTACCGATCGAATCTGATCGAACCTGAGCCATATGGCTCCGGACGGGAAAAGCGATCACGACGTGCGCCTGCCGTCAGGCGGAGGGAGCGCGCCGCCGCATCCGCCGGCCGAGCGCCGTGACGGCCCGGCCCGGGACCACCAGCACCAGCACCGCGAGGACGAGGTGCACGGCGATGAAGACGTAGGCCTCGGTCCGCGTCGCCACGTGACCGAGTCGCACCGTCATGTGGTGCGCCCACGCCCACACCTCGGGAACGCCGTCCAGCCGGCTGTTCATCAGGACCGCGACCAGGTCCTCCAGGCCGGACATCTGCAGGACGGTCATCGCCGCGCCGATCCGCAGCACCCCCTCGCGCGAGCCGCCGCCGAGCCGGTACGACAGCACCAGCCCCACGATCATGAAAGGCACGAAGACGACCACGTGCAGGTAGAGGTCCTCGAACGCGGCCGTCCCGTCCACCATGTCCAGGGCCGTCATGAACGTCTTGGGCACGAAGTAGCACAGGAACGCCAGGAAGATCGCCGGCAGCGCCACCAGGTGCAGCCGCAGCCACCTCGCCCACGCGACGTCCAGCCAGGCGACGGCGACGCAGGCCGCGAGCTGGGGCGTCAGCTTGACCAGCAGCATCCACAGCGAGGAGATCTCCCGCTCGTAGGGGATGACGAAGCGAACCAGCCCGGCCAGCGCCACCGCCAGCGCTCCCGCCAGCAGCGCGGTCCGGTTGTCCAGCCAGAACGAGCCGGCCGGACGCGGGGGAGGAGAGGTCACCATCACATTCCCGTCAGTGTGTCGGTTGGGCGATCAGTTCGTACGGCCGGGGACGAGGACGGGCGTCCCGTGCCGGGGGCACAGGTCCAGGCCCAGCTCCTCCGCCCCGTGCGGCACCACGTCCACCAGCACGGGCCTGGACCGCCGCAGCGCGGTGACCGCGGGCACCCGGCCGGGCCCGCGATCGGCCATGCGAGCGTGGAAGTCCCGCCACAGCAGGTGGGCGCCGCCGCAGCCGGGGACGGTGGCCGCGAAGTACCCGAGGTGCGGGTCGTGGGCGAGCGCGGCCTCACCTGCTCGTACGGCCTCACCGGCTCGTACGGTCTCACCGGCTCGTACGGCCTCCCCGGCGGTCACGCGGCAGACGACGGTCACCTCGACCCCGTCGAGGTCGGGCAGCAACGCCTCGACGGCGGCCCGTTCGCCCACCACCACCGCCCGGCCGGCGCGGGCCGCGAGCCGCAGCGCCACCGCGTTCAGCTCCCGGCGCCGCCCGTCGTCGACCACCCTGGCGCCGGGCGCGAGCAGCACCCCGTACCGGGGGCCGGTCCACGGGAACCGGCCGAGCGAGCGCCGGTCCAGCACGGCGGCCCGCACCTCCAGCACGGGAGCCCGGCGGGGCGCGCCCGCGAGGGCGAGCGCGTCCCGGAGCGACCGCCCGTCGCCGATCCACGGCGAAGGCTCCGCCGCGGGGTCGAACGGCCGCGCGAACGGGCAGAGGCGGTGCGCCTGCCCGGCCAGCGCGGCCGACTCGGTGGGTTCGGGCCGGTCGAGCGCCCGACCGGCCGCCACCCACTGGTCCCGGTAGAACGGCACCCGCCGGAAGGCCCCGTCCACCGTTCGCCGGTACCGCCGCTCCCACCGCGCACCCGAGAACCCCGCACCCGGGAACCCCGCACCCGAGGGCCGGGAGTGCGAGGGCCGTCCGGTCGGGGGATCAGCCGGCATCGACCCTGACCTGGACGAGGTCCTCGGCGGCGGCCAGCGCACGCGCCAGGTCGCCGGCCGTGTCGCCCGACGCCAGCAGGTACCCGAGCTTGGCCCGGCACTCCGTGTACGGCACGACCGGCTCGCCCGGCAGGGCCGTCACCACGATGTCGGCCACCCCCGGCACCGCCAGCGCCTCGGGGACGCCGTCCAGCGCCACGAGCGTCCCGGCGGACCCGGAGCGCAGCATGCGGACGGCGGTGTGCCGCGACCACCGGGGCGTCAGGTCCGGGCGCTGCCCCACGGCGAGCTGGACGGCCGCCGCGACCGTGTCCACCCCGTACATCAGCCCGAGCGCCTCGCCCATGCCGTTGCCGCCGATCCGCGTACCCATCTCGATGAGCACCACGGAGCCGTCCGGTGTGACGAACAGATCGAGGTTGACCGGCCCGTCCGGGTAGCCGACCTCGGCGCAGGCCAGCTCCAGTTGCCGCGTGACCTCGGCGGTGAGGCGTTCGTCGCGCGGCGCCATGTCGTGCCCGACCGCGACGACCCGCGGGGCCGCCACGACCCGGTCGCTCAGCCCGAGCAGGGCCACCCTGCCGTCCTGCAGGAACGCCTCGCCGCACAGGTCGCGGCCGGTCACGAGTTCCTCGACGATCACGGTCGCCGTGGGCGAGGCGGCGGCCGCCGCCGTGGCGGCGTCGGCCACCTCGGCGGGGGTGGCGCACACCGTGATGCCCCGGGAGCTGCCCGAGTCCACCGGCTTGACGATGACGGGGAAGGCCAGCCGCCCGGCGTCGCGGGCGACCTCCTCGGCCGAGCCGCCGACGTACCCGGGCCCGCCCAGGCCGAGCCCGGCGCAGACCTCGCGGAAGTACGCCTTGTCGGTCGAGGCCCGCAGGGCCGCGGCGGACAGGCCGCACGGCAGCCCGAGCCGCCCCGCGATCTCGACCAGCGAGGGGAGGTTGATGTCGGTCCCCGGCGCGATCAGTCCGGCCACGTCGCCGGAGCCACGTAGCGCGGCCGTCACCGCGTCGACGTCCCGGGTGCTGAGATGCAGGAACTCGTCCGCCTCCCGCACCGCGGGGGCGTCGGCGCGCATGTCGACGCAGACCGTGCCGAGCCCGAGCCGCCGGGCGGCCCGGAACGAGCTGATCGTGCCGTCCGAGCCGCCCAGGACCACCAGCCGCTTCACGCGCCGGCCACCGCCTGCGGGACGTCCCAGTGCGCGCCGCGGGTCTCGATGAACCAGTCCACGGTCCGCGCCATGCCGTCCTCCAGGGAGACGAGCGAGTCGGGCTCGATGCCGACGGACAGCAGGGTCTTGGTCTGCGCCGTGACCGCCGTGTCCGGGGTCTCGCCCGGGCGCATCGGCAGGTCGGCGATCGGCACCCGCGGGTAGCCGCGCGCCACGCACAGGTCGATGACCAGTTCGGCGACCTCGCGGATGGTGGACGAGGTGGTCGGGCCCACCTCCACGACATGGTCGAGGACCTTGCCGTCGGCGGCCGTCTCCAGGGAGGAGACCAGGGCCCGCGCCACGTCGCCGACCCAGACCATGTCCGAGATCTGCGTTCCACCGCCGTACAGCTCCACCGGCATGCCGGACAGCGCGCGGCAGATGACCGCCGGCGTGATCTTCCGGACCTTGCCCGGCGCGAACGGCGGCGCCGCCTGCTGGCGGGGGCCGTAGGCGTTGACGACCCGGACGTTGTTGACCCGCGTCCCGCGGTGGGCGTTGAACATCCTGACGAAGCGCTCGACGGCCGTCTTGGAGATGCTGTAGCTGTTGTCCATCCAGTGGTTGCCCACGCAGATGTAGACGCCGGGGAGGTCGTACTGGGCGATGGCCTCCAGGAAGTTCAGGCCGCCCATGAGGTTGGTCTCGGCGGCGGGGCGGGGGTTGGTGATGGTCTCCTGGGTGCCGAGGACGGCCGCCAGGTGGATGATCGCGTCCGAGTGTGCCGCTAACTCGGTCATCGCGGTGGCGTCGCGGATGTCTCCTCGCATCACCTCCCAGGGCAGGTCGCGCTCGGCCTGGCCGCGGTGGTCGAAAACGAGCGGGATGTGGCCGCGGGAGGCGAGTTCCTCACACACGTAACGGCCGATGAAGCCGTTCCCGCCGGTGACTCCAACTTTCATGACACCTCTTGAGTGTGAGAAACCGTGTCCGTGGTGTCGGACATGTACGACATGATCACAGCAGACATAGTCTGCGAGAATCGTTGCCGACTAGACCGTCGTGTCCATGTTGTAATCGTTCGCTGAAGGCCATTACGTGCAACTGGAATTACTGGATCCCTGCCGGGATGCCCAACCTCCCGGGTGGGAGGCCTTCCGGCAGGCTGAGGGACTGAGCGCCATCTGGGCCTACGACGTCATCGCGGCGTCGTCACGGGGATCGTGGGCGCGCCCGCTGCTGGCCGTCTTCCGCGACGGCCCGCGCCTGGCGGGGGTGGTCGGGGCCGTCTACGTCGGCCTGCGGACGCCGAACTCCGGCCGCGTCCCGCGGCCCCGCCGCGAGCCGCTGCTGCTCGACGTCCGCCTGCCCGGCCACTCCAACGGCCCCACCTGGCACTTCGCCGGCGACGTGCCGCCCGAACGGCGCCGCGCCCTGCTCCGGGAGTTCGAACGGGCGGCACGGCGGCACCTCGGCTGGGGGCTCGCCGGGGTGCTCTACCGGATGGTGACCGAGCCGGAACTGCCCCAGGTGGCCCGGCGCGGCTGCGTCGTGCGCGACTCGCCCGGCAGCATGTACCTGCCGGTGCGCTGGGACTCGGTGGAGGGCTGGATCACCTCGCTCAGCAAGAACCGCCGCAAGTCGCTGCGTCGCCAGATCAGGCAGATCGCCGAGATCCCCGGCCTGGTCGTCCGTGACGGCACCGCCCGGGGCGACCTCGACGCGGTGGAGCTGGCCGAGCTGAACCGCAGGCACACCGACCGGCTGGCGTCGCGCCTCGACCCGCGGGCGCCGCTGCCCGCCGCCTACTTCCACGAACTCCTGCGCCGCGACGACGTCCGCCTCATCTCCTACCACGAGGGGGAGCGGCTGCTCGCCTTCTCCGTCGTGTACGAGCACCCCGACACGCCCGTGAGCGGGCCCTGGGCGGCGCTTCGGCCCGAGGAGGGCGGCCGTCAGGACCTCTACTTCGACGTCTACCCGCGGATCGTGCGGTGGGCCGTCGAGAAGGGCGCCGAGCGTGTCCTGTTCGGCCGGGGCCGGGTTGACATCAAGCGCTCGCTCGGGATGGCGCACGTGCCCCTCAGATTCGTCGTCGTACCCAGATGGGCGATGGGATGAGCGTCACCCTGCACACGCTCGACCCCCGCCACGACCCCGAGCCGACCGGCTGGGAGGAGCTGCGCACCGCGGCCGGCCAGTGCGTGACCTGGCGCTACGACCTGCTCCGCGCCTACGCCTGGGCAGCCCAGGCCCCGGTCCTGCTGACCGTGCTGAGCCTGGACGGCGTCGCGGTCGGCGCCGTGTCGGCCTCACTGCGCGGCGCCCTGCCGCACCGCGGCCGCTACGCCGACCGGCGCGACCCCGCCGGCGTCCTGGACGTGCACGCGCCCGGCAACCGCTCGCAGAAGGGCTGGTGGTTCACCGCCGCGATCGAGCGGGAGGAACGCGGGAAGCTGCTGCGCGAGTACGTGCGCGGCGTCCGCCGGCGGCTCGGTCCCGGCTGGCGGAGCGTCGTGTGGCGCGAGGTGTCGCCCGGCGAGCGGACGCTGCTGCCCGGCCTGGTCAAGGTGGCGCTGCCGACCGCGCCGCTGGCCAAGCTGGCCACCCCCTTCGCCGGCATGGACGAGTGGTACGCGCTGCTCGACCGGCCCCGCAGGGAGTCGCTGCGGCGGCGGGCCAGGAGCTTCTCCGCCGACCCGGGCCTGTCCGTGGCGGTCGGACCGGCCCGCGAACTGGTCGGCGCGTCCGAGGCGGCCGAACTGCGCGCGTTGAACGACCTGAAGTACCGCAGCCGGCTCTTCCCGCTCGCCCCGCTGCCCCAGCCGTACCTCGAAGCCCTCGTGGCGAGCGACGAGGTGGTCGCGATCGCCTACCGTGACGCCGGCCGGCGGCTCCTCGGACTCTCCCTGATCCTCGACCACCCCGCCTGGCCCGTCTGCCTCAGCTGGGGCGCCCTGCCGCCGGAGGACGGCGGGCGCAAGCACCTCTACTTCGACGGCTACGTCCGGATGGTCGAGTGGGCCATCGCCGCCGGCAAGGCGGGGCTGGTCCTCGGCAAGGGCCAGGCGGAGGTCAAGAGCGGCCTCGGCGCCGAACTGGTTCCCTCCTCCGCGCTCGTCGTGCCCCTCTGAGCCTGTGGAGATCCTGTGGACAGACTGCGGAACTCCGTCATGAACTGCGTGCAGTGCGGGCACCCGCACCCCTGGCGAATCGGCCGTGCCCGCTACTCCTGCCGGTCGTGCGGCGCGGTGTTCCGCGCCGCCCTGCCCCCGCCCCCCGCCCCGGACCCGCCTGCGACCCCGGACCCGGGGCGCGAGGAGCGTCCGCCCGCCCCCGAGTCCACTCCCACCCCCGTCCCCGCGCCCGCCGGAGCGGCGGAGTCCGATGACCCGCTGGCGGCGTTCATGCCCGCCCGCATGGTCCGCTGGGTACGACAGGAGGCCCCGCCGGGCCCCGGGCAGACATCCGGGCAGACATCCGGGCAGGCCACCGGGCAGGCCATCGTGCCCGACGCGCCGGACCGGGCCACCCTCGCCCGCTGGTACAAGGACTTCGACGCCCTGGTCGCCCGTGCCGCCACCGCCGCCGAGGCCCGCGCCGTCCTCGAACGGGTCAGCGACGTGCCGCTGGACCGGCTGCCCGCCAAGCCGCCCGCGTTCAACAAGGTGTGCGCCGCCCTGCACGCCACCTGCTACGACCCCGTCCTCGCGGTGGCCAGGCTGGGCGGCCAGGAGTCCCCGTACGTGACCGAGCGGGTGGCCCACCTGCGGCGCTGGCTGGCCACGGCGGGCCGGTCCACGACCTGGCTGGAGGCGCCGCCCGCGCCGCCGCCCGCCCCGGAGGCGGTCGAGGAACTGCTGACGCCGCCCGAGACGTTCACCACCGAGCAGGTCAGAACGTTGTTCGCGGCCCTGTTCGGGGTGGACAAGGGGCCGTCCGTGCCGGGGGTGCGGGAGCGCTTCGGCGCGGACGGCGTCCGCGAGGCCCTGCTCGCCTACCTCGACGCCGGCGCCCGCCCCCTGCGCGACGCCGTGGCGGCGGACCTCGCCCGCGCCGCCACAGCCGTCCACGGGGACGCGCCGGTGCCGGCTCCGACCGACGTCGCAGCAGCCCGACCCCCCGGCGCGACCGGCGGAGAGGGCGGGTGAGCGCGGCCGAGGCAGCCGCCTCTCACCGCATCGGGGCGCGCCGCCTGCTGACGCTGCTGGGCGGGCGCGCCACCTTCCGCCTCCTGCTGTACGGCTCGGCGGCCGTCCTGGTCGTCGCCTGGAGCCGCGCAGACTTCAACGCCTATGCCGCCGCCGTGGGCGCGGTGGGCTGGCTGAGCATGGTGGTCCAGTCGGGCCCGGAGAAGGCGGCGCTCACCCTGCTGCCGCGCGCCCGCCGTACCCGCGACCAGATCGCCGCCATGCTGCGGGCCGTCGTCGCCTACGTCCCCCTGCCGTTCACCGTGGCCGCCGCGGCGGCGCTGGCCGTCGCGCCGGACTCCACGGTCACGATCTACCTGCTGGCCGTCGCCTACTACGTCTCGCTGGGGTGCGGCATGCTGGGCGTCGCCGTCCACCGCGCGCTCGGCCGCTACACCCGCGACACCGTCCACTTCGCCCTCCTGGGCGTGGGCATGATCGCCATGGCGGGGCTGGCGTTCGCCGTCCACCTGCGCCCCACCGGCTACCTGGCCGGTCTGCTCGCCCTGGTCACCGCGCTGAACATGGCCCTGCTGCCCGGCCTGCCGCGCAGTCGCGGCCGGGCCCGCTCCAGGCTGCGCGGGATCGTCGCCGGCACCGTGGCGCTGATGGGCGCGGCCGACGTGATGGCCAACGCCATGATCGGCACCCTGTTCGTGGAACTGTCGGTCAGCGCGTACGCGGGGCAGAGCGGCGACCTCTACGTGATGGTCCTCGGCTGGGGCTTCGCCACCTCGGTGATCTACACGGTGCAACGCATCTACCAGCCGCGACTGGTGCTCCACCTCGGCTCGGCGGGCGGCGGCACGCGGGCGCTGGCACGCCGGGTGGCCGGGGTGTCGGTCCTGGTGAGCGCCGGGTGGCTCGTCGTGGCCGGCGCCGCGCTGCTCGCCGGGCTGGCCGGCACCCGCTCGCCGGTCGCGCTCGGCGCCCTGCTGCTGTCGCTGCTCCCCGCCAACGCGGTGGCAAGCTTCGGAATCTTCGTGCTGGAGAACACCGGCGAGGCCGGGCTGCGCGCCAGCGCCGGCGCGGTCGTGGCAGCGTGGGCGGTGGTGGCGGCGCTGGGGGCGCTGGCGATCCCGTACGCGGGCGCGGCCGGCGCCGTGTACGCGCTCGGCGCGCAGGGTCTGGTCCTGGGACTCGTGCTGAGGAGGCACATGTGAACACCGGGTTGACCGTGCTGGTCCCCTGCTACAACGAGGGCGCCCAGGTCGAGACCGCCCACGCCGAGCTGGTCGAGGCGCTGAAGGAGGTCGGCGAGCTGGAGATCCTGTTCGTCGACGACGGCAGCACCGACGACTCGCTCGACCGCATCCGCCGGCTGGCCGAGACGGACCCGCGGGTGCGCTACCTGTCCTTCACCCGCAACTTCGGCTACGACGCCGTCATGGCCGCGGGCTTCCGCTACGCCGGTCTGCCGTGGACCGTCCAGTGCGACGCCGACCTCCAGGTGCCGCCGGAGGAGATCTGGTCCCTGCTCGCCACAGCCGCCGAGGGCTACGACGTGGTGTTCGGCGAGCGGCGCGGCCGGCGCGACCCGCTGGTCCGCCGGGCCGGTTCGGCGGGGCTGCACTGGGCGGCCCGCCGCGTCTTCGGCATCGACCTGCCACGCGGCGCCTCCACGTTCCGGCTCGTCCGCACCGCCGTGGCCCGGACGATCACCGACCTGCGGCTGCCGTGGTTCATCCCGGCGGTGCCCCTCGTCGGCGCCCGTTACGCCGTCACGCCGGTCGCCCACCGGCCGCGCACGGCGGGCCGGTCCAAGCTCCGGCCGGTGCGGCTGGCCGGTCACGCCTTCGAGCTGTTCTTCGGTTTCTCCTGGCGGCCGCTGTCCCTGGTGTACGCGGCCGCGGCGGCGGGCGTGGTCGCGGCGGTGGTCCTGGCCGCCGTCGGGCTGGCCGGGCCGGCGCCGTTCCTGCTGTCCGCCCAGCTCCTGCTGTCCGCGCTGACGCTCGCGGCGGTGGCGCTGCTCGGCCGGTACGTGCAGCGGCTGCTGCGCGAGTCGGACCGCCTGCCCCGCTACGTCGTGAGGGACGCGAACGTGCCGCTGCTCCCCGAGGACACGCTGACCGGCGGCCGGCCCGGACCGCCGCCCCCCAGCCGCCCGCCGTCACCGTGACGGCGGCGTCCCACGCGACCCTGCGCCGGTCCAAGAGGACGGCGTCTCCTCGACCCACACGGCCCGGCTCGCGGCGACCAGCGCGCCGCCGGTCTCGTAGAGGGCGGCGCCCGCGTACAGCCTGCCTCCCCGCCGGGCCTCCTGCCGCGCGACGACCACGTACGGGGCGCCGGTGAAGACCGACCCGCGGACGCGGGCGGTGAGGCGGCCCAGCACGGCGTACCCGCCGGCGCCGAGGTGCGCGCAACCGGTGGGGCAGCCGAGCGCGCCCCACACGTGGCTCAGCGGCAGCGTGGCCGACCACTCGGCCAGTTCGGGGGGCACCCGCCAGAGCGCCGCGTACTCGTCCGGCCACCCCGTCGGCCCGGGACGCACGCGCAGGCCCTCGCCGGGCGGGCGGTGGCCGCACACGAAGCAGCCGGGCGTCGGGTGCCCGCCCCGCCCGGGGAAGGCCCGGCCGGCCTGCTCCGCCTCCTCGGGCGGCACGAACGGCGGCGGTAGCGGCCGCTCGTCGACCTCCCGCGCCTCGGCCAGCACGTCGCCGCCCCCCTCGGCGTACAGGCGCACATGCTGCGAGCCGTCGTCACCCGCCGCGCGTTCGACGCGCAGCGCCCGTCCGACCGGGACGGGCGCGCTCAAGGTCACCTCGACGGTCGCGCCCATGGGCAGATGACACGCGACCGTGCCGGCGACCCAGCCGCCGTCGGCCGTCCCGCCCGGGCCGCTGTAGTGCGCCGGAACCGTCAGCGCTCTGCTCATCGTGGTCATCTGCCTCACTCCTCTCGACGGGTACGAGAGGCAGCCTCGTAGGCGGCGCTGTCACCACTCTGTCACGTATGCTCCACCACGCTCCGCGCCGCCTCCGCGCGACGACTTCGGTCACGTGCGGATCATCGCGAACCATCTGGGCACGACGGTTGTCCAACCGACTGGAACGCCCGGATCACCGTGGTCGCGGGGGTTCCGGTCCGGGTGGGGGAGCGCACGACACGGTGCACGGAAGGAAGCGCATGAGCGACAGGGCGAGGTCGGGCCGGCGGACGCGGCGGGGCACGGCGCGGCTCGCTGCGGCGGTGCTCGCCACGGTGGGGTTGCTGGCCACGGCGTGCGGGGCCGGGCACGCGGCGGAGCGGCCCGGCGCGGTGGACGGCCCGGACCGGCCTGGCGCGGTCGACCGGCCGGGGCGGCCGGTGGCCGGCCCGGCGGAGTCGCCGGCGCCGGTCGCGGCGGGCGGGTTAGCGGGCGTGGGTGACGCGGGGGTGGTCGACGTCCAGGGGGGCGGCGCGCTGGCGGCGCTGCCGCGCCCCGTCGTGGGGGGCACTCCGGGGACCGCGCCGGCGCCGGTGAGCGCCGCGGCCACCCCGTCACCGGCGACGCCGGCCACCGTTCCACCGCCGGCCACGGTCCCCCCGGCCACCGTTCCACCGCCGGCCACGGTCCCCCCGGCCACGGTCCCCCCGGCCACGGTCCCCCCGGCCACGGTCCCCCCGGCCACGGTCCCGCCGACGATCACCGCCCCGCCGACCACGGTCCCGCCGACGGCCGGGCCGACCACCACGACCTCGCCGGGCACCCCGCCCAGGAGCCTGGCCGACACCCTGGCCGACGCGATCCGCGGCGCCCTCGGCACGCCCACCCCGGCGCCCGCCACGCCCGCGCCTACCGGGCCCGACTGCCGGCGGGTCAAGTGCGTGGCCCTCACCTTCGACGACGGGCCCGGCCCCCACACCGCGACCCTGTTGCGCCATCTCGCCGCCCGCAAGGCCCGCGCCACGTTCTTCGTCGTCGGGCAGAACGTCGTCGCCCACCCAGACCTGGTGCGCCGAGCCGCGGCGGCCGGCCATGAGATCGGCGGTCACTCCTGGTCCCACCGCGACCTGACCACGCTCCGGGCCGCCTCGATCCGCGCCGACCTGGCCCGCACCGCCAAGGCGATCAAGGCTGCCACCGGGGTCGCGCCGACCATCATGCGCCCGCCGTACGGCGCGCAGAACGCCTACGTGCGCAAGCACGCCAAGCAGCCGATGATCATGTGGAGCGTCGACACCCTGGACTGGCGCTACCGCAGCAGCGCGCGGGTGGCCCGGGTGGCGGTCAAGCAGGCGCGGCCCGGGGGCATCATCCTCTTCCACGACATCCACCCCACGACGGTGAAGGCGATCCCGCGCGTGCTGAAGAAGCTGTCCGCCCGCGGCTACCACTTCGTCACGGTCAGCGAACTGCTCGGCACGGCCCCGGGCAGGCTCGTCTACCAGGGCCGGCGGCCGTGATCACCGCGTCAGCAACACGGAGGCGAGCGCGAGAGCGGCGAGCAGTGAGACGACCAGACCCAGCGCGAAGAGGAACCCGCCGCCGGGCCGGTGGGCGCGGTCGCTGAGGTCGATCACCACGGTGCCCGTGACCATGTCGTGCAGGCACCTGCGTTTCGGATGGGCCATTATCGACATCGCATTGACGAGGAACAGCGGCAGCCCGACGAGCGGCACACCGAACAGCGCGGGATGGATGAGGGCGCGAATCGCGGAGCGGCCCAGACCCGGCGGGTTTCCGGTCGCCCGTGACACCACTTTGAGGCGGCACAGCCGCTTGCCGAGCGTCTGTCCCCAAAGGGCGTGCTGAACGCAGAAGTATGCGGCGAAAAGGATGATGGACACCGCCTCGATCCACCAGTCGTGATTTCCGGCATAGGGCTGGAGAATGTCTTCGAGCTTCGGCGTGTCCGTTCTCTCCGTCCCGCTCGACAGCAGGTAGCCGGGTGCGTACAGCAGCGAGAAGAGCAGGTGGTCGAGGAGGAGGGCCGAGAATCGGTGACGTCTCGCGGCCAGGGTGGTCGTCTCGGCGACCTCGGGGGCGACCGACATGGCTGCCAGTGTACTGCCCCATGATCATTAAAGGTGAAATAACCGAATTGACGGTTTCTCGGGGGGTTTCGAGAAAAGGTGTGCTTTACCGCCCGACCCTCGTGTGACAGGCTCGGATACCGGGCCGGCGGGAGTGGGGATGAGGCAGGGGAACGCCGATTTCAGGGCTTCGGCGCATTGCGCGCGACTGGCCGCGGGATTACCGCGACCGCCGACTTCGCCCGCCGTACCGGCCATGTCCGTGCTGCCCGAAGGGGAACGGTCGTGAATCTCCGCAGGCGGCCTGTCGCCCTCGCCTCCCTCCTGCTCGCGCTCACCCTGGCCGCCACCCTGGCCGCCACCGTGGCCGTGGCCTGGATCGGGACGCGCGACGGCACGCTCGCGCCACAGGAGACGTGGACGGGCGTGATCACCGTGTTCGCGGCGATCATCGCGGTGGCGGTGCCGCTGCTGCGCGGCGGTGACCGGCGTGAGGAGTCTCTGGAGGAGGCGGTGCGCGCGTGCGTGCCCGCGCTGGCCGAGAAGGTCACCGAAAGCTGGAAGGACGAGGAGCGCCACCGCGGCCTGTACGAGGGCGTCCGGGCCGAGCTGCGCTGGGAGGCGGCGCCCGGCTCCGACCGGACGACCCGGCTGGCGGCCGCCCTGCCGACCGACGGCACCCTCGCCCGGCTGACCGGCGGCTTCGCCCGCCACGTGCGCACCGGGGCGATGACCCGGCTGGTGGTGACCGGCGAGGCGGGCGCCGGCAAGACGTCGGCGTGCGTGCTGCTCACCCTCGAACTCGGCGACACCGGGCCCCTCGTGCCGGTGCCGTTCCAGCTCTCCTCGTGGGACCCGGAGGTCCCGCTGTACGAGTGGATGACCGGTGAGTTGCGCACCGCCTACCCCTTCGTCGGCTCGGCGAGGCACGGCGGGCGGGTCGCCGCCGAGCTGGCCCTGCGCCACGTGCTGCCCGTCCTGGACGGCCTGGACGAGGTGGCCGACCCCGTCTCGGCGCTGCGACGCATCGACGAGGAGACGGAGGGCCGGTCCTTCGTGCTGAGCTGCCGGACGGAGACGTTCGCCGTGGCCAACGCCGGTCACGTGCTCCGGCGTGGCCTCGTCGTGCGGTTGCAGCCGCTGCGCGCCGAGGAGAGCCGCGACCACCTCCTGCGCCACGAACCCGGCGCCAACGGTGACCGGCTGGCGCCGCTGGCCGCCCGGCTCCGCGAGAACCCGGCCGGTCCGCTCGCCGAGGCGCTGCGCACGCCGCTCATGCTCTCCCTCGCGGTGGCCCGCGGTGGCGAGCCGGTCCCCGCCGAGCTGCTCGCCGCGACCGGGCCGGACGCCGCCGACCGGATCCGGCGGCACCTGCTGGACAGCTTCGTCGGCAAGGCGTTCACCCCCCGACCCGACGAGAAGCCGCCGCCCACCCCGCCCGACGAGGCCCGACGCTACCTGGAGTTCCTGGCCGGCCAGGTGGACGAATCGGGCCGGCTCGCCTGGTGGCGGCTGCACCGGGCGGTGCCGGGCTGGGTGTTCCGGGTCCAGGCCGTCGTCCTCGCCGTCGTGGTCTGCTCGGGCCTGGCCGCCGCCCACTTCGGCGTCTTCGGCCGTCCGTGGCTGGGCTTCTGGATCGGTTTCGCCGCCGGCGGAGTGGGCGCGCTCGTCGTCAAACCGGCCCCGCAGGACGCGCCGCGCCGGGCGCGCCCGGGGTTCCGCCTGCTCCCCGGAGCCCCGGCGCACGAGCTGTTCCGGCTGCTCGGCTTCGGCGCGATGGGCGCCGCCGCCTGCGTGTTGATCGTCTCGTTCCTGTACGCGTCACCCTTCCACGTCGTCGTCGGCGGCGCGCTGAGCGGGCTCACCTTCGCCATGGCCCGCCACGTCAGCGAGCCGGTCAACCCGCTGGAAGTCGTGACCCCCGCGTCCCTGCTGGCCAACGACCGGCGGGCCGTGCTGGCCGCCTGGGTGGCCGGCGGGGTGTCCGGGGCGTTCAGCGGCGCATACCTGGGAGCGGCGTTGCAGGACGGGCACCGCCCGGAGCTGGGGGCACTGCCGATCATGGAGTTGCCGCCCACCGCGCTCGCGCTGCTGGGCGCCGTCGCCGGTTGCGGGCTCGGCGCCGCCGGTCTCGGGCTGATGGCGCTGCGCTCCAGCGCCTGGGGCCGGTTCACCACCACCCGGCTGTGGCTGGCAGCGCACGGCTCGGCTCCGCTGCGGCTCATGCGCTTCCTGGAGGACGCGCGCAGGCGTGGCGTGCTCCAGCGGGTCAGCGGCTCCTACGAGTTCCGGCACCGACTGCTGCGCGACCACCTCGCCGAGCACCTGCCGAAGGTCGCCGCCGAAGCGGCGACGCCGCCGGACGACGGCTCGCTCACGCCCACCTCCACCGGGCCCGACAACGTCCATTGACGCGCTCCCCGGGCTGATCCCTGGGCGCGTGCCGGCGCAGACTCTTTCCGGCACCCAGGCATAGATCGGCGTGTCGCCCGCGTCCTTGGTGGGTGACATCGCGAGGAGGACGGGTGGATCCAGGCATTGAGGCGGACTTCCGGCAGTTCGTCATCGACAGGTCGGGCGCGCTGTTCCGCACCGCGTACCTGCTGACCGGCGACCGGCACGCCGCCGAGGACCTGGTGCAGTCGGCGCTGGCGAAGACGGCCGCGCGATGGCGCGACCTGCGCGACCCGGCGGCCATCGAGGGATACGTCCGCCGCGCCATGTACCACGAGCAGGTGAGCTGGTGGCGGCGCCGGTCCCGCGTCGCCGAGGTGTCCACCGGCCTGCCGCCCGACCGGCCCGGCGACGGGCACGCCGACGCCGCCGACCTGCGCCTGGTGATGCGCGCGGCGCTCAACCGGCTGACGCCCCGCCAGCGGACCATGCTCGTGCTCCGCTACTTCGAGGACCTGTCGGAGACGGAGATCGCGCGGCTGCTCGGAGTCCGGGTGGGCTCGGTGCGCAGCCAGATCTACCGCTCGCTGGACCGCCTGAAGAAGGCCGCCCCCGAATTGAGTGCCGTGAAGGAGTTCGGATGACCATCGAGAAGGTGCTGCGCGAGACCCTCGCCGACATGGCCGCCGAGGAGCCGCCCCCGCACCCGGACCGGTTCCTCCGGTCCGGCCGCGAGCGGCCCGCCCACCGGCCCTTCCATCGGCCCGCCCTGGCCCTGGCCGCGGCGGCCGCCGTCACCGTGCTGGCCCTGGGCTCCACCCTCGCCGTCCGGGCCCTGTCCGACCCTGCTCCCCGAACCTCGCACGCGGCCGCGCAGCCCGCCCCGGCGACGGCAAGGGTGACCGTCGCTCCAGGGCTGCGGCTCTCCGACACCCTGCAGCGGCTCGCCTCCGCCACCGGCAAGCCGGTCGGCGTCTTCACCGAGGCCGCGAAGGACGGCACGGCCCTCGGCCTGCCCCCCTACGCCAAGGGCGGGATGGAAGGCTTCGCCCACCCCGGCACGTACGACATCCCGGCCACCGCCACGCCCTCCGAGGTCCTCGCCTCGATGGTCGCCCGCTTCACCCGGACCGCCGAGAAGGTCGGGCTGGCGGCGGACCGAGCCCCTCGGGACGTCGTCATCATCGCCTCCCTCGTCCAGGCCGAGTCGCCCGACGAACGCGACATGCCGAGGGTCGCCCGCGTCATCCGCAACCGCCTCGACCGCGGCATGTCCCTCCAACTGGACAGCACGGTCCTGTACGGCCTCGGCAAGCACGGCGTCGCCGCCTCCGATCGGGACGTCACCTCGCGGTCCCCGTACAACACCTACCGCCGCCGCGGCCTCCCCCCGGGCCCCATCGCGAACCCGGGCGAGGCCGCCCTGCGCGCCGCCCTGAATCCGGCACCCGGCCCCTGGCTGCACTTCGTCGCCACCGGCCCGAAGACACTCAAGTTCGCCGCCTCGGAGGCCGAGTTCCGTCGGCTCGTCGACGAGCGGGAGAGGAACCGGCCCTCGGAGTGACCCCGCCTCCGCCGCGGTCGGCGCGGCGGAGGCTAGGCGGCCACGCCCCGCGGGGAGGCGGCGGTCATGCCGCGCCAGCCGAAGGTGACCGAGCCGGCCAGCAGAACCGCTCCGGACAGCACGCCGCTGACGAGCGGCACCCAGGTGACGGCGGAGGTGGCGGCCATCACGAGACCGGCGACGCCGAGGACCGTGAGCACCGCGCCGGGGACGGCGATCCCCCAGTCCTTCCAGACGGGCGCCAGGGCGACGAAGTGCACGCCCACCACGAACGCCACCCAGGCCACGTTCATCTGCTCGGGCTGTTCCCAGGCGGCGAGCAGCCGGATCCCGCCGAAGAGCAGGATCACCTCGGCGGCGACGATGATCAAATAGCCGCGGCCGAACATGTTGCGCCGCGGCCCCGCGGCGGTGGGCCGTTCACGGCGGGCCGTGGCGAACCACATGGCGACCACGCTCGCCGCGGCCAGGACGGCGACCACCCGCAGGACGTTCACGGTCACGCTGTTCAGCGGGCTCTGCGCGTTCACGACGACGAAGACCGCGCCGAAGACCGCACCCACCAGTAATCCATTCATTCGTTGCATGACCCCATTGAAGGGCGTGCAGCGTTTCGCCCGCACGGGGGTTGGGGCGAGGCCGGGGTCGGGCAGGCCCTACCTCGCCGTGCCCCGCAGGTAGGCGAGCACCGCCAGCACCCGCCGGTTGTCGTCCTGGGTCGTGGGCAGTTCGAGCTTGGCGAACACGCTGGCCACGTGCTTGCCGACGGCCGCCTCCGTGATCGACAGGGCGCGGGCGATGGCGCCGTTGGAGCGTCCCTCGGCGATCAGCGCGAGCACCTCGCGCTCGCGCGGGCTCAGCCGGTGGGTGGGCTCGTTGACCTCCCTGGCCCTGGCCCAGGTCCGCTCGAACAGGTCGATGAGGTTGGCGATCAGTCCCTGCTGCCGGATCATCAGCGCGCCCGGCGAACGGGGGACGGGGGTGATCCGGACGAACGCCACCGCGTGGTCGAAGACGAGGAGCTGCTGGATCGGCTCGTCGATGACCCGGTGCAGGTCACCGGAGGCGTGCAGCTCCCTGATCCGGGCCGCCTTGCGCGGGTCGTCCAGCACGCTCGCATGGACGATCGTGCGCATCGCCATCCCGCGTCGCAGCTCGTCGAGCACGTGGCGCCTGCTCTGCTGCTCCTGGCGGCCCTTGTCCGGCGAGCCGATCGGGTGCATGGCGCGTAACTCGGCCGCGGTGGCGGCGGCCCGCGCGATCTGCTGCCGGACGAGCTCGTTGTCGTCCAGCCGTTCCACCTCGACGGGGATGCCGCGCAGCTCGCCGACGACCTCCTCCAGCCGCCGGGCGAGCTGGGCCAGCGACACGCGCTCGTCCACACGCCTCCTTCGCCGGCCGTGCCGGCCTCATCCGGCGCGGCCCTTCTCGGGCATCCATTCTCCCGCAGCCGGGCGACTCCTCACCCGGCGGGCCGGTTTGCCGTTCTGGCAAACAGGTTTGCTCACTCAGCGGCACCCGGCCGATAGTGGTGCATCCCACGAGAGAGGACATCGCATGAACGAGAGGTACGAGGTCGTGGTCGTCGGCGGCGGGGCCGCCGGGCTGAGCGGGGCGCTGACCCTGAGCCGGGCGCGCCGTTCGGTGCTGGTGGTCGACTCGGGCAGCCCGCGCAACGCGCCCGCCGACGGCGTGCACGCCTACCTGGGCCACGAGGGCACCCCGCCCGAGAAGCTGCTGGCCGTCGGGCGGGCCGAGGTCGCCGGCTACGGCGGCGAGTTCGTGACCGGCGAGGTGGTGAGCGCCGAGCGCCTGGACGGCGGGGGCTTCCGCGTCGTCCTCGGCGACGGGTCCGCGGTGCGCGCCGACCGGCTGCTCGTCACCACCGGCCTGGTCGACGAGCTGCCCGACGTGCCCGGCCTGGCCGAGCGGTGGGGGCACGACGTGCTGCACTGCCCGTACTGTCACGGCTGGGAGGTGCGCGACCAGGCCATCGGTGTCCTCGCCACCGGTCCGCTGGGCGTCCACCAGGCGCTGATGTGGCGGCAGTGGAGCGGGGACGTGAAGCTCTTCACGCACACCGCGCCCGAACTCACCGCCGGCGACCGCGAGCAGCTCGCGGCCCGGGACATCACCGTGGTCGAGGGACGGGTGACCGGCGTCCGGGTGGGCGACGACCGGATCGCCGGGCTGGAGCTGGCCGACGGCCGGGTGGTGGACTGCCACGCGGTCGCGATCACCTCGCGCATGACCGCGCGCGCCGGGATGCTGGCCGCGCTGGGTCTGGAGGCCGCCGACCTGGAGAGGGACGGTCACGTCGTCGGCAGCCACGTCCCGGCCGACCCCACCGGGGCGACCTCCGTCGCCGGAGTGTGGGTGGCCGGGAACGTGGCCAACCCGCTGGAGCAGGTCATCGGGTCGGCGGCGGCGGGCGTGAAGGCGGGAGCGGCGATCAACGCCGACCTGATCGCCGAGGAGACCCGCCGCGCGGTGGCCGCCCGGCGCGGCTGAGCCGGCCTAGATCAGACCCAGTGCCAGCATCGCGTCGGCGACCCGGCGGAACCCGTCGATGTTGGAGCCGGCCACGTAGTCGCCCGGCATGCCGTACTCGTCGGCCGTCTGCAGACAACGGTCGTGAATGTCCCGCATGATCTCCTCCAGCCGGTGCTCGGAGAACTCGAACGTCCACGAGTCGCGGCTGGCGTTCTGCTGCATCTCCAGCGCGCTGGTCGCCACGCCGCCCGCGTTGGCCGCCTTGCCCGGGCCGAACGCGACACCCGCCTCCCGGAACACCTTGATGCCCTCCGGCGTGGTCGGCATGTTCGCGCCCTCGCCGACCGCGACGCAGCCGTTGTCCACCATGAAGGCGGCGTCGCGGCCGGTGATCTCGTTCTGCGTGGCGGACGGCATCGCCACCTCGCACGGCACCTCCCACACGCTGCGGCCGGGCACGAAGGTGACGGCCGAGCCGCGGCGCGTCGCGTACCCGTCCAGCCGGCCGCGCTCGACCTGCTTGATCTGCTTGAGCAGCGCCAGGTCGATGCCCTTCTCGTCGTGGACGTAGCCGGAGGAGTCGGAGCAGGCGACCACGACGCCGCCGAGCTGTTCCACCTTCTCGATGGTGTGGATCGCGACGTTGCCGGAGCCGGACACGACGACCCGCCTGCCGTCGAACGACGTGCCGCGCGCCTTCAGCATCTCGTCCACGAAGAACGCGCACCCGTAGCCGGTGGCCTCCGTGCGCACCTGCGCGCCGCCGTACACCAGCCCCTTGCCGGTGATCACGCCCGACTCGTAGCGGTTCGTGATGCGCTTGTACTGGCCGAACAGGTAGCCGATCTCCCGCCCGCCGACGCCGATGTCCCCGGCCGGCACGTCGGTGTACTCGCCGATGTGCCGGTAGAGCTCCGTCATGAAGCTCTGGCAGAAGCGCATCACCTCGCCGTCGGAGCGGCCCTTCGGGTCGAAGTCGGAGCCGCCCTTGCCGCCGCCGATCGGCAGGCCGGTCAGGCTGTTCTTGAAGATCTGCTCGAACCCGAGGAACTTGACGATCCCCAGGTAGACCGACGGGTGGAAGCGCAACCCGCCCTTGTACGGCCCGAGCGCGCTGTTGAACTCGACCCGGAAGCCGCGGTTGATGTGCACCTCGCCCCGGTCGTCCGCCCACGGCACCCGGAAGATGATCTGCCGCTCCGGCTCGCAGATCCGCTCGATGATCTTGGATTCGGCGTACTCGGGATGCTTGCCCAGAACCGGGCCGATGCTTTCGAGCACCTCGCGCACCGCCTGGTGGAACTCGATCTCCCCAGGGTTGCGGTGCAGGACGTTGTCGTAGATCGATGACAGTTTCTCGTGCAACACGTGCTCTCCAAGGTCCCTCGCATACGCCTTCCTCACCATAAGGGTCGTCCGAAAGTGAGCCGGACCCGGCCGCTGAGATGAGGCGCGACCCACCGATGGTCCTGGACCTGTGCCCGCATCACCCCGTGATCGCGCAGGGCGACGCCGGCCCGCGCGAAACCCGTCCTTTTACGTGGAACGCCGAGACGTCCCCAGCGATGATCCGACTGACAGGTCGCCGGAGTGGGGGAGTCGATGGAAGTGCTGCTCGGCAACAGGCCCGTCTTCGCCAGCAGCGACCTCGACGAGGTCCGTGACGAGGTGGCCCGGGTCTTCTGCCCGCACCGGCTCGACCTGGCCGGCACGGCGTCCCCGCTGTCGGCCCGGTTCAACTCCGTCCAGTTCGGCTCGGTCCGGATCAGCTACCTCGACTACGGGGCCGACGTCCGCATCGAGCCGGGCGACCTGGACACCTTCTTCCTGGTGATGATCCCGCTCGCCGGGCGCAGCCTGATCCGCTGCGGGGACCAGGAGATCGTCTCGACCCCGGCGACGGCCGCCCTGCCCTCCCCGACGCGGCACCTCGACATGCGGTGGGCGGCGGGAAACCCCCAACTGCTGGTCAAGTTCGAGCGCGCGGCGGTCGAGCGTTCGCTGGAGCAACTGCTCGGCGAACCGCTCGACCGGCCGGTCGTCTTCCACCTGGGCATGGACCTGACCACGGGCTGGGCGCGCGCCTGGCGGGGCATGGCCGACCTGATCGTCCGCGAGGCCGAGTACGACGACGGGCTGGCCGCGCAACCACTGGCCGTCGCCCACCTGGAGAACGGGCTGCTCACCTCCCTGCTCACCATGCAGCCCTCCAACTATTGGGAACGGCTGGCGGCGCCCCGCCCGCCCGCGCTGCCCAAGGTGGTGCGCCGCGCGCTGGAGTTCATGGAGCAGCACGCCCATCTCCCGATCACCACCGAGGACGTCGCCCGCGCTGTGGCGGTCAGCGGCCGCTCCCTCCAGGAGGGCTTCCGCGCCCACGTGGGCCGCACGCCGATGGCGCAGCTCAGAGAGGTACGGCTGGCCAGGGCGCATGCCGACCTGACCGCCGGGGACCCGGCCCGCTGCACCGTCACCAGCGTGGCCGCCCGCTGGGGCTTTCTGCACCAGGGCCGGTTCGCCGCGCTCTACCGCCAGAGGTACGACCGGCACCCGTCGCAGACCCTGCGACACGGGTGAAGCGCATCCCGCGCCGGCGGGACGGGATCCGCGCTGAGCGGATGGCTCACCCGGTGGCCCCGGCCGTAGCTTCAGGTGACACTCCACCGTACCGAAGGGACACCGCCCATGCGCAGAATCCTCGTCGTCGGCGCCGGTCAGGCCGGTCTGCACCTGGCCATCGGTCTGCTGCAGAACGGCTACGACGTCACCGTGGTCTCCAACCGCACCCCGGAGTCGATCCGCGACGGCCGGGTGATGTCGGGCCAGTGCATGTTCGGCACCGCCCGGGCACACGAGCGGGCGCTCGGCCTGGACCGGTGGGCGGACGTCTGCCCGCCCATCGAGGGCATCGCCCTGGCCGTCGGCGGCCCGGCGGGTGACCAGGCCCTCGGCTGGGCGGCCCGGCTGCGGGCTCCCGCTGTCTCGATCGACCAGCGGATGAAGATGCCGGCCTGGCTGGAGGAGGTCGAACGGCTCGGCGGCAAGCTCGTCATCCACGACGTCACCGCCGGAGACCTGGAGACCTACGCGACCCAGTACGACCTGGTCCTCGTCGCCGCCGGGAAGGGGGAGATCGCCTCGCTGTTCGAGCGCGACGCGGCGCGCTCGCCCTACAGCGCCCCGCAGCGGGCGCTGGCGGTCACCTACGTCAACGGCATGACCCCCCGGCCCGGCTACTCCGCGGTCTGCTTCAACCTGCTGCCCGGAGTCGGCGAGTACTTCGTCTTCCCCGCCCTCACGCACACCGGCCCGTGCGAGATCATGGTGTTCGAGGGTGTGCCGGGCGGGCCGATGGACTGCTGGGACGACGTGCGCGGCCCCGCCGAACACCTGGCGCGCAGCCGCCGGATCGTGGAGCGGTTCTTCCCCTGGGAGGCGGAGCGCTGCTCCGGCATCGAGCTGACCGACGCCGACGCGGTGCTGACCGGGCGCTTCAGCCCCACGGTCCGCCGCCCGGTCGCCGTCCTGCCGTCGGGCGCGCCGGTGCTCGGGGTGGCCGACGTGGTGGTGCTCAACGACCCGATCACCGGGCAGGGCAGCAACAACGCCGCCAGGTGCGCCGCCACCTACCTGCGGGCCATCCTCGACCGCGGCGAGCAGCCGTTCGACGCGGCCTGGATGCAGCGGACCTTCGACCGCTTCTGGGCAGCGGCCCAGCACGTCACCCGCTGGACCAACGCCCTGCTCGCCCCGGCCGAACCGCACCACCTGGCGCTCCTCGGCGCCGCCGGTCAGGTGCCGGAGATCGCCTCCCGCTTCGTCAACGGCTTCGACGAGCCCGCCGACTACGCCGAATGGTTCATGGACGCCGACAAGGCGCGGGCCTACCTCGACCGGGTCGCGGCATGAGGGCGCTACGCGAGGCGTTCGGGCAGTTCGCCACCGGGGTCGCGGTGGTCACCACCGTGACCCCGAGCGGTGAGCGGGCAGGGGTGACGGTGAACTCCTTCAGCTCGGTCTCCCTCGATCCGCCGCTGGTGCTGTGGTGCCTGTCGGACCGCGCGCCCAGCGCGCCGGTCTTCCTGCGGGCGGGACAGTTCGCGGTCAACGTCCTGGCCGCCGGCCAGGCCGAGCTGTCGCGCCGCTTCGCGACGCCGGCGCCGGACAAGTTCGCCGGAGTGGACGTGCTCGCCACCCCCGCCGGGCTGCCGGTGCTCGCCGGAGCCCTGGCCACGTTCGCCTGCCGTACGGTGACCGTCCACGACGGCGGCGACCACCACATCTTCGTCGGCCGGGTCGAGCACTACGAGCGGTCGGGAGGGGAGCCGCTGGTCTTCCACTCCGGCCGCTACCGCGAGCTGGCCTCCTCGCCGGGCGGGCCCCAACGAGCCCACCACCCGCAACGGAAAGCGCCCCACCGGCAGAGCGCCCCGCACGTCCCGGCGGGTTCCCTCGCCGGAGGGACGCCCGGTGCCCGGCCCTCGTGACAGGCACCGGGCGGCGCGTCACATACGGGACGTCTCCGACCCCGTCCACGATCCGGTGGTCACTTGGGCCACCAGGCGATCAGCAGGAGGGAGGCGGAGAGGGCGACGTCGAGTACACCGGGGTTCCCCAGCTATGGCCGGGGAACAGCGCCGCCAGCCAACGCGTATCGGTGACCTCGACGTCGTAGTCCGCCTGGACGAGCCGGTCCTCGTCCTGCCACTGACCGTCGTCCTCGTAGTAGAAGTCCTCCAGACCGGCCCAGTGGTCGCCGGTCACCGGATGGTTTCGGGCGGCGACCCGGGTGACCTGCCGGACGTAGCGCTGACTGTTGGCGTCGACCCAGTCGTCATCGAGGAACTGGTCCATGGTGACCATCAGTACGTCGTAGGGCTCCAACTCCGGGTGGTTGTATGCCGCGTCCCACAGCATCTTGAAGAAGAAGCCCAGATCGTCGCCGTCGGGCAGCGACGCATGCGTCTGCTCGTGGGTCAGGTAGTACACGACGAAGATTCGCAGCCGCGCACGTAGCGCGCCGGGATCGACGCCGAGGACGCGGACACCGTACATGTCGGTGGACATTGAGGAGCTCCCGGGACGGGCTGTCGGCGGACGGCTCATGATCTCATCACCAGCCGACGGCCTGCCGCGCCGTCGGCAGCCGGCATGTCCCAGCCCGTTGATCTGTAAGCCTTCAGCCGGTTCTCACCAAGTACGGGTGTAGATCGACGAAGGGAGCAAGGCCGGTGCGTCTCAAACGGGGAAAGCTCGCCACCGACCCCGTGGCGTTCGAAGCCTTCTACCGGCGGCACATCGACGCGGTCACGCGTTTCCTGTCACGCCGGGTCGACGACCCGCACATGGTCGCCGACCTGGCGGCCGATGTGTTCCTCGCGGTGTTCGACTCGGCGCACACGTACCGTCCGGGCAGGGGCAGCGAGATCGCGTGGCTGTACGGCGTCGCGCGCAACACGCTGTCGGCCGAGCGGCGGCGGGCGCTGCGGGAGTCCCAGCCCGGAGGAGTTGCGCGAGTCCGTGCACTACAAGGTCGCCAGGCCGGGGCCGAAGAGTTTCGTCATCGATCCCCGCCATGTCGGAAAGGGCCAGACGGTGGCGCTGGAGTTCACCGAGAACCCGAAGGGGCCGTTCAAGTCCCAGCTCAACGCGTCGGTGATCCAGGGCCCGGTCAAGCCGTGCGTCCCGGTGCACGACCCGACGCAGCTCGGCTGACGCAGCGGCTGTGCGCGGCCGGTTCGCGCGTCGTGCTGATCGGCGATCAGCGTCAGCAGGCCGTGGGGCTGAACTTCCAAGCCGAGCTCCGTCAGGGCTGCGATCACACCGAGATGAACGGCTCCGTCAGATGCGGTGTCGCCAGATGCAGCGCGGTGGCGGTTTCGCGACGGAGCAGGCGCTCCCTGGAGCGCCTGGCCGCCTCAGGGTCGATCTCGTGCGAGTAGGCGAGCTCGGGGTGGAGCAACTGGAGCGCGTGCACCAGGAGGTCACCGGTGACGAGCGCCAGCTCGTCCCCGTCGGCGACCAGCACGCTCTGGTGACCGGGCGTGTGCCCGGGCGTGGCGACCGTGCGCCCGGCGCGCAGCGGCGTGTCCCCGTCGAGGAGCCGGAGCCGACCGGCCGCCGCGAGCGGGTCGGTGAGGGTCTCGCGAAGCTGCGGGTTGAGCGCGTCGAGCGCGTCGAACTCGGCCCGCTGGAGCAGGTATTCGGCGTTCGGGAAGTACGGGCGGCGGCCGCCGGGCGCGGCGGCGCCGCTGGTCGAAGGGTTGCCGTCCACCGTGGCGCCCGCTGACGGGACGGCCGCCTCGGTCACGGCCGCCTCGGTCACGACCGCCTCGGTCACGACCGCCTCGGTCACGACCGCCCATCCGACGTGGTCGGTGTGCAGATGCGTGAGCACCACGGTGTCGACCTCCACCGGGTCGATGCCCGCGGCGGCGAGCGACTCGGGGAGCGCACCGGGCACGGGCGCCCACGAGGCGGCCGGGCCGTCCGCAGGACCGATACCGGCGTCCACGACGGTGAGGCCCTTGTCGCTGCGGATCGCGTACGCGCGGAACTGGAGCCGCCAGCGGCCCTCGGCGTCGACCGCGCCGGGGTCGTAGCGGTCGGCCTCGGCCCACTGGGCGGCCGTGGCCTCGGGGAAGGCCTCGGCGCGCGGGGAGAAGAAGGGGCCCTCGCCGTCGGCGAGGGCGATGATCTCGGTCGAGCCGATCCGGAGGCGGGGAACGCTGAGGGACATGGCCGCGATCCTGCCACGCCTCGCACGCCGGTGATGACGCGCCCTACCACCGGCTTCATGTCGCCCAGGCTCGTCCCCGCGCACGCCCCCGCCCACGCCGGGGCGCGGCTGACGCGGACGAGACAGGACCGGTTGATCAGAGTCGACGATCGGGCCGGCGCTCTCCATCCCATCGATCGAGAAGCTTGGGGAACTCGCGGCCCATGAAGCCGTACATGTCGCGCATCAGCTCCAATCTGGCCCGGCTCTCAGGATTGTCGCCGACGACGGCCAGCCCTTGCTCAGCGAGCCGCGCGAACGCCGAAAACTCCGCCATCTTCGCCCGGAACGCACGCCCGAAGACGTCCTCGGTAAGCCGGTAGTGATCGCGCCGCCCTCGGGGTGGGCGGAACCGCTCCACGAGCCCACCCCGTTCGAGCTGCCCCAGAGCCACGCTCATGCTGCTCTTGGCCACGCCGAGCCGCTCGCACAGCCCCGGGGCGTCAACGGAGTCCTCCGAATCGATCAGCAGCACACCGACCACCCGCCCCGCCGTACGACTGAGTCCCAACCGCTCGAAGTACAGCCCCGCACTCTCCACGAACTCCTCAGCACTGGCCACACACCCGATTCTATTCTGTTCGGATCGTTCCGAACAGAATAGAATGAACGACATGTTGTCCATCGCCATCACCGGCGCCAACTCCGGGATCGGCTTCCGCGCCGCCCGCACCCTCGCCGCCGCCGGCCACCACGTACTGGCACTCTGCCGAGACCTCGGCCGTGGCCGCGCCGCACTGGCCGACATCAACGCCCACGCCCCCCACCCGGCCACCCTCATCCACGCCGACCTGTCGATGCCCGACTCCGTCAAGGCCGCCGCCGACCAGCTCGCTCAGTCCGTCGGCCACCTTGATGTGCTCATCAACAACGCCGCCGTCTTCGACCAGACACTCCGCGAGCCGCGCTTCACGGCGGACGGCCATGAACTGTTCTGGGCCACCAACCACCTGGGCCCCTTCCTGCTCACCGCCCACCTCGGCCCGCTGCTCGCCGCCGCCGACCGACCTCGCGTGATCAACGTCGCCAGCAAGGGACTGCTGTCGACGCCCCGCATCCGGATTCGCTTTGACCAACTCGACGACCCGAGCTGGTACAGCCCGACCCGCGCCTACTACCACGCCAAACTCGCCCAGATCATGACCACACTCACCCTGGCCGAGAAGGCCGGCGGGTGCCTGGAGGCGACCTGCGTCCGCGTCCCCGCCGTACGCCTCGACCCGGACCGGGTGGCCGCCATGCCGCGGTTGCTGCGCGTCCTGTACGCGCCCAAGAACCGCATGGCCGCCCCCGCCGAACGCCTGGGCGATACCTATGCCCGCCTCGCCACCTGGGACGGCAGCTTGCCCGGGCCGTACGTGGACGAACACCTCAACCCGGTCCGCGCCCCGGCCTCGGCCCACGACCGGACGGCCCGCGAACGCCTGTGGTCGCTCTCCCAGACCGCCACCGGCGCCCCCGCCTGGCCCTGAGAGCGCACGGTCGAGACGGCAAGGCGACGAGCCTGTCAGAGCGGCCATGCAAGCTCTCTCACCTGGGGAATCATCCGGGACGCGGTCCGGCGATCACTCAGTGACTCGGGTTCGGCGATCACCTGAGTAACTCGACTGTGCCGCGCTCGCCGTCGACGCGGATCCGGTCGCCGTCCCGTAGCCGGATGGTGGCGTTGCCGGTGCCGACGACGGCGGGGGTGCCGAGCTCGCGGGCCACGATCGAGGCGTGTGACAGGGGTGCGCCCATGTCGGTCACCACGGCGGCGGCGCGCGGGAACATGGGTGTCCAGCCGACGTTCGTCAGCGTGGTCACCAGGATCTCACCGGTTCTGAGTCGGTCGCCCTGCTCGGGGCTGGAGATCACCCGGGCGACGCCCTCGATCACGCCGGGTGCGCCGGGGAAGCCGGTCACGGTCTCGCTCACCGGGGCCGTGCGGCCGCGCGCGTCGTAGATGTCGCTGCGCCGATCGGGCGCGGCGGCCCAGCGTCGTCCGGCAGGCTGGCGTCGCGGGCCGACCAGCCTTCCCGGCTCTCCATGTGCACGTCCCGAGACATTCGAGGGTAATCTGGTTGCATGAGTTTTAGTTCATACTGAAATAGCTGTAACAGGGGTGTGTATGAGCGAACAGGATCGGTTGCTGGAGTGGGTGGAGCGCGTGGCCATGTACCTGGCCCGCGACGGGGTCCCGCCCATCGCAGGACGGGTGCTGGGCTGGCTGATGATCTGCGATCCGCCGGAGCAGTCGGCCGGGCAGATCAGCGAGGCCATCGGCGCCAGCCGCGCCTCGCTGACCTCCAACCTGCGGCTGCTGACCAGCATGGGCTTCCTGACCTGGCGGACCCGGCCTGGCGAACGGACCGTCTACTACCGGATGGCCGAGAACGCCTGGGAGGTGGTGGTGCGGCAGCAGATCGCCGGGATCACCTCGTTCCTGGCCATCACCAGGGACGGGCTGGACCTCGCAGGCCCGGACGACGACCGCGCGGCGCGCATCCGGCAGGCGCACACCGCCTTCACCTGGATGGCCGACGTGTTCGCCAAGGCGCCGCCCCTGCGCACCGACGACGAGGCGCATTCGGACGAGGCGAGTTCAGACGAGGCGAGTTCAGACGAGGAGCATTCATGAGCGGGCAGGCGATCGTGGTCGGCGGAGGCATCGGCGGGCTGGCCGCCGCGGTGGCGCTGCACCGGATCGGCTGGCAGGCGGTGGTGCTGGAACGGGCCGCCGAACTGGGCGAGATCGGCGCGGGCATGTCGCAGGCGCCGAACGCGATGCGCTGCCTGGACACGCTCGGTGTCGGCGGGCAGGCCCGCGCGATCGGCGTGCCCACCTACTCGGCCGGCAATCTGCGACTGCCGGGCGGCCGCCACCTGCAACGGGCCCGCGCCGGTGACCCGACACCGCTGCTCGCCTTCCACCGCGCCGACCTGCACCGGCTGCTGCTGGAAGCGGTGCCCGCGGGATGGGTGCGTACCGGCGCCGAAGTCACCGGGCTTCATCAGGGCGGGGACCAGGTGACGGTCACCTGGACCGGTGGCGAGGCCACCGCGGACCTGCTGATCGGCGCCGACGGCATCCGCAGCAGCGTGCGCCGGCTGCTGTGGCCGGACGCGCCACCGCCCCGCTACCTCGGCCGCACAGCCTGGCTGGGCGTCGCCCCTGCAGATGGGCCGCCGGGCAGCGTCACCATGGGGCCCGGCGCCTACTTCCTCATCCACCCGCTGAGCCGCGACCGTGCCTACTGGGCCTACGTCACCACCTGCCCCCGGCCCGGCGTCCGCCACGACGACGAGAAGGCCGCGCTCCTCGACCAGGTACGGGACTGGCACGACCCGATCCCGGCGCTCATCGCCGCCACCCCGGACGGCGCCGTCATCCGCGTGGACATCCACGACCTCGACCCCTTGCCGACCTACGTCCACGGGCGGGCGGTGCTGCTCGGCGACGCCGCGCACGCCATGAGCCCCGACCGCGGGCAGGGCGCCGGGCAGTCCTTGGAGGACGCCGTCGTGCTCGCCGCCGCCCTGTCCGCCGAGCCGGCCGTCGAGGCCGCGCTGCGCCGCTACGACGCCGAACGCCGCCCCCGCACCCAGGCGACCGCGCGAGGCGCCCGCGCCGACGGCCGCCGCACCACCTCACCGGCCGTCCACCGATGGCTGACGACCACGGTGCGACTGGTACCGCCCGCACTGTGGCGCAAGGGCCTGACCCCCGACGGCAACGCCACCTGGCGCTGGCGGCCACCCCACCTGCCCGCCCCCTGACATCGCGCCACGAACCCGGTGTGGTCAGCGGTCGATCAGTCCATCCAGATGATCGTCAGAGGGACGGCGAGTCACAGAAGCACACGATGCTCCCGCGAGGCCGGAGCTGTGGATCTTTCCGGCTGGGGTGCACGGTGGGCGATTACGGTATGCGTGGTGATTTATGGAAGGGTTTTCCCATGGCATCCGTCAAGCAGATTCAAGTCGCCTTCGATTGCGCTTCACCTGAGCGTGTCGGTCGCTTCTGGTGCGAGGTGTTGGGGTATGTCGCGCCGCCGCCGCCTGAGGGGTTCGCCAGTTGGGACGACTTCAATCGCACGCTGCCGCCCGAGCAGCGGGACTCATGGTTCGCCTGCAGCGACCCCTCGGGTGTCGGTCCGCGGCTGTACTTCCAGCGCGTTCCCGAAGGCAAGGTCGTCAAGAATCGGCTGCACCTTGACGTGCGGGTCGGCACCGGACTCGTCGGTGCGGAGCGCCTGGCAACCCTTGAGGCCGAATGCGCACGATTGATTCCTCTCGGCGCGAAACGCGTGCGGCTTCTGCCCGCCGATGAAGAAAACGAGTCGTGCCTCGTGATGCAGGACATCGAAGGCAACGAGTTCTGCCTGGGCTGACGAACGTCTACCTCGTTGAACGCGACACAGACCTGACTCGCTGATCGGCTTCCACGGGGAAGGCTGTTCTTCAGCTCTCCCTTCGTACCGCGCCGCTGTTGATCTCATCGCGCAGGACTGCGCGCAGTCGGGTGGCGAAGTGGCCGGGGTCGTCGACGAAGCCGGTGTGGTCGCCGGGGAACAGCATGGGCTCGATGCCGAGGGCCGCGGCCAGCGCCCGGGAGGTGCGGTCGCATTCCTGGCCGGTCGAGTTCTCGCCGATGCCGACCACGATGCGGGTCTTGGCCGCGCGAAGGGCGGCCAGATCCGGCTGCCAGTGGTTGGTGGCGCGCAGCTCGTGGGCGAACCAGCGGCGTTCGTCGGCGACCTGCTGGGGGTCGCGCTCGCCGCCGAACATGTACTCGATCGCGCCTTCGGGCAGGGCGATGTTGGCCTGGGTCATGAATGCGGTCCAGGCGCCGATGACGTCGCCGGCGAGGTAGGTGGCGATGATGTCGTCGGTCTGGGCGTGGATCTGGTCGCGGTCGTCGAGCAGTTCGACCAGCGGAGGCTCGTGGGCGATGACAGTGTGGACCTGCTCGGGGTGGGTCTGGGCGAGGGCCAGCGCGGTGATGGCGCCGCCGCTGGAGCCCAGGATCGCCGCAGGGCCGGCGTCGACGTGGGCGATGAGCCGGAACAGGTCGTCGGCGCGCAGGTCGGGGGTGGAGTCCTGCTCGGGGTCGTCGAGGAGGCTGCGGTTGATGCCGCGGGGGTCGGTGGTGAGCACGGTGTGGTCGGTGGCGAGGAGGTCGGCCAGCCGTGCGAACGAGCCGGCGTCCATCGGGGCGCCGACGAGTGCGACGAGGGGGCCGTGCCCACGCACTTCGTAGTGCAGATGGGCGCCGGGGACGCGAAGGTGTCCGGTGGAGGTGGTGATGGGCGAGCTGGAAGGCATCTGCTTCTCCGATGGGAATGAGTCTCCAAGAGTAACTTGACTGTACCGTACAGGAAAGTTCTCTTGTACTGAAGCGTCAAGTTAGGGGTAGGGTGCCGAGGTGACCAAAGCCAGCAGCAGAACGTCCGCGCCGTCGGGCAAGCGCGCCGAACGCAACCGGCAGGCCATCATGGCCGCCGCCCGGGACATGTTCGTCCGCGACGGCTTCGACACCAACATGGACGCGATCGCCGCCGCGGCAGGCGTGTCCAAGATGACCGTCTACAACCACTTCGCCAGCAAGGAGGACCTCTTCACCGAGGTCATCGGGCAGGCCATGGACGAGGCCAACGCCACGCTGGCCGAGCTCCGCGCCCACCTGGCCGACACCCACGACGTGCGCGAGGCGCTGATCCGCACCGCGCACGTCATGGTGGTCGCGGCCACCGACCCGGCCAGAGTGGCGCTGCGCAACCTCGTCACCAGCGAACTGCGCCGCTTCCCCGAGCTTGGCCAGGCCTACCGGCAGCGCGGGCCCGGCCAGTCCGCCGGCGTCCTCGGCGAGGTCCTCGGCGACATGTGCGAACGCGGCCAGCTGGACATCGCCGACATGGAGGTCGCGGTCATCCAGTTCTTCGGTCTGACCGTCTACCCCCACCTGATCGTCAGCACCATCGGGGCCGCCCTTGGCCAGGACCTCACCGACCGCCTCATCGCTGACGGCGTCGACACCTTCCTGAGCCGCCATCAGCAGCGGCCGGCCGTCGGCGGTTCCTCGCCGGCAGGGTGGCCAGGGCGCCGCGCAGGTGGGCGATGACCGCGGCTTCTGTGGCGGGGGTGATCGCCTGGCAGACGTGGTCCCAGGTAGGGGTGAGGTCATCGGTCACCGCGGCGACCTTGACGCGTGCGCCGGTTGCGGCCACGGCGGCCCCGCCGAGATCCAGCTGCGTCGGGGGATTGCCGAGCATCGAGGCGGCGTACTCGGCCTCGACCGCATAACCGTCACCATCCAGGTCGCACACGGTGATGTGCGTGCGGTCGGCCGAGACGGGGACGCCTCCCGCCGCGGTCTCGGCTCCAGCCGGCCAGGGGCGACGCCGCCGAAAGGCGGCTTTGCCGGTGCTTGGACGTGTCTGCGATCAAGCTGAACCTGGCGTGCCGGGCGACCTCTTCCGCCGCGCCCTTCAGTTGACCTTCCGGCAACCTGAATGCGCTCAATGACTGCCTGGACGATGTCGCGTCCGGTGACTACGGGATGTCACCCGAAGCGACCGGGCTGGTCCTGGTGCTCATCGGGTACGACAGCTTCGCAGCACGCTGTCCGGAGGTTGCCCAGAGGGCCCTCGACATCATCGCCTGGAACGCGCGATCGGCGATTTTGGTGGGCCACCGCATGTTCTGCCTGGTGCAGTCCGACGATCCGCGCATCGTGTTCCAGCCGGTGGGGGCGACCGCCGTTGCATGGAACGACGCGGAGTGGCTCGACGCGGACCGTCGCGTGGAGTAGACAGGCTGCATTCTCCGCCACCCTCTACAACCCTCCGGCGAAACGATCTTCAGGGTGATGATGCCGGAGCTCGAACAGGCCGAGTCGATCGCGTACACGAGGGACGGCAAGGCGCTGCTCACCGGCACGGAGGGGCCGAAGAGCCCGGTCTACCGGGTCCCGCTGCCGGCCCGCGCCCAGCCCACGCCCGCCCCCACCCCCAAGCCCCGCCAGGGCCGCGACCACGCCGAAGGCGTCGCCCCAGGCCACGGCCGACGGCGGCGGGGGTGGGCTGTCGGCCGGGGACGTCCTCATCTGGCTCGCGGCGGTGGCGACGGCCACCGGCGTGATCACCTTCATCGCCCGCCGTACCCGCTGACCCACCCCGGTGGAGATCGGTTCCGGCGCCATCAACCACCCGAACCCGAAGTACGGTTCCGCTGGCTCAGGGGTCGCGCAACACCGGCCGCGCCTACGCGGTCCAGGTGACCTTGCCTTCGGCGTTCATGGTGACCAGTTGCCCTGTCTCGGTGAAGCCGGCCGCGACGACGTCCGCGTGCCGCCGCCGTACCTCTCCCTCGGCGTCCAGCAGTTCCAGCTCACCACCGTGGACCAGACCGACCGCGCCGGAAGGATCGGTGATCACGCCGGCCCGAGTCGCGATGTCACGCGACCACCTCTGCCGGCCGCTCGAGTCGATGCCGCGTACCTCGGTGTGATGCACACCGCGGTCATCGACGTACCGCGAGACCACCGCGCCGCCTGCCGTACCGACCACGCATTCCCCCACCTGGTCGAGATCGACCTGGAGCGGAGCTACGGCTCCCCCCTTGAAAAGCCCGCCGCGCTCACCGGTCAGGATCGCCCAGTCCCCGCCCACGCAGGCACCCCAGTACCCTCCGGAGGGCAGGCGCTCCCCGGTCTCCCGCCACCCGCGAGCGTCCCGCCGGAAGCGCAGGATCTCCCCGCCGGCCGCGGTGGGATCGGCGTACAGCAGCAGGGCCGCCCGCCTGTCCGGGCTTTCCCGCCACAGGGCTTTGCCCGCGTCGGCGACCGGACGGCGGTCCTTCGTCCCGTCAGGACGAACGATCCGCAGCTCATCGCCCTCAGCGACCACCATGTTTCGCTCGCCCACCCAGCTCAGCACCTTCCGGGTGGCGGTGGAGAAGGCCGCCTCCGGGCAGCGGGCTGCGCAGATCGCGGCCTGATCGTCCGTCCACACCCGCCGGCCGTCCGAGGAGTATCCGAGGTACGAACCGGCCTCCGGGTCGTACAGGATCGCCCCCGTCGAGGAGGCGGCGACGAAGACCGGGGCGATGCGCTCCTGCTCGTCCGTGGCGGAACACGAGGCGACAGCCAGCGCGGCGAGCAGGAACCCGGCGAGTGCGCGGTGGTTCATCGGCCCCTAGATCCGCTTGGTCTGGAAGCTGCACGAGGGGTCGACGGCGTTGGCCTTGTCGAAGTCCACGCCGAAGCGCACGTAGACCTTCTCCTTGGCCGGCGCATTGATATGGACCGTCGTGCTGCCCGACCCCTTCTTCGCACTGTCCGTGTAGTACCCGCCCTCCCAAGGGTCGACTGCGTTGTTCTTGTCGACGTACACGTCGATGGCCACGTTGTTCTTCGATCCGACGCTGCCGGAGATGTTCCAGCTGAACTTGGTGAAGACGTCGCCTCCGGCGTTGTTGTAGTAGTACCGCGCGGTGCCGCCGAGCCTCTTGTTGTCCTTCGAGCACTCACCGCTGAGATACCGATTGTCGGACGCGGACGCGGACGCGGACGCGGAGGCCGAGGCGCCCATGGCGCCGCACACCCCCACCGCCAGCCCGACGATCGCCGCCTTCCGTAGAACGGTGGTCAGTCGCATGATGCCTTCTCTCGTCGTCGTTGACCTGCATTGCCTGAGAGACGATAGAGAGCGGCGGTATATTGCCGGTATATCGCTGACCTGCGCCGGGTCGTCGCGTCAGCGGGGCACGTGATGCTGAAGCCGGCGACCAGGGCGGGCTGCAGGCGCAACAGTCGCTTGTGCTGCACGCCGCCGCTGGTGATCACCAGGCCGCGTGCGTTGTCGGTGGCGGCGCGGTGGTGTCCGCCGTCAATGAGGGCGTGAGTGATGATCCGGGAGCTTGAGCCGATCATGAGGGGGCTCTGGCTGGCGTTCGCGGCTTGGACGCTGCGGTCCGCGGCGAGCCATGCCAGGCCCTTGTCTTCCTGCTTGAGCAGGAGGGAGGCGGTCACGTGGTACGCCTCGGCGCACAGGGCGTGAGCTAGTAGCCGCTCGTCGCCGTGCAGACAGGCGCAGGCGGCGCGGAGCCGGCGCAAAAGGACCGGCAGTTTGGCGGTCACCTCGGCGTATCGGCACGCCTGGTAGTTGCGGTTGGCGGCGGCGACCGCGCCCGCGAGCGCTTCGATGTCGATGGGGCCGTCTACGGGAGTGGAGTCCGGACGGCGCCCCGAGCTACGTCATCCTGGATAACCTGTCGGCGCACAAGAACTGGCGCATCCGCGCCTGGGCTGAGAAGCACAAGGTCAGGCTGCTGTTCACGCCGACCCACGCCTCCCGGGCCAACCCGATCGACCGCCCAACGCCGCGAACGCGCCCGCGTACGCAGCGAGAAAGGCATCCGCTGGGGCAGACGACCACTCGCAACAGCAGCCTGAACCCTTCACCCAACCCGGTGATTGTTTCCGGTCACAGCAGTAGCGCGCTCCGAGTGGTCTGATTGGGACATACCTCCGCCATACCGCGTCTCCGTATGGTCTCACCTCGACGGGAAATCAACGGAGGGAACCATATGAAGATCATGCGTACCGCGGTCGTCCTCGGGGCCATGGGGGCCGTGGCCATGATGGGCGCGCCCGCGCCCGCGTCGGCGTCGGTGACCGCGTCCGCCTCGGCGTCCGCGCCGGCGGCGTCGGTGACCACGTCGGCAGCCAAGGCCCTCGTCGCGACCTGTTCGAAGGGGTCCTACAGGCTGAAGGTGACCGTCACCTACATCGACACGACGTATGGGCACCGCTTCAGCCGTGTCCACTGGACGGCCTCCGGAGGCCCCACCACGGTCAAGGTCAGCCTCGTCCAGGATCGGGGCGGCCTTCCGGACGCCGAGTTCCTGGCGACCGTGATCACGGGCAACGCCGGCAGCAGGGCGATCTCGGCGACCCGGCCGAGGGCGCATCGGGTCTTCGTGAAGCTGGCCGGTAGGAACGGTGTCACGAGCTGCGTCGGGAAGAGCGGCGTCATTTGATCCGGACCGCCCGCCCCGCCGTCGCGAGAGACGGCGGGCGCCGGCGGGCCAATCGCGCCCACGCCAGACTTCGCGGACCCGGCGAACGCGCGAACGCCCAGCTCAAAGGCTGGAAGATCCTGCGAAAGTTACGCTACAGCCCTTCCAAGGCCGGCCACCTCTGTAAGGCCATCGCCGTCCTTCAGAACCACCGTGTCGCCCACGCCGCCCGAGGATGAAAATCATTCAGGGTGTACGCCAAGTGCATCGACGGCCAACGCGAGGTCGCCAATCAGCGCATCCTGGATGCCCTCGTCGCGTGACAGCTCACCTGGCAGCGGGACCCCGAGACGCCTCGGGGTCCTTCGTCGTGTCGGCCCCCGGAATGCCTCCGGAACGCCGCCGAATCTCAGAGCCGACCTGGAGAAACGCGCCGAGATCCATTCCGCGTATGTTCCGCGACGCCTGGCATACGGCTGCTTCGGACGGCATTCACCTGCCTACGGGCCACACGCAGCATCAAGGTGAAAGCCCAGCTCAGGGCCAGAATGCGAGGCGAGGAGTGGTAGGGCGCCCGGGGCTCGAACCCGGAACCTACGGATTAAAAGTCCGCAGCTCTGCCAATTGAGCTAACGCCCCATGCACAGCAAGGGTACAGAGACTACCGCCTGGTACGCGACGTCGTAACGGCCCTCATCACAGTAACGGATGGGGCTTCCCGCCGGTTTCCGGCGAGAAGCCCGCAAGCTCACCGATAGGCCGCGATCCCCGTGAGCGCCTCGCCCAGGACCAGCGTGTGGATCTCCTCCGTGCCCTCGTACGTCAGCACCGACTCCAGGTTGTTCATGTGCCGGATCACCGGGTACTCCAGGGTGATTCCGTTGCCGCCCAGCACCGAGCGGGACTGGCGGGCGATGTCGAGCGCCGCGCGGACGTTGGCCAGCTTGCCGAAGCTGACCTGGCGCGGCTCCAGCCGCCCGGCGTCCTTCAGCTCGCCCAGGTGGAAGGCGGTCAGGGACGCCTGCGTCATCCCGACGTACATCCAGGCCAGCTTCTCCTGGGTGAGCTGGAAGGCGCCGATCGGTTTGCCGAACTGCACGCGCGTCTTGGCGTACTCGACCGCGGCCTCCAGGCATGACCGGGCGGCGCCCACGACGCCCCACAGGATGCCGAAGCGGGCCTCCGTGAGGCACGACAGCGGGCCCTTGAGGCCCGTGACGCCGGGCAGAACGGCGGAGCCGGGCAGCCGGACGTCGTCGAGGTACAGCGACGAGGTGATCGACGCTCTCAGGGACAGCTTCTTGTGGATCTCGGGGGCGGAGAAGCCGGGCGTGTCGGTGGGCACCACGAACCCGCGGACACCCTCGTCGGTCTGCGCCCACACCACGGCCACGTCGGCGACGGAACCGTTGGTGATCCACATCTTGGAGCCGTTGAGCACCCAGTCGGAGCCGTCGCGCTTGGCGTAGGTGCGCATGCCGGCCGGGTCGGAGCCGTGGTCGGGCTCGGTGAGGCCGAAGCAGCCGATCGCCTCGCCGGCCGCCATCCGGGGCAGCCACTCCTGCTTCTGCTCTTCGGAGCCGTACCGCCAGATGGGGAACATCGCGAGCGAGCCCTGTACCGACACGAACGAGCGCAGGCCCGAGTCGCCGGCTTCCAGCTCGCGGCAGGCCACGCCGTAGGAGACGGCGTCGGTGCCGGCGCAGCCGTAGCCCTCCAGGTGCATGCCGAGCAGGCCGAGCGAGCCCAGCTCGGGCGCCAGCTCACGCGCTGGGAAGGTGCCCTCCTCGAACCAGTCGGCCACGTGCGGCAGGACCCGGTCGGCGACGAACGACGTCACCGTGTCGCGGATCAACCGCTGGTCACCGCTGAGCCGGTCGTCGACGCGCAGCAGGTCGTCCATGCCGTGTCCTTCCTTCGCGTAAGGGACTACCAGGGTTCTACCAGGGGGAATCCCGATGTGCGAACGCCCTGCGCAGGGGCAGTCTGGAGGCATGAACGAAAAGAGCATCAAGCAGCTGCGCAGGACCCGCGACGGCCGGATCATCGCCGGCGTCTGCTCGGGCGTCGGACACTACCTCGGCATCGACGCCAACCTGATCCGCATCGGACTGGCGATCGCGACGCTGTTCGGCGGGATGGGGATCGGCGTGTACGCGATCGGCTGGCTGCTCATGCCGGACGAGGGCAGCGACTCCTCCATCGTCCAGGATCTCATCAACAAGCAGCAGGCCAAGTCCACGTCCGCCGACACCTGGCAGGGCACCACCGACACCTGGGACGACCGGCCGAAGACCCAGCAGTGATCAGGTGGTGGCCGGGGCACCGGCACGGGCGTCCTTGTCACGGCGGGACTCGGCCCAGACCAGGGCCAGCGCGACCGCGCACACCACTCCCACGACGCCGGCGAGCGCGATCACCGGCTCGGGGCCGAGTCTCTCCGCCGCCAGCCCGCCCAGCAGGATCCCGGCGCCCTGTACGGCCATCAGCCCCGACTGCACCAGGCCGAACGCCTGCCCACGACGTTCGGCGGGCACCCGCTGGACGAACGCGGCGTTGGCCGCGAGCTGGTAGGCGCCTCCGATCCCCGACAGGACCCACGCCGCCAGCACCACGGCCAGCGGCGGCCGCAGCGCGGTCACCACGAGCGGCAGGCAGCTCAGAGTGGCCAGCCAGCCCATCATCCGCAGCCGTCTCGACGGCGCGACGAACCTGCTGAACACGAACGCCCCCACCACCGTCCCCAGCGGCATCGCCGCCATCAGTAGGCCGGTGATCACCGGCACCGGCAGCGTGCCGGTGTAGAGCCGCGCGGCGTACGGCGCGGCCAGCCCCTCCGGCAGGATGTAGAACCCGCACAGCCACGCGAACAGCACCAGCGTGCGCAGCCTCCGATCGCCGAACACCAGCCGCGCGCCGGCCCTGGTCGTCGTCCACATGGACGCCTTCGGGCCGTCGGAGCTCGCGGCCGGGCGCCGCCGTACGCCGGTGACCAGGATCAGCGCGGAGCCGAGGAACGTCGCCGCGTCGAGCGCCAGCGCCCGGTAGGGGCCCATGCCGGCGATCACCGCCCCGCCCGCGGCGAACCCCAGCATCTGCACGGCCTGGTTGGTCATGTTCTGCAACGCGGAGCCGACCACGTACCGGTCGCCCTCCAGCACCTCGGGCAGCAACGCCGCGCGGGCCGCCGAGAACGGCGCGCTGAGCAGCACGACCAGGAACACCAGCCCGCACAACAGCCAGAACGGCATGCCCGGCAGCGCCATCACGGAGACCAGCGCGGCCCGGGCCAGGTCGCAGGCCAGCATCACGCCCCGGCGGGCGAACCGGTCGGCCAGGCCGGCCAGCACCGGCCCGCCCACGATGGACGGCAGGTAGGTCAGGGCGTAGACGGCGGCGGTCGCCAGCGGCGAGCCGGTGCGGTCGTAGACGAGCACCGCGAGCGCCACCTGGGCGAGCTGGTCGCCCAGCAGCGACAGGCCCTGGCCGTACCAGAGCGCGCGGAACTCGCTGATGGCGATGACCTCGCCGTAGGTGGCGTGATGGTCTCCAGCACGGCGATGCCGCCCCGGCAGCCGTCGCGTCCGCATGGCCCCCATTGGACTCCGCTGTGCCTGACTGAGCGTGTTCAGTATGTCACCTAAGGTGCCTGAACCCGGCCCGCACCGCAAGCGGAAGCGGTCAACCCGCCGGGCGGATCACCAGCCCAGCTCGTGCAGTCTCTGGTCGTCGATGCCGAAGTGGTGGCCCACCTCGTGCACGACCGTGATGCGCACCTCGTCGACCACGTCGTCCTCCGTGTCGCACACTCGGCAGATCGAATGACGGTAGATCTCGATCCGGTCGGGCAGAACCCCTGAGTACCAGTCGCCGCGCTCGGTTAGGGGGACACCTGTGTAGAGGCCCAGCAGGTCCGGCTCGGGGGGTTCGTCGACCACCGTGACGACGACATTGCTCATCGCCTGCGTCAGCTCGGGTGGGATCGTGTCGAGCGCCTCGGCCACGAGCTCCTCGAACCTCTCCCGCGATACGTCGATCACAGTTGCCATTCTGCCCCGCTGGTCAGGTAAGTCCGTATGAAGTTCGTCCGCAGCTTGAACGCAGTCATCCGCTCACGCGCGTCGAGGGCGCTGGTCGTGCTTCTCGTCGCCGCCGTCGGGGCCTGGCTGGGGATCTTCCTCAGCGGCACCGTCAGGACCCAGATCGGGCCCGTGGAGACCGGGATGTCGCTCCGCCCGGCGTGGGGCGGCGAGACCGTCGTCGACGCCAGCCCGTTGGGCACGCTGACCTTCCGCACCCACGACGCCCCGCTGCGCCTGCGCATCACGCTGGAGAACATCGACCAGGAGCGCGCCAAGTCGCTGCTCGAGGACCCGCGGCTGGCCGACCGCCTCCCCGAGATCGTCGAGCGCGATCTGCTCGACGGAGTGCGGGCGCTGGTCATCCGCTCGCTGCTGTGCGCCGGCGCGGGGGCGCTGCTGGCCGTCCTCATGGTCTACCGGCGCCCGCGCGTCGCCCTGTCGGGCCTGCTGGCCGCCGCCGTGGGGCTCGCCGCCACGGGTGCCCTCGCGGCGCTCACGTTCCGGCCCGGCTCGCTGGTGGAACCGCGCTACTCCGGCCTGGTGGCCGCCGCGCCGTCCCTGGTCGGTAGCGCCGAGTCGATCGTGACGAAGTTCGAGTCGTACCGGTCGCAGCTCACCAAGCTCGTGACGAACGTCTCCAAGCTGTACGACACGGTCTCGACATTGCCCGTGTACGACGCGGACCCGCGTTCCATCCGGGTGCTCCACGTGTCGGACATCCACATCAACCCCATCGGCTGGAACGTCATCCGCTCTTTGAAGGACCAGTTCTCCGTGGACCTGATCGTCGACACCGGCGACATCTCCGACCACGGCACCAAGGCCGAGAACAAGTTCGTCGAGGAGATCGGCCGCCTCGGCGTGCCGTACGTGTTCGTCCGCGGGAACCACGACTCGATGGTCACGCAGCAGGCCGTGGCCAGGCAGAAGAACGCCGTCGTGCTGGACGACCGGACCCGGACGGTCGCGGGCCTGAAGATCTACGGGCTCGGCGATCCCCGCTTCACCCCGGACAAGTCGGTGGCGGCCGACGCGGATCCGGCCAACCTGCGGCAGTACGGCCGCGCCCGCGTCCCCAACCTGGCCGGGGCCGACCTGGTCGCCGTGCACGACGACATCGTCGCCCGCGGCTTCTCCGGCGCCACCCCGCTCGTCCTGGCCGGGCACGCCCACAAGCGGTCCACCGCGCTCCTGCCCACCGGCACCCGCGTCATGGTCCAGGGCTCCACCGGCGGCGCCGGCCTGCGCGCCCTCGAACACGCCGCGCCCACCCCCGTCCAGGCCTCCGTCCTCTACTTCGACCGGGAGACCAGACGCCTGCAGGCCTGGGACGACATCACGCTGGGCGGGCTCGGGGAGCAGTCGGTGTACGTCCAGCGTCACGTGGAGGACGAGCCTGGACGTATGATTTCCCCTGAGCCAACGAACGCCCCGTCGCCAACGGGGACCGTGAGCGGCTCCCCGACGCCGGCCGCCGGCCCGCCACTTTGGCATCAGGGGCGATCGTCCCCTATGCTTCAGAGGTCTCCGACGGAAGGCGACAGGGAATCCTAAGCCCCCATCGTCTAGCGGCCTAGGACACCGCCCTTTCAAGGCGGCGGCACGGGTTCGAATCCCGTTGGGGGCACCGCGACGCGCCTGGCGCACCGGGAAACGGATGGTCGAAGACCTCCGAAAGACTGGTAAGCTAAACGAGTCGCAAGGCAAGGAAAGACAACGCAAGGTCCTGTAGAGCAGTTTGGAGTGCTCGCCACCCTGTCAAGGTGGAGGTCGCGGGTTCAAGTCCCGTCAGGACCGCTCTGGGTCAGGTAGCTCAGTTGGTACGAGCGTCCGCCTGAAAAGCGGAAGGTCGGCGGTTCGACCCCGCCCCTGACCACCTCACACGACCAGCCAAGATGCCCCGAAGCGAAGATCGCTCCGGGGCGTTTTCGCGTCTACTGACGGCAACGCCAGACGGATGGTCGCCCGCGGGGAGCGAATCAGGAAGCCATGAGGCCCACGATGTACCTGACAGGGCGAGTCGAGTAGACCTCGGGGGTGCCCATTCCGGTGGTCAGGCGGAAGATCGGCTCCAGTGGGCGGCTACCAGGCGCCCTTCGCAAGGGATCCTGGATTCCGCGGCCCGATCTGAGGGATCAGATAATCTGATTCCATGAAGGTGATGACTGCCACTGAAGCGTCTCGCAGCTTCGCGACGGTTCTCGATGAGGTCGAGCATGGGGAAACGATCGTGGTGACTCGCGGTGGGAAGCAGATCGCTGTGATCGGCCCAGCGCCTACAGCGCCGGGACGGATGGTCAAGGCGTTTCTGGCAAGCAGGGCGGGGACGTTGGACGCCGATTTCGAAGCTGACGTAGCGGCGGCCCGCGAGGTGATCGACAACGAGATGAGGGGCACATGGCCCGACGCCTGATCCTTGACACCGGTGTGCTCATTGCCGCCGAGCGAGGCAAGGCATCCGTGGACGCGGTCATAGGAGACGCCGATGACGTGGCGATCTCGGCGATCACTGTGGCCGAGTTGCTTGTCGGCGTGGAACTGGCCGATGCGGCACGACGGCCCGATCGGCAGGCCTTTGTGGATGAAGTTCTCGCGTTGATCCCTGTCGAGGAGTACACGACGGACGTGGCCAGAGTCCACGCCCGTCTTCTGGCGCATGTCCGGCGAAAGGGCAAGTCTCGAGGCGCGTACGATCTGCTGATCGCAGCTACGGCTGTGGCCACCGCGAGAACGGTGCTGACGATGGATGCGTCTGCTGCATTCGACGATCTCCCGGGCGTGCGCGCTCAGGTAGTACCTCGCTGAACGCCGACGACAACCCTGACTGCAACGTTCATTACCGTAGCCATACGTTCCTCGTCGGCCTGGCGGAAAAGCTCGGTCAGCTTCTTCCTGGCGTCCTCTTGGGTCCGGGCTGAGCCCTGCACGCGCTTCACCGTTCCAGTGGTGGCCTGGATGAAGTCGGCGTACCCGTTCCTTCCGAGGCCAGATGCTTCCTTCACTGTCGAGTCCGGCAAAGGCTCCATCGTCATCCCGCCCTGCAACCAGGACGCGTAGACCCTACTTGTAGGGTCGGCCCCATGCCTGATGCGATCACCGTCCGCCCCGCGGAACCCGGTGACGGGGACGTCCTCGGCGAGATCCACGCCCTGTCCTGGGGTGTCTCCCACGGCCCGTTCTGCACGCCGAAGGTCGCCGCGGCCGGGATCGAGGAACGGCGCACCAAGTGGCACGGCATTCTGGCCGAGGGCGGGGAGGGGATCCTGCTGGCGCACTTGAACGAGCGGCCGGCGGCCTTCGCCTGGTTCGGGACCTCCACCTCCCGCCCCGGCCTCGCGGAGATCCACACCTTCTTCGCCCACCCAGACGTCTGGGGCAGCGGCATCTCGATGGTCCTGTTGACGGCTGTGTTGGACCGAGTGCGAGACGCCGGATACGACGACGTGCATCTGTGGACCCTCCGGGACTCCGCCCAAGCACGCCGCTTCTACGCCAAGAACGGCTTCGCCGAGACCGGCAGGACCCACGACCACGACTTCGGCGACGGCCCGCCACTTGCCCTGGTCGAGCTGGAACGAGCCGTACCGGGCCTCGCAGGCGGCTCTCAGGGCTCCCGCTGAGCTGACTACCGCACCAGTCGGATGATCACGCACGTCCTGAGCACGACGTGTCACGTGGCCTCGATGTTGCTGTGGCCGGCGGCGTCGCGGACGACCTGGGGCGGGAAGCCGAGGGTGAGTAGGAGCGTCGCGCAGGTGCGGCGGAAGCGCATCTCGCCGAGGCTGTGGCGTCGTGGTGCGCCCGGGCCCATTCCGGCTTTGATGTACATCATTGTGTACACTGATGATATGAAGGTGATGACCATGTCCGAATCGCGGGCCAACTACGCCGCCACCCTCGACGCCGTCATCGACGACCAGGAAGAAGTCCTCATCACCCGCCCTGGCGGAGAAGGCGTCGTCATGGTGTCGCAGCGCGAATACGAGTCGATGCGCGAGACGCTCTATCTGATGGCCTCTCCCGTCAACCGCAGGCGTCTGTCGGAGGCGGTCGCCCGTTTGGAGGCCGGAGGTGGCGCCGTCCGCGAACTGGCCGACGAGGACGCCATCTCATGAAGATCCTTTTCGATGAACTTGCCTGGGAGGACTACTGCTTCTGGCAGCGCGAAGATCGACGCATCCTCAAACGGATCAACCAGCTGATCGCCGACATAGGCCGCAACGAGAACGAAGGCATCGGCAAACCGGAGCCGCTCAAGTACGAATGGTCCGGCTACTGGTCCCGGCGTATCACCTCAGAACACCGGCTCGTCTACCGTGTCAACGACGACACCATCATGATCGCCGCCTGTCGATACCACTACGAGAAGTAGCGCCCGTCGAGCCGACAAACCCCAGCATCTCGCCCGCTTTCGACGGCGCGTCGGGGCTTCGCGCTGCCTGCGCTGCAAGGCATCCTTGGCGCAGGGGGCCATCGGCGCCGCCGGTCCGCGCCCAGGGCTGAATGATCACCTGGACCTGATGTCTCGCGGCCGAGCGCGGCAAGGCGTCCGTGGACGCGGTGACCGCGACCCTGCCCTTCACGTCGGGTGCGGGTGGTGGCGATCATTCCCTCATGGCTATCAAGCGCGTGGACGAACACGTCGAGATCCGTTCTCTCGGGAATGTCGTCCTCTACAGGGAAGATCTTCAGGGCATCGCTCGCTTGATGGGCGAACTGGGCGGGCTGGAGATCCGGTGCGCGGGGTTCGCCGCCACGGGGCCGGGGGACTTCGACGAACTCCCTGAGCGCCTCGGCGAGGTCTGTATGAGCGCTGGGCAAGGCTCTGCCGCTCGTCTCGACGTACGGCTCGACCGAGGTGCCGCGGCTCTGGTGTTGACGGAACCCGACACGCGCAGCTATGGCATCGCCTTCCGGATCGACGAGATCTGCGCGGCGCGACGCCGTGGCAGGTTCGGGTGGCCGTTCCGCCAGGACGGGGCTCACCTGATCAACGCCTACCGCCGCGACCGGCCCTCGTTCTTCCAGCGCACCCGGGATGACTGGATCACCGGTTCGGTGATGGCGGCCGTCGGTGGGGTCATCGGATACTTCGTGAACGAGATCACGTGAGCGACCTGCGGTCAGGCTGGTTCCAGCAGGGGTCACAGGTTCGGCGAGCTCGGTGTCAGGGGGTGGTCGGGGAGGCATCGGGGCGTGCCGTGCAGCTCGTCCACGACGACCCGGCCCGCCACGCCGAACACCTCGGCCAGCAACCGTGGCGTGATCACCTGGCCGGGCGGGCCGTCGGCGTGCACCCGGCCCTGGTGCAGCGCGACGACCCGTTCGGCGAAGCGGGCGGCGTGGTCGATCTCGTGCAGGACGGCGACGACGGTCAGGCCGCGGGTGGCGCGCAGCTCGCGGACCAGGCTGAGGACCTCCAGTTGGTGGCGGAGGTCGAGATGGGCGGTCAGCTCGTCGAGCAGCAGGACGGGCGCCCGCTGGGCGACGGCCAGGGCGAGCCGGACGCGCTGACGCTCGCCGCCCGACAGGGTGTCGAGGACGCGGTCGGCCAGGTGGGCCACGCCGGTGAGGTCGAGGGCCTGGTCGGCGTGGTGGTCGGCGTCGGGCTCCCACAGCATGCCGAGGGCGCCGCGGGTGGGGAAGCGGCCCTGCCGGACGAGCTGGCGCACGGTCAGCCCCGGCACCGGGGGCAGGGTCTGGTGCAGGACGGCGACCCGGCGGGCCACCTCGCGGCGGGAGAGCCCGGACAGTGGGACGCCGTCCAGCAGGACGGTTCCCTCGGTGGGGCCGAGCAGCCCGGCGAACATCTTGAGCAGGGTGCTCTTGCCGCAGCCGTTCACGCCGACGAGGGCGACGAACTCGCCCGAGGAGACGGTCAGGTCGACCCCCGACAGCACCGGATCGCCGCCGTAGGAGAACGCCAGGCCGCGGGCCTCGATGGTGGTCATGGGGTCCTTTCTCTGCGGACGAGCGCTATCAGGACGGCGGCGCCGGCCAGGGCGGTGACCACGCCGGTCGGCACGCCGACGCGCTGGGCCAGCACGCCGCCGGAGACCAGCCGGGTGAGGACCTGGGCGAGGGCGTCGGCGCAGATGAGGGCGACCGCGCCGGTCAGGGCGGCGGCGGGGACACCGGCGCGGGGCTCGCGGCGGGCCAGCCACCGGGCGGCGTGCGGGACGGCCAGCCCGACGAACGCGACCGCTCCGGCCAGGCCCGCCGCGCCCGCCGTCAGCGCGACCGCGCCGGCCAGGGCCGCCGCGCGCGCCGCGTGCGGGGGCAGTCCGAGCGAGGCGGCGTGATCGTCACCCCCGGCGAGTACGGCCAGCGCCGGCGAGCACGCCCACATGACGGCGATCCAGGCGACGATCCACCAGCTCACCACGCCGAGGTGATCCCACACCCGGCCCTCGGCCGAACCGACCAGCCAGCGCAGCGCGTTGCCGAAACGGGCCGGCTGGTAGGCGAGCAGCATGGTGCTGAGCCCGGCGAGCACGGCCGAGCACAGCAGGCCGCCGGCGATGAGCCGTTCGGGGCCGCCGCGTGCGGTGAACACCCAGCTCAGCACGCCGCCTACGGCTCCGCCGAGCACGGCGGCGGCCAGGGTGCCCGCCGGGGAGTCGGCGGGTACGACTCCGGACGCCACCCCGGCGAGCACGCCCAGCACCGCCCCGGGGTTGACGCCGGTGAACTCGGGGGCCGCCAGCGGGTTGCGGAGCGCTCCCTGCAGCACCAGCCCGGCCACGCCCAGCGCCGCCCCGGTGAGCGCGGCGGTCAGCAGGCGCGGCAGTCCGAGCTCCCAGACGATCCGCTCCGCCAGGCCGTGCGGCGAGCCGTCGAGCACGCCCGCCAGCGTGCGGGGCGCGACGCCGGGGGAGAGCAGGTGCGCCACGGCCGCCGCCACGACGAGGACCGCGACGCAGAGCATCGCGACGAAAGGCATCCCAGGAACACCAGGCCGAACGCCGTCCGTCCGCTTCGGGCCGTTCGTGTCTGCGGTCGGTGGGGGAGCGGGCCGGTTCGGGCTGTTCGTGTGTGCGGTCGGTGGGGGAGCGGGTGGGTTGGGGTTGTTCGTGTGTGCGGTCGGTGGGGGAGCGGGCCGGTTGGGGCCGTTCATGGCCGCGCCCGATGGCGGAGCAGGGCGGTGCCGACGAGGACGCCGGCGAGTGCCGTCCAGGCGCCCAGCGGGGTCTCGACCGGCGCGAACGCCAGCCGGGCGACCAGATCGGCCGCCACCGTGACGGCCGCGCCGAGCGCCGCCGTCCAGGGCAGCCACGTGCGCGCCCCACCGTACGGGCGCAGCCGCCTGGCCAGCAGCGGAGCGACGAAGCCCACCCACGCCACGGGGCCGCACGGGCCGGCCACGGAGCCGACGAGCAGCGCGGCGACGGCGAGCACGCCGAGCCGGGCGGCCCGGACACGGCTGCCGAGCGCGGCCGCCGCCTCGTCGCCGAGCCGCAGCAGGTTCAGGGCGGGAACGCAGGCCGGTGCGAGGAGCGCCGCGACGGCGAACCAGGGGAGCACCCGGCCGGCCTGCTCCCACATGAGGCCGTTCAGGCTGCCGACGAGGTAGCGGAACAGCAGGTCGTACTGGAGCCGGTCGGCCGTGGCGAGCACCGCCAGCATGAGTGCCTGGATCCCGGTCGACACGGCCGCCCCGACCAGCAGCACCCCCTGGGCGCTGCGCGCCGTGCCGGCCACGGCCAGCGTCACCGCGCCCCCGGCGACGGCCCCGGCGAGCCCGGCGACGGGGTGCAGCGCGACCGGCACCGGCAGCGCCCACACCACGCACACCACCACCGCCAGCGCCGCCCCGGCGGACACGCCCGCCAGTTCGGGCACGGCCAGCGGGTTGCGCAGCGCCTCCTGCAGCAGCAGCCCGGCCACGCCCACGGCGGCGCCGCCGAGCAGGCCGACGAGGACGCGGGGCAGGCGCAGCTCCCAGAGCACGACGTACTCCAGCGACGCGGGATCGGCGAGCACGGCGGGCAGGCGCTGCGGCGCGATGGACGGCGTGCCGAGGCAGAGCCCCGCCGCGACGAGCGCGGCCAGCACCCCGGCTGTGACGAGCACGGCCGGCGCCGCGCCCACCACGGTGGACGCCGGCGACCGGCCGCGGGCCGCCAGGCGGGCGCCGGTCACCCCGCGGCCTTCGCGATCGCCTCGTCGAGGATGATCCCGAACGCCCTGGTGCCCCGTCCGGAGGCCCACAGCTCGGGCCGCACCTCGAACACCTTGCCGTGGGCGACGGCCGGGATGCGCTTCCACACGGGGTTGTCCCGGTAGGTCTCGGTCACGGGCTTGCCGCCGCCGAACGCGAACGACTGCACGAAGATGACCTGCGGGGCCTTGGCGAGGATCTCCTCGACGCTGTAGGCCTGCGCGGTCTCGAAGCCGCCGCCCTTGCTGGGCCACGGGTAGGCGAAGAACCCGGACAGGAACCCGCCCAGCACGTCGTCGGTGGTGTTGACGCCCACGGACGTGCTGCCGTACATGGCCAGGGCGGTCACCCGGTCGAGTCCCTTGGCGCGCGAGGTGGCGAGGCCGGCGGCGAGCTTGGCGCGGAAGCGGTTCTCGGCTTCGGCCTGCTGCGTTCCGCGCCCGGTGAGCGCGGCGAGGGCGCGCAGGTGGGCGACGGAGTCCTCGTGGCCGCCCACCTTCACCACCCACAGCGGCGCGAACTTCTCCACCGCCGCCCGGAGCTGGTCGTGCACTCCGGCCAGGCCGATGACCAGGTCGGGCTCGGCCCTGGCGATGGCAGCGGCGTCCTCGGCGCCGAACCCGCCGGGGATCACGGGTACCCGGGCCGCCGCCGCGCCCAGGTAGTCGGGTCGCGACAGCAGTTTCGGTGTGGCCGTCGCGGCGGGGGTCAGGCCCAGCTCGACGAGCATGTCGTCGCAGATGCCGGTCAGGCAGACGATCCTCCGGGGGGCCTTGGGCAGGGTGAGGGCCTTGCCGGACGCGTCGGTGACGGTCAGCGAAGGCGTGACCGGCGTCGCGGGGGCGGTCGTGGTGGCGGCCGGTCGAGGGCTGCTCGCGGAGGTGTTCGCGGGGGCGTCCTGTCGTCCGCAGGCCGCCATCGCGGCCGTGAGCAGCAGCAACACCGCCACACCGGTACGAATCACCGTCAAGCCTCCCCAAAAAGGTGAAAATGGTTCCGGTAATGATTACCATTTGCCGCTGTGTGTGCAAAGTCCTTCCTCAGAAGCGGCCGTCGCCGGTGATGGTCCATCGGCGGCTGCTCCAGCTCGCCGGCGACGTGCGGGCCCCCGTGGCCGCCTGCGCCGGCGTGGGGCTCGCCGTCTCCGCCGCCTACGTGTCGCAGGCGCTGCTGCTCGCCGCCGCCCTGAGCGAGCTGGCCGCCGGCCGGTACGGCGCCGCGGCCATCCCCCTGGCCTGGGCGTTCGCCGCCATCGCGGTGCGCGGGGTGCTGCTGTGGACGCGGGAGAGCGTGGCCGCGTGGGCGGGCGCGCTGATCCGGGCCCGGCTGCGCGACCGGCTGGTGGCCCGCCTCGGCGCGCTCGGGCCCGCCCACCTGACCGCAGCGCGGACGGGGCGCGTGCAGACCACGCTCGTGGACGGCGTCGAGGGCCTGGACGCCTACTTCAGCCGCTACCTGCCCCAGGTCGTCGTGACCTGCTGCGTGCCCGTGGCGCTGGTCGGCTGGCTGTTCACCGTGCACGCCCCCGCGGCCGGCGTGCTGGCGGCGGCGGTCGGCGGCGTGCTCGTCGTGCCGAGGTTCTGGGACGCCACCCTGCTGCGCCGGGGCCGGACCCGATGGACGGCGTTCGCCGAGCTGGCCGCCGACTACCTGGAGGCGCTGCAGGGCATGGCCACGCTGCGCGCCTTCGGCGCGGTCGGCCGGATCGGCGCCAAGCTGGCCGCCCGCGCCCGCGCCCTCTACCTGACGACGATGGGCCAGCTCAGGATCTCCCTGGTGGAGAGCGGGCTCAGCGCCTTCTTCGTCCAGGCGGGCACCGCCGGCGCGGTCCTGGCCGTCGCCGTGACGCCGGGCGACCCGTGGAGCGCGTTCGCGGTGCTGCTGGTGGCCGTCGAGTGCTTCCGGCCCGTACGCGGCCTGTCGGACTCGTGGCATGCCGGATACCTGGGCCTGACGGCGGCCGACGGCCTGGAGGAGCTGCTGTCGGCGCGGCCGGCGGTCCGCGACGGGGGCACGGTCACCGCGTTCCCGGCCCGGCCGGAGATCAGGTTCGACCGGGTCGCCTTCACCTACCCGGGCTCCGGGCGGCCGGCCGTACGGGACGTCTCGTTCACCGTCCCGGCGGGGGAGACCGTCGCGGTGGTGGGTCCGTCCGGCGCGGGCAAGTCCACGCTGGCCGCGCTGCTCCAGCGCCACCACGACCCCGACGCCGGCGTCATCACGGTGGGTGGCCTGCCGCTGGCGGAGCTGACCTTGGCCACGCTGCGCGCCGGGATCGCCGTGGTGGCCCAGGACACCTACCTGTTCCACGGCACGGTGGCCGACAACCTGCGGCTGGCCCGCCCCGACGCCTCCGACGCCGACCTGGAGCGCGCCGCGCGGCTGGCACACGCCCACGACTTCGTCGCCGCGCTGCCGCAGGGGTACGCGACCCCGCTGGGTGAGCGCGGCGCCACCCTGTCCGGCGGGCAGCGGCAGCGGCTGGCCATCGCCCGCGCCCTGCTGGCGGACGCTCCCGTGCTGCTCCTGGACGAGGCCACCTCCCACGTGGACCCGCGTACCGAGGAGGCGCTGGCCAGGCTGCGCCGCGGCCGTACCTGCCTGCTCATCGCCCACCGCCTGGCCCTGGTCAGGGACGTGAGCCGGATCGTCGTGCTGGACGCGGGCGCGGTGACCGAGAGCGGCGACCACGCCGCGCTGACCGCCGCGGCCGGCGGCTACCACCGTCTGCTCGCCGCCCAGGAGGTGTCCCCGTGACCCCTCCCAGTGCGCCGATGCGGTGGCTGGCGGGGGCCGTGGGCGGTCACCGTCGCGCCTTCACGGCCACCCTCGTCGCCAACCTCGTCGGCCAGACCGCGACCCTGGCGGCCGCCGCGGGCGCGGCCTGGCTGCTCGGCCGGGTCGTCACCGGCCAGGCGTCCCCGCTGGGGCCGCTCGCCGCCGTGCTCGCCGTCCTCGTGCTGGTGGTGACGCTGGCGACCTGGTGGGAGATGTACGTCTCGCACGATCTGGCCTACCTCGTCCTGGCGGGGCTGCGCGGCCAGGTGTACGACGCGGTGGCCAGGATCGCCCCGGCCCGGCTGCTCGGACGGCGCACCGGCGACCTGTCCGCCGCCCTGCTGTCGGACGTGGAGACGTTGGAGTGGCTGTTCGCCCACACCCTCGCCCAGCTCGTCACCGGCTCGGTGGTGCTCGCCGCGGGCACGGCCGTCGCGGCGGCGCTGCACCCGTGGCTGCTCGCCGTCTGCCTGCCGGTCGCGCTGTGCGTGCTCACGCTCCCGCTGTGGCTGCGCCGCCTGTCACGCCGGCACGGTGACGAGCTGCGCGCGGCCACGGCGGAGCTGACCTCCGACGTCGTGGACACCGTTCAGGGGCTGCGGGAGCTGACCGCGTTCGGGGCGCTCGACCGGCGCAGGGAGCTGCTGGCCCGGCGCACGCGCGCCCTGGCCCGCGCCCAGGCCGCGGCGGCGGCGCGCGGCGGGGCGGAGGCGGCCCTGATCGACGCGCTGCTGGCGCTGGCGGCGGCGGGGACGCTGCTGGTCGTGGCGCTGCTGGTGCGCTCCGGCGAGCTGGCCGTGGCCGACGGCCCGCTCGCGATGGTCGTCGCGGCGGGGTCGCTCGGCCCGGCCGCCCAGGTGGCGACGCTGCTCAAGGAGTACGGCACGCTGCGGGCGGCCGCCGGGCGGGTGCACGCCCTCGTCACCGCACCGGCCAACGTCGCCGAGCCGCGCGACCCGGTGCCGCCCGCCGAGCCGTACGCCGTGGTCTTCGAGGACGTGCGGTTCCGCTACACCCCGGACGGCCCCGAGGTGCTGCGCGGCGTGTCGTTCACCGTCGCCCCCGGCCGGACGGTCGCCCTCGTGGGCGCCTCCGGCGCGGGCAAGTCCACCTGCGTGTCGCTGCTGCTGCGCTACTGGGATCCTGACGGCGGGCGCATCCTGCTCGGCGGCGTCCCGCTGGACCGCGTCGCCGACCTGCCGGCCCACGTCAGCGTGGTGCCGCAGGACGTGCACCTGTTCGCCGGCACGGTGGCGGACAACGTGCGCCTCGGCGCCCCCGGAGCCGACGTGACGTCGGCGCTGCGCACGGCGCAGCTCGACCTGGACCCGGACACGACCGCCGGCGAGCGCGGTGTCGCCCTGTCGGGCGGGCAGCGGGCGCGCGTCGCCATCGCCAGGGCCCTCGCCGGTGACCCGCCCGTGCTCGTCCTCGACGAGGCGGTGGCCAACCTCGACCCGGAGAACGAGGCCCGCCTCGCCCGTGCCCTGGAGGCGGCGGCCGCGCGCCGGGCCACGCTAGTCGTCGCCCACCGGCCGGCCACGATCCGCCGGGCCGACCACATCGTGCTGCTGGAGGATGGCCGGGTGGCCGAACAGGGCGGCTACGCCGAGCTGATGTCCCGGCCCGGCAGCCGGCTGGCCCGTTTGCTCAACCTGGAACCGTCCGGTGCGGGAATCGACCCGGAGCGGGGGCCGTTGTCCTGAACGCGGACCCGCTCCCGGGTCGGCCCGGACGAGACGCGCCGTACCCGGACTGCCAAGACGACGCTCCCTGATCGTGGAAGGAGCCGTCATGGCCTGGTTCGTGGTCATCGTCGCCGGTCTGTTCGAGGTCGCCATGGCCTACTCGCTCAAGCTCAGCGACGGGTTCTCCCGGCCGCTGCCCAGCGCGGGTTTCGTCACGTTCGCGCTGCTCAGCTTCGGGCTGCTGGCGTACGCGCTGAAGAGCCTGGACGTCGGCACGGCGTACGCGGTGTGGACCGGCATCGGCGCGGTGGGCACGGCGGTGCTCGGGATGGCGCTGCTCGGCGAGGACGCCTCGCCGGTGCGGATCGTGTCGATCGCCCTCATCGTCTGCGGCGTCGTCGGCCTGAACCTGGCGGGCGGCGGCCACTGAGCGGGGCTCGGGCGGGGCTCGGGCGGGGCTCGGACGGGCCCGGCACGTCGATGCGGGCCGGTGCATGGGCCTCCCTCCACCGCTCGGGCGGAGGGAGGCGATCCGGTCGCGGGTCAGATGGGCAGCAGCCCGAACAGGTCGGCGGCAGCGGTCAGCAACGCCGCCAGTGCGGCGATCACGGCCGCGATGGCCGTCGGGGCGACGTCTGACAGTCGCCTGATCGCGTAGTAGGTGAGCCAGAGAATGGCGACGATGACGCATACGGCGCTCAGCAAGGCCAGGGACGGCATTCTGTCCCCCTTTCGGACGCGGGGAGTTGTCCCCCTTTGACTACTTCGCGGAGCTATATCGACTGTGCCCGCATTTGCGACGGTTGGTAATGGACCGACTACGGACTGTCGATGTCGGCACTCTACTGCCTTGATCCGGGCAGAGCGCATCATTGACGCCAGGCGGAATCCGAGAAGTTTTCTGGAATCACTTTTTGATTACTGTGCGCGATCACACCAGAGCAGACGGTATTGTCAGACCGGCGCAGACGACTCTTCGCGGAGCTTCTAAGCCGGGCGGTGGCGGGGCCGGGGTGGTATCCGGCCCCCACGCCTCGCCCTCCATCGGTCCGGCGTACGGCCATCAGGCCCGGCACGCCGTCACGCAGCGTGCCCACCTACGGTCGCCCCACGTCATGCGCGACCGGCGGCCGCCTGCGATCATCGGGGCATGCTCCCCGTTCTCCCCATCCTCGCCGTGCTTCTGAACGGCCTCATGGCAGGGTTGTTCTTCGCCTTCTCGGCGGCCGTCATGTGGGGCCTCGACGCCGCCGGCCCGGCCCAGGCGACCGCCGCCATGCGCGGCATCAACATCAAGATCCTGAACCCGTGGTTCCTGACGGCCTACCTGCTCGCGCCGGTCGCCTCACTGGCCACCGGCGTGCTGCTGCTCATGGGCGACGGCGACACCACCGCCGGGGTGGTTTTCGTCGCCGCGGCGGTGGTCTACCTCCTCGGCACCTTCCTGCCGACGGCCGCGGTCAACGTGCCGCTCAACAACGCCCTCGAAGCGGGCGACGTCGACTGGGCCGGCTACACCCGGCGCTGGATGCCGTGGAACCACCTGCGTTCCCTCTCGTCCACCGCCGCTCTCGTGCTGGCCGCCGTGGGGATCCACCTCTCCTGAGCCGGCCCGTGATCGGTACGGCCACGCCGTACCGATCATCCGCGCCGGTCGTCACATGTTGATCATGTGGCCGGCCAGGCCGTGGATGGCCTCCTTGACCGCCTCGCCGAGCGTGGGGTGGGCGTGGACGTTGCGCGCCACCTCGTGCACGGTCAGGTCCCACTGCTGGGCCAGGGTCAGCTCGGGCAGCAGCTCCGTCACCTCGGGGCCGATGAGGTGGGCGCCGAGCAGCTCGCCGTACTTCCCGTCACTCACGATCTTGACGAAGCCGTTGGCGTCACCCAGGCCGTGCGCCTTGCCGTTGGCCGTGAAGGGGAACTTGGCCACCTTCACGTCGTAGCCCAGGTCGCGGGCCTGCGCCTCGGTGTAGCCGAAGCTCGCCACCTGCGGCTGGCAGTAGGTCGCCCGCGGGATCATCACGTAGTCGAGCTCCATGGTCTCGGCGTCGCCGATGGTCTCGGCCGCGATGACGCCCATGGACTCGGCGGCATGGGCCAGCATGAGCTTGGCCGTGACGTCGCCGATGGCGAAGATGTGCGGCACGTTCGTCCGGCACCGGCCGTCGACCGCGATGGCCCCCCGGTCGGTGAGGGCCACGCCCGTCTTCTCCAGGCCGTAGCCGTCGACCCGCGGCTGGAAGCCGATCGCCTGCATGACCTTGTCGGCCTCGAGCACCTGCTGCTGCCCGTCACGGGTGACGGTCACCTTGACCGAGGAGCCGGTGTCGTCGATGGCGTCGACCCGGGTCGAGGTCATGATGTCGATGCCGAGCCGCTTGTAGCGCTTGGCCAGCTCCGCCGACACCTCCGCGTCCTCCAGCGGCACCACCCGGTCCAGGAACTCGACGATGGTCACCTTGACGCCGTAGTTGTGCATGACGTACGCGAACTCCACGCCGATGGCGCCCGCGCCCGCGATGATGATGCTGCCGGGGAGCTGATCGGTCATGATCTGCTCCTCATAGGTCACCACCCGCTCCGACAGCGTCGTGCCCGGGATCAGCCTGGTGGTGGCGCCCGTGGCGATGATGCAGTGGTCGAAGGTGATGGTCTCGCCGTTGACCTGAAGCGTGTTGGCGTCGAGGAACGTGCCCCGGCCGTCGTACTCCGTGATGCCGTTCTTCTTCATCAGGTAGTGCACGCCCTTGACCCGGCCGTCCGCCACCTTACGGCTGCGCGTGAACGCGGCGCCGTAGTCGAAGGAGACCTCGCCGCTGATGCCGAAGGTCTTGGCCTCCTTGTGGAAGATGTGGGCCAGCTCGGCGTTGCGCAGCAGCGCCTTGGACGGGATGCAGCCCACGTTCAGGCAGACGCCACCCCAGTATTTCTCCTCGACGACCGCGGCGCGCAGACCGAGCTGGGCCGACCGGACCGCTGCCGTGTAGCCCCCCGGCCCCGCACCGAGAACGACGACGTCATAGTGAGTGCTCATGAGTCGGACCATACCGTCCACCCAGCTCCACCCCTGACCCTCGCCCCCACCCCAGTGCCCCGGCCGGCCCGGCCCGGTTGGATCGGAGCATGACCCACTTCCCCGGACGCTGGGCCGAGGGCGTCAGCCTGACGCTCGCGCCCGTCCTGCTGCTCGCCGGTGTGCTGCTGCGCGCCGGCCACGACGACTTCTTCCCCGGCCAGCTCGCCGCCTTCGCCGCCGAGCCCGGCCTGATGAGCGCCTCCTACGGGTGCTTCGCCGCCGGCTGCGCGCTCCTGTGGCCGGGCGTGCTCGCCCTGGTGCGCCGGGCGCCGGACTCCCGGCTCGTGCGGTGGGGCGGGGCGATGGTGCTGCTCGGCCTGTTCGCCCGGGCGTTCCACGCGGGCGTCTCGCACCTGGCGTTCCAGCTCGTGGACGTGCAGGGGCTCGCGCCGGCCGAGGCGGCCGTGTCCGGCTCCTACGGGGCCTTCCACGTCTTCCAGCCGCTGAACCTCGCGACGTTCGCGGGGTGGATCGTGCTCGCCGCCGGCCTCTGGCGGGCCGGGGTCATGGGCGCGGTGCCCGCCGTCGCGCTCGGGCTGGCCGCGGCGCTGCCGATCGGGGTGCTCAAGGGGACCGGCCCCATGTCGGTCGTGGCCACCGCCGGCCTGTGCGTCGCGCTCGTGCCGTGCGGGGTCAGGGTGCTGCGCGCCGGGCCCGCCCCGAAGTGGTGGGCCGTCCCGCTGGCTCTGGCCGCCGGCGCGGGCGCCGTCGTCATCGGCACCCTGGGCTGACCCGTACGGCGCGCACCCGGCGCGGCTCCCGGCGCGGCTCCCGGCACGACGTCAGCGCAGGGCGGCGAACCAGCGGCCCGACTCCTCCCAGAGACCGGCCACGCCGAACCCCGCAGGCCGGGCGACCCGCGCGACGTCTTCGGCCGACACCACCGCCCAGGCGAACCAGTCGCCCACGGCCCCGCCTCGGCGCAACCGCACCCGGTCCACCCGGCTGGTCACGCCCGGTCGCTCCACCTCGGCGACGACCTCGCCGCCCGGCCGTACCAGCTCCCTGACCCTGCGCAGCAGCGCACCCGGGTGCCCGCCGATGCCGATGTTGCCGTCGGCGAGCAGCGCCGTCTCCCACCGCCCGCTCCCCGGGACCTCGTCGAAGACGCTGCGCAGCAGAGCGAAGCCGCCAGCCTCGCGGGTCAGTCGCACCGCGTGCGGGGTGATGTCGATGCCCAGCGCCGGGACGCCCCGCCGGTTCAGCGCGACGGTGAGTCGGCCGGGACCGGAGCCGATGTCCAGCGTGGCGCCGACGCACCGGCGAAGCAGGGCCTCGTCGCCGTCGATGGGGCGCGTCCACCGGGCCGCCTCCAGGACGGCGCGGGAGCCGTCGACGTGCTCGATCTCGACGGGCGTGCCGGTGAGGGCGTCGGCGTAGAGCTCTCCGATCACCGCAGGGCCGCCTCCGCCGGGACCCGGGTCACCGCGCGCAGCGCCGCGGCGAAGCGGGACCCCGGCGCCTCGGCGGCCACCCGGTGGGCGTCGGCCGCGGTGTCCACGTCCGTCAGCTCCGGCAGGTGCCGCACGCTCAGCCCGGCCCCCGCCAGCCGCCGGAGTTGCTCCCGCCCGGTGTCAGGGCGGGACATGGGCACGCCCAGCAGCAGCGCGGGGTCGGGCCGGCGCAGTCCGAGCAGCCAGAAGCCGCCGTCGGCCGCCGGGCCGTACACGGCGTCGCCGCGGTCGAGCTCCTCGACGGCGCGCAGGAGCAGGCCGGGCGTCACCTGAGGGGTGTCCATGCCGATGAGCACCACCGGCCCGGGGCGGAGCCGGTGGGCGTCGGCGAAGGCCGCGGCCAGGCGCTCGTCCAGGCCTGAACCGCGCTGGGGGATCACCACCATGTCGGCGGGCAGCCAGCGCCCCGGCAGCCCGTCCAGCGCGAGTACCCGCTGCGCGGCCGGGGTGGCGGTGACGGCCCGCAGCGTGTCCACGATCGCCGCCTCGGCCAGGAACGCGGCCTCGGCGGGGCGGAACGGCGGCGTCAGCCGGGTCTTGACCCGGCCGGCCACCGGCTCCTTGGCGATGGTCACGATCTGCGTCATGCCGCCTCCAGGGCGATCTCCATGGTCCGACCGTAGGGCCGCCGGCCCCGCCCGGGTCTTACGAGGTCGTTACGGGCCCGGCCAGTTCTTACGGAGTGCGGACGGGACGCGCCGCAGGGGTCACGGGACGGGCGGCCGGTGGCAGGCTCCGGTGCATGAGCAGGACCACGGTGCCCGCAGGAGTGATCCTCCTTGTCCTGGTCGCCGTCCTCGTCAGGATGTCGCTGGGCCCGCCCGGCCTGCTGGGCTGGTACCTGGCCTGCTGGGCGCTGTTCGCCGCCGCGCTGTGGCTGAGCCGCCGGCTGCCGCGACGGGAGCTGGCCGTCCTCGTCGTCGCCGGAGGCGTCGCCGTGACCGCCACCGGCCTGGTCGCCCCGCCCGCGACGAGCACCGACTCCTACCGCTACGCGTGGGACGGCCGCGTGCAGGCGACCGGCCTCTCTCCCTACGACCACCCGCCCGCCGACCCGGCGCTCGCCCCCCTGCGGGACGACTGGCTCTTCCCCGCCGACTGCGCGACGCCCGGTCTGTCACGCCTGCCGGAGGGCGGATGCACCCGGATCAACCGGCCCGCCGTGCACACGATCTATCCGCCGCTCGCCGAGGGCTACTTCTTGCTGGTGCACTGGTTGTCACCCGGTGGCTCGCGGCACAAGCCGCTCCAGCTCGCGGGCGCGCTGCTGTCGGTCGCGGTCCTGCTCGCCCTGTGCCGGTGGGCGGGCATCCGGGCGGCCGCGGCCTGGGCGTGGTGCCCGGCCGTGCCGGTCGAGGCGGTGAACAACGCGCACGTCGACGTGCTGGGCGTGCTGCTGGTGGTGCTGGCGCTGGCCTGCCGCACCGATCGCGGACGGGGGGCGCTGCTCGGCGCGGCGGCGGCGGCCAAGCTGCTGCCGGCGATCGCGTTGCCCGGCGCGCTCTCGGGCGTGCTGAAGAACGGGGTGCGCTGGCGGCGCGTGCTCGCCGTCGTGGGGCCCGCCGCGCTGGTCGTCGCGCTGGCCTACCTGCCCTACCTGCTGGCCTCGCGGGAGTCCGTCGTGGGCTACCTGTTCGGGTACGTCGCCGAGGAGGGGTACGACGAGCCCTCGGCACGCGACCGGTACGGGCTCCTGCGGCTGTTCCTGCCCGACGCGTGGGCCCCGTTCGCCGCGATCCTCCTGCTGGCCCTGGCCGTCCTGCACGTGCTGCGCCGCGGCGATCCGGGCCGGCCCTGGGGCGGAGCCCTGCTGGTCACGGGCTCCCTGCTGCTGCTGTTCACCCCGGGATACTCCTGGTACGCGCTGCTCGTGGTCGCGCTGGCCGCCATGGACGGGAGGTGGGAGTGGCTCGGTGTGGCGGCGGCGGGAGCGGTCGCCTACCTCTCCGGCCCGGCCACCGCGGCCTACGCGGCGGCGGCGCTGGCGGTGGCGGCCTGCTGGGTGGTCCGCCTCCCCGGGCGCCGCGTCCCGGACGGGGAGGTCACCGAGCCAGGTCCCGCATGACCCCCCGCATGTCGGCGACGGCCCGCAGCGTGCCGCGCACCGTGCCGGTGACCTTGGACCGCCCGTGCCGGCTCAGGTAGGCCACGTCCACCTCGTTGATCCGCCAGTCGGCCCGCGCCGCGCGCAGCACCATCTCCAGCGGGTAGCCGAACCGGCGGTCGGTCAGGCCGAGCGCGACCAGATCGACCCGCGAGCAGGCCCGCATGGGGCCGAGGTCGCGCAGCGGGACGCCGGTGCGGCGGCGCAGGCTCCTGGCCAGCACGGCGTTGCCGAGCCGGGCGTGGGGCGGCCATGACGCGCCCGGCTGGAGCATCCGCCGGCCGAGCACCAGGTCGGCCCGCCCCGACAGCACGGGGCCGGCCACCTCGGGCAGCAGGCGGGGGTCGAGCGAGGCGTCGGCGTCCATGAAGCACACCACGTCCGCCGTCGCGGCCAGCAGCCCGGCGTGGCACGCGGCGCCGAACCCCCGGCGCGGCTCCGCCACCACGTGCGCGCCCAGCTCGGCGGCGAGCGCGGCCGAGCCGTCGGTGGACCCGTTGTCGACGACGATCGGCCGGTAGCCGGGCGGCATCCGCCCGAGCACCCATGGCAGCGCCTCCCGCTCGTCCAGGCAGGGCAGGATCACCTCGACGCTCATGACGCCCCCAGCGGCGCGGCGGCGAACTCCGTCATGCCCGCCTCGAACCCGACGGCGGCGCGAAAGCCGAGCTCGGCGCGGGCCCGGCCGGGCGCGGCGACGACGTGCCGGACGTCGCCCAGCCGGTATTCGCCGGTGACCACGGGCCGCGGCCCGCCGCGCGCGTCGGCGAGGGCGGCGGCCATCTCGCCGACGCTGTGCGGCGTCCCGCTGGCGATGTTGTAGGCCCGCAGCCGGCCCGGCGGCAAGGTGGCGCCGGCCGCCGCGAGGTTGGCCCCGGCCACGTCGCGGACGTGCACGAAGTCGCGCAGCTGGCCGCCGTCCTCGAACACCCGCGGCGCCCGTCCCGCAGCCAGCGCCGACCGGAAGATCGCCGCCACCCCGGCGTACGGGGTGTCACGCGGCATCCGCGGCCCGTAGACGTTGTGGTAGCGCAGCGCCACCGCGGTCCCGCCCGTCTCCCTGGCCCAGTTCGCGGCGAGGTGTTCCTGGGCGAGCTTGGTGGTCGCGTAGGCGTTGCGCGGGTCCGGCGGCGCGTCCTCCCCGATGACGGCGTGGCTCACCGGCGCGCCGCACACCGGGCAGACCGGGTCGAACCGGCCGCGGTCGAGGTCCTCGCGGGCGCGTGGACCGGGCCGCACCCGGCCGTGCTCCGCGCAGTCGTAGGCACCCTCGCCGTAGACCACCATCGACGACGCCAGCACCAGCCGGCCCACCCCGTGCCGGGCCATCGCGGCCAGCAGGACGGCGGTGCCGTGCACGTTGACGGCCGCGTACGCCGGGAGGTCGGACACGTCCACGCCGAGCCCCACCTTCGCCGCCTGGTGCGCGACCAGGTCCACGCCCGGCAGCGACCGGTCCAGAGCGGCCCCGTCCCGCACGTCGGCGCCGGCGCGCAGGTCGAACGGGACGACCTCGTGCCCCGCCTGCGCCAGCGCCTCGGCGACGTGACTCCCGATGAAACCGGCCGAGCCGGTGACCATCACCTTCACGTCGTCGACGCTAGTCACCGGCCCGGCGCGCAAGAAGGGACGGCGCCATCACGTTCGCGAGCCGTAAGAACTCGGCGCTAGACCTCCACCGTGTACGGCAGGGCCAGCTCGTCGGCCGGCACGCCGCGGATGCCCCAGTTGACCCGGGGCATCTCGATGATCGTGATCTCGATGTCCTCCGGCGGGAACGGCAGCCGGTCGTAGACCGCCCGGATGAGCGCCCGCTTGGCCTCGTCGCTCCGGCCCGTGAAGCAGACCACCTCGATGATCAGGTAGCCGTCGCCGCGCTGGGGGCAGACGAGGTCGTCCGCGTCCAGCAGCAGGAACCGGTGGAACCGCTTGTCCTCAGGCAGTCCCCACGCCTCGACGAGGCAGCCGTGCAGCAGATCCGACACCTCGCGCCGGCGGTCCGCCCACACGTCGCGGCGGCCGTACACCTTCACCTGAGCCATATGGGCCACTATAGGGGTCGTGATCCGTATTCTCCTGGCCGACGACGAAGCCATGATCCGTGCCGGAATCCGGGCCATCCTCGCCGCCGACCCGTCCTTCGAGGTGGTGGCGGAGGCAGGCGACGGCCGGGCGGCGGTGGACCTGGTTCTCAGCCACCACCCGGACGTGGCGCTGCTCGACATCCGCATGCCGAAGCTCGACGGGCTCGGCGCGGCGGCCGAGATCCGGCGGGTCGCCCCGGGCACCGCCGTGGTCATGCTCACCACGTTCGGCGAGGACGACTACATCGCGCGGGCCATCGACGTGGGCGCCGGCGGGTTCCTCCTCAAGTCGGGAGACCCGCGCGAACTGATCGCCGGCATCCACGCCGTGGCGGGCGGGGCCGCGTACCTGTCGCCCAAGGTCGCCCAGCGCGTCATCACCCACCTCGCCGGCAGCCGCATGACGAAGGGCAGCGCGGCGCGCGAGCGCGTCCGGGTGCTGACCGACCGCGAACGCGAGGTCCTCGCCCTGGTCGGCGCCGGGATGTCCAACGCGGAGATCGCCCGCGAGCTGCACCTGGTGGAGGGGACGGTGAAGGCGTACGTCAGCGCCATCCTCACGCGGCTCGACGTGCGCAACCGCGTCCAGGCCGCGATCATCGCCCACGACGCCGGCTTGGTAGCCTGACGCGTGATGTATCGCCTCGTGTTCACGCAGGTCTTGCGGCGTTTCGACGCCGAGACCGTGCACCATCTCACCGTCCGGGCCCTCGCCCTGCTGTCGGCGCTGCCGCTGGTCAAGCGGTTGCTGCACCGGTCGCTCGCGCCGCACGACCCGGCCCTGCGGCTGACCGCGTTCGGGGTGCACTTCCCCGGCCCGCTGGGCCTGGCCGCCGGGTTCGACAAGGACGCCGCCTGCGCCGAGGGCGTGGCGGCGCTCGGGTTCGGCCACGTCGAGGTCGGCACCATCACCGCGCACGGGCAGCCGGGCAACCCCAGGCCCCGGCTGTTCAGGCTGGTGCGACAGCGGGCCGTGATCAACCGGATGGGCTTCAACAACGCCGGGGCCGCCGCGGCCGCCCGCCGGCTGCGCCGCACCCGCGGCGTGCCCGTCGTGGTCGGGGTCAACATCGGCAAGACGAAGGTGGTGCCCGAGCAGGAGGCCGTCGCCGACTACGTCGCCGCGGCCAAGGAGCTCGCGCCGCTGGCCGACTACCTGGTCGTGAACGTCAGCTCGCCCAACACGCCCGGCCTGCGCGACCTGCAGGCGGTCTCCAAACTGCGCCCGCTGCTCGCCGCCGTGAAGGACGTCGCCGACGGCACTCCCCGCCGCACCCCGCTGCTGGTCAAGATCGCCCCCGACCTCGCCGACGAGGACGTGGACGCCGTCGCCGACCTGGCGTTGGAGCTGGGTCTCGACGGCATCATCGCGACCAACACCACGATCCGGCACGAGGGCGAGACCGGCGGCCTGTCCGGCCGGCCGCTCAAGGGGCGCTCCCTGGAGGTGCTGCGCCGGCTGCGCGCCCGGGTGGGCGACCGGCTGGCGCTCGTCTCGGTGGGCGGCGTCGAGGACGTCGACGACGTCTGGGAGCGGCTGCTCGCGGGCGCCACCCTCGTGCAGGGCTACACCGGCTGGATCTACGGCGGGCCGCTGTGGGCGTCCCGCATCCACCGGCAGCTCGCGCGGCGCGTCCGCCGCCACGGATTCGCCTCCATCACCGAGGTCATCGGCCGTACGGCGCCCGACACCCGGAGCGCGCGGTGAGCGTGCCGCTCGGCGGCGGCGTCGTCATGCGACTGGTCGCCGAGGGCGACGCGCAGGCGCTCACCGACGCCTACGCGCGCAACCGCGAGCACCTGCGCCGCTGGGAGCCGCGCCGGCCCGAGGAGTTCTTCACCCTCACCGGCCAGACCGAGCGGGTGCTGCTCCAGCTCGAACAGCACGCGGAAGGGCGGCTGATGCCGTGGGTGCTCGCCGACGGCGACCGCGTCGTCGGCTGCCTCAACCTGTCCAACATCGTGTACGGCCCCTTCCGCAGCGGCAACCTCGGTTACTGGATGGACGCCGGCTACACCGGCCGGGGCCTGGCCACCCGTGCGACGCTGCAGGCGTGCCGGGAGGCCGACGAGCGGCTGGGCCTGCACCGCGTCGAAGCGGGCACGCTGCTCGACAACGCCGCCTCCCAGCGGGTGCTGGTGAAGGCCGGCTTCCAACCCATCGGCGTCGCCCCGCGCTACCTCGCCATCGCGGGGGAGTGGCGCGACCACCGGCTTTTCCAGCGCGTGCTCAACGACCGCCCGCCCGGCTCCTGACGGCCTGCCGGCAGCGGGTCACACGCTGGGACGGGTGGACTCGGCGTCGTGGGTGAGCCGGTCGAGCCGTTCCATGACGTCGGGCGCCCGGATGACGCCCGGCCGGTGCGGGCGGCGGCGCTGCCACGGCCGGGGCCCGTCGAGCGGCCGGTATTCGACGCCCAGCGCGTCGAGCCGGCCCAGATGCGTCCCGAGCCGTCCGGCGAAGTCCTCGCCCGTCCCGCCCGACCAGGCCACCTCGGCCAGCGCGCAGGCCCGCGGCCAGGTGCGGTAGTCGAGCGTCCGCCCGTCGGGGATCCGCTCGGTCCACAACTGCGCCTGCGCCCCCAGCACCCGCGCCCGCGACTCCACGGGCCAACTGTCCGGAGCCGGGTCGAAGGCCGCCACGTCGGCGACCGTGATCGCCTCACCGATCGCCATCGGCTCGTCCGCCGTGGCCGCCTCGGCGTAGTCGAAATAGAGCGGGAACACCGGCGTCGCCACCACGTCGTGCCCGGCGGCGGCGGCCCGGCGGCCCACCTCCATGCCCCGCCACGGCATCACCACGGTGTCCGGCCGCAGCTCGCCGCTGACGAACGCCTCGTCCCACACCACGGCCCGCGCGCCCCGCTCGGCCAGCACGTCGGCCAGCCGCCGCAGGAACCACGCGTGCAGCGGCCCCGTCGAGGCCAGCCCGAGCGACTCCCGGTAGGCGTCGATCTCCGGCGAGGCCGCCCAGTGGTCGAGCACGACCTCGTCGCCGCCGATGTGGACGTAGGGGACCTCGCCGAGCGCGCCGATCACCTCGTCGAAGACCGTGGTCAGGAACTCCACCGTGGCCGGCAGCGGCGACAGGATCGCCGAGGAGATGCCCCAGCGGTCGAGCACCGCGTGGCGCTCGCCGGTGGGCCCCAGCTCCGGGTAGGCGGCCAGGATGGCGGAGGCGTGGCCCGGCACGTCGATCTCCGGCACGATCACGACCTCGCGGGAGCGCGCGTAGGCGCCCAGCTCGGCCAGGTCGGCCAGCGTGTAGTGGCCGCCGTGCGGCACGTCGTCGTACGCCTCGGGCTCGCCGTAGTGGTGGACGGCGGTCCGCGGCCGGTGCGAGGCCACCTCGTGCAGCAGCGGATAGGCGCGGCTCTCCACCCGCCACCCCTGGTCGTCGGCCAGGTGCAGGTGGAGCCGGTTGAGCTTGTGCACCGCCATCACGTCGATCAGCCGCAGGATCTCCCGCTTCGGGAAGAAGTGACGGGCCACGTCCACGTGCAGGCCGCGCCAGGAGAAGCGCGGCGCGTCCTCCACCCGCACACCCGGGACACGCCACGCGGCGCCCGTCGAGAAGCGGTAGGACGCGTCGGGCAGGAGCTGGTGCAGCGACTGGCCGGCGTAGAACGCCCCGGCCCGGTCGCCCGCTGTGATCTCCACCCCGCGCGACCCCACGACCAGCCGGTACGCCTCGGGCCCGAGCGCGGGGTCGAGCCGCAGCTCGATCGCTCCTGAGTCGCCCGGCCGCAGGTCGAGGCCGGGAAGCGCGGCCCGTACGGCGTCGGCCAGGTCGGCGGGGCCGGACACGACGGCACCGGAGGTCAGCTCATAGGAGCCGGACAGGTGACGGAGGATGCGCGGACGCGGGATCATGCTTGCAGATAGTGCTGCATCCCGTTCGCCAGCGCCAGTGCGATCCGCTGCCGGAACGCCGGGTCACGGAACTTCGCCGCCTCGGCGGCGTTGCGCATGTTGCCGCACTCGATGAAGATCTTCGGCACGGTCGAGAGGTTGAGCCCGCCCAGGTCGCTGCGGAAGCTGAGCGCCTGGCTGCCGATGTAGGTGGAGTAGGGCAGGCCGGTGCCCTTCTTGAAGGCCGCGCGTACGGCCAGCCCCAGCTCGCGCGAGTCGCCGACGACCGGGTCGACCGGGCCGTTGATCTTCTTGGGCATGATGACGTGGAAGCCGTGGTCGGCCGGGCCGGACCCGTCGGCGTGCACCGAGATCGCCGCGTCGGCCTTGGCCTTGTTGCCGATGGCGGCCCGCTCGGTGATGCACGGGCCCACGCCGTCGTTGTCGGAGCGCGTCAGCTCGACCTTGGCGCCCCGGCTCTTGAGGATCTTAGCGAGCCGGGTGGACACGTCCCAGGTGAAGGCCGCCTCGGAGTAGCCGGAGTCGGTGGAGGTGCCCGTCGTGTCGCACGCCTTCCACTGGGTCAGCACGTTGACCTTGCGGTTGACGGCCTTGGGGTTGCGGTGGTTGCCGCCGTTGTGGCCGGGGTCGATGACGACGACCTTGCCGGACAGCGGCGCGGCGGCGGCCTTGGCCGCCGCCGGCGTGGTGCCGGTCTCGGCGGTCGCTCCCGGCGCGGCGGCCGAGGCGCCCGCGGCCCGCGGCTCCTGGGCGGCCTGACCTGCCGTGACGGCGCCTGTGGAGGCGCCTGTGGAGGCGCCGGTGGAGGCGCCGGTGGAGGTGCCGGTGGAGGTGCCGCCGGCCGCGCCGCCGCAGGCGGTGGCGATCAGGCCGCACGCGGCGAGAACGGTGGCTGGGAAAGCACGCATGGCCTCCACCGTACGTCAAGGCAGGCGGTCACCAGACGTGTTCGCCGACCTCCTGCCGCTGGAGCAGGGCGGCCAGCTCCCGCGCGTCCTCGGCGTCGAGGCCGAGCACGACGCGGGGCCGGCCCCACGGGTGGTCGAGGGAATGGGCGACGTAGCTGGCCACGGACTCGGCCCCGGTGTCGGCCGCGCGGCCCCGGCCCGAGCGCCACTGGGCCCACGCGCGTTCGAGTTCGGCCGCCGCGCGCTGGGCGCAGGACACCAGTTCTGGATCACGCATGACTGTCCCCCTGGATCAGTTCGTGACATGACCCTGACGAGTAAACCTCCCGGGACGGGGCCGGCCGGGCGGGTTGACCGAGCCTTGGACCGCTCTTGGGCGCGCCTGGTGCCCGGTGCCGAGCGCGCCGCGGGCGGTCAGGCGGCGGGGCCGGTGCTCCGCCGTACGATCAGCTCGGGGGCCACCTCGCGCAGCCGAGCGGCCTTCACGGGATCGCCGATCCGGTCGCTGAGCAGGGAAGCCGCCGACCGCCCCATGGCGCGGCGCGACTGGTCCACGGAGGTGAGCGCGATGTGGCGGGAGGCCGCCAGATGGGTGTTGTCGTAGCCGGCCACCGACAGGTCCTCCGGCACCCGCAGCCCCAGCTCCTCGGCGGCGAGGAGCACGCCGACCGCGACGACGTCGTTGCCCGCGAAGATCGCCGTGGGCCGGGGGTCGCGGGTCAGCAGCGCCAGCGCCGCCGTCCGGCCGCCCTCCTCGGTCGCCTCGGCCGCCTCGACCATGATGTACGGCGCGAGCGCGTGCCTGCGCATCGCCACGAGGTAGCCCTCGCAGCGCGAGGGCAGTGCGCCCTCGATGTGCGCGATCCTGCGGTGCCCCAGCTCGACGAGGTGGTCGACGGCCAGGCGGGCGCCGTGCCGGTCGTCGTCCACCACGATGTCGACGCCGCCGAGCTCGATGTCGCGTTCCCCGACGACGACGGTGGGCGTGTAGGAGGTCGCCTCCATCAGGGTCTCGCTGGTCGGGGCGATCCCTAACAGGACCAGCCCGTCCACCCGGAGCTCCAGGAACGCGGTCACGGCCTCGTCCTCGAACGCCGGGTCCCACTGGCTGTTGCCGATGAGCATGCGCAGCCCGTCGCCGTGCAGGCTTTCCTGCAGGCCGTCCAGGAACTCGGCGTAGAACGGGTTGTGCAGGTCGGCGACCAGCGCGCCGACGAGATGGGTACGGCCTTCGACCAGGCTGCGCGCCACCGCGTTCGGCCGGTAGCCGAGCTCGCGGGCGGCCTGGAGGACGGCTTGGCGCCGGTGCTCGCTGACGTGCGGCGAGCCGCGCAGCACCAGCGACACCAGCGATTTGGAGACGCCGGCCCGCTCGGCGACGTTGCGGATCGTTGGCCGGGGCCGTGGTAGGTCCCGGAGGTCGGTCATGGTTGAAGACTCGACGGGTGGTCCTGACATGGGTCTCCCCCGCGATGCGTAGATGGGCACCTTGTCTCACCAAACGATCGAGTTCGCCACAGGGTACGGCTTGGGGTTAGGGAAGCCTGTTATTGACGGAGAGGTCACATGTCCGCCGGGAGCCGGGCGCTCGGTTACTGTGCAGGTGTGACACCCGGGAAGCCAGCCGAGCGGGCGCGTCCGGCGCGGCGCAGGCTCACTGTCGATCGCCGCCGCGAGGAGCTCATGGCGGCGGCCCTGGAGCTGTTCAGCAGGCGCGACGCCGAGGACGTCTCGATCGACGACGTCGCCACGGCGGCGGGCGCCTCACGGGCGCTGGTCTACCACTACTTCGGCGGCAAGCAGGAGCTCTACGTGGCGGCGCTGCGCAGCGCGGCCGACCAGCTCGAGTCGCGGCTGCGTCCGCAGCTCGGCGGGAGCCCGCTGCAGGAGGTCGCGTCGGGGCTCACCCGCTACTTCGACTTCGTGGAGGAGCACGCGGCGGGGTTCGCGGCGCTGCTGCGCGGCGGGCCGGCCAACCGGGCGGGCGAGGTGGGCGAGATCGTCGACGGGGTGCGCCAGCGCCTGTCGCGCCGCATCCAGAAGCAACTGGGCCTGGAGCGGCCGAGCCCGGTGCTGCGCGCCACCATGCGCGCGTGGATCGCCTCGGTCGAGACCGCGGGCCTCGACTGGCTCGACCACCGTGACATCGAGCGGCCGACTCTGGAGAGGATGCTCGTCGACCAGTTGGTCGCGCTCCTGGGCGCGGCCGCCCGCTATGACGGTGACGTCGGCCGGCTCCTGGAGGTGCTGGGGGAGCGGCCGGCTTAGGGGAAGGGAAGGATGGCGCCGGGCGGGCGGCGCCAGCTTCCGGACGCGACGGTCGTCGTCACAGAAGGTGGACCATGCCGCCGGCGTGGCCCACCGTTCAACCCCCCTGAGGTCCGTGACGAACCCCGGCACTACTCAGAGCGCTGCTGCGGAATCCCCGCGAGCAGAGCCCGGACCTCGGTCTCCCGGTAACGCCGGTGGCCCCCCAGGGTGCGAATCGACGTCAACTTCCCCGCCTTGGCCCACCGGGTGACGGTCTTGGGGTCGACCCTGAACATGGTCGCGACCTCGGCGGGCGTGAGCAGTGGCTCGGCCTCGGGTGTACGAGCTGACATTTGTGCGGCCTCTCCTCCGTGTGGACCGGCTTAGCGATCCTGTGACTGCCTTTGCGCGTGTCACGGATGTCCCCCTATGGCCCCGAACGTGCGGCTTTTCCTGGCCATATGCGGCATCACCCGAAGTGACCATACCGCCACGCTGAGCGATTGGCGAGCCCTTCTTTGACCCAACTGCCCGCCCCCATGGCGATGTCACGCTCGGTGATTCTAGCGACACGTTTCGTGGTATCGCAGTGAAAACGGCAAACTGCTCAGTTCGCAGAAGCGAGCAGCCGCTACTCATGACCTACTCATGCAGGTCAGACGGTTTTATTGGGGCTCAGTTGGCAGATTCCAGGAGTTGCATTGACTTCCAGCGCAGGACGACACGCTGGTACATGGCGAAGGCAAGCTCTTCTTGACCCGTGTCCAGGCCGGTGAGGGCGGCCGACAGCTCCGCGACCGACTGGTCCGCCTGCAGCGCGTCGTCGTCCATGAGGTGCACCAGGCCGCCGTAGTCGAGCTCGACCAGTGAGTGCGGGTGGAACTCCTCCAGCCAGCGGGCCACGTCCTCCACGTCGAGATTGGCGGCCACGTCGCCCAGGTGCCGCCGCAGCACCTGCAGGGCCCGCGCCGCCCGCCGCCTGGCCTGCGCCATGGAGGTCACGTAGATGAGGTTGCGCCCCGTGGCGGTGGTCACGTCCTGCCCGGGGACCGCCGAGCCGAGCACCAGCCACCGCTCGTTGCCGTCGAACGGCACGAACCACGACGGCGGCACGTGCCAGGCCGTGGTGCGGATGTGGGTGCGCAGCGCCGAGGAGCCGCCGCCGCGCTTGTAGCGGTCGAAGTCGTCGGCGGTCTGCTCGGCGATCGCCTGGGGGACCAGGTGATCCATCAGCTTCGCGGGAGTGCTGCCACGCAGCCGTGAGAAGGCCAGCCAGGAACGCAGGCGCGTCTGCCAGGGGCAGACGTAGAGGCGGTCCTCGACGCGCCGCAGATAGGCGTTGGGGCTCTCCTGGGCGGGCACCGGCTGAGGGGGCGTGCCGAGCAGGCGCCGTACGGACTCGCCGTGCTCGTGGTTGAGCGCGTTGGCGCGGCGCGGCCGGTCGCGCGAGTCGGCGTAGTCGGCCCACACCTTCTGCTGGGACTCGGGGAAGGCGGTCAACGGCTCGTAGACGCGGAGGTACGCGGCATAGGGCAGCACGGAGGCATCGTGTCATGAAGACAATCGGCTCGCACCGTCGTGCCCACTACCCTGGAAGGGATCTCCGCCGCGAAGGTGCGGCGGACCGGACAGGGAGTCACTACCGTGACCGACGTCTTCGACCCGTCTCACAAGGACGCGCACGAGCAGGTCGTCTTCTGCGCCGACGCGCACAGCGGCCTGCGTGCCATCATCGCCATCCACAACACCGCGCTCGGCCCCGCGCTCGGGGGCACCAGGTTCTATCCGTACGAGAGCGAGCAGGCGGCCCTGACCGACGTGCTCAACCTCTCGCGCGGCATGGCCTACAAGAACGCGCTGGCCGGTCTCGACCACGGCGGCGGCAAGGCCGTCATCATCGGTGACCCGTCACGCGACAAGAGCGAGGCGCTGCTGCGCGCCTACGGCAGGTTCATCGAGTCGCTCGGCGGGCGCTACATCACCGCCTGCGACGTCGGCACCTACAGCGAGGACATGGACGTCGTGGCCCGGGAGTCGCGCCACGTCACCGGCCGCACGCTCGCCCAGGGCGGCGCCGGCGACTCCTCCATCCTGACGGCCTTCGGCGTCTTCCAGGGCATGCGCGCCTCGGCCGAGCGGGTCTGGGGCACCCCGTCGCTGCACGGCAGGCGGATCGGCGTCGAGGGCGTCGGCAAGGTCGGCCACCGGCTGGTGGAGCTGCTGCGCGAGGACGGCGCCGAGGTGGTGATCTGCGACGTCAGCGAGCAGGCCGTCGAGCGGGTGCGGCAGCGCCGGCCCGAGGTCGAGGTGGTGGCCGACGCCGAGGCGCTGACCGACGCCGACATCGACGTCTTCGCCCCCTGCGCGCTGGGCGGCGCGCTCGACGACGACACCGTGGCCAGGCTGCGCGCCAAGGTCGTCTGCGGCGCGGCCAACAACCAGCTCGCCCACCCCGGAGTGGAGAAGCAGCTCGCCGAGCGCGGCATCCTCTACGCCCCCGACTACGTGGTCAACTCCGGTGGTGTGATCCAGGTGGCCGACGAGATCCGGGGCTTCGACATGGAGCGTGCCAGGGCAAAGGCGGCGCTGATCTACGACACCACGCTGAAGATTTTCGAGATCGCCGGGGAGGAGGGCGTCCCCCCGGCCGTCGCAGCCGATAGGCTAGCCGAGCGCAGAATGTCGGAAGTCGGGCGGATTAGGGCCATTTGGCTGGGCCACTGACGCCCCACGCCCATACGACGTACCGAGCTGGGCACAAAACAGGTACGGTAATAGGCGAACGATAGGCTGACGCCCGTAGTCAGGCGGGGTCGGCGTGTGGTGCGTTAGCGACGAGGGGTCGGGGACGACCCCACACGAGGGGGTCGAGCCAATGGGGCGCGGCCGAGCAAAGGCCAAGCAGGTCAAGGTTGCTCGCCAGCTGAAGTACAACAGCGGTGGCACAGATCTTGACCGTCTTCGCGACGAACTCGGGGTCGGAGACCCCAGCCGCAGTGACGACGCCGACGACCTCAATGACGAGTTGGCTGATCGCTATGCCGATTACGCCGACGACTACGGCGACGACGACGACCGCTCGGCCGGGCGTCGCTAGCAACTCTCCTGGTTGACGCAGTCGATCACCTGGCGTGTCCGTCACGCAGGGTGCGCGTCCACCGCGTCGGGCCCCACGGGCGACCAGCCCGTGGGGCTTTCGTCGTGCTCACCGGCCCGAACCGCCCGGCGACGCCACGCCCGGACCCCCGGGCCCGCCCGTGTGGCGTTGACCACACCCGCGGGCACGAGGAGGACGGCACGGGAGTCGACACCGAGTCGACAGCGGGCGGCGCGGGGGCGGGTCAGCGGTAGCGGGCCTGGCCGGAGCCGGGGACGATCTCGCCGAGCACCCAGGCCGGCAGCCCCCGCTCCACGAGGAACCGCATCGCCGCGTCGGCGGCCGACGGGGCGACGACCGCCGCCATGCCCACCCCGAGGTTGAACGTGCGGTCCATGTCACGCTGCCCGATGCGGCCGTGCCCCGCCAGCACCTCGAACACGGCCGGCGGCGTCCACGACGACCGGTCGAGCAGGGCGTCGAGGTCGGCGGGCAGCGAACGCGACAGGTTGCCCTCGATGCCGCCGCCGGTGATGTGCGCGTAGGCGCGCACCTCGACCTCGCGGGCCAGGGCCAGGCAGTCGAGCGCGTAGATCCGGGTCGGCTCCAGCAGCTCCTCGCCCAGCGGCCGGTCCAGCTCCGGCAGGTCGGCGTCGAGCGACAGCCCCGCCTCGCGCAGCACGTGGCGCACCAGCGAGTAGCCGTTGGAGTGCACCCCGGAGGAGGCCAGCCCCAGCACCACGTCACCGGCCCGCACCCTGGACGGGCCGAGCATGGCCGACGCCTCCACCACGCCGGTGCCGGCGCCGGCCAGGTCGTACTCGTCGGGGCCCATCGCGCCCGGGTGCTCGGCCGTCTCGCCGCCCACCAGCGCCGCGCCCGCCAGGCGGCAGCCCTCGGCGATGCCGCCGACGATCTCGGCGACCCGCTCCGGCACCACCTTGCCGCAGGCGATGTAGTCGGTCATGAACAGCGGCTCGGCCCCGCAGACCACCAGGTCGTCGAGGACCATGCCGACCAGGTCGATGCCGATCGTGTCGTGCTTGCCGTACTGCTGGGCCAGCATGACCTTGGTGCCGACGCCGTCGGTGGAGGTGGCCAGCAGCGGCCGCCGGTAGCGCAGCAGCGCCGAGGCGTCGAACAGGCCGGCGAACCCGCTGGCGTCGTCCACGACCTCGGGCCTGCGGGAGCGGGCCACCTTGTCCTTCATCAGCGCGACAGCGCGCTCGCCGGCCTCGATGTCGACACCGGCGGCCTCGTAGCTTGTCACGCCTTGCTCTCCAACACGTACTTGCCGACGCTGTCCTGGTCGATCGGGATGGGGTAGGAGCCGTCGAAGCAGGCCATGCACAGCCGCGACGCCGGGATGGTCGTGGCCTTGGTCAGCCCTTCGAGCGAGATGTAGCCGAGGCTGTCGGCGCCCAGCGAGGCGCGGATCTCCTCGACCGTGAGCGAGCCCGCGATCAGCTCGGCCCGGGTCGCGAAGTCGATGCCGTAGAAGCACGGCCAGGCGACGGGCGGGGAGGAGATGCGCACGTGCACCTCGCGCGCCCCGGCCTCGCGCAGCATCTTGACGATCGCGCGCTGGGTGTTGCCGCGCACGATCGAGTCGTCCACCACGACCAGGCGCTTGCCCTGCACCACCTCGCGCAGCGGGTTGAGCTTGAGCCGGATGCCGAGCTGGCGGATCGTCTGCGAGGGCTGGATGAACGTCCGCCCGACGTAGGAGTTCTTCACCAGGCCCTGGCCGTAGGGGATGCCGCTCTCCTCGGCGTAGCCGACGGCGGCCGGAGTGCCCGACTCGGGCGTCGGGATGACCAGGTCGGCCTCGACGGGATGCTCGCGGGCCAGCACCCGGCCGACCTCGACGCGGGTCACCTGGACGCCGCGCCCGGCGATCGTGGTGTCGGGACGGGCGAGGTAGACGTATTCGAACAGGCAGCCCTTGGGCTCGGCCAGCGCGAAGCGGCGCGAGCGGACCCCGTTCTCGTCGATGGTGAGCAGCTCGCCGGGCTCGATCTCGCGGACGAACGTGGCGCCCACGATGTCGAGCGCCGCCGTCTCGGAGGCGACGACCCAGCCTCGCTCCAGCCGGCCCAGCACCAGCGGGCGGATGCCCTGCGGGTCGCGCGCCGCGTAGAGCGTCGTCTCGTCCATGAACACCAGCGAGTAGGCGCCCTTGACCTGCGGCAGCAGCTCGGCCGCCGCGTCCTCGACGGAGCGGTCGCGGTCCTGCGCCAGCAGCGTGGTCAGCACCTCGGTGTCGGTGGTCGCGCGGGTGGCCCCCGGGGCCAGCCGCTCGGCCAGCTCGGCGGTGTTGATCAGGTTGCCGTTGTGGGCCAGCGCGAGCCCGCCGCCCTCGGTGGAGCTCAGCGTGGGCTGAGCGTTCTCCCACACGCTGGAGCCGGTGGTGGAGTAGCGGCAGTGACCGATCGCCAGGTGCCCACGCAGGGTGCCGAGCACCGACTCGTCGAAGACCTGGGCCACCAGGCCCATGTCCTTGTAGACGAGGATGCGGCTGCCCTCGCTGACCGCGATGCCCGCGGACTCCTGGCCGCGGTGCTGCAACGCGTACAGCCCGTAGTAGGTGAGTTTGGAAACTTCCTCGCCCGGAGCCCAGACGCCGAAGACGCCGCATGCGTCGCGTGGCGCTCGATCGTCGGGGTCCAGGTCATGGCCGAGCCGGCCGTCGCCCTTCAGCACGTGCTTCAGTCTAGGTCGGCCGCTCTGCTGCTCGCACACCCGGGTGCGGGTCGCACGACCTGCGAGGTCGGCCACTTGGCCGCATGCGGCCCCAAGGATGGCCGGGCCTTTGCCGTGTCGTGCGGTTGCGCTGGTGCGTTCCGCGTAAGGGTGAGGTATCCGGCATCTGACCTCAGTCGGGGAGACGCATACGTGACCACACCCGGGGACCCGAACCGCGCCTGGCGCGAGGACGAGTCCGACGACTACCTGGGCTCCGGCGGGCCGTCCGCGCCCGACAGCGCCGACGCCGAGAGCACGGCCGTCTTCGAACGTCCCGCCGGTCCCGGGCCGCGTGACGCCGGGCCGGGGGACTCCGAGCGGGCCGCGGAGGTGACGCAGCCGCCCCTCGCGCCGGGCGGCACGCCCGCGTACCCGGGCTGGGAGGAGACCGCCCCGCCGCAGCCGGGCGGCCCGGCCTCGGCCGCGACGGCGCCGTCCCGTTACGAGACACCCGAACAGCCCGCCGAACAGCTCGCTGAGCAGCCCGGGCAGCCCGGACAGGGCGAGCAGGCCGAGCAGCCGTCCGAGGGGCCGCGCACGCAGCCGTACGAGCAGCCGCGGGAGCAGGGCGCGCCGGTGCCCGGCACGACGCCGTCCAGCCCGTACGGCGGCCCGCCCGGCGGCGGCCCGGGCCCCGCGCCGTACGGCGGCGCAGGCGCGTACGGCGACAGCGGCCCGTACGGCACCGGCACCCCGAGCGGCCCGAGCAGCCCGAGCGGCCCGTACGGCACGGGCAGCCCGAGCGGCCCGAGCGGCGCGTACGGCGGAGGCGGCGCGTACGGCACCGGCTACCCGCCGCCCACCCCGTACCGGCCGGGCCCTCAGACCAAACCCGGCAGCGGCCTGGCGACCGCGTCGCTGGTGCTCGGCGTGGCCAGCCCGTTTCTCGTCTTCGTCTGTTTCACCGGCCTGCTGACGGCGATCCTGTCGATCGTGTTCGGCGGTGTCGCGCTCAGCAAGGGCGTCGGCAAGGGCCGCGCCATCGCCGGCATCGTGATCAGCGTGCTGGCCCTGGCGCTGTTCGCGATCGTGGCCGTGTGGTTCTGGAACGTGGTCCAGGAGTGCGCGGGGCTGCCTCCGGAGCTGGCCGACCGGTGCTTCCAGCAGCGCTTCCCCTGGGTGCGCCCGCCCAGCTAGCCGGGCCGGCCGGGCCGGTCGAGCGGCAGGTGGGCGGACAGGTCGGCGCGGGCGCCGCTCGCCGTGACCGCGCCTTCGCCCACGGCCTGCTGCCAGGTGAGGCGGCCCACGGCCAGCTCGATCCAGGTGCGCGGGTCCATCTCCACGACGTTCGGCGGGGTGCCGCGCGTGTGGCGCGGGCCCTCGACGGCCTGGACGGCCGCGTACGGTGGCACGCGCACCTCGACCGTCCGGCCGGGGGCGGCGGCCGTCAGCCGGTCGAGCAGGTGGCGGACGGCCTGCCGGGCGGCGTCCCGCTCGGGGGCGCGGCCCCGGTCGTAGGCGGCGAGCACGGCGGCCACGAGGGCTCCGGCCAGCGCGGTGGCCGGGCCGTCGAAGGGCGGCTCGTCCAGGGCGACGAGCTGGGCGTCCAGCGCGGCCCTCAGCTTCTCGGGGTCGGGTCTGCGTGGTGGCACCCGCCCATTCTCCTCCGGCGCGAAGGGTTCACCGCGCCGGAGGGCGTCGTTCACCGGGGGTTACCGCGGTCCTCGTAGCGTCTCGGCCGAAACACCGCGCACCACCTTTGGAGTCCCCGTGCAGAACCGGCTTCTTCCGCTGCTCACCACGCACAAGTCAGGCCGATCGGCGATGACCTGCCAGTTCCGCTGCGGCAACGCCTGCGCGCACGAGGCCGGCAACGACAGCGGCAACCCCTACTTCGGCGACGTCGTCGCCCAGGCCATGTCCCGGCGCGGCGTGCTGCGCGCCGGCGCCCTGGGCGCCCTCGTGGCGGGTACCGGCGTGGCCGGCGCGGTCGGGGCGGCCCCCGCGGTGGCGGACCCGGCCGGGCCCGAGGAGGCGGCGCTGCGCGGCGGCGGCCGCTCGGACCTGCGCTTCACGCCCGTTCCGCCGAACACCGACGACGCGCTGCGCGTGCCCGACGGCTACACCAGCTCCGTGGTGGTGCGCTGGGGCGACCCGGTGCTGCCGGGCGCGCCGGAGTTCGACTTCGCCAATCAGAGCGCCGAGGCGCAGGCCAAGCAGTTCGGCTACAACTGCGACTACGTGACGCTGTTCCCGATGGGTCGCGACCGCGGCCTGCTGTGGGTGAACCACGAGTACACCACCGAGGCCCTGATGTTCCGCGGCTACCAGGGCGGCGGCACCGCGACCGAGGAGCAGATAAGGATCGCGATGGCGGCCCACGGCGGCTCGGTCGTCGAGGTGGAGCGGGTGAAGGGGACCGGCGAGTGGAAGCTGGTCACCAGCGGTCGGCGGCGCTACAACCGGCGCGTCACCGTGCACACGCCGATGCGGTTCACCGGCCCGGCCGCGGGCAGCGACCTGTTGAAGACGGCCGCCGACCCGGCCGGCACCAGGCCGGTCGGCATGCTGAACAACTGCGCGGGCGGCACCACCCCGTGGGGCACGGTGCTGACGGCCGAGGAGAACTTCGACCAGTACTTCGTCAACGGCGACAAGGTGCCCGCGGCGCAGCGGCCGTACGTCGCCCGCTACACGATCCCGTCCGGCGCCTCGTCGAGCAGCCGCCGGTTCGACCGGGTGGAGGAGCGGTTCGACCTGGCCAGGCACCCGAACGAGGCCAACCGGTTCGGGTGGATCGTGGAGATCGACCCGTTCGACCCCGACTCGACGCCGGTGAAGCGCACGGCGCTCGGCCGGTTCAAGCACGAGGCCGCCACGACGACGGTGTCCCGTGACGGCCGCCTCGTGGTCTACATGGGCGACGACTCGCGGTTCGAGTACGTCTACAAGTTCGTCTCGAAGGATCGCTACCGGCCGGGCAACGACCGGCACAACCGCCGGCTGCTGGACGAGGGCACCCTGTACGTGGCGAAGTTCACCGGCGACAGCCCGGCGGCGGAGCTGGACGGCTCGGGCAAGCTGCCCTCCGACGGGGCGTTCGACGGCTCGGGCGAGTGGATTCCGCTGGTCAGCGGCACCAGGTCGTACGTGGAGGGGATGACCGCTGCCGAGGTGCTCGTCTACACCCGCTCGGCGGCGGACAAGGTCGGCGCGACCAAGATGGACCGGCCGGAGGACGTGGAGCGCAACCCGGTCACCGGCGGCGTCTACATCGCGCTGACCAACAACTCCAACCGGACGGCCGCGCAGGTGGACGAGGCCAACCCGCGCGCCTCCAACAAGCACGGCCACGTCCTGGAGCTGGTCGAGCGGCGCGGCGACCCGACGGAGCTGACGTTCGCCTGGTCGCTGCCGCTGGTCTGCGGCGACCCGAAGGACGCCTCGACGTACTTCGCCGGCTTCGACAAGTCGAAGGTCTCGCCGATCTCCTGCCCGGACAACCTGGCCTTCGACCGTGACGGCAACCTGTGGATCTCCACGGACGGCAACGCGCTCGGCGCCAACGACGGACTGTTCGTGATGCCCGTGCGCGGCAGGGAGCGCGGTTACCTGCGCCAGTTCCTGTCGGTGCCGGTGGGGGCCGAGACCTGTGGTCCGATGGTGACGGAGGATCAGCGCAGCGTCTTCGTCGCGGTGCAGCACCCGGGCGAGGTGGACGGCGCGACCCCGGACAACCCGGCGAGCCGCTGGCCCGAGGGCGGCGAGGGCCAGCCCCGCCCGGCCGTGGCGGTCGTGTGGCACGCCGAGGGCCGCCGGATCGGCAGTTGACCTGAACTAAAGTTGAGGTTCTAGGCTCCATGCCATGAGCATGGAAGTGACCGCCTGGCACCAGCTTTACTCACTGAACAACCAGCGCGAGCGTCGTCCTGTGTCCAGGGCGACGCTCCGCCGTGTCTGGGGATTCGCCCGGCCCTACCGCCGCCGCATCGCGGTGTACCTGCTGCTCAGCGTGGTGATGGCGGCCCTGGCCGTGGCGCCGCCCGTGCTGGCCGGCCAGGTGCTGGACGCCATCGGCAAGGGCGAGGAACTCGGGGTGGTCGTCGGCCTGGCCGTCGTGATCGCCGGCCTGGCGGTCGCCGAGGCGGGACTGGGGCTGCTGGAGCGGTGGCTGTCGGCGGGGCTCGGCGAGGGGTTGATCCTCGACCTGCGCACCGCGGTGTTCGACCACGTGCAGCGCATGCCGGTCGCCTTCTTCACCCGCACCCGCACGGGCGCGCTGGTCAGCCGGCTGAACAACGACGTGATCGGGGCCCAGCGGGCGTTCACCGACACCCTGTCCAGCGTGGCCGGCAACGTCGTGACGCTGGTGCTGGCGCTCACCGTGATGATCGGCATCTCGTGGCAGATCACGCTGCTGGCGCTGGCGCTGCTGCCGGTGTTCGTGCTGCCGGCGCGGCGCATGGGCGTGCGCATCGCCCGGCTGCGGCGCGAGGCCGCCGACCACAACGCCGCCATGAGCACCCAGATGACCGAGCGGTTCTCCGCGCCCGGCGCGACGCTGGTCAAGCTGTTCGGCCGGCCCGCGCACGAGTCGGCGGAGTTCGCCGCGCGGGCGCGGCGGGTCCGCGACATCGGCGTGCGCACCGCGATGTCGCAGTTCGCCTTCGTCACCGCGCTGACGCTGGTGTCGGCGCTCGCGCTCGCGCTCGTCTACGGCCTCGGCGGCTTCTACGCGCTGCGCGGCGAGCTGGAACCCGGCTCGGTGGTGGCGCTGGCGCTGCTGCTCACCCGCCTCTACTCGCCGCTGACCGCGCTGGCCAGCGCCCGGGTGGACGTGATGAGCGCGCTGGTCAGCTTCGAGCGGGTCTTTGAGGTGCTCGACCTCAAGCCGCTCATCCAGGACAGGCCGGACGCGGTACGGGTGCCGGAGGGACCGGTCGCGGTCGAGTTCGACGACGTGCGCTTCGCCTACCCCGCGGCCGACAAGGTCTCCCTGGCCTCGCTGGAGGAGGTGGCCGCCCTCGACGCCCGCGGCGGCGAGGAAGTGCTGCACGGGGTGTCGTTCCGGGCCGAACCGGGGCAGATGGTCGCCCTGGTGGGCTCCTCGGGAGCGGGCAAGTCCACGATCGCCCAGCTCCTGCCCCGCCTGTACGACGTCGACTCGGGAGCCGTCCGGATCGGCGGGGTGGACGTGCGCGACCTGAGCGCCGACTCGATCCGCGCGACGCTCGGCATGGTCACCCAGGACGGGCACCTCTTCCACGAGACGATCCGGGCCAACCTGCTGTTCGCCCGGCCCGAGGCGAGCGAGGAGGAGGTGTGGGACGCGCTGCGCAGAGCCCGCCTCGCCACGCTGATCGAGTCGCTGCCCGACGGGCTCGACACGGTGGTGGGGGAGCGCGGCTACCGGCTGTCCGGCGGCGAGCGGCAGCGGCTCACGATCGCCCGCCTGCTGCTGGCCAGGCCGCAGGTGGTCATCCTGGACGAGGCCACGGCCGCGCTCGACTCCACCTCCGAGGCGGCCGTGCAGGAGGCGCTGGGCGAGGCGCTGGCGGGCCGCACGGCCGTGGTGATCGCCCACCGGCTGTCCACGATCCGGGCGGCCGACCTCATCCTGGTCATCGAGGACGGCCGCGTGGTGGAGCGGGGCACGCACGCCGAGCTGCTCGCGGCGGGCGGCCGCTACGAGGAGCTCCACACCACTCAGTTCGCCGAGCCGACGGCCGTCCCGGCCGCCTGAGGCGCCGGCCGGCCGGGAGTGCGGGGCCGGCGCAGGGCGTACAGGCCGACCGGGATGCCGGCCAGCACGATCACCGCGGCGACCACGAGCGTGAACTGGTAGGCGTCGAGGAAGGCGGGCAGCGGCGCCAGGCCGCTGCCCGCCTGCCGCGAGGTCAGCAACGCGCCGAGGACCGTGATGCCGAGCAGGCCGAACACCTCGCGGGAGACGTTCAGCACGCCGGAGGCGACCCCCGAACGGCCCGCGGGCATCCCGCTCAGCATCGCGGCGGTCAGCGGCACCAGCAACCCGGCCCCCAGCCCGTACGACAGGAACCACGGCAGCACGTCACCGTAGCCGCCGTCCGCGCCGACCCCGGCCAGCATGAGGATCGCGATCCCCATGAGAGCCATCCCGGCCGCCACCGTCACGGCGAGGCCGAGCAGCCGGGTGACGCGCTGCGACAGCACGGCGACGACGGCCATGAGCACCGCCATCGGCACGAACGCCGCCCCGGCCTCGACGGGGGAGAAGGCGAGCACGTTCTGCAGCCACAGGGCGCTGAAGAAGTAGATGCCGAACACCCCGAACGACCAGATCCCGCTCGTCACCAGGCCGCCGGTGAACGTCCGCGACCGGAACAGCGACAGGTCGATCATCGGCTCGGCGGCCCGCGTCTCGGCCAGCACGAACGCGACGGCGGCCAGCAGCGCGATCCCGAACGCGGCGAGGATCCCCGGTGAGGTCCACCCGGCCGCCCCGCCCTCGATGAGCGCGTACGTCAGGGCGGACAGCGCGGTCGCCGAGGTGACCAGACCGGGCAGGTCGAGGCTGTGCCGGGCGCGGACCGGGGCCGGGCGGACCGCCCAGAGGGCCAGGCCCATCGCGACGGCGCCGAGCGGCACGTTGATCAGGTAGATCCAGCCCCAGTGCAGGTGTTCGCTGATGAACCCGCCGGTCACCGGGCCGAGCGCCATGGACAGCGCCCCCGTCGCGCCCCAGATCCCCACGGCCCTGCCGCGCTCGGCCGGGTCGGGGAAGAGCTGGGTGATGAGGGCGAGCGCCGTGGGTGTGAGCAGCGCCGCCCCCACCCCCTGCACGGCCCGCGCGGCCACGAGCGCGGTCCCGTCCATCGCGAGCCCCGCGGCCAGCGAGGAGACGGTGAAGACCAGCAGGCCCGCCAGGAACACCCGCCTGGCGCCGAGCACGTCGGCCAGCCGGCCGCCGGCCAGCATGAGGCCCGCGAACACCAGGATGTAGGCGCTCACGATCCACTCCAGCCCGGAGATCGTCAGACCCAGTTCCCGCTGGATCGTCGGCAGGGCGACGTTTGCCACATTGTTGTCCAGATAGGTCATGAAGCTGCCGAGCGTCACCGCGCCCAACGCCTGCCGTCTCCGGTCCATCGGCCCCTCCTGTACGGCGTACTTGTACGTCGTACAGTTGAACTTGTACGGCGTATAGTTGTCAACCGTGATGGGAAAGCTGACCGCGCGGGCGATCGTCGAGCGAGCCCTGGAGATCGGCGACGCCGAAGGGCTCGACGCCGTGACGATCAGGCGGCTCGCGGCCGACCTCGACGTGACACCGATGGCCCTCTACTGGCACTTCAAGAACAAGGACCGGCTGCTCGTCGGCATGGCCGACCACCTCGTAGCCGGGTTCGCGCCCGCGCCCGCCGACGACCGGTCCTGGGAGCGGCGGCTGCGCGACCTGGTCGAAGGGCTGATCCGGGTCCTGCGCGGGCACCCGTGCGCCCGACAGGTGCTGGAACAGGTCGACCAGAGCGAGGTGCCCGGCTTCCTCGCCGTGTGGGACCAGGCGCTCGGGCTGTGCCGCGCGGCCGGGTTCAGCGTCGAGGAGAGCTGCATGATCTCCAAGTACCTCCTGCAGAGCGCGGTCGCCATCGCCGACGCCCCGATGCACTTCGACGCCGGCCGCACCCCGGCCGAGATCGACGAGATCGTCCGAAGGAAGCGGCTCGGCCTGGAGTCACTGTCCGCCGACGCCTACCCCAACCTCGTCGCGATGGCAGGCCCCATGGCCGGCTCCATGGACCCCGCCCTCTACGACTCCTTCGGCGTCGACCTGGTGCTCAGCGGCATAGAAGCCCTCGCCGCCAGACGCTAGGGTCCGATCATGGCCTTCCGGCCCAACCTCCTCGGCCTGCGCCGCGGGCCCGCCTCGCCGACGCCCTCAGATGAGGCCCAGCTTCAGCAGCAACGCCCTGTCGAGGTCAGCGGCCTCGTGCGCTTCGAGCGCGCCCTTGCAGTCGCCGAGCCGTGAGGCGGACACGGAGTAGATCTGGTCGGTGAGGATGCGCGACTTCGTGCCAGATCGCACCCCGGAACATCACTCCGCTACACCCATGTACCGCTGGATCGCCAGCATCTCGGCCTGGTCATCGGGGTCGTTCCGCAAGCGTTCGGCGTCGGCTGCGGCCTGCTCGAGCAGCATTTCCCTGTACGTGCGCAGCAGGGCGTAGCGGACGGCCTCGGAACGGCTTCGCGTGTCTCCCGCCAAGGCGCGCAGGGCAGTCTCCATCGCCTCATCGGTACGAACGTTGAGAGTTCCCATACACCAGCTGTAACACGCTTTGTGATACATCACCTCCGGTCCGGCCGGGCCAGGGCGGCGAGCACGGCCCCGCTCAACGCCACCGCGGACAGCACCGCGTACGTCCGCCGGAAGCCGTCCATGAGCTGGTCCACGGCCACCGGCGACAGCGTGGACAGCGTCCCCGCGTACACCTGGGCGCCCAGCTCGGGCCCGACCGAGCCCGCCAGCACGCTCAGCGACACGCCGACGCTGAGCACCACGCCCACGTTCATCACCATCAGCCGGAACCCGTTCACCACCCCCAGCCCTCCGGCGGGTAACCCCTGCATGACCTGCGTGGTGTTGCCGGTGAGGAACGCGCCGCTGCCGCAGCCGGCCAGGAAGAGTCCCGCGCCCACCACCCCGTACGGCGTGCCGGCCCCGGTGGACAGCACCAGCACGCCCAGCCCGGCCGTGCTCAGCAGCGAGCCGCCCACCGACAGCGCGTACGCCGGCACCCGCCTCCCCAACGCCCCAGCCACCGGCGAGGCCAGGGCCATGCCCACCGGCACCGGCAGCACGCTCAGCCCGGCCGTGAAGGCGTCCACGCCCCGCGCCGCCTGGAAGTACAGTGCGACGACCAGGATGAGCGACGCGCGGGCGAGCGCGTTGCAGAACGACGCCAGGTTGGCGAAGGCCAGCATCCGCCCACCGAACAGCCGCCCGTCCAGCACCGGGTGGGCGGCCCGCCGCTCCACCAGCACCACGACCGGCACCAGCGCCGCGAACACGGCCGCCCCGGCCACCGCCATCGGGCTCGACGGCCCGCGCGAGCCCGCCTCCGACAGCGCCAGCAGCAGCGCCGACAGCGCCGCGAACACCAGCGCGTTGCCCAGCGCGTCCAGCGGCTGTTTCGGTCCGGGGGGCACCCTACGCAACGTCACGGCTCCCCACCCCAGCGCCACCACGCCGGCGGGCACGTTCACCCAGAAGATCCACTGCCAGCCGGCGGTCTCGGCGATCAGGCCGCCCAGGGTCGGCCCGGCGAGCTGCGCCACGGACAGCGTGCCGATGTAGACGCCCATCCCCTGGCTGAGCCGCTCCGGCGGGAACGCGTCAGCGATGATCACCGTGCCGTTGGCCAGGATCATCGCCGCCCCGACCGCCTGCACGACCCGCATCGCCACCAGGAACCACACGTCCGGCGACAGCCCGGCCAGCAGCGACGCCACGGTGAACAGCGCGAAGCCCGCCAGGTAGACCTCCCGCCGCCCGACCAGGTCGGCGACGCGGCCGAAGAACACCAGGCTCGCGGTGTTCACCAGCAGGAACGACAGCAGGATCCAGCCCGACTCGAACGGACCGGCCGAGAAATGCCGCACGACCGAGGGCAGCGCAACGTTCAGCGTGCTGCCCGCGACCCCGATGAGGACCAGCCCCAAGCTGGTGACCGAGCACACCCGCCAGGCGTACCGGAGCCGGGCCCGATGCGCGGCGTCGTCCTCACGGGCGGGCACGACGTCAGCGGGCCCGCTTGCGCAGCCCCTCCACATCGTGGATCACCACGCGGCGCCGCCCGGTCTCGATGAGGCCCCGGTCACGCAGGCTCCGCAGCGCCTTGCTCACCGCCTCGCGCGAGGCGCCGGTCCAGCCGGCCAGCTCGTCCTGGGAGAGCGGCAGCGCCACCCGCACCCCGCCGTTGGTCTGCTCGCCGTAGCGGTCGGCCAGCTCCAGCAGCCGGGTCGCCACCCGGCCGGTGGTGTCGAACGCGCCGTACTCGATGCGCTTGCGGTCGGAGTCGCGCAGCCGCTCGGTGACCATCCGCATGAGCAGCACCGCGACGCGCCCGTGCGTCTGCAGGAACGCGGCGAAGTCGCGGATCACCACGCCCGCGACGGGCTCCAGGGCCGTCACGGTCGCCGACCGGGGGGAGCCGTCGATGGACGACATCTCGCCGATCAGGCCGCCCGGACCCCGCACGGCCAGCACCACCTCGGTGCCGCCGCTCGTGTGCGAGGAGACCTTGACCCGGCCCTCGGTCAGCACGAGCACCCAGTCGGAGGTGTCGCCCTCCGACATCACGGTCGCGCCCCGCTCCCACCGGCGCGGCCGGCCCGCGGCGCGCAGCGCGTCGGCCTCGTCGGAGGTGAGCATGGAGAGGAACTCGCCGGCCTCAGGGTTCATGGGCCTGATTATGACCGCACGGCGGGCCGCCTTTCACGTCACAAACGGCCGCAACCGTGTTACGGCAGCTCCGTCAGGACGTACGCGGAGACCTGCTCCTCCTTGCCCTTCAGGGTCAGCCTGCCCAGGGAGGTGGCCTCGGCACCGCGGCCGAGCTGCTTGAGCGTCGTCTCGCCGATCACGACGGTGCCGGGCTCGGCCAGCGCCTGGAGCCTGGCGGCCACGTTCACACAGTCGCCCATGGCGTTGAAGCCGCGCAGCCGGGGGCTGCCGATGTTGCCCACGAGCGCCGGCCCGGTGTTGACCCCCACCCGGAACATCGGCCACTCCACGTCGCCCGCCCGCTGCCACGCCGCCTCCTCGGCGATCTCGGCGGCGGCCCGCTGCATGGCCAGCGCCGCCCGGCAGGCGGCCGCGGCGTGGTCGGGCTGCATGGCCGGGGCGTTGAACAGGGCCAGCAGCGCGTCGCCGACGAACTGCACGATCGTGCCGCCGTTGTCGAGGATGCACGGCACGGCGGCCGTGTGGTAGCGGTTGAGCATCTCGACGATCTCGCCGGGCGTCACCTGCTCGGAGAACGACGTGAATCCCTTCAGGTCGGCGAAGAGCGCGGTCAGCTCCTGCAGCCGGCCGCCGAGGGCCGCCTGTGAGGGGTCGGCGAGCAGCGCCTGGGCCACGTCGGGCGACATGTACTGCCGGAAGAGGGTGTCGAGCTCCTGGTAGAGGCGGGCGTTCTCCAGCGACAGCGAGAGCTGCCCGGCCAGGGTGGCGGCCAGCGCCTCGTCCTGCGAGGTGCGGCCGACCGGCACCTCCAGCGCCCCGGCCAGGCGGCCCTTCACGGTCAGCGGGAAGGCCAGCAGGTCGCCGCGCCGGACGGGCTGGTCGCCGTCGAAGGCGTACGCGCGCGATCCGATGTGGGTCACGCCCTCCGACACCAGGCCGATCCGCACGTCGCCGAACGCCTGGCGCACCCGCTCCAGCGCGCCGGCCAGCAGCTCGGTCTCCGGCAGGCCGACCCTGGTGTGGGCGCTCACGGCCACCAGCGCGCCCAGGCGCTCCGTCAGCTCCCGCTCGTCGGCCAGCGCCCGGCCGGCCCGGTCGAGGACCGCCGCCTGACCCTCGTTCAGCCGGAACTTGCCCGACAGCCGGGTCGCCGCCATCGGCTCGCCCCGCCGTACGTGCTCGACCAGCTCCTCCAGCGCCTCGTCGTACTGCTGCCGGATGCGCGCCACGGTCGCCGCCAGCGTCACCGAGTCGAACAGGCCCGCGCTGGACCCCTCGCGCCTGAACTGCAGGTAGGCGCTGTAGGCGACGAACCCGAACGCGAACGTCAGCAACACGTGCCACAGCCACCACGTCAGGTGCCAGTTGAGCTGCGACATCCCGGCCACCATGGTCTCGGCGAGCAGCGCGTACGCGGTGAGCAGGCTGACCAGCATGGCCGAGGGCCGGCTGCGGTGCAGCCGGAACATCATCACCGTCGCCGCGACGTACAGCGCCAGACCCGGCACCGCCGCCCAGGCGACCCACGTGTGGAAATCGCCCAGCGGCGGCTCGCTGAGCGGCGTCAGCCCGTCGTGCAGGGAGCCCGACCCCCACAGGATCATGAACCCGAGCAGGACGCCCCGGATGGCGTGCTGGGCGGACAGCACGGCCCGCGCCGCCCGCTCACCCAGCGGCAGCGCCGAGGCGAACGCGAACCCTGACGCGATCGTGAGCCCGACCTGCTGGCCCAGGTCGAACCCCAGCGATCCGGTGGGCAGGATGATCGTCGGCGTCGCGAGCCCGTGCATGAAGAAGAACCCGGCGCTGGCCAGGAACACCATCGACACGAGGAACAGCCGGGCGTCCTGCCTCCGGCGCGACGCCTCGCTGATCAGCATGCCGAGCACCACGTTGACACCGGCCACGGCGAGGATCATCCAGAAGTGGCTGGGGTTGTGGTGCCACTCCAGGTTCAGGTCGGGCTCGGCCAGCAGCAGCCAGAGCCCGAGCATGGGCAGCACGAGATGGAGGGCCCAGACGACTCCCCGGACCGGCTGCGTGGCGGGCGGGAGGTAGGGGCTTTCCGTCGGCACGATCCTGATTATCCACGGCGCCATCGCCCGCTCACCGCGTCCTTTTACGCACCGCGGATGTCTTGACCCGTCAAGTAATGTCAGTCGTCCCTGTCACATTTTGTGTCGTAATCAACACGTTATGTAGTTGCTGTGCACCGGCGGAACGGTTGAAGCGTGAACCTCTTGCTCAACATGAGCATCACACGTCGCTGAAAGGAAAGCCGTGGCTGTCAAGGTTCGCGGTGGGCGCACGCTCACCCTCGCCACCGTCGGGGCACTCGCCTTCTCGCTCCTTGCCGTCGGTGGCGTCGCCACCGCGTCATCGGCGGGCGAAGTCGTCGCCTGCGTGCACAAGAAGTCCCGGTACGCCCGCATCGTCAACACGACGACGAAGTGCCGGACGACGGAGATCCGGATGGTGATCGGCGGCGGCACCGCCACCACGACGATCAACAGCGGCGAGAGGGGCGCCACCGGCCCGCAGGGCCCCAAGGGCGACGCCGGCCCCCAGGGCCCGCAGGGTCTGCCCGGCAAGAACGGCAAGGACGGCCTGCCCGGCAAGGACGGTGTCAACGGCAAGGACGGCCTGCCCGGCAAGGACGGCCTGCCCGGCAAGGACGGCCTGCCCGGCAAGGACGGCCTGCCCGGCAAGAACGGCCGGAACGGCGAGGACGGCAAGGACGGCCGTCCAGGCAGGGACGGGAAGGACGGGAAGGACGGTAAGGACGGCGGGACCTACACGACCTACACCAAGTCCGGCTCCATCGGCGGCCACGGCTCGGGCACCGCGTCCTGCAATCAGGGCGACCTCGCGACCGGCGGCGGCTTCACCGTCGGCAAGAACGTGACCGTCGCCTCCAGCATGCCCGGCGGCCCGTCGAGCTGGACGGTCTCCGTCGCCAAGGGCGGCTACGGCCACAGCGGCGCCGACCTCAAGGGCGCCGACGCCAAGGAGACCGACACCCAGGAGACCCTCGGCCAGAACGGTGGCGGCGGCGGCACCGTCTACGTGGTCTGCCTCAAGAAGTCCTGAGCGTACGCGGACGGGCCGGCACGGACCTCCCGTGCCGGCCCTTCCGTGCGGAACCGTCAGCCGAACAGGGCGGGCAGCGTGGCCGCGTGCTTGTCGCGCAGGTCGGCGACCGGCACCTCCAGCACGCCCTCCACGACGAGCGACGTGCCGCCCGTCATGCCGAGCCCGTAGCAGGGCACGTCGTGCTCGGCGCACAGCGCGGCGAACTCCTCGAACGCCTCCGGCCGGACCGCTACGAGCGCTCTGGCCGTCGACTCGCTGAACAGGGCGGTGAACGGGTCGCCGGTGACCGTCACCGTGGCGCCGACGCCGCGGGCCAGGCACGCCTCGGCCAGCGCGATCCCCAGGCCGCCGTCGGACAGGTCGTGGGAGCCGTCGACGAGCCCGCGCCTGGCGGCCTCCACCATGACGGCCGCGAGGGCCTGCTCGGCCTCCAGGTCGGCCACGGGCGGCAGGCCGCCGAGGTGGCCGTGGGCGACGTGCGCCCACTCCGAGCCGCCGAACTCGTCCCGGGTCTCGCCGAGCAGCGCGACCCGCAGCCCCTCGGCGGTGAAGCCGGAGCCGACGCGCCTGGCGACGTCGTCGATCACGCCGAGCACGCCCACGACCGGGGTGGGGTTGACGGCGGTGGAGCCGGTCTGGTTGTAGAAGGACACGTTGCCGCCGGTGACCGGCACGCCGAGGGTCCGGCAGGCGTCGGCCAGGCCGCGCACCGCCTCGGCGAACTGCCACATGACCTCCGGGTCCTCGGGGGAGCCGAAGTTGAGGCAGTTGGTCACGGCCAGCGGCTGCGCACCGGTCACGGCGACGTTGCGGTACGCCTCGGCCAGCGCGAGCTGCGCCCCCGCGTACGGGTCGAGCTTGGCGTAGCGGCCGTTGCCGTCGGTGGCCAGCGCGATGCCGCGGGTCGTCGCCTCGGCTCCGGCCATCGCCTCGGAGACGCGCAGCATCCCCGCGTCGGCCGGCTGCGCCAGCACCGTGTTGGAGCGGACGTAGCGGTCGTACTGGGAGGTCACCCACTCGCGGGAGGCGAGGTTGGGCGAGCCGAGCAGCCGCAGCAGCGTGGCGCGCAGGTCGTCGGGCCGCTCCAGCCGGTCGGGGGTGTCGGCGTTGAGCGCGGCCTGCCCGGCCGGCTCGCGGTAGGGGCGCTCGTAGACGGGGCCGTCGTCGGCGGCGGTGCCCGGCGGGATGTCGACGATCACCTCGCCGTCCCACGTCATCACGAGCCGACCGGTGTCGGTGACTTCGCCGATGACGGTGGCCGGGACGTCCCACTTCTGGCAGATCGCCATGAACGCCGGGATGTCGCCGGGGCGGACGACCGCCATCATCCGCTCCTGCGACTCGCTCATGAGGATCTCCTCGGGCCTGAGCGAGGGGTCGCGGAGCGGCACCAGGTTGAGGTCGACCTGCATGCCGCCGGTGCCCTTGGCGGCCAGCTCGGTGGTCGCGCAGGAGACGCCGGCCGCGCCGAGGTCCTGGATGCCGACGACCACGTCGGCCGCGTACAGCTCCAGGCAGCACTCGATGAGCAGCTTCTCCATGAACGGGTCGCCCACCTGCACGGCGGGCCGCTTGGCCTGCGACTCGTCCTCGAAGGTGGCGCTGGCCAGCACCGACGCGCCGCCGATGCCGTCGGGGCCGGTGGAGGCGCCGAACAGCACCACCTTGTTGCCGGGGCCGGGCGCCGTGGCGAGCTTGATCTGGTCCTTGCGCAGCAGGCCCACGCAGAGCGCGTTGACCAGCGGGTTGCCGATGTAGCAGGGGTCGAAGACGACCTCGCCGCCGATGTTGGGCAGGCCGAGGCAGTTGCCGTAGTGGCTGATGCCCTCGACCACGCCCGGCAGCACCCGCCGGGTGTCCACGGCGTCGGCCGCGCCGAAGCGCAGCGAGTCCATCACCGCGATCGGGCGGGCGCCCATCGACATGATGTCGCGCACGATGCCGCCGACGCCGGTGGCGGCGCCCTGGTGCGGCTCGACGTAGGACGGGTGGTTGTGCGACTCGATCTTGAACGTGGCGGCCCAGCCGTCGCCGATGTCCACCACGCCGGCGTTCTCGCCCATGCCGACGAGCAGCGCCTCGGACGCGGGGGCCTTGGTGGCGAACTGCCGCAGGTGCACCTTGGACGACTTGTACGAGCAGTGCTCGGACCACATGACGCTGTAGATGGCCAGCTCGGAACCGGTGGGACGGCGGCCGAGGATCTCCTTGACCCGGTCGTACTCGTCCAGCTTCATCCCCAGCTCGGCGAAGGGCATCGGCTCGTCGGGAGTGCTTTCGGCCCGCTTGACGGAGTCGGTGCTCATGCGTTCACCAGCTTCTGGAGTATGGAGGTGAAGAAGCCGCGGCCGTCGGTGCTCGGGGCGCCGACCAGTTCCTCGACGGCGTGCTCGGGGTGCGGCATGAGGCCGACCACGTTGCCCGCCTCGTTGCGGATGCCCGCGATGTCGTTCATGGAGCCGTTGGGGTTGCCGTCGACGTAGCGCACCACCACGCGGCCGTCGGCCTCCAGCTCGGCCAGCGTCTCGGTGGAGGCCACGTAGCGGCCCTCGCCGTGCTTGACCGGCAGGGTGATCTCCTGGCCCGGCGTGAACGACGAGGTCCAGGCCGTGCTGGCCTGCTCGATGCGGACCCGCTGGTCACGGCAGACGTAGTGGAGGGAGGCGTTGCGGGTCAGGGCGCCGGGCAGCAGGTGCGCCTCGCACAGGATCTGGAACCCGTTGCAGGTGCCCAGCACGGGCAGGCCCGCCCGGGCGGCCGGGATGAGCTCCTCCATCAGCGGCGCGAACCGCGAGATGGCGCCGCACCGGAGATAGTCGCCGTAGGAGAAACCGCCCGGCAGGAAGACCGCGTCGACCCCCTTGAGGTCGTGGTCGGCGTGCCACAGCGGGACCGGCTCGGCGCCCACGAGATGCACGGCTCGGGCGGCGTCCTGGTCGTCGAGTGTGCCTGGAAACGTGACAATGCCCACACGGGCAGCGCTCATGACAGTCGTCCCCTTCGAGGATGCGCACGCCACCGTCGCCTCGGGGTGGACGGGGGCGGTGCTCCCAGGTTATCGGGTGCGGCTGGATGCACCTCGCCGGGCGCACCCTACAGGCCGCCGGGCGGCTCGGGCGGCGGGTCAGACGGCGGCGAGCTGGCGGGGCCGGGCGTCGGCCTCGTCGTCCCAGGCGAGCTGCTTGCGCAGGTGGACCGTGGTGCCACGACCGGGGGAGATGCCGAAGGAGATCTCGTCGACCACCGACCGCATGATCAGCAGGCCGCGGCCGTTCTCGGTGTCGGGGGGCGGGAAGTGCAGCGGCATCGACGGCAGCCCACCTCCGCTGTCGGCCACGCGCACGTCGCACCGGCCGTAGCCGATCGACGCCGACACCTCGTAGCGGTTGGCGGGCCCCCCGTGCCGCACCGCGTTGGAGCACGCCTCGGAGACGGCGAGCAGCATGTCGGAGATGCAGGTCTCGCTCACGTTGAGCGACCGCATCGCATCGCCGAGCACTCGCCTGACCATCGGTATGCCGATGGCGTCTCGGGGCAGCGCCAACGAGAACTCAATGTCCACCGGACTCCTCCGGGCTCCGGAATGTCACCTGGAGTAGGTTTCCCCGTGAAATCGGGGCTAACCGCAAAATCACGTTGTTGTTATTTACTGTTGGCCCCCACGTGGGGTTAGGGCGCGCCGGAACCCGGTGTTAAGCCACGTAGCGGAATCTTGGGGGCCGAAAGCGGTGATCTAGTCCTCAACCCGGACGGTGTAGTCCTCGATCACCGTGTTCGCCAGAAGCGTCTCGGCCATCTTTCGGACGTCCGAAATGGCGGCCTCGTCGGCCGGCCCGTCGAGCTCGATCTCGAACCGCTTGCCCTGCCGCACCGCGGAGACCCCGGAGAAGCCCAGCCGGGGCAGCGCGCGGGCGATCGCCTGGCCCTGCGGATCGAGAATCTCGGGCTTCAGCATGACGTCCACGATGACGCGGGCCACGGGGTTCCTCCTGGGTGCGGCCTGGATCGAGCCAGGTCGGGGCGGGGTCGGGAAAGCCAGCCTACCGGTGCGTGTGGCGGTCGGCACAACGGGAACGGGGTGGACATGGGGCTTGCGCGGAGGGCTGTGACGTCTGCCACGATGTCCCCAAACGCGTACGAACCACCATCACATGGTCCGACGCCCAAAAGGCCGGCCTGAGATGGCAACCCCATCCGCCCCGGCCCTGACCGCACAGGAGTGGCACGTGACCGTCGACGCCTCTCGTGGTGCCGAAGCACCCCCAGAGCTCGTCCAGCTGCTCACCCCCGAAGGAGAACGGGTCGAGCACCCCGACTACGACATCGACCTCAAGCCGGAGGAGGTCAGGTCCCTCTACCGCGACCTGGTCCTCGTCCGGCGCATCGACCTGGAGGCCGTGGCCCTGCAACGACAGGGCGAGCTCGGCATCTGGGCGTCGCTCCTCGGTCAGGAGGCGGCGCAGATCGGCTCCGGCCGCGCGCTGACCGACGCCGACATGGCCTTCCCCACCTACCGCGAGCACGGCGTGGCCTGGTGCCGCGACGTGGACCCGGTCAAGCTCCTCGGCCTGTTCCGCGGCGTCAACCACGGCGGCTGGGACCCCCAGGAACACAACTTCCACCTCTACACGATCGTCATCGGCAGCCAGACCCTGCACGCCGTCGGCTACGCCATGGGCATCCAGCGCGACGACGCGAGCTCCGCCGCGATCGCCTACTTCGGCGACGGCGCCACCTCCCAGGGCGACGTCAACGAGTCGTTCATCTGGGCCAGCGTGTTCAACGCCCCGATCGTGTTCTTCTGCCAGAACAACCAGTGGGCGATCTCCGAGCCGCTGGAGAAGCAGACCCGCATCCCGCTCTACCGCCGCGCCTCCGGCTTCGGTTTCCCCGGCATCCGGGTCGACGGCAACGACGTCTTCGCCTGCCTCGCGGTCACCCGGCAGGCGCTCAAGAACGCCCGCGAGGGCCAGGGCCCCACCCTGATCGAGGCGTTCACCTACCGGATGGGCGCCCACACCACCACCGACGACCCGACCCGCTACCGGGTCGCCGGCGAGCTGGAGGCGTGGAAGCTCAAGGACCCCATCGAGCGGGTCAAGTCCTACCTGTTCAAGAACGAGCTGGCCGACCAGGCGTTCATCGAGTCCGTCGAGGCCGAGGCCGACCAGCTCGGCGCCGACCTGCGCAGGCGCTGCCTGGCCATGCCCGACCCCGAGCCGCTCGACATCTTCGACCACGTCTACACCGAGCAGCACCCCCTGATCGACGAGGAGCGAGCCCAGTTCGCCGCCTACCTGGAGGGCTTCGAGCAGCGATGACGGTTCTGAGCCTGTCCAAGGCGCTCAACGAGGGCATGCGCAAGGCCATGGAGGACGACCCCAAGGTCCTCATCATGGGCGAGGACGTCGGCAAGCTCGGCGGCGTCTTCCGCGTCACCGACGGCCTGCAGAAGGACTTCGGCGAGGACCGGGTCATCGACACCCCGCTCGCCGAGTCCGGCATCATCGGCACCGCGATCGGCCTGGCGCTGCGCGGCTACCGGCCGGTGTGCGAGATCCAGTTCGACGGCTTCGTCTTCCCGGCCGCCGACCAGATCATCACCCAGCTCGCCAAGATGCCGATGCGCTCGCTGGGCGCGATCAAGCTTCCCGTGGTCGTCCGCATCCCCTGCGGCGGCGGCATCGGCGCGGTCGAGCACCACAGCGAGTCGCCGGAGGCCTACTTCACCCACACCGCCGGCCTGCGCGTGGTGGCCTGCTCCAACCCGGCCGACGCCTACGCGATGATCCAGCAGGCCATCCGGAGCGACGACCCGGTGATCTTCTTCGAGCCGAAGCGCCGCTACTGGGAGAAGGCCGACGTCGACACCGGCGCCGACGACTGGTGGGCGCCCCTCGACCAGGGCAAGGTGGTGCGGCCGGGCACCGACGCCACGCTGCTCGCCTACGGCCCCATGGTCAAGACCTGCCTGGAGGCCGCGACGGCCGCCGAGGACGACGGGCGCTCCCTGGAGGTCATCGACCTGCGCTCGCTCAACCCGCTCGACGCGCCGCTCGTCATGGAGTCCGCCCGCCGCACGGGCCGGGTCGTGGTGGTGCACGAGGCTCCCGTCAACAGCGGCTTCGGCGCCGAGCTGGCCGCGCGGATCACCGAGCAGTGCTTCTACCACCTGGAGTCGCCGGTGCTGCGGGTCGGCGGCTTCTCCACCCCGTACCCCCCGTCGAAGCTGGAGGATCACTACCTGCCCGACCTGGACCGGGTGCTCGACGCCGTCGACCGCGCCTTCGGCTACTGAGAGGGGACCCGGTTCCATGCGACGTGAGTTCAAGCTCCCCGACGTCGGCGAAGGGCTGACCGAGGCGGAGATCGTCCGCTGGCACGTCAAGGACGGCGATCCGGTCAAGGTCAACCAGATCGTGGTCGAGATCGAGACCGCCAAGTCCATCGTCGAGCTGCCCATCCCGTGGGACGGCGTCGTCGCCGGGCTGATGGCCGGCGAGGGCGAGACCGTCGACGTCGGCGTGCCGATCATCGCCGTCGACACCGCCGAGGAAGGCGCGGCGCCCGCCGCGGCCCCCCGTACGTCCGGCGCGCCCGGCGCCGTGTCCGGTGCTGAGGGCCCGGCCGGCGCCGTCCCCGGCCGGGGCGCGGCCCTGGCCGACGACATGGTCCCGAGCCCGCCGGCCGAGGGCGCGGTGGAGCCCGGCGTGCACGGAGGCCCGGCCCCCCGCGAGGAGCGCCAGGCGGTGCTGGTCGGCTACGGCGTCAAGACGGGCGCCACCAAGCGGCGCGCCCGCAAGCCCGGCCACGCGGGCCGCCCCGACGCGACCGGTCCGGCTCCTCGGCCGATCCCGGCCACGCCGGTCGCGAACCCGGCACGGGTGGAGGCCGACGCGCCGGCGACCGCCGCGCGGGTCGCGGTGCTCGCCAAGCCGCCCGTGCGCAAGCTGGCCAAGGACCTCGGCGTGGACCTCACCACGCTGACCGGCACCGGTCCGCAGGGCTCGATCACCCGCGACGACGTCCACGCCGCCGCGCAGCCGCCGCGGGCGACGGAGGCCGAGGCGCCGGTCCGGCGGGGCGGCGAGGAACGCGTCCCGGTCAAGGGCGTACGCAAGATGACCGCGCAGGCCATGGTGGCCAGCGCGTTCACCGCGCCGCACGTCACCGAGTTCCTCCAGGTGGACGTCACCGAGACCATGGAGGCGGTCCGGCGGCTGCGCGCGCTGCCCGACTTCGCCGAGGTCAAGGTGTCGCCGCTGCTCCTGGTGGCCAAGGCCGTGCTGGTCGCCGCCCGCCGGCACCCGATGATCAACTCCTCGTGGGACGAGGCGGCCCAGGAGATCGTGGTCAAGCACTACGTGAACCTGGGCATCGCCGCCGCGACCCCGCGCGGCCTCGTGGTGCCCAACATCAAGGGCGCCCACGAGCTGCCGCTGCCCGAGCTGGCCAGGCGGCTCGGACAGCTCGCCGAGACCGCCAGAGCCGGACGCACGCAGCCGGCCGAGATGGCGGGCGGCACGTTCACGATCACCAACGTGGGTGTGTTCGGCGTCGACACCGGCACTCCCATCCTCAACCCGGGCGAGGCGGCCATCCTCGCCTTCGGCCAGATCAGGGACATGCCGTGGGTGGTGGGCGGCGAGCTGGCCGTCCGCAAGGTGACGACGCTGGCGCTCTCGTTCGACCACCGGATCGTGGACGGCGAGCTGGGCTCGCTCTTCCTGCGCGACGTGGGCGACATGCTGGAGGACCCGCTGCGCATGCTCGCCTGGAGCTGACCACGCCGCCGCTCCCCGGACCCCCGTACGGGGAGCGGCGCGCCGGTAGGGTGGCCGCATGATTCGCCATGTCGTGCTGTTCACCTGGACCGAGGACGCCACCGACGAGCAGAAGGAGGCGGTGGTGACCGAGCTGCGCAAGCTGCCCGACGCCATCCCGCAGCTCCGCTCCTACACGGTCGGCCCCGACGCGGGCATCACCCCGGGCAGCCACGACTTCGCGGTGGTGGCCGACTTCGACAGCCTGGACGACTTCGTCACCTACCGCGACCACCCCCTGCACCAGGCGGTGATCGCCGAGCGCATCAAGCCGATCCTGGCCTCCCGCGCCGCCGCCCAGCTCAGCCTGTAGACGCTCGTCCGTCCAGCCGGGCGACTCTTCCGTCAGATCTGCGGCGGCCGGTTCTCGCGGCGCATCAGCCGGTCCTCGGAGGTGTGACCGCGTCGCGGGGCCAGCACGAGGCTGAGCACGATCCCCGCCCCTCCGACGATCATGAAGATCAGGCCGATCACGTCCATGTGGACGGCGTCGCCGAACACGTCGGGCTCGATCGCGAACCTCAGGATGGCGCCGAGCGTGAGGAAGAAGATGCTGACCCCGACACCCATGCCGACCTCCGTGGGGAAAAGACCAGGTACGCCCACGGTCATACCCGGGTAACGGCGATCACACCCGCACGCCTCCGGAGCGCCGCCCAGAGGGGGAGGCGAACGCCCGCTCCGGGCTCGTGGAGCGGGCGTTCACCGGCGTGGCGGGAGGGTCAGAACGCCTCCTCCGGCAGCTCCATCAGGTCGAGGCCGGTGCCGGTGAGCACGCGGCGCTCGGCGGCCAGGCGGGGCAGCACGGTCGTCGCGAAGAACGAGGCGGCGGCGATCTTGCCACGGTAGAACGGGTCCTCGCGCTCGGCCAGCCGCGCCAGGGCGATCTCGGCCTGGCGCAGCAGCAGCCAGCCGATCACCAGGTCGCCGAGGGCCAGCAGGAACCTGGTGGTGTTCAGGCCGACCTTGTAGACCTCCTCCGGCTTCTCCAGCGAGCCGAGCGCCCACCCGGCCATGGTGTCGCCCATGGCCTTGATGTCGGCGGCGGCCTCGGCGAGCAGCTTGCGCTCCTCCTTGAGCCGGCCGTTGCCGGCCTCGGAGGCGGCGAAGGCGTTCACCTCGGCCAGCAGCGAGCCGATCGCGGCGCCCTGGTTGCGCAGGATCTTGCGGAAGAACAGGTCCAGGCCCTGGATCGCGGTGGTGCCCTCGTACAGGGAGTCGATCTTCGCGTCGCGGATGTACTGCTCGATCGGGTACTCCTGCAGGTAGCCCGAGCCGCCCAGCGTCTGCAGCGAGCGGGCCAGCAGCTCGTACGACCGCTCGGAGCCGACGCCCTTGACCACGGGCAGCAGCAGGTCGTTCATCGCGTGCGCGTGGGCGTCGTCCGGGTTCATCTGGACGGCGTCCTGGAACGTCGCGGTGTACAGGACGAGCGCCCGCATGCCCTCGGCGTACGCCTTCTGCAGCATGAGCTCGCGCCGCACGTCGGGGTGGTGGGTGATGGTGACGCGGGGGGCGGACTTGTCGGCCATCCGGGTCAGGTCGGCGCCCTGCTTGCGGGACCTGGCGTACTCCAGGGCGTTCAGGTAGCCGGTGGAGAGCGTGGCGATGGCCTTGGTGCCGACCATCATCCGGGCGTGCTCGATGACCATGAACATCTGCTTGATGCCCTCGTGCACCTCGCCGACCAGGGTGCCGACGGCCGGATGCCGGTCGCCGAAGGTGAGCTCGCAGGTGGTGGAGACCTTGAGGCCCATCTTCTTCTCGACGTTGGTGACGTAGACGCCGTTGCGCTCGCCGAGCGCGCCGGTCTCCAGGTCCACCTGGTACTTGGGCACCAGGAACATCGACAGGCCCTTGGTGCCGGGGCCGTGGCCCTCTGGGCGGGCGAGCACGAGGTGGAAGATGTTCTCGGTCATGTCGTGCTCGGCGCTGGTGATGAAGCGCTTGACGCCTTCGATGTGCCAGGTGCCGTCGGGCTGCCTGACCGCCTTGGCGCGGCCGGCGCCGACGTCGGAGCCGGCGTCGGGTTCGGTGAGCACCATGGTGGCGCCCCAGTTGCGTTCCATGGCGAGCTCGGCGAAGCGCTTCTGCTCGGGGGTCCCGAGCAGCCACAGGGTGTAGGCGAAGTTCGGTCCGGCCCCGTACATGTAGGCGGCCGGGTTGGCGCCCAGGATCATCTCGGCCGTGGCCCAGGCCAGGCTGCGCGGGATGCCGGGGCCGCCCAGCTCGGTGGGCAGGTCGAGGTGCGTCCAGCCGCCGTCGACGACCGCCTGGTACGACTTCTTGAACCCGGCGGGCATGGTCACCGTGTTCGTCTCCGGGTCGAAGACGGGCGGGTTGCGGTCGCCTTCCTCGAACGACTCGGCAAGGACTCCGGTGGCCAGCCTGTTGACCTCTTCAAGCAGTCCGCGGGCGACGTCCTCGTCCACGTCCGCGTACGGCCCGGTGCCGAGGATCTCTCGCCGTCCGAACACCTCGAAGAGGTTGAACTCCAGGTCACGCAGGTTGCTCTTGTAGTGGCCCATGGGTGCTGATCTCCTTGACCCGAGGTCGTTATCTACTCGCTAGTAACCTTACTAGGAATGCTACCCGCGGGTAACCACCGATATGCGTGGCATGCTCATCTCCATGGATGCCGAAGAACTCGCCCGCCGCTGGCGAGAGCGCCTCGAGTCCTGGGCCATCCCGGAAAAGATCATGGCCGCCGCGCCGGCCGACCCCTGGGGTCACTCGCCGGTCCGCTTCGCCACGCGCACCGACAGGGCACTCGCCGAACCGGACGACGGGCCCACGATGACCCGGCTGGCCGAGGCGCTGCCCGGCGGCGGCAGGCTGCTCGACGTCGGCTCGGGCACCGGAGCCTCGTCGCTGCCCCTGCACGAGCGCATCGGCGAGCTGTACGCCGTCGACACCTCACCCGGCATGCTGGCCGAGCTGGGCCTGCGCGCCGACAAACTGGGCGTCGCCTGCACGGCGGTCGAGGGCCGCTGGCCGGACGTGGCCGCGCAGGTGCCGCGGGCCGACGCCGCCGTCGCCGGCCACGTCGTCTACAACGTGCCCGACCTGGCCGCCTTCCTCGGCGCCCTCGACGAGCGCACCGACGGCCGGGTGGTCATCGAGCTGACCCACCGCCACCCCATGAGCTGGATGACCCCGCTGTGGCAGCACTTCCACGGCGTGGACCGCCCCGCGCGGCCCGTCGCCGAGGACTGCGTCGCCCTGGCCGCGGCCCTCGGCTACGACGTGCGCGTGGAGGAGCGGGAGGCGCCGCTGGACAGGTTCGCCTCCCTGGAGGAGCTGGCGGCCAGCGCGTGCCGCCGCCTCTGCCTCGACCCCGCCCGGGCCGAGGAGGTCGGCGAGACCGCCCTCGAACTCGGGATGTGGCCGCTGCCCAGGGACCGCTGGGTCACCCTCTGGTGGGAGTGACCCCCGTAAGGGACTATTCAGGGGTAATCCCCGATGTGGCCAGGGTGCTCCGCGAGGCAGCCTGGACCCATGAACGAAATCAGCCGACGCGACGAAGTCTCGCTGTCCGGCGCCGCGCTGCGCGGCGCCCCGTGGAAGGCCGCCGCCGTCGGTGGTGGCGTGGTCACGGCGGCCAGCTACGGCATGGGTGTGATCCTGCCGGGCGACGCCGACCTGGTGTGGGCGCTCGGGCTCGGCATCAGCCTCTTCGCGCTGATCGCCGCCATCGGCGCGGTGGCCAAGCCCAACGACGGCGACCGGGTCACCCGCCAGGCACGCCAGTGGGCGCTGCGCCACCCGTGGAAGTTCGCGCTGCTCCCGGCCGGCATCGCCGCCGTGCTCGACTACCCCGTGCAGCTCGTCCTCGACCAGGAGGGCGTGTTCGGCTCGGCCTTCCACTCGCTCTGGCACGGCGCGCTGGTCTATCTCATCGCCGGCATCCTGACCCTCACGATGAAGGGCCGAGCCCGTTCCTAGGCGTCAGGCCGTGCCCTCCCGCTCGGCCCGGCTGCGGCAGACGCAGAACTCGTTGCCCTCCGGGTCGCGCATGACCACCCATCCGGTGCCGTCGGCCTGGCGCCGGTCGTCGAACACGGTCGCCCCGAGCTCGACGAGCCGCTCCACCTCCTGGTCGCGCGTGCGCCCCTCGGTGCCGTTGACGTCGAGGTGGACGCGGTTCTTGACCGTCTTGCCCTCCGGGACACGGATGAACAGCACGTACGGATCCTGCTTGGTGCGCAGCATCACCTCCTCGTCGCCCGGCTGGTCGTCGTCACCCAACGGCAGGCCGGTGGCCCGGCTCCACCAGCTCGCCAGCGCGTACGGGTCGGCGGCGTCGATCGTCACCGCATGGATCTCAATCATGGCCGCCAGCCAACCGCGACACCGGCGAAGGCGTCAAGCCGGTTTCTGGCATGATGCCGCCCATGTCAGACATCATCACCTTCCGGCAGGCCACGGCCGCGGACGTGCCCGCGATCGTCACCCTGCTGGCCGACGACCCGCTCGGCGCCCGGCGTGAGGGAGACCCGGGCGATGCGCGCTACCTCGCTGCGTTCGCCCGCATCGACGCCGACCCGCACGACGAGCTGATCGTCGCCGATCACGACGGCGAGGTCGTCGGCACCATGCAGCTCACCTACCTGGCCGGCCTGTCCAGGCTCGGCGCCGAGCGCTGCCAGATCGAGGCCGTCCGGGTCGCCGCCTCCGCCCGGGGCCGGGGCCTCGGCCGCCGCATGATCCAGTGGGCCGTCGACCGGGCCCGCGCCCGCGGCTGCGCGATGGTGCAGCTCACCTCCGACAAGTCGCGCACCGACGCGCACCGCTTCTACGACTCGCTCGGCTTCGCCGCCTCCCACGAGGGGTACAAGCTCTCGCTGAGCTGACCGATCAGCCACCCGCACCCGTTCATGGACCGGCACACGGGCTGAGCTCGACCAGGTTGTCGTGATAGACCGCACCCCGCCCGAGGTCGGCGTCACGCTCCTCGACGACCGCGTTCGGGTTCGCGCCGCCGGGGCTCAGCTTGGGCCAGCGCCCCTTCGGCGAGGCCACCACCCCGCGCGCCACCCGGTCGCTCACCTCGACGTCGGCCAGGAACTCCCCGCCGGCGTTGTGCACCCGCACCCGCTGCCCGCTCTCCAGCCCCCGCTCGGCGGCGTCCGCCGGATGCACCAGCACCACCGGCTCCTTCGCCCGGCGCCGCAGCTCCGGGTTGTTGCCGAACGTGGTGTTGAGGAACACGTGCGACGCCGGCGTGATCAGCGTCAACGGGTACGGGGACCGGCCGGCCTCCCTCACGGACCGGGGCGGCACGTACGCCCTGCCAGGCGGCGGGAAGCGCAGCCGCCCCGACGGCGTCGGGAAGCCCTCGGCGAACGGGGCGAACGGCCGCGGGTAGTTCAGCCGCACCCAGCCCTCCTTGCGCAGCCGGTCCAGCGTGACGCCCTCCAGCGACGGGTGCCCGCTCGTCAGCAGTTGCTCGGCCAGCTCCAGGTCCGAGTCGTACAGCGACGGCTCGGTGAGCCCCATGTGCCGGGCCAGGCGGCGGAACGTCTCCGTCGTGGACAGGCACTCGCCGGGCGGCTCCACGGCGGGCTCGTTCCAGTGCAGGTACAGGTGCCCGTACCCGGCGTGCAGGTCGGCGTGCTCCGTCTGCATGGTCGCCGGCAGCACGATGTCGGCGTAGTCCACCGTGTCGGTCGGGAAGTGCTCCATGACCACCGTGAACAGGTCCTCGCGGGCCAGCTTGCGCCGGATCGTGCCCGTGTCGGAGGTCGAGCCGACCGGGTTGGCCCCGTACACCCACAGGCACTTCACCGAGTCCAGCTCCGAGGCGAGGCGCGTCATCGTCAGCGTCCGCACCGGCTCGGCCAGCAGGTCGTCGCGGGTGTCGATGTTCACATGCACGTGGCCGCTGGTGGAGTAGGCCACGCCGCCGCCCGGGTGGCGCCAGTCGCCCGTCACGCCGGGGATCGCGGCGATCGTCCGCATCGCGGTGCCGCCGCCCTCGTGCCGCTGGATGCCCATCGTCGCCCGGATCGCCGTCGGGCGGGTGTGCGCCAGCCGCATCCCCAGCCTGTGGACGTCGGCCGCCGGGATGCCGGTGATCTCGGCGACCCGCTCGACCGGGTAGCGCAGGATCTCCTCGCGGAACCTCTCCCAGCCCTGCGTGTGCTCCGCCAGGAACTCCTCGTCCTGCGCCCCCTCCGCCAGCACCACGTTGAGCAGCCCCAGCGCGAGCGCCGCGTCCGTGCCCGGCCTGATCGCCAGGTGCTCGTCGGCCTGGTCGGCGGTCCTCGTCCGGATCGGGTCGATGGCCACCACGTGGGCGCCGCCGGCCCGCGCCTCCTGCACGAACTTCCACAGGTGGTGGCCGCTGGTCAGCGGGTTCGTGCCCCACAACAGGATCAGCCGGGACAGCGCGAAGTTCTCCGTGTCCATGCCGCCCGGGGTGCCGTTCGTCAGGCTCAGCCCCGTGTTGCCCGCCGCCGAGCAGATGTTCAGCCAGTGCTTGGACGCCCCCAGCACGTTCCAGAACCGCCGGCCCGCCACCCCCTCGCAGCCCTGCAGGTAGCCCAGCGAGCCGGTGCCCTGGTACGGCCAGATCGCCTCCCCGCCGTGCTCCTCGACGATGCCGCGCAACCGTGCCGAGATCTCGTCGAGCGCCTCCTCCCAGCCGATCCGCTCGAACCGCCCCGACCCCTTCGGGCCGGTACGGCGCAGCGGATGCAGGATGCGGTCCGGCGCCCGGGTGTGCTCCAGGTAGCGGTTGACCTTCACGCAGAGCGCGCCTCTGGTGTAGGGATGGTCCGGGTTGCCGCGCAGCTTCACGGCCTTGCCGTCCTCGACCGTCACGACCCACGAGCAGCCGTCCGGGCAGTCCAGCGGACAGGCTCCCAAAACCCTCAGTTCACCCGACATGGGGCACAGCCTATGTTCAGCGTCCCCGCGGCCATCGACGCCCCGGAAACTCGTCCACGCCGCTGCGGCGCGTGCGGGCCCGGCACACGGTAGAAATCGAAGGTGAAGGGCAGGAGGCCCACCGTGTAGCCTGCGTCGCGACGTGGCGGCCCCGGCAGGGGCAAGGGAGGCCAAAGATCGTACGGACCGGCCGGAAAGGTGCAGAATCACTGTCGGTGGCCGAAATCAGCGAACGTGACGACGCGGACGATCTCGTGGAGCGGGATCCGCCCGAGGCGGAAGCACGCGCCGAACGCGATGTCTACGTCGTCGAGCCGCTGCTTCCCCAGCGGTTGCGCCGCCCCTCCGACCTGCTGCGCTTCCTCGCGACCCTGCTCGCGATCGCCGGGGTGCTCGTGCTGGCCCTGGTCGCCAAGCAGACGCTCAACGGCCTGGAGAAGGACGTCACCGAGGGCGCGACCCGGCTGCCCGAGCTGCTGAGCCGCGTCGCGACGTTCCTCGGCGGCGCCGCGCTGCTCGTCGTGCCCGCCGCCTTCGCAGTGGAGCGCGTCTTCCACCGCGACGGGCTGCGCGTCGCCGAGGGCCTGGTCGCCGCCATCCTCGGCATGGTCGTGGCCTTCCTCATCGGGCAGTGGACCGTCACGGCCGCCCCCGAGGACCTGCGCCTGCTGCTGACCGGCAACCGCGACATCGAGCCGCTCAACACGCTGCTGACCTCCGTCATCGCCTACTCCACCGCCGTCCGCATCTCCCGGCGCCCCACCTGGCGCGCCCTGATGTGGGGCGTGATCGGGCTCTACGTCCTGGCCTTCTTCACCGGCTACCAGATCACCCTCGTCGGCGGCATGGTCACCGTGCTCATCGGCATGGCCATCGGCTACGGCACCCTGTACGGCGTCGGCAGCCCCAACACCCGGCCCCCCGGCCACGCGGTCCTCGCCGCCCTGCGCAAGCTGTCGTTCTCGCCCGTCTCGGCCCGCCGCATCGAAGACGACCACCAGGGCAGCCGCCGCTACGCCGTCGGGCTCAAGGACGGCACCCGCCTCGACGTCACCGTCCTCGACCGCGACCGCCAGGTGGCCGGACTGCCGTACCGGCTGTGGCGCCGCTTCCGCCTCAACTCCGAGACCCGGCGCAAGGCCATCAGGTCGCTGCGGGCCGAGCTGGAACGCGAGGCCCTCATGGCGTACGCCGCCCAGGCGGCCGGCGCGAGCACCCCGCGGCTGCTCGGCACCAGCGAGATCGGCACCGAGGCCGCCCTGCTCGCCTACGAGCACCTCGACACCCGCCCGCTCGACGACGTGCCCGACGAGGAGATCACCGACGACACGCTCGCCCAGATCTGGGAGCAGATCTCGCTGCTGCAGATCCAGCGGCTCGCGCACCGGCGGCTCACCGGCGAGGGCATCCACCTCGACCCGGCCGGCCGCGTGGTGCTGACCGACGCCCGCAGCGGCGAGATCGCCGCCGGCGACCTGCTGCTCCGGCTGGACGTCGCCCAGCTCCTCACCTACCTCGCCCTGCGGGTCGGCGCCGAACGGTCCGTGCGCACCGCGACCGCCGTCATGGGCCCCGACGCGCTGGCCGCCGCGCTGCCCCTGCTGCAACGCATCGCGCTCACCCGCGAGACCCGCGCCGCGCTCGCCAAGGACAAGGGCCTGCTCGGCGCGCTGCGCGAGCAGATCGTCGCGCTCACGCCGCAGAGCAAGGCCGAGGAGATCCGGCTGGAGCGGTTCCGGCCGCGCACCCTCGTCACGATCATCGCCAGCGCGCTGGCCGCCTACTTCCTGCTGTCGCAGCTCAGCCGGGTCAACATCGTGCAGGTGGTGACCACGGCCAACTGGGCCTGGTCCGGGCTGGCACTGCTCGCCTCGTTCGTCAGCTTCGTGGCGGCCGCGCTGATGCTGCGCGGCTTCGTGCCTGAGCCGCTGCCGCTGTGGCGCACCGTGCTCGTGCAGTTCGCGGCCTCGTTCGTCAAGCTCGTGGCGCCCGCGGCGGTCGGCGGAGTCGCCATCAACACCCGCTACCTGCAAAAACGCGGCATCTCTCCGGCGTCGGCGATGGCCAGCGTGGGCGCCTCGCAGCTCGTCATGCTGGTCTTCCACATCGCGCTGCTGCTGCTGTTCGCCTACATCACCGGCACCAACACGGCCAACTCGTTCACGCCGTCGCGCGGGCTCGGCGTGGCCCTGCTGGCCGTCGCCGTGCTGGTCGTCATCCTGCTGGGCGTGCCGCCGCTGCGCCGGCTGGTCACCGAGCGGATGCGGAGGCTGTTCTCGAACGTGCTGCCGCGGCTGCTCGACGTGCTCCAGTCGCCGGCCAAGATGTTCGAGTCGTGCGTCGGGACCCTGATGATCACCCTGACGTTCATCGTCTGCCTCGACGCCTGCGTGGGCGCCTTCGGCGGGACGATGGGCTTCACCACCGTCGCCGTCGTCTACCTGACGGCCAACGCCATCGGCTCGGCCGCGCCCACGCCCGGCGGGCTGGGCGCGGTCGAGGCGTCGCTGACGCTGGGGCTCACCGTCGCCGGGCTGACGCCCGAGGTGGCCGCGTCCGCCGTGCTGCTCTACCGGCTGCTCACGTTCTGGCTGCCGGTGCTGCCCGGCTGGGCCTCGTTCGCCTATCTGCAGCGGCACGAGGCCCTGTAGCCGTCACGAGGCGTGGCGCGCGGTGATCTTGTCGATCGCCTCCAGCTCGTCCTCGGTGAACGCCGGGCCGTCCACGCAGGCCACGTTGTCCTCCAACTGCCTGACGCTGCTCGCGCCGATCAGCACGCTGGTGACCCGCGGATCGCGCAGCGTCCACAGCAGCGCCATCTGCGCCAGCGTCTGGCCCCGGCCCCGCGCCACCTCGGAGAGGTCGCGGGCCAGCTCGACGTCGATCTGCTCGGAGCTCAGGAACCTGCTCGTCGCCGCCCGCGAGTCGGCCGGCACCCCGTCGAGGTAGCGGTCGGTCAACAGCCCCTGGGCGAGCGGGGAGTAGACGATGCACCCCATGCCCGCCTCCTCCAGGGTGTCGAGCAGGCCGCCCTCGATCCACCGGTTGATCATCGAGTAGGACGGCTGGTGGATGAGCAGCGGCGTGCCGAGCTCCCGCATGATCCGTGCCGCCTGGGCCGTCTGCTCGGGCGTGTAGTTGGAGACGCCCGCGTACAGCGCCTTGCCCGAGCGCACCGCCCGGTCCAGCGCGCCCATCGTCTCCTCCAGCGGCGTGTCCGGGTCGAACCGGTGGCTGTAGAACACGTCGACGTACTCCAGCCCCATCCGCTCCAGCGACTGGTCGAGGCTGGCCAGGAGGTACTTGCGCGACCCCCACTCACCGTACGGGCCGGGCCACATGTCGTAGCCGGCCTTGGTGGAGACGACCAGCTCGTCCCGGTAGGGGGCGAAGTCCTCGCGGAAGATCCGGCCGAAGGTGCACTCGGCCGAACCGTACGGCACGCCGTAGTTGTTGGCCAGGTCGAAGTGCGTGACACCCAGGTCGAACGCCCGGCGCAGGATGGCGCGGGAGTTGCCCACCGGCCGGTTGTCGCCGAAGTTGTGCCACAGCCCCAGCGACACGGCCGGCAGCCGAAGGCCGCTGCGCCCGCTCCGGTTGTACGGCTGACGCTCGTAGCGGCCGCCGTCAGGCTGGTAGGTCATGCCCCGCGTCCCTTCTCGATGATCCACGACAGCGCGAACGCCTCCTCGCGCCAGGCGTCGTAGCGCCCGCTGCGCCCGCCGTGCCCCGCCCCCATCTCGGTCTTGAGCAGGAACGGGCCGCCCTTTGCCGTGGCCCGCAGCCGGGCGATCCACTTGGCCGGCTCGTGGTAGAGCACACGCGTGTCGTTCAGGCTGGTGATCGCCAGGATCGGCGGGTACGGCCGGCCGTCCACGTTCTCGTACGGCGAGTAGCCCTTCATGTACGCGTAGACGGCGGCGTCGTGCAGCGGGTCGCCCCACTCGTCCCACTCGATCACCGTCAGCGGCAGCGACGGGTCGAGGATCGTGTTGAGCGCGTCGACGAACGGCACCTCGGCCACCACGCCCGCGAACTCCTGCGGCGCGAGGTTGGCGACCGCGCCCATCAGCAGCCCGCCCGCCGAGCCGCCGCGGGCGACGACCCGCTCGCTCCAGCCGGCCCGCTTCAGGTGCCCGGCCGCGGCGACGAAGTCGGTGAACGTGTTGCGCTTGCGGGTGAGCTTGCCCGCCTCGTACCAGTGCCGGCCCATCTCGCCGCCGCCCCTGACGTGCGCCACGGCGAAGACGAAACCGCGGTCGAGCAGCGACAGCCGCGGCACGGAGAAGCCCGGGTCGATCGAGGTCTCGTAGCTGCCGTAGCCGTACAGGACGGTCGGCGCGGGCGTGGCGGTGTCCTTCCGCTTGACCAGGGAGATCGGCACCCGTGTGCCGTCCTCGGCGGTGGCCCACTCGCGGAACTGCTCGTAGTCGCCGGAGTCGTAGCCGCCGAGCACCGGGCGCTGCTTGAGCAGGATCAGCTCGCGGGTGGCCAGGTCGTAGTCGTAGACGCTGGGCGGGGTGATCATGCTGGTGTAGCTGAGCCGGAGCCGCTCGGTGGCGAACTCGGGGTTGCCCGCCGGGCTGACGTCGTAGAGCGGCTCGGGGAACTCGATCTCGTAGGAGTCGCCGGCGCAGGCGGCCTCGACCCGCTCCCGCCGGTCACCGGTCTCGACCGGCGCGTCCGAGCCCGCCCGCGCGTACGGCAGGATGCGGATGCCGGTCAGCCCCTCGCGCCGGAAGTGGACGACGGCGTGGCCGGCGAACGCGTCGATCTCCAGCAGCCTGGTGTCGTCGCGGTGGGCGATCAGCGGCGTCCACGTGCCCGGGTCGTCGAGCGGGGCGGTGGCCAGCTCGAAGTTCTCGGCGTTCTCGTTGTGCAGCACGTAGAGGAAGCCACCCGCGTCCTCGACGCCGTACTCGACCCCGACCTTCCTCGGGCGCACGACCCTGAACTCGCCGGTCGGGTCGCCCGCGTCGAGGATGCGGACCTCACTGGTGATCTTGCTGCCCGCGCCGAGCACCAGGTAGCGCTCGCTGCGGGTGAGCCCGATGCCCACCCAGTAGCGCTCGTCGCTCTCCTCGTACACCAGCACGTCGTCCCGGGTGCCCAGGATGTGCCGGTAGACCTGGTAGGGGCGCCACGCGTCGTCCACGCGCGTGTAGAAGAACGCCGAGCCGTCGGCGGACCAGGCGCCGCCGTAGAAGATGCCCTCGATCTCGTCGTCGAGGGGCTCGCCGGTCTCCAGGTTCTTGAAGCGCAGGGTGAAGCGCTCGTCGCCCGAGTAGTCGGTGGAGTAGGCGAGCATCCGGCCGTCGGGCGAGATCGAGCTGGCGCCGACGGAGAAGAACGGGCTGTCGCCGGCCAGCTCGTTGCCGTCGAGGATGACCTGCTCGCCGTCGAGGCGGGCCCCGGGCGTGATCTCCGGAGGGGTGGCGCCGTCGGCCGGCACGCGGCAGGAGACGGCGTACTGCTTGCCCTCCTCGGTGCGGGTGAAGTACCACCACGCCCCCTTGCGGCTCGGCACCGACAGGTCGGTCTCCTGGGTGCGGCCCTTGATCTCCTGGAACACCTGCTCCCGCAGGTCGGCGAGATGAGCGGTGTGCTCCTTGAGAAACGCGTTCTCCGCCTCCAGGTAGGCGATCGTGTCGGGATCTTCCTTGTCGGCGAGCCAGGCGTATTCGTCGACCACGGTGTCGCCGTGGTGTGTGCGCTCGGCCGGGACCTTCTTCGCCACTGGCGGCTTGATGCTGCTCACGTGTGGAGTCTATGGCGGGGGATTCGGGGGCGGCCGTGATCCGACCGTGGCCTCGCGATGAGCGAACGGGTCCCGAGTGGTCGGGAGCGCTGCTAATCTTGTGGAGCCGACGCGGTGCGGCACAATCCATCTCTCCTCAACTGAGGTGGCTGTGCTGTGCTCGGCGGCACCTCCAAGATCGGTTCGCAGGACCGTCTGGAGGCTGGTAACTTGAAAGACGTCTCCGATTTCTTTCTTCCGGACCGGATCGAGTCAATTTGACACGAACCGGAGGGGCTGAAAGAATAAGAGCACGGAAAACGAAATGAACGCCTTCCTGAGGTTCTGGGGAGTACGCGTCCGTTTCTTGAGAACTCAACAGTGTGTTAAAAGCCAGTGCATGATGCACAACCCCGTCATTTCGG
>NZ_JBIDCC010000013.1:0-272382 GCF_043204415.1 Nonomuraea sp. NPDC047897 | reverse complement strand
GGGCATGACACGCCGCATCACCCGAGGAGGGCCCGCCCGACGCCAGCCCCGCTACGTCTGCGAATGAAGCTGATCACCCATCTCAAACACGCTCTGAGGGGTCGGGATGCTTGGGGATGGCCGCTGCCCTGGCGCTGAGGCCAGGGCAGCGGTAGAGGTGTCAGTCAGCGGCGGGAGCGGTAAGCTTGTCGTCTGTCCAGCCGGCCGTGATGGTCTGCACGCCGGACTTGCCGAGCATCGGCTTGCCGCCGTCCTTGAGGTCGGTGTACTTGGCCAGCAGCGTCATGGTTTTGGTGTCCACCAGGAGCTGTTGCTTGAGCACCGAGTCCTTGTTGGAGGGGATGGGCAGAGCCAGCTTGTGGCCGGTGCGGCCCAGCGGGTCCTTGGCCCGGCCGAGGTCGGTGACGCCCTTGGTCGTCTTCAGCACCTGGTAGGCGGCGGTTCTGACCTTCTTGGGCACCGGGTTCGCGTACAGCAGCTCGCTCGCCCGTCCGGCCACGTACCTGTCGAGGTTGACCAGCCAGTCGTCCTTCTTGGAATTCGGGCTGGTGGTCTTGGCCTCCTGCGCTGCCACGTCGATCCAGGCTTTGACGTCCGCCACGAGGTGCTTCCTGAGCGTCTCAGCGTCCGTGGGCAGCGCCTGGAGCCGCTGGTAGGTGACATACTTCTCGCCCAGTCGGAATCCGTCCGGCCGTCCCTTGGTCGGCGTGATATGGCCCTGGCCCGGGGCGGTGGACAGGCGGATCTTCATGCCCTCCGTGCGGTAGTCCCACGTGGTCGGCGACCCGTCGGCGCGCCAGGCCGCCTCGTCCTTCGGGGTCGCGGGCTTGGCGCCCAGTTCGCGAAAGCCACTCCAGCTCTTGCCCTCGGGCGACAGCCACTCGGTGCTGACCTCGCGCTGGGTTAGGTAGTAGCCGCTGCCGACAGGGCGGGGATGAGTCGTGATGTGGGTCGTCTCGACCCGCCAGTATGCGCCCTTCGGCGTGTCGGCGGCCGCGGGCGTGGCGGTCAGGCCGGCGATGACCAGCCCAGCGGCGACGGCAAGGGGGAATCTCATTTCTTCTCCAATGGGTTGTCTGCCGCCCAGCGGCTGTCCTGGATCGCGGTGTACCGTAGGAGCAGGCCGTCGGCGGCGGAACGGGTTTCGAGGGAAAGCGGTTTGCCGGAAACGGGGTCGATCACCAGCCTGGTCATGGTCGTCCCCGCGTGGCCGGGCGGGACGAACTCGCTGGACGTGTACTCGATCGCCTGTCCGGTCCGGCCCAGTGCGTCGGTCACCTGCCCGACGGCGGTGACTCCGGGCACGGAGGCGAGCAGCCGGTAGGCGGCGGCCCTGGTCTCGCTTGCCACCGGCGCGAAGAACAGCAGCCGCGCCGCGGTATCGATGGTCGTGCGGTCGTCGGCGTTGAAGAGCCGCTTCAGTCCCTCGGGGGTGTCGGGGAGGTCGCTCATCTTGGTCAGCGGCTTGCCCGCTGTGAGGATACGGAAGTCCCAGTCCTCGGTGGACCACGTGCGCCGCTCGCCGGGCTCCGCCCGTACGACCTCCTCGGGGAGTCCCCCTGTCCGGGACCTATCGTATGTCCAGGACGTGGGCGAGCCGTCGGCGCGCCAGGCCGCCTCGTCCTGGGGCGTCGCGGGCTTGACTCCATGGGGAGTCTGGCGATACCAGGTCAGCCCTTCGGGGTCCGCGGGGATCCATGTCTCGATCGTCTCGCTCTTCTGCAGAACGTACCGGCCGCCTGGTTCGTGGAACTGCCGGCCGTGGACCTCCGTGCTGCCCCACCATGTGCCCTCGTCCGGCATGGCGGCCACCGTGGCCGCCGCGACCAGCAGAAACTGCTTGCCGTCCGCTTGGGTGACCGTGCCGGAAGTGGCTGGCGCGCCCGAGGGCACCGTCTGCGTGAACACGACAACCGCCGCGGCCGCGGCCCCCGCCAGGGCGAGCCCCAGCGCGCTCCACCTGGCAGCCCTACGGCCGCGTCGCCGCTCCTGGGCGAACGCGGCGGCCAGCCGTTCGCGCCCGGCCCGCTCGACCTCGGGCGACAGCGGCGGCGCGGGCAGCAGCTCCCGCACCGCCTGGTAATCATCCATCAGAGCCTCCAAGCATGGGATTGATGCCGTCCAGCGCGGCACGAAGCTTCTTGCGCACTCGTGACAGGCGCGATCCGACGGTCCCGTACGGGATGTCGAGCGCCTGAGCTACCTCTTCATGACTCAGCTCGCCCAGCGCGCTCAGCAGCAGCACGTCCCTGTCGCCGTCGGACAGCGCGCGCAGCTCCGCCGCGAGCCGCCCCTGTGCGCTCCCGGCATCGACGCGGGTGACCACCCGTTCCTCGTGTCCGTGTTCCGTGCTGTCGTGGGCGGCCGCGTTGCGCTGCAGCGCCGCAAGCCGCCGGGCTTCGGCGCGCCGGTGTAGCGCTATTACGTTGCCGGCGAAGCCGTACAGCCAGGGACGGACCGTGCCACGCTGGGGATCGAACGTCTCGCGTTTCCTGAACGCGGCCAGGAACACCTCGGCCGTGAGATCGTCCGCGGCCTGCCAATCGAGTCGCCGCCCTAGATACGCATGGATCTCTCTCACGTACCGGTCATAGATCTCCCCGAACCGCTCAGGACTTCGGCGCGACAGCTCCACCAGAGCCGCGTCGCTGATCATCTCCGATGGATCAACGGAATCCGAAGCCGTCACATTGGTAGTCACACCTCTCACTCCACCAAAAGGGCGGATTGCTTTCACACCCGTCACTGAGGTGATCTCAGCGAAGTAGTTCGAGGGATTGGGATTTTTGGGACGCTCTCTGTGCGCGCTCGGCCTGGTGCTCAACTGCAATCGTGCTGTGGAACACCCGCTACCTGGACAGCGCGCTGGGGTGTGTCCCGTAATCGGTGTATCTCGATCTTGACTGGTTCTATCGGGTGGTCGGGGTCAGGCGGCCTTCGAAGGTGATGGCGAAGGCGTTCAGAGCGGCCTTCCAGCGGGTGATCCAGCGTTTGCGGCCCTTGCCGGTCGGGTCCAGGCTTATGATCGCCGTTTGCGCACGATCTTCGGCTCGAAACTGCCGTCCCGATCGCGTGGCACGGTGATCTCCACCGGCCCGACGTCGGTGATGACGGCCTTGGCCCGGCTGCCGTTGCGGGTGTTGCCGCTCTCGTTGCCGGAGCGTTCATGCTTGTCGTAGCCGAGATGGTCGGTGATCTCGCCTTCGAGAGCGGACTCCAGCACCAGCTTGGTCAGCCGGCCCAGCAGCCCGTTCTCACCGACCAGTTCCACCCCTTCGGCTCGCGCCTGGTCGACCAGCCTGGCCACCAGCTCCCGATCCGTCGAGTTGTCCGGCTTCTTACGCGCCACCGCGGCGTCCTCCAGGTCGATCTCCGTCGATGCCTGGATCACCGTACTCATCAGGTGCGTTCTCCTTGATCAGGAGTTACACCGAAAACCGTACAATCCCGTACGGATTGGTGGAGGTGGTCCACGAGCAGGTGGGCCCGCCGGGTTAGCGTCCACGTCTGTGTAGAGCGGAGGACCAACGCGTTTGCTACTTCGGGTAGCAGACTCCTCGTATGAGCATGCCTGAGCGAGAATTCGCCCCGGGGGACGGGCCGGCGGCGAAGGTCAGCGTCTCCCAGGGAGCGGGCACCATACGCGTGACGAAGCGGCGGAGTTGTTCGGCCAGGTCAGGACGGCACCTGAACTCCAGGAGGAGGGTGGATGGCGGGCGGACTAAGCAGGCTGAGTGTGGGTCCCATCGCAGCCTGCCGGAGCCCGAGTACCTCGACACGTTGATCGAGCACGTCATCCGTGCGCTCACACCCGCCGAGCCGAGCTAGAGCACGTGATCCACGCCACCCGTCCTGCCGGCCGCCCCGACGGGCGACCCCCTGCGGGGGTCTACGCCGCCCTCCTGGCTGGATAGATGAGGATCAGATCCTCGCCCGGGCGCGTGTACAGCCGCAGCCGGTAGGTGCCGGGGCCGCTCCGGGCGAGGTTGGGGAAGCGCACCTTGCTCGCCGACAGCGTCTGCATCGTCAGGTGTCCCGATTCGCTGACGATGTCCGCCTCGACCACCTCGTCCCAGCCTCTGCGTCGCAGGGGTGGCGGGGCCGAGCGCAACGCCTTCGCCGTGACGCAGGTCGCCCAGTCCTGGCTGGGTGTGAAGACCAGGGCCAGTCGACCGCTGGTTACCAGGATGTCGGTCGGCTCCGCGTTCCGGATCGCCGAGGAATCTTCCTCGGTGTTCGCCTTCGGATCGTGGATTCCGTAGGGCTGGGAGTCCCAGTCGTAGTAGGACGCGGTCGCCTGGAAGCGAGTGCGGAGCGCGGGCCACGGGTCGCGGCACCGGGCGTCCTCCTCGCGCGCCTCGCGTGCCAACTGCTCGCGCTGGATGTTCTCCTTCTCGGCCTGTTGTCGCTGTACCTGGGCGGATGACAACAATAAGTCCGGATATTTCCGGCCGATCACTTCCGGGCAGAGCAGCGCGAGCAGGGCAGGGCGAGCCCTGACCGGCTCTCCCGCCGCGAACCTGGCGCACGCGGCCCGGCCCTTGCCGAGGAGCTCCTGGTCCGCGACCTGCCGATCAGGCTTGCTCACGCCGCACAGATAGGCCCGATGGCGCTCGTGGGGCGGGACGTCCGCGACACGCGGCAGGGTAAACCACGCCGTGCAAGCCCTCAGCCCGTCCTTCTGCCAGGTGTAGCTGAGACGCGGGCCGCCCTCGGGCCCGACCGCCAACAGCATGAGGACCGCGGCCACAGCCGTGACCGCCGTGGGCACGCGCGAAGGCGCCTGCCGCTTCGGCTCACGGCTCAGTTCGTGCGCCGTGCGCGCCAGCCAGACGACGTAGAGCACATCCATCGCCTCGGCGATCGACTCGATCGTGCCGCCCCTCGTCAGGGCGTCCACGAGCTCGACCAGGAACGCGCTCGCGAAGGTGCCCAGACCGATGAGGAACGTCACGCGGCTCCAGCGGCCGTCGCGCCGCTGAGCGAGCAGGAGCATCACCATCATGACGGACGAGGCCACTCCCGTGGCCAGGACAGCCACCCGGTAGGCCGGACTTGTGAAGAGTTGGAACGTCGCATCGTCCGCCAGGCCACCCGCGAGCGATGTGGCCGGTTCCACCAGCCCGAGCAGGAGCACAGCCAGCCGAAATGGCCGGCCTGACCCGGTGACCACCACCGTGAACAGCACGAGTGCAGGCACCCAGAGCGCCAGCCCGATGACCATCTCGACCATGTAGGGCAGGAACGAGGGGATCAGCAGCCACACCACGTCGGCGTACAGCAGCAGCCGTAGCCACCTGGCCGGCCGACGCATCGGCACGGCCACAGGCGCGGGCCGGCGCAGAACCTGCCACAGCATCCACGTGTTCACCAGCCCGAGCAGCAGCAAGCCGCCCAGCACCGGAACCAGCGGGGACTCCCCGGCGGTCTCGCCGGGCGGATACCACAGGGTGACCAGCCAGGCCGGTGTCGCGGTGCCGATCACCAGGCTGACGATGATCGAACCGAGCGTGACGACCAAGTAGGCGGAAGCCGCAGAACGGTGAATGCGCACAATGAGGCTTGATCGTAGTGCGACGACGGCTGGTCCGGGGCGCCCCGTCGAGCGCCCCGCCGGTCTGGGGACCGACGCGCTGACCGCCGGCGCCGCGAGAGTGGTCCGGCTGAGCGCCGCCGGCGGGGACGAGGACGCGAGGATGTTCGGAGAGGTCCTCGCGTCGCTCGTCGGCCAGGAGTTCGGCGGGTCAGCCGGGCGGCGGCACGTCGGTCCACTCGGCGGCTTCGTACGTCTCGTACTCGGACACCTCGCCGGGCTGGTGGAAGCGGTCGGGCTGGGTTCCGGCCGTGAGGCGGCGGGGCTTGCCGTCGTCTCCTGGGGGGAGGGCACGGGAGCCCCGTGGTGGCGTCGCCACCACGTCCCGCATGGCCAGCAGCGTTCCGTCGCCCGGGTTGATGATCCACTGGCGGCGGTAGGTACCGAGTTGCCTGGGCGCGGTGGACAGGCCGAGGGGAATGGTCGTCTCCAGCGGCAGGGAGATGCCCACGCCGGCGCGGCCCAGCGGGTCGGTCATCCTGCCCTCGACCTTGACGCCGGGCAGGGTGGCGAGCATCCGGAACGCGGCTGCGCGCACCGCCGGAGGGGCGGGCGCCAGGGCGAGCAGCGTGCCGGCCACATCGCTCAGCGCCCGAACACGCGTCTCACCCTCCAGGGCCCGGATCGGCTGCCTCGTCACCTCAGGCGCGTACGCCGACCAGTTGCCTTCGAGGTCCAGCAGGGCCGTGCGCAACTGCTCGGGCTGGGTCGGCAGGGAGGCCAGCTGCCGCGCTGTCATGCCGAAGAAGCGCTGGTCACGGGTCGTGCGGCAGATCGGTTTCCTGTCCGGCGCGTCCATGAACAGGGTGCCCGGCCCGTCCGGGGTCGCGACCCGCACCTTCGTGGGAGCTCCTGCCTCCTGCCATCCCCGCCGGTCGCGGGCGCTCCACGGGCGGGCAGGCAGGTCCTGGACGGCGGTGCACGCCGTGCCGTTCCGCGCGGTCCAGTGGTCGTACCGCATCCTCGACTCGACCTTGTAGTGATCCGCCGCGCTCTCACCCACCGCGTGGATCTTCCCGGCGACGCGGGTGGTGTGCCAGTACGTGCCGGCCGGCTCCGGCCGCACGTTGGCGGCGGCCACCAGCAGCGCGTTGCCCGGCGCGTCCGGACTCTCGCGCTCGCCCGGCTGGACGGGCGGGTCCGCGTCCGACGTCACCGAGACCGCGGCCAGGGACGCGGCGACCAGGACGGCCGCCGCCATCGAGCTGACCAGCGGAGCCGTGAATCTGCGGCGGGGGCGTGGCAGGGGAGCGGCGCGCCAGTCGGCCCGCAGCGCGAGCACGTCCGGACTCTCCTCACGGGCCAGTGTCGTCCGCATCCGGCGCAGCGCGTCGAGTTCATCCATCGTGGTCCTCCCCCGGAAGGCTGTTGCGGAGCTTCGTTCGAGCCCGGTGAATCTTGGCCTTGATGGTGCCGAGGGGCAGCTCCAGAATCGCCGCGATCTCGGCGTACGACAGCTCACCCCAGGCCAGCAACAGGATGGCGCTGCGGTCCTGCGCACTCAGCGAGGCGAGGGCCTTGGCCAGCCGAGGGCTGTGCGCCGCGGCGACCACGCGCTCGCTGACCAGTTCCGCGACGCCGTCCGTGGCGGGGTCCACGCCAGTCCGGGCGAACGCCCGGAACATGCGGGTCTCCTGCCGATGGTGCTTGGCGATCAGGTTGCTGGCGATGCCCCACAGCCACGCGCCGAACTCCGAACGCCCGTCGAATCGCCGCCGCTGCCGGAACGCGGTCGCGAACGTCTCCGCCACGATGTCGTCGGCGAGAGTACGCCCGAGGCGACGTTTGACGTAGGCGTGCAGTCGCGGCGAGTGGCGACGGAACAGCTCGCCGAACGCCTCGGGGTCTTCCTCGGAGGCGGCGACGATCTCCCGGTCGTCGAGCTGCTCCGTGGGCCGGCTCACCACTCTGTCCATCGCCACATGATCGGTTCCTTCGGGTTCGGGGTGTTGACTCACCTCTCTATCCCGAAGGCCGCTCCCGGGTTGCGTCCCTTTCCGCCAGGCGGTCGGCTCCACCGTTCCGGTTGCACCCCATCTGAGGCCGGTGGATGGCTCTTCGTCGCGGAACGGCCGGAGACGTCCGCCATGCGGCACAATGATCGTGTGACGGAGGAGGTTGCAGCCGAGCGGATGCCGGCCACCGTACGAGCCGCCAGGTTTCTCCTGATCCTGCAGCTTGCCCTCGGCCTTTTCGGCACGGCGATCATGATGCCGGGCATCGTGGCCGCTCTCGGCGACCCAGAGCTTCTTGTCCTGCTGCTCCAACCTGTCCTGGTCGTGGCGCTCCTGGGGTGGCTGATCTTTCGATGGTCGTCCCGCGGGAAGTGGGTGCGCTGGTGTGCCCTCGCCTTCGAGACGGTCGCCGCTGGTGCTCACCTCATCACGGCCGCCATGGACGGTGAGTTCGGTTGGCTGAGCCTGATCCACCCGAGCACGGTCCTGCCGCTGGCGATCGTCATCGAACTGTGCACGCCCTCGGCGGCCCGCTGGTTCGTCCGTCCCCTCAAGCGACTGCCGTAAGGCCGCGGCCGCGTAGGCTGTCGGGTGATCATGGCGCTCGACGGGGGTGGTGGGGTGGGCGACCGGTTCGCGTCATGGTGGCGGGGGGTGGCGGCCGCGCTCGCCGGGGCGGCGGTCGCGTCGTCGTCGGCCTGCGGGCTCATCGAGGAGCAACGGTTCGACAGGTCCGTCGCGGACATGGAGCGGGTGGCCCGGACGATCCGCACTGACGACGACCCGGCGGAGCGGCCCCGGGAGATCGGGTGGATCACGTTCGAGGACGTCTACCGCGACGGGGACCGGGTGTACTTCAAGCTGGACGACATCGGTGGCGTGGACCCGTACGGCTACGTCTACAGCCCGGCGGAGCGTCCGGCCGACAACGGCCCCGTCGACTCGGTCCATTCGACCTTCGAGCACATCCGGGGCCCCTGGTATCACTGGAGCGACAGCTACTGAGAGCCCCGGCTCGTCGCGGGAGCCTCAGGCGGTCAGGGCGTCGAAGTGGGGCTTGAGCGCGGGGTAGTAGTCGCCGAAGTCGGGCCGGGGTGAGCCGTCGCGGGCGGCCACGAGCATGTCGAGGTAGTACTCCCAGCCGGGGCCGATCTCGCCGAGGCCGTCGTCGGTGCTGAGGTGCTGGACGAGCCGCAGCTCGGTGCCGTCGTCCGTTTCGGACAGCAGGAGCTCCAGCCGCCAGGATCCGGAGGGGTCCGTCATGGACACGGCCAGCCGCCGCGGGGGCTCGCAGGCGTCGATGCGCAGGTCGCACCAGGGCGTCTGCTCCTCGTAGGCCAGTTGGACCTTGACCGTCCGGCCGGGGGCCGCGTCGCCTTCCCAGGGGCCGAACCAGCGGGCCGTGCGGTCGGGCTCGGTGAGGCTGGCCCACACGTCCTCGGCGGGGGCGCGGAACGTGCGGGTCAGGACGAGGTCGCTGCCGGCGCCGGTGCGCACCAGTCGGCCGGTGGGAGTGGGGCTCATGCTGTGTCTTCCCTTCGTCGGGTGGCCGGATCGCGGTCGCGGTGGTCGCGGTGGTCGCGGCGGGTCCGGTAGACCTCTGTCTCCAGGGCGTCGAGGCGGTGCTCCCAGCCGGAAGGCCGGGTGAGCCGGGCGATCCAGTCGGTGACCTCGGTGAGCGGGCCGGTGCGCAGGACGTAGAACCGTTGCCTGCCGACGAGTTCGTCGCTCACCAGCCCGCTGTCCCTGAGGACGCGCAGGTGGCGGCTCACGGCGGGCCGGCTGATGACGAACCGTTCGGCGATCTGTCCTGCCGAGAGCTGTTCGTCGCGCAGCATCATGAGGATCTCCCGCCGTACGGGGTCGGCGATCGCGCCCGCTACCCGGTCCACGACCGAAAGTGTAACCTGTAGGTTACGCGTCAGGCAACCGGCGGTCGCCGGAACAGGGCGGTCAGCAGAAAGGGGACCCCGAAGGAGGCGGCGCCGGGAGGCTGCTCCCGCATCGGCCGCAGCTCGACCGCCGTGTAGTCGGAGAAGATCCACCGCAGCTCGCCGGGGGTGTGGGCGAGGCCGCCGTGCAGGCGCCCCTGCTGGTAGAACGCGTCGTCGGGCAGCTCGGAGCCCATGGCCCCGGCGGCGAAACAGGTGAGGGCGAGGTGGCCGCCGGGGGCCAGCACCCGGTCCAGCAGGCCGAGGTAGCTCACCCGGCGGTGCGGCGGCAGGTGGTGCAGGCAGCCGGAGTCGTAGACCAGGTCGTACCGGCCGGGGAGCTCGACGGCGAAGGCGTCGCCGCAGTGGAACCGCACCTCGGCACCCGCCTCCCGGGCGCGTTCCCCGGCCCACGCGACGGCGGTGGAGGACAGGTCCACGGCGTCCACCTCGAAGCCGAGCGAGGCCAGGTGGACCGCGTTGCGCCCCGGCCCGCAGCCCAGGTCCAGGGCGCGGCCCGGCCGGAGCAGCCCGCGGTCGAGATACGACACCAGGTTCTCGTCCGGCTTGTCGGCGAAGAAGGGAACCGCCCGGTCGCGGTCGGCGTAGAAGGCGTCCCACCAGCCGGCCGCGTCCGCCGTCCACCGGTCCGCGTCCGGGGCGAACAGCCGGTCGAGGAGCCTCATGACGTCGTCCATGGTGCGGATGTTGCGGTTCACGGGGGTTCCCTCCGTCGCGTCGGCGGTCCCCTTGATCGTACGGCGGGCGGGATGCGTCCGTGCAGGTCAGCGGCCTCTTGTGGGCCCGCTGGCGACGTCGTGGAGGCGGTGTCGCACGCCCGTCGCCGGAGCCGTCACGGCCCGGGTCCGTCGCCCGGCAGCCTCGCCCTGGGCGACGGCGGGAGGCATCGTGGAGCCGCTTCCAGGGCGCTGCGGCGCGCCTGCGGATGTGTCGTCGGTCACATCGCGGGGTCCGCGCAGGCCGTGGCGACGCCCGTGGGGTCCCAGTAGAAGGGGCGGCATTCGAGCATGCGGCCGTCCCGTACCCGGATCAGTTGGAGAATCTCGGTCTCCACGTCCCGTCCGGTGGCGCGGGCGCGGAAGCGGACGCGGTTGCGCACCACGACCGTGTCACCGTCGCCCCAGTGCTCCTGCTCCAGGAACTCCATCGACTCCCAGAGCTCGCTGAACCTGGCCAGGAAGCGCTCCAGCCCGTCATGGCCGCGCCACGTCCCGGTGCCGGTGAACGGCAGGCCGGGCGCCTGGTGCAGCACCACCTCGGGGTCCAGGTGGACCGCCACCTCGGCGTAGTCGGCCGCGCCGTACCCGCCTGCCGCGACGTACGCCGCCTCGGCCGCGTAGAACCGCTCCATCACCGCCCAGGCGTCGTCCTGCCGGTGTTGCGTCAGTGCTGTGGTCATGGTCCCAGCGTCACAGCGAGGCGGGTGGCGCGCTGGCTGGATTCGGACGTCGCAGCCGCGGTTTCGGGTATGCCCGATTCGTGGGGAGTTCGCTTGATCGTCATGTTCACGACGTAACGGAATATGAGGGTCACCCCCACTATGATGCGCCTCATGCGTTTCACCCCCCTTGTTGCGGCCTGCGCGCTTTTCTTCCTCCTGTTCTCGGGAACGGCGCACGCGACCGCTTATCCCGTCAAGGATCCAGCCCTCACCAGGAACAAGCTGTACCGCACCGGCGAGCTCCGGCCGAGCGCGTGCCCCGAACGTGCCATCGAGGCGAACGACGTCCCCTCCGCCAAGCGCTACCTGACCGCGGTCTTCAACTGCCTGAACGCCTCCTGGGGCGCGCATCTCAAGCGCGCCGGGATGCCGTTCGCCAAGGCGCGCATCGGGTTCATCACCAAGCCGCGCCGATACTGCGGGGACCGCTGGGGAAAGCACACCGCGGGCGTCTATTGTCCCGCCGAGCGGCGTTTTCTCATCATCCTGGATGACGACACGATCGGCGAACCTGAGGACCTGTTCCTCTTTATGCTGGTCGCCCATGAATACGCGCACCACGTGCAGAACGTCACGGGCATGGGCCGCGCCTTCGACCGCTACCCGTACCGGAGCAAGAGCGAGCTGAACGAGCAGATCCGGCGCAACGAACTGCAGGCCCAGTGCCTGGCCGGCGTGTTCATGGGCAGCGTCTGGAACTCCCTGGACCGGACGGGCGAGGACTGGGAGGAACTCCTGGACGTCAACCGCGAGAGTGGCGACGAGTGGACCAAGGCCCGTGACCACGGCAAGGGCCGCAACATCGCCGCCTGGCTCGACAAGGGCTTCCGAAGCAAGTCGCCGGCGTCGTGCAACACCTGGACGGTTCCGTCGTCCCGGGTGGCCTGACCGAGCGTCAGCTCCTGCGCAGGGCGAGGTTCTCCCGCAGCTCCGCCGGGACGGGGCCGATCTCCACGGGGTCGCCGGGGGTGACCAGGCTCGCGCGGTAGAGCTTGGCCGTGCCGGCCTCGTCGTCGCCGGCCGCGATGATCAGCGAGCGGCGGTCCCGGGAGACGGCGACCGAGATGATCGGCGTCTCGGTGGCGGGGGCGATCTCGGCCTTGACCTTCACCTTCGTCGACTGCACGTGTTCGAGGTCGCCGCGGGCGAGGGCCGGGTCGACCGCGACGGTGTAGTAGTCGTTGCTCGCGCCCGCGCAGAGCAGGTCGGTGGCGTCGAGCCAGGTGACGGGCGTGCAGTCGCGCCATTCGCCGTCGTCCCGCACGGCGACCTGCATGGCGAACGGCTTGAAGTCGGGGGCGTCGGAGTACCTGTCCACCTTCTTCGCGATGAGGTCGAGCTGGAATCCCTGGACGGTGCTCAGCCACTGGGCGACGCCCCTCGACGCGGCGGCGAACCTCCCGGACGGATGGACGACGCCGCCCGGGCACAGCACGGCGACGGACTTCACGACGTGGTGGTAGGTGTCGTCGCCCCTTCTGCCGAAGCAGGCCAGGCTGAGCTGCCGCGGGGTCAGCCGGCCGGTGGGGTCGGCCGAGACGTACTCCTGGTGGTCGCGCAGGAACCAGAACGACCCGTCGGCGGCGAAGCCGGGCTTCTCGTCGGTGAACGTCCGCGAGACGTACCCCTTCTTGTTCGACGTGGCGGTGACGTCCGTGAACACCCCCGTGCCGAGGTCGAGCCAGCCGACGCGCGTCCCGGTGCTGTCGGCCAGCCCCACCTCGACGGCGACGCGCCGGCCGTCGGGGGAGACCGAGCTGACGCCGGCCTCGCACAGGCCGCGGACGGACGCCTCGTCGCCGCCCGCCTTCGCGGCGACCTCCATCAGGTGCGGCTCGATCGTCGCGCTGGAGAAGTGCGCGGTACGGGTACGGAAGGCGTCGTCGTAGGCCGCGGCCTGCCAGTGGTCGCCGCTGCGCGAGCAGACGACCGGCCCGGGGGCGGACATCAGGGCCGCCAGGCTCTTCGCCGCTTCGGCCAGCGCCGCCTTCCCGGCGTCGGGGGTGGCCGGGGTGGTCGGGGTGCCGGGCGCCCGCTGCGGCGCGACGGCCGGATCGGCGCCCCTCGCGCAGGCCGTGGCCAGCAGGAGGATCGCGGCCACCGTCGCCGTTCGGCCGCCTCCGCGCACGCGCATCCATGACTCCTTCAGTGATGATCCGTTAAAGTGCGAACACCATTAACCATGTGTTGACCCTTCACCGCAAGTGGCCGTCACGGTCCAGAGCCGAGAAGATGGGCGGATGACAGGGTTGACGCGACGGGAACGACTCCGGGCCGAGCTCGAACGCGATGCCACGGCCGCCGCCCGCCGGATCACCGAGGAGGAAGGTGTCGAGGGCCTCACCCTGGCCGCCGTGGCCAGGGCCGTCGGGGTGACCCCGCCCGCCCTCTACCGCTACTTCGACGGCCGGGCGGGTCTCGTCCGCGCCGTCTACGACGACGTCACGGCCGAGTTCATCGAGACCGTCGCCCGCGCCGTGGCCCGCCAGGACCCCGACGACGTCAGCGCCCAGTTGCACGCCGCCACCCGCGCCGTGCTCGACTGGTCGATGGCCAACAGGGCCGGGTTCGACCTGCTCATGGGCGCCGCCTTCCCCAAAGTCGCGGGGGAGGACGGCATCCCGACGGTCATCCTGCGCGAGCTGGGCCGCCTGTTCGGTGAGCTGTTCGCCCGGCTGCTGCGCGAGGGACGCCTGCCCCACCCCGCCGAGGAGGACATCGCCCCCGACCTCGCGCCGCAGCTCCGCGTCTATCGCGACATCATCGGCCTGGACCTGCCCGTCGGCGTGGCGCTGCTCATGATGACCTGCTGGCGGCAGATCTACGGCCTGCTCTGCCTGGCCGTCTACGGCCACCTCCGGGCCGCCTTCGGTGACCACCTGCCGCTGTTCGAGGACATGATGGACGACCTCCTCGGCCGCCTCGGCCTCACCCGGAGCCCCGGCCTGCGCGTGGGGAATGGCCGCCCCGGCACGGGGTAGGTCGGCGGGCATGCCGGAGGGCCACCTGCTCCACCGCTACGCGGGGCGGCTGCGCGAGGCGCTGGCCGGGCGGGTGGTGCGCGCGACCAGCCCGCAGGGCCGGTTCGACGCGCGCCCGTACGACGGGCGGCTCGTCACCGACGTGGAGGCGGTGGGCAAGCACCTGCTCTACCGGATCGAGGGCGCCGAAGCCCTCCACGTGCACCTCGGCATGCGGGGCGTCTTCCTGGCGTACGACGATCCGGCGGTGGAGCCCCGCGCGGGCACCCGGCTCCGGCTGGCCACGGACGAGGTGGCGTTCGACCTCATCGCCCCGGCCCGGTGCGAGCCGCTGAGCCCGGCGCGGGAGGCGGAGCTGCGCGGCCGGCTGGGGCCGGATCCGCTGCGGTCCGACGCCGACCGCGACGAGGCGGTGCGGCGGCTGGTCGCCGCCCGCGCGCCCGTCGGCGCCGCCGTGCTCGACCAGGCCGTATGGGCGGGCATCGGCAACGCGTGGCGGGCCGAGCTGCTGTTCCTGGCCGGGCTCGACCCGGACGAGCGCGGGGTCGGCGCCGAGCGTGCGGGCCTGCTGTGGGACGCCGCCGTGCGGTTCCTGGCGCTGGGCCGTGACGCCGGGCAGGTGGTGAGCGACCCGGAGGCGCCCGACGAGCGGTGGGTCTACAAGCGCGAGCTCTGCCGCCGCTGCGGGGCCGAGGTGCGGGCGTGGCCGCTCGCCTCGCGGACGGCGTACGCCTGCCCGGTCGAGCAGCGACCCGCGGGCGGAAGCCCTGGCTGACCTGGAACGTTCCATCAAAGTGAGTGCCATCGAACGTCACCCGTTGCTCGACATCCGGCGCATCTACGTCGAGCCCGCCGCCGCCGAGCTGCCGCGCGGCCGCGAGGTGCTCGACCGCTTTCCGGGGGCCGAGCTGGTCGAGATCGCCGGCCACCACCGCATCCCCGAGCTGTACGGCGACGAGGCCAACGTGGCCCGCTGGGTGCGGATCAAGACTGAGGCGCTGGTGCTCGGTGTGAAGAAGTCGCTGACGGCCCGGCCCAACGGCCGCTCGGCCGACTTCATCGCCCCCTCCACCGCCAACGGCTGCGCGATGGCCTGCGCCTACTGCTACGTCCCGCGCCGCAAGGGATACAGCAACCCCATCACCGTGTTCGCCAACATCGAGCAGATCACCGGGTACCTCCGCCGGCACGCCGGCCGGCAGGGCGTCAAGCCGGAGCCCGACCAGGTGGACCCCGACTCCTGGGTCTACGACATCGGCGAGAACTCCGACTGCTCGGTGGACGCGACCATCTCGGCCAACGTCCGCGACCTGGTCGAGCTGTTCCGCGACCTGCCGAACGCCAAGGCCAGCTTCGCCACCAAGCACGTCAACCGCGACCTGCTCGGCTGGGATCCCCGGGGTCGCACCCGGGTCCGCTTCAGCCTGATGCCCGCCGCCGACGCCAAGCTGCTCGACATCCGCACCTCCTCCATCGCCGACCGGCTGGCGGCGATCGACGACTTCGTCGCGGCGGGCTACGAGGTGCACGTCAACCTCAGCCCGGTCGTGGTGCGCGACGGCTGGCTGGAGGACTGGGTGGAGCTGCTCGGCCTGCTCGACGACGCCGTCGGCCCGGCCGCCAGGCGGCAGCTCGCCGCCGAGGTGATCTTCCTCACCCACAACGACCGGCTGCACGAGGTCAATCTCGGCTGGCATCCCAAGGCCGAGGACCTGCTCTGGCGGCCCGACCTGCAGCAGGCCAAGCGCTCGGAGACCGGCGGGCGCAACGTGCGCTACCGCACCGGGCTCAAGGGCCGCTACGTCGCCGCCCTCACCGGGCTCATCGGGGAACGGCTGCCGTACTGCCGGGTCCGCTACGCCTTCTGAGCGGGAGCACGAGGAGCCGCGTGAAACGGGTGGCCGACCGGCGTCCGGCCGCACCGGCCGGCCACCCGCCTAACCCGTGACGAGACGCGCCGCCGGGATGATCTGACGCGGGATGGACGGACTCGACCAGCGCAGCTCCGCGATCGCGTCGTGGCCGCTGTCGTAGAACTCCATCGTGATGTCGTGCCTGCCGGGGCTCAACGCGATCTGGGCGGTGTCGTCGCGCTTGGAGTGGTCCGTCCAGGCGTCGATGAGCAGCCGTCCGTCCACCCGCAGCCGCACGCCGTCGTCGCTCGTCGTGATGAAGGTGTACGTCTCGGCCTTGTCGATCACCACCTGGCCGGTCCAGCGGGCGCTGAAGGTGTCGGGGCCGATGGCCGGGTCGGGGGAGCCCGAGCCCCAGTCGAAGTTCACGGTGGGGTCGACGCGGGTGACGCTGCTGCCCGTCAGGTCGGCGTTGTCGAAGTACGTCGCGGTCAGGCCTGGCTCGCCGATCACCAGGGTGGTGGCCGAGCCGGCCGGCAGCGTCAGCGTGGCCCGGCCGCCCGAGATGGCCGCCGTGCCGGCCCGGTGCGGGGTCCAGGCGTCGGCGGTGCTCCGCCAGACGGCCGCGGTGCCGCTCGTCAGCCCGGTGAGGGTGAGGGAGGTCTCCAGCGGCTCGTCGCCCACGTTGACCAGGACGACGTTCTTGGCGTGGTCGGAGGCGAAGACGTGCAGCTCGTCGTCGTCGGCGCTCGCCTCGACGACCGTCGTGCCGAACGGCCGGAACAGGCCCTCGCCGGTGTACATGCCGATGCCGTGGTAGATGGGCAGCGGCTCGCTGCGTGCGATGCCGCCCTCTCCCTTGGTGCTGGTCAGGCCGAGCCGGCCGTTCTTGTCGCCGTACTGGAAGGCGCTCGCGCCGGCGTGCAGCATCTGGCCGAGGGCCGCCGCGCCCCACAGGGTGTTGAAGTGGGTCAGCGTCCGGTGGCCGTCGGGGTCGTCGAAGTCGGAGTTGAACTCGCCGATCTGCAGGTCGAGGTCGCGGCCCAGCTCCGAGCGGATGAGGGAGCGCACGGCCGCGATGTCGGTCGCGTACGAGCGGATCACGTCGCCGAGCAGCGCCTCGTCGGTGATCGGCTCGGAGCCGTTGCCGTAGTCGTGGTAGTCGACGAAGTCCACCCGGTCGCCGGAGCCCCGCAGGAAGGCGCGGATGTAGTCGTGGTCGTTCCACGCCGTGGCGGGCCCGCCGACCTTGACGGCCGGGTCCACGGCGCGCAGCGCGTCGGTGATGAGGTTGAAGCGCCTGCTGTACTCCGCGGCCGGCATCTCCGGCTTGTCCGGGGTGCACGCGCAGTTGAGCTCGTTGCCCAGGATGAAGCGCCGCACCGGCTTGCCGGAGGCGGCGAAGTGCCGGTAGAGGGCGACCGCGTCGTCCCGGTTGACCTCGGCGCTCTGGCGGCCGTCCACCTGGAGGATGACGACCGGCTCGGCGCCGAGGTCGCGGACGGCGGCGATCCAGGCGTCGCCGGACACCTCGGTGGCGCACCTGTAGCCGCCGCACACGATGGGGCTGTCGTGGTCGCCCGGGGTCTGGTAGTGCAGCTCGATCCGCATCCGGCCGACGCCGAGCCGGCGCAGGTGGTCGCGGTGCCTGGCGTCGTTGGTGATGTACGAGCCCTCGCCGTAGCCGGTGATCCCGACGCCGTAGTCGACGGCGGAGATGTTGCGGATCGGCTTGGTGAAGTCCACCGAGACGGAGGCGGCGGCGGCCGCCTCCGCCGATGCGCCCGCCGGCCAGACCAGCGTGGCGGCCACCAGGCCGCCCGCGAGCACGGCGCGTAACGTACGGCGCGCGAAAGTCGTCATGCTGCTCCTGTCAGAGGATCCTCGGAGATCGAGAGGATCATGACATGCGCGGATGACCGGTGGGTTGAGCGCGGTGGGATCGTGCTGTCAGCGCTCGCCGGGTGGCTTGACGAGCACGAGGTCTTCGAGGTAGCAGTCGCAGTTGCCGCAGCCTGGAGTCACCGGCCGCCCCTCTCTCGTAGTCCGGATGTCGGATCCGCTCCGACCGTATGACAGGGCGCCGCTCGGGGGCCCTGTCCGGGAAGGCCAGAGAAGCGTTCAGCGAAGGGCGGCGGTCAGCTCGTCGGCGGTGAGGCGGCGCGAGCCGATGTAGTAGAGCACCGCGCCGGCCGGCAGCTCGCTGCGCCAGCCGGGGTTGACGAGCAGCGCGTCGCCGGAGCGGGCGGCCAGCATCGTGGCGCCGTAGTGGCGGCCGAGCGCGGTCTGGCAGCGCTCGACCGGCACGGGGCCCAGCGAGGTGGGCAGGCGGACCGAGTAGGTGCCAGCGCCGCCGTGGGTCGTCAGCTCCGCGTAGATCTCGGTGATGCCGGGGTCCCGCAGCTCCTCGGTGATCATGTAGGGGCTGTGCCACTGGACGCAGCTCAGCGATTCGGCGACGTAGCGCAGGTGGCGCACCCTGCGCAGGTCGCGCAGGGCGACCACCAGATGGGCGCCCTCGGTGACGTGGTCGGCCGTCAGGGCGACGGCCAGCGCCTCGTTGTCGTCGCGGGCGTCCACCAGGACGCTGTGCGCCCGCTGCACGCCGGCCCGGCGCAGCACGCTCTCGTCGGTCAGGTCGCCGCGGACGAACTCCACGCCGTGCTCGGGCATCGGGTGCGTCGCGACCTCCTCCCAGGCGCACACCACGACCCGCGTGCCGTCGGCCATCAGCTCGTCGGCCATCTGCTCGGTGCGTCCGGGCGTGTAGCCCAGCAGCACGACGTGCCCGGAGTGGTCCACGGTGACGGCACCTCGCATCCTTCGTCCCCTGCTCTGTTCCAGCGCGGCGGCGATCCTGGTGAAGACGGTGGTCAGGGTGGCGATGCCGCCCACGATGACGTACGCGCCGACGACGTGCCCGGCGGTGGTCTCCGGCGCGAAGTCGCCGTAGCCGACGGTCGCGGCGGTCACCACGAAGTACCACCAGTAGGTGCCGGGTTGGACGAGCGCGCTGCCGGCGGGCTCGGCGAGCGCCATGAGCGGCCAGCTCGTCGCGAACACGGCGGCGAACACCAGCACCGGCGTCCACCAGGTGCCGAGCAGCGTCAGCCGGGCGAGCAGGCGGGCTATGAAGATTGTCACCCTACCTCCCACTCTGCACGGTTCTGGTGTCGTACCTTAGCCGTCGTCGGCGGGGAAGGCCCAGAGGCGGATGTGGATCGGCCGGGCGCCGGGCGCCGGTTCCTCGTCCCCCAGGGCGTGCTCGGTCAGCAGCGCCATGTACGCCTCGAAGAACTCCTCGAACTCGGCCTCGGTCATCCGGCCCAGGCCGCGCGACGCCTTGACCCAGCGCGGGTCGCGTTCGTAGACGGCGGGCAGGCGTTCGAGCATCCGCAGATCCTCCTCCAGCCCGATGCGGTGGAACTCGGCCAGCACCGGGCGGTCCTCGGGGGAGAGCTGGTCGGGGGTGGGCAGGCGCAGGTCGCGTGGGCCAGGCGCCTTGCGCCACCAGCGCTCGCGACCGGCCGAGCGTTCGGGGATCTCCTCGATGAAGCCGTACTTCTCGAGCTGGCGCAGGTGGTAGCTGGTCGTGCCGGTCTTGGCGCCGAGCAGCTCGCCGAGGGTGGTGGAGGTGGCCGGGCCGTGGATCTGCAGGTGGCTCAGCATGCGGCGGCGCATGGGGTGGGCGAGCGCCTTGAGTCGGGCGGGGTCGTCGAGGAGGAACGGCTCGTCGTCCTTCATGGCGAGCAGCCTAGTCCTCACGGAAGAGATCTGCAGAGAGATGTTTGCCGAGAACTCTCTGCAGAGTATTGTCGGTAACATGAGACGACGACGCATGCTGGCGGCGGTCATCGCCGCCGCGTTCACGCTGTTCGCCGCCGGGCCCGCGACCGCGACCGCGACCGCGACTGCGGCGGCGGCGGCGGGCGACGAGCCGCCCGCCCTACCCGCCGACCTCGCCACCACCGAGGTGAGCTTCCACGGTGACGGCGGCCTCACCCTGCGCGGCACTGTCCTCGCACCACGGGGGGCCGCGGCGCGGCGGCCCGGCCTGGTGCTCGTGCACGGGGCGGGCACCGGCACGCCCCGCACCAAACTCCTGGGCGAGGCCGTGGAGTTCGCCCGGCGCGGCATGGCGGTGCTGGTCTACGACAAGCGGTCCGTGGACTATTCGCTCTTCGAGCGGTCGTACGGGCAGCTCGCCGGCGACGCGCTCGGCGCGGTCGCCGCGTTACGGTCGCAGCCCGGCGTCGATCCGGCGAAGGTCGGCCTCTGGGGGCTCAGCGAAGGCGGCTGGGTCGCCCCGATCGCGGCGTCCCGGTCGGCGGACGTGGCCTTCGTCGTCCTCGTGGGCGCCAACAGCATCCAGCCGCTGCGCCAGCAGGCGTGGGCCGTGGCGGCCGGACTCCGCAAGGCCGGCGTGTCGGGCCCGCTGGTCGAACGGACCGAACCCACCCTCTACCGGGTGCTGGCCGACGGTGACCTGTTCCCGGAGCCCTACTACGACCCGGCTCCGACCCTGCAGCGCGTCCGGCAGCCGGTGCTCGGCATCTGGGGCGTCCACGACCTGCTGACCCCGCCCCGGGAGAGCCCGCCCGGCTTCGCCGAGGCGTTCGAGCGGGGCGGCAACCGCCACTACACGTTCCGCTTCTTCGCCGGAGCGGACCACGCCGCCCACCTGACGCCGGACGGCGGCGTCAGGCGGCTGCCCGGGCTGGCGCCCGGCTACGCGGACCTGGTCGGCTCCTGGGTGCGCGACGTCACCTCGGGACGGCCGCCGGCGGCGAGCACCTCCGGGCCCGCCCCCGTGCAGGAGACGCCCACCTTCCCCGTGCCGCCCACCGCCTGGTGGGAGTCGGCGGCGGTGCACCTGGCCGCGCTCGTGCTCTTCGCCGTGGCGTTCGCCGGCTACCCGGTGGCCGCCCTGGCCCGCCGGCTGCGCCGGGCCGGTCGCGCGCCGGTGAGCCGGGCGGCGCGGCTGCTCAGCGGCGGCGGGCTCACCGTGGTGCTGGGCTCGTTCGGATACCTGATGTACGTGGTGATGACCGGCGCCAAGCTGGCCTCGCCGGGGCCGCTGCTGGCGGGCCGGCCGGTGGCCTGGCTGGCGCTGCAGGCCCTCACCGTGGCGAGCCTGGTGGCCGCCGCGCTGACGGCACGGGCCTGGTGGCGGGAGCGCGGTCCCCTGCCGCGCGGGGAGCGCGTCCGGCTCGGGCTGCTGCTCGCGGGCGGGCTGGCGCTCGTGCCGTGGGGGCTCTACTGGGGGCTGCTGCTGCCCTGAGGCCGCGCTTTGTCGGCGGGCTCTGGTACACAGGGGCCCATGGGTGTGAGCGTCGAGGAGTTCCTCAAGCTGGTGGGTGGGCTGCCGGAGGTCGAGACGGGCCGCGGCGGCGACTGGGTGAGCTTCAAGGTGCGGGGCAAGGGCTTCGGCTACCTGTGGGAGGAGACCGAGACCGTCGGGGTCAAGGCCACGATCGAGGAGCAGATCGCGCTGGTGGCCGAGCGGCCCGAGGTGTTCGAGAAGCAGTTCACCGCCGGGCGCTACGGCTGGGTGGTGATCCACCTCGACCGCGTCGACCATGACGAGCTGTTCGAGCTGGTCGCCGAGGCGTGGTGCCTGACCGCGCCCCAGCAGCTCGTCACGGCCTTCGAAGCGGCCCACGGGATAGGGGGATAATCTGGCAGGGATGCCGCACACCACCATCGAGCTCCGCCCGTGGCGTGCCGACGACGCTCCGTCCGTGCTCGCCGCGTTCCAGGCACCCGACATGAGCCGTCAGGCGCCCTGGCCCATCGTGACCCTGAAGGACGCGACGGGCTGGATCGCCGCCTGGGCCGGCGTGGGGCACGCCTTCGCGGTGACGCTCGGCGGCCGGGTCGTCGGCAACGTCGCGGTGACGGGCATCGACGACCACGACAACGGCTGGGTCTCCTACTGGACGATGCCCGAGGTGCGGGGGCTGGGGGTCGCCTCGGCCGCCACCGACCTGCTCGCCCGGTGGGCGTTCGAGGAGCGGGGGCTGTTCCGGCTGGAGCTCGGCCACCGGACGAACAATCCCGCCTCGTGCCGGGTGGCCACCAAGGCGGGCTTCCTGGCCGAGGGGATCGAACGCGGCAGGCTCTGCTACGAGGGCGTCCGCCACGACGTCGAACGGCACGCCCGCCTGGCCACCGACCCGCCACCCCCGCCACCTTCGTCGCCGGCGGCCGTCGCGTTCGCCGCCTCCGTGGCCGGTCGTGTGGTCCTCGACGGGCTCGCGCCTGGTCAGGCGGCACAGGGCTGATCTAGGCTCAGGGCGTGGACAGCGAGAGTCAGGCCGCGGCCGGGCTGCTGGCCGGGCTGAGCCGCGCGGCGGAGATGCTGGCCGCGTTACGCCACCCCTTCGTCCGCAGCGAGCCCTACGTCTACCTGCTCCCGCCCGCCGGCGTCCGCACCGGCATCGCCTTCACCCTCCCCGACGGTCGCGAGCTGCGTCTTGAGGTATCCCTCCGCGCCGAGCACGGCGCCTTCCACGTGACGGGCACGGCCGACGCCGAGGGCGAGGTGCTCCTCGGCCTGCCCCGCCGCGCGATCCCCGGCATCCTCGACGCCCTGGCCCTGTTCGACGACTACGCGGCCGAGCTGGCGGGGGAGGCGGGCCGGCTGGTGGATGGTCAACTGGACGAAATTGTCTGATTGTCTGACAATGGTCCTATGAGGAACGGACCCCTGGCCGTCGTGGCCGCCTCCGTGCTGTGGGGCACGGCCGGCACCGCCGGGCTGCTCGTCTCCGCCGACTCCGTCGCCCTGGCCGCGGCCAGACTCGTCATCGGCGGTGCCGCGCTGGCCCTGTTCGCCGGGCGCGGCGTGCTGCGGGTGGTCAGTCCCGGGCTGGTGGTCGCCGCCGTGGCCGTCGCGGCGTACCAGCTCTGCTTCTTCGCGGCGGTCGGCCGCACCGGCGTGGCCATCGGCACGGTCGTCGCGATCGGCAGCGGCCCGGTGTTCACCGGCCTGCTGTCGTGGCTGCTGCACGGCGAGCGGCCGAGCGGCCGCTGGGCGCTGGCGACCACCGCGGCCGTCTCCGGGTGCACGGCACTGATCGTCGGAGGCGGCGCGCAGGCGGGCGGCCAGGTCGTGTCCGGGGTGCTGTTCGCCCTGCTCGGCGGGCTCCTCTACGCCTTCTACGCGGTCACGGCGGCCCGCGCGATCTCCGCCGGCGTGCCGTCCGGTGCCGTGATGGGCGTGCTGTTCGGCGGTGCGGCGGTGATCATGCTGCCGGTCCTCGCCTGGCGCGGGGGCGCCTGGCTCGCCGAGCCCCGCGGCCTGCTCACCGCCCTCTACCTGGGCCTGGCCGCCACCGCCCTGGCCTACTTCCTGTACGGGCGGGGCCTGCGCACCACCCCGGTGGCCACGGCCGCCACGCTCGCCCTGGCCGAACCGGCCGTCGCCGCCCTGCTCGGCCTGGCCGTGCTCGGCGAGCACCTGGCCCCGCTCTCCGTCGCGGGTCTCGTCCTGCTCGCGATCAGCCTGGTGGCGGTGGCCGTACCCGAGCGCGGGGCTGCGCCGCGGCCGGGGCGGGAGGTGGCCGCGGCCGCTCCCGGCGGCGAAGGGCGTTAGAGTCGCGGGCGTGACGTTGCCGCTCAGACCCGTCTCCGCCGTCGGCGCGCTCGCCGACGCGCTGCGCCGCAGGGTGCTCTCCGGTGAGATCGCGCCGGGCACGCCGCTGCCCGAGCAGGAGATCGCGGCCGCGTACGGCGTGGCCCGGCCGACGGTGCGCGAGGCGCTGGCCACGCTCGTCCACGAGGGCCTGCTGCGCCGCGAACGCAACCGCAGCGCCCACGTCCCCGAAGTGACCCTCACCGACCTGGACGACCTCATGTACGTGCGCCGGCCGCTGGAGGACCTCATGGCCCAGGCGGTGGCCGGGCGGCGGGTGCCCGAGGCGGAGGCGGCGCTCGCCCGGATGGACGCCCTGCCGGCCGACGCCGCCTGGGCGGAGACGGTGGGCGAGCACATGGCGCTGCACCAGGCCCTGATCGAGGCGGTGGGCAGTCCGCGGCTGGAGCGCCTCTACGGCACACTCGCCGCCGAGACCCGGCTCGGCCTGGTCCGCCTGCGCGAGGTCTACGCGGACCGCGACGTGCTCGTGCGCGAGCACCGCGAACTGCTCGACGCGATCGCCGACGGTCCCGCCGAGGCGGCGCGGGCGGCAGTGGCGGCCCACCTGAGCCATGCGTGGGGCGGCCACTGAGCGCGGGCGGTCCGGCGACTCTTGCGGTGCGGCCCCCCGACTCGCGAGAATCGCGGCCATGCACGGCAACCCGATGCCGGACTCCTACGTGTACGTCACGGAAGAGGGCGTGACCCGTCACTACGCCGACGGCAGCGTCGAGGCTCTCGCGTGGGAGGACGTGGTCGAGGTCCGTGTCATGACCGAACCGGGGACGCCTCCCGACTTCGAGATCCTCTACGTCCTGCTGGACCGCGACGGCGAGGGCTGCGTGGTGCCGCGCTCCGCGACCGACGCGACGTTCCTGGCCCGCCTGCGCTACCTGCCCGACTTCGACGTGGACCTGCTGCACCTGGCCGCCGCGTCGGCGACCGACGGCGCCGTGGTCGTCTGGCGCACCCCCGACCCGCCCTCCGCGCTGCCCGACTTCGACTACGACTGAGCCCGGGACGCCGAGAATCCCGGCATGCCGGGACCCGGGCACGCCGGGCACGCCGCACGCATGGAACGCGAAAGCGCCCCGGGCCGGGCCCGGGGCGCTCCTACGGCGGCGGTGGCTAGCCGATGCGCCAGGTGTCGCCGCCCATGAGCAGGTCGCCCAGGTCGCCGGGGCCCTGCTGCGCCACGGCCTCCTCAAGCTGCTCGGCCATCAGCACGTCGTACGCCGGCCGGTCCACCTGCCGGAAGATGCCGATCGGCACGTGCTCGAACGCCGGCTCGTCCAACCGCGACAGCGCGAACGCCACCGACGGGTCGGGGCTGTGCGCGTCGTGCACGAGGATCCGGTCCTCGCTCACCTCGGCCCGCGGCACCACGGCCAGCGCGCCGTCGGCGCCCCGCACCACGGCCTTGGTCGCCGACGCGATCGGCTGCCCGTGCTCCAGCCGCACCGTGATGTCGTCGCGGACCTCGGGGTCCTTGAGCGGCTCGAAGGCGTTGTCGTTGAAGATGTTGCAGTTCTGGTAGATCTCGACCAGAGACGTGCCCCGGTGGGCGGTCGCCTCGCGCAGCACCGACTGCAGGTGCTTGCGGTCGGAGTCGATCGTCCTGGCCACGAACGACGCCTCGGCGCCGAGCGCCAGCGAGATCGGGTTGAACGGCTTGTCCAGCGACCCCATCGGCGTCGACTTGGTGATCTTGCCGACCTCGGAGGTGGGCGAGTACTGGCCCTTGGTCAGACCGTAGATCCTGTTGTTGAACAGCAGGATGTTGAGGTTGACGTTGCGGCGCAGCGCGTGGATCAGGTGGTTGCCGCCGATCGACAGCGCGTCGCCGTCACCGGTGATCACCCACACGCTCAGGTCGGGCCGGCTCGCCGCGAGGCCCGTGGCGATCGCCGGCGCGCGGCCGTGGATGGAGTGGAAGCCGTAGGTGTTGAGGTAGTACGGGAAGCGCGAGGAGCAGCCGATGCCCGAGACGAACACGATGTTCTCGCGCCGCAGGCCCAGCTCCGGCAGGAAGCTCTGCACCGCGGCGAGGATCGCGTAGTCACCGCAGCCGGGGCACCAGCGGACCTCCTGGTCGGACTTGAAGTCCTTCAGGCTCTGCTTGGCGTCGGTCTTGGGAACGAGCGACAAACCCTTCCCGTTGAGCAGCTCAGTCACTGTCGATCACGTCCTGGATCACGCCGGCCAGCTCCTCGGCCTTGAACGGCAGGCCGCGCACCCGGTTGTAGCTGATGATGTCGACGAGGTAGCGGGCACGCAGCAGCAGGGCGAGCTGGCCGAGGTTGATCTCGGGCAGCAGCACCTTGTCGTAGCGCTTGAGGATCTCGCCGGTGTTGGCGGGCAGCGGGTTGAGGTGGCGCAGGTGGGCCTGCGCGACCTTGCCGCCGTCCTTCCTGATGCGCCGCACGGCCGCGGCGATCGGCCCGTACGTCGAGCCCCACCCGAGGACCAGCACCCGCGCGTCGCCGTCGGGGTCGTCGACCTCAAGATCGGGCACGTCGATGCCGTCGATCTTGGCAGCGCGCAGCCGGACCATCCGGTCGTGGTTGCCCGGGTCGTAGGAGATGTTGCCCGTGCCGTCGGCCTTCTCGATGCCGCCGATCCGGTGTTCCAGCCCGGCCGTGCCGGGGATCGCCCACGGCCTGGCCAGCGTCTCGGCGTCGCGCTGGTAGGGCAGGAACGCGCCGTCCTCGCCGTTGGGCTCGGTGGTGAACTCCTGCGAGATGTCCGGAAGGTCGGCGACCTCCGGCAACCGCCACGGCTCGGAGCCGTTGGCGAGGTAGCCGTCGGACAGCAGCATGACCGGCGTGCGGTACTTGACCGCGATCCGCGCGGCTTCGACCGCCGCGTCGAAGCAGTCGCTCGGCGACATCGGCGCCACGATGGGCACCGGCGACTCGCCGTTGCGGCCGAACATGGCCATCAGCAGGTCGGTCTGCTCGGTCTTGGTCGGCATGCCGGTGCTCGGGCCGGCGCGCTGCACGTCCACGATGATCAACGGCAGCTCGGTGGTGACCGCCAGGCCGACCGTCTCCGCCTTGAGCGCCACGCCCGGACCGGACGTCGTCGTCACGCCGAGCGCGCCGCCGAACGCGGCGCCCAGCGCCGCGCCGACTCCCGCGATCTCGTCCTCCGCCTGGAACGTGCGCACGCCGAACCGCTTGTGCTTGGACAGCTCGTGCAGGATGTCGCTGGCCGGGGTGATCGGGTAGGAGCCGAGGAACAGCGGCAGCTTGGCCTGCACCGAGGCCGCGATCAGCCCGTAGGCGAGGGCCTGGTTGCCGGAGATGTTGCGGTAGACGCCGGGGGCCAGCTTGGCCGGCTTGACCTCGTACGACACGGAGAACGACTCGGTCGTCTCGCCGTAGTTCCAGCCCGCCTGGAACGCCGCGATGTTCGCCTTGGCGATCTCGGGCTTCTTGGCGAACTTCTGCTGCAGGAACGAGATCGTGTGCTCGGTGGGCCGGTGGTACAGCCACGACAGCAGGCCGAGGGCGAACATGTTCTTCGACCGCTCGGCGTCCTTCTTCGACAGGTCGAAGCCCTCCAGGGCCTTGACCGTCAGCGAGGTCAGCGCCAGCGCGTGGACCCGCCACTCGGCCAGCGAGTCGTCCTCCAGCGGGTTGGTCTCGTAGCCGACCTTCTGCAGGTTGCGCTTGGTGAACTCGTCGGTGTTGACGATGATGTCGGCGCCGCGCGGCAGGTCGCCGAGGTTGGCCTTGAGCGCGGCCGGGTTCATCGCGACGAGGACGTTGGGGGCGTCACCGGGCGTGAGGATGTCGTGGTCGGCGAAGTGCAGCTGGAAGCTTGACACGCCCGGCAGGGTGCCTGCGGGGGCGCGGATCTCGGCCGGGAAGTTGGGCAGGGTGGACAGGTCGTTGCCGAACTCCGCCGTGCCCGCGGTGAAGCGGTCACCGGTGAGCTGCATGCCGTCGCCGGAGTCACCGGCGAAACGGATGATCACCCGATCGAGTTGCTGGACCTGCTTCGTCACAGCTCAGTCCTCCTCGACGCGCCCATGCGCGGTCGCTCGTGGCGCGTTCTCTTTTCCATGCTAGATCCTCGCGGGGGTCAACACGTTTCCTCAGCGCATAATGCGGGTAAACGCGGTCGCAGTCAGGGCAGGCGTCGAAACCGTTAGAGGTGACACAGGCCGGAGGCGAGCCTGCACAGGTCCACGTGGAGGCGAGCGAAGAGGACGGTTCGGGTCACGAGCGCCAACTATACGTCCCCCTCGCGAGTGGCCCGCGTCAGGGGCCGCCCGCCGTCGCGTTCTTCCCGGACCCCTCGGCGAGCTCCGTCCCCGGGCCGGAATCCCCGTACAGCTCGCCGACGGTCACGAGGGCGTAGCCCTTCCCGCGCAACCCTTCGACGATCGCCGGCACCGCGTCCACGGCCGCGCCGCTGGTGTCGTGCAGCAGGATGACCGCGCCGTCGTGCGCCCCTTCGACGGCCCGCCTGGCGATCGTCTCCGCCTTGGGCCGGCCGGCCGTCGCGGCTCCCGCCGTCTCGGCCGGGGCGACCGTGTTCACGTCCCAGCCGACCAGCGTCAGCCCCAGCCGGCGGGCGGCGTCGCGGACCTCCTCGTTCACGGCCCCGTACGGCGCCCGCGCCAGCGTGGGCCTGCGCCCGGAATGAGCGGTGATCAGGTCCTGGGTGCGGTCGAGCGTGTCGATGAGCTTGCTGGTGGTCAGGCGGGTCAGGTCGCGGTGCGCCCAGCTGTGGTTGCCGACCTCGTGTCCCTCGGCGGTCATGCGGCCCAGCAGCCACGGGTCGGCGGCGGCGTTGACACCGACGGTGAAGAACGTGGCGCGGGCGCCCCGTTCGCGGAGCAGGTCCAGCAGCCGCGGCGTGTCCGGGCCGGGGCCGTCGTCGAAGGTCAGCGCGACGCACTTGGCGACTGCGCAGTCCACCTGCTCGGACGCCCGCTCGGCGGAGCCCGGGGCGGTCACGCCGGGAGCCTGGGGGGTGGTCGCGGCGGGGGCCTGAGGATCGGTCACGCCCTGAGGGTCGGTCGCGGCGGGGGCCTGAGGGTCGGTCGCGGAGGGGGCGTCCGCCTGGGGGACGGTCAGCGCGCCGCCGAAGTCCGTGGGCCCCCCGCCTCCCGCGGACGGGCCGCCCGCCTCGGCCGACACGTCGAACACGCCTGGCGCGAAGGTCCTGCCCACCGTCCGGGGGCTGTGCTGGGCCCGGCGCCCCGTCGCCGACAGCCATGACACGACCCGCTCGGCGGGCACGGCCACCGCCACCCGCCCCAGCGAGCACGACGCGACCTGGCAGTCGTCGAACTCCACCACCAGGTCGCCGTTCCGATTGAACGCCATCGAGTCGAACAGGTCGGCGTCGGCGGTCACCCTGCTCCGGTCCACCGCCGTGCCCCGGTCCGCCAGGCCGTCCCTGACCAACCGGGTGAGGTGCTCCAGCGTGACCCGCCCGGACAGCAGCCCCGCGGACCCAATCACCGTGCCGCGGCTGCGGTCGTACCAGAGGGTGCGGCTCGACTTGCCCCAGTCGACGCCGAGGTGCCGCCCGGTGCGCAGCCGTACCCCGATGACGTCGGGAGACGCGGCGACGAGCTGCCAGTCGACGTTCAGCTCGGGGCGTGCCCCGGCGCCCACGGCAGTGGCGATCCCGTCCACCTCGGCGGTCCCGTCGGTGCTCGCCGTCCCGGCCGAGTCGACCTCTTCGGTGCTCGCCGTCCCGGCCGAGTCGACCTCTTCGGTGCTCGCCGTCCCGGCCGAGTCGACCTCTTCGGTGCTCGTCGCCCCGGCGGAGTCGACCCCGTCGGCGTCCCCCGTGCCGTCGGCGTTCGTCGCGCTGTCGGCGCCGCCCGCGTCCGGGCGGCCCGTGCTCGCGGGGCGCGAGGTGTCGGCGGCGACGCGGAAGTCGAGGAGCTGCCGCTCCGCCTCCTGACGCAGGGCCTCGTTCAGGGTCGGCGCGTCCTTCAGCCAGGGGTAGCTGATGTGCACGCGCCGGGGCGCGTCCTCGCCTTCGGTCATGGTCATGGTGACCAGGCCGTCGACAGCCGAAGGGTCCACGTAGCCGATCATGGTGGGGTTCGCCGGTACCACGACGTCGGGTTTGGGGTTGGCCGGGAACAGGCCACAACCCGCGGCCGTCAGCACCATGACGGCACATCCTCCGGCGAATCGGCTTTTGGGCATGCATGTCAGGTTATGTGGCCGATCTTGCGCTTTACCCCGTTTTGGGGTGATAGGTCCGGAGCTTTGACTGGGTTACGATCGGGATGTGGACGGCTACTTCGGGTCCTACGCGCTCGTCGCCGCGCTCCTGGCGGTCGGCGTGGCCATCGTCGCCGGCGCCCTCATGGCCAACCGCCTCCTGCGGCCCAGCAGGCCGACACCCGACAAGCTCACCAGCTACGAGTGCGGGGTCGACCCGGTGGGCGAGGGCTGGGCCCAGTCGCAGATCCGCTACTACGTCTTCACGTACCTGTACGTGGTCTTCGCCGTGGACGCCGTCTTCCTGTTCCCGTGGGCGACGGTGTTCGCCGCGCCCGGCTACGGGCTGACGACGCTCGTGGAGATGTTCGTCTTCCTCGGCTTCATCGCGCTCGGCATCCTGTACGCCTGGCGCAAGCGCGTCCTCACCTGGACGTAGCTCCCGTACGCTCACTGGACGTAGATCCCGTACGCTCGCCTGGACGTGGTCCCGTACGCGGTCGGCCCGCGCGGCCCCCTACTCCTCGCCGCCTTCTGGCGAGACAATGGGGACATGGCAGCGACGGATCTCCCGATGCCCACGGTGGGGCCGGTCTCCCGGCTGGCGCCGAAGCCGATGCGCTTCGTGCTCAACTGGGGGCGGCGCTATTCGCTGTGGGTGTTCAACTTCGGGCTGGCGTGCTGCGCCATCGAGTTCATCGCGACGTCGATGAGCCGGCACGACTTCATCAGGTTCGGGGTGATCCCGTTCGCCAACGGGCCGCGGCAGGCCGACCTCATGATCGTCTCGGGCACCGTCACCGACAAGATGGCCCCGGCCGTCAAGCGCCTCTACGAGCAGATGCCCGACCCCAAGTACGTCATCTCGTTCGGCGCCTGCTCCAACTCCGGCGGCCCGTACTGGGACTCCTACTGCGTGACCAACGGCGTCGACCAGATCATCCCCGTGGACGTCTACGTGCCCGGCTGCCCGCCGCGTCCCGAGGCCCTGCTGCACGGGATCATGAAGCTGCAGGAGAAGATCGCGGCCGAGCGGCTCACCGACCGCTTCACCTCCGACCGCTCCACCTCCGGGCGCGACAGGGCGGAGTCATGACCCGGCCCGCCGGCCTGTCCGAGCGATTCGGCGACCGGGCGCAGCTCTCGGAGTCGTACGGCGAGACCACCCTCGACGTCGGCGCCGGCGACTGGACCGAGGTGCTGACCGGGCTGCGCGACTCCGGCTACGCGTTCTTCGACTGGCTGACCGGCGTGGACGACCCGCCCGAGGGGTTCCTCGTCGTCGCCCACGTCTACGATCCGCTCGCGTGCCACCGGCTGCTCGTGCGCACCCGCGTGCCGCGTGCCGACCCGCGTCTGCCGTCCGCCGTCGGCGTCTACCGCGGCGCCGACTGGCACGAGCGCGAGACGCACGAGATGTTCGGCGTGATCTTCGAGGGCCACCCCAACCTGGTGCCGCTGCTGCTGCCCGACGGGTTCGAGGGCCATCCGCTGCGCAAGGACTTCGTCCTCGCCGCCCGGGTCGCCAAGCAGTGGCCGGGCGCCAAGGAGCCCGGCGAGTCGGGGCACGGCGCGCCGAGCCGCCGCAAGACGCTCCCGCCCGGAGTCCCGGCCGACTGGGGGACACCCGATGCTTGACGTGGTGATCAGCTTCGCCGTCATCCTCGTCGTGTTCCTGGTGCTGCCGCTGATCGTCGGGCAGACCGAGCACAAGGTCATGGCCCACATGCAGTCACGCCTCGGGCCCATGTACGCGGGCGGATTCCACGGGTGGGCCCAGCTGATCGCCGACGGGGTGAAGTTCGCGCAGAAGGAGGACGTCATCCCGGCCGCGGCCGACCGGCGCGTCTTCATGCTCGCGCCCGGGGTGGCGCTGGTGCCGTACCTCGTGGTCATGATCGTGATCCCGCTCGACCGCGACCTCGTCGCCGTGCACCTCGACGCGGGCCTGTTCTTCGTGCTCGCGGTGATGGGCGTGGGCGTGCTCGGCTCGATCATGGCCGGGTGGGCGTCGGGCAACAAGTATTCGGTGCTCGGCGGCATGCGCTCGGCCGCCCAGCTCATGTCGTACGAGCTGCCCCTCGTCCTGGCCGCCTCCTCCGTGGCGATGGCCGCCGGCACCCTCTCGCTGCCCGGCATCGTCGAGGCGTGGCAGTGGTGGTGGCTGCCGTGGCAGGCGATCGGCGGGGTGGTGTTCTTCGTGGCCGGCCTCGCTGAACTGCGCCGCCCGCCGTTCGACATGCCGATCGCCGAGTCCGAGATCATCATGGGGCCGATGACCGAGTACACGGGCATGCGGTTCGCGCTGTTCATGCTGTCGGAGTACGTCGGCATCGTCGTGCTGTCGTTCCTCACCACCGTGCTGTTCCTCGGCGGCTGGCACGGGCCGCTGCTGCCGGGCTGGCTGTGGACGCTGGTCAAGGTGTTCGTGCTGGCGTTCGTGGTGATCTGGCTGCGGGTCAGCTTCCCGCGGCTGCGCGAGGACCAGTTGCAGAAGCTGGCCTGGGCCGGTCTCGTCCCCCTCGCCCTCGTCCAGCTCGCCGTCACCGGCGTGGTCAAGGTCCTGCTCTGACCTCCCGGCTCCTGCCGCCGTCCGACGATCCCGAGGTGGTGAACCGTGACCGCACCTGCAGCCCATCAGAGCCTTGTGATCGCGCGACCAACCTCTTACGGACGTGCGTGCGCCCGCGCGACCTCCTTACGGGCGTGAGCCTGTGACCGCGCGATTGGTCCCGTACGGGGGTGCGACATGGCAGGCACGGTGTCCCAGGACCTCCCTGTCGTGGCGTGACGGGACGTTCACGGCCGTGGACGGGGCGACCGGCGGGTGGGTGTCGCTGAACCCGGCGACTCTCTACCACTACCGCTACGGGCAGGAGGTGTCGGGTCCTCACGGCAAGGTGGAGGCTCGGCCCGTCACCGGCATCGCCCTGCTCGACACCGACGGTCTCGTGCTGCTCGACCTGCCCGGCGCCTGGGACGCCCAGGGTGTGCGGGGCTTCGCGGAGGCGGCGGGGCTGCCGGTCGTGAACGCCCTGGCGACTCCGTCCGGCCAGGTGCGGGCGGTCCTCGCCGGACGGGCGCCGGGCTGGGGCCGCATGTCCGGCCTGCTCCGCCCTCGCCTGCGGAGGTGGCGGCTGCCCATCGCCGTCTGCGCGGGCATCGCCGGGCTCGCGGTGATGACGTACCTGACTCTGGCGGGAGCGTGGCAGGCCTGGCGCGGCTTCGCCTCCGTGGGGCGGCTGGTCCTCGACCTGCTCGACGCGAAATGGCTGGCCGTCGCATTCAGCCCCGTGTTGCTGCTCGTTCGCCCGCTTTCGAGCCGCCTGCACGGGTGGCGAAGCAGGCGCGGCACCATCCTCGGGCCGCCCGGCGGGCCGCATCTGGAGATCAAGAACGACTGGCTGCGCATCACCCGAGGCCGGGATCTCATACGCGCGCTCCTCCTGGCCCGGGCCGGGGGTTCCGTCGCGGCCCTCCTGCTCTACCGCCACGAGACAGCCGCCGGCCTGGTCGTCACGACGTGGGCCGGGCGCCCGCTGCACCACCTGCCGGGCCCGTGGCCGCCCGAGGACGTCCACCGGTTCGCCACGAGGAACGGGCTGCAGTTGCGGGTGTGCTCCCTGTCGCGAGAGGAGTACGTCGCCCTCCTCCGGTCCTGCCCGGACGCCTCACCCTGACCGGCGGGCCGATCCCGGGCCTCCGGGGGCGGGACGGTCCGGGTCAGTGGACGATGGCGAGCATCACGTCCGAGGCCGAGGGGCGGTCGTCGGGCTGTTTGTGCAGGCAGGCGCCGACGACCCCGCGGAGCGCGGCCGGCAGCGGCGACAAGTCGGGGTGGACGGTCAGCACCCGGTTGAACACGGCCGGCACCGTGTCCTCCCCGAACGCCGGACGGCCCGTCGCCGCGAACACCATCGTCACTCCCCAGCTGAACACGTCGGACGGCGGCCCCACGGGGGCGCCCGATAACTGCTCGGGCGACATGTAGGGCGGCGTACCGACCATCTTGCCCGAGGTCATCGTCATCTGGTCGAGGGCCCGCGCGATGCCGAAGTCGATCACCCGCGGCCCGTCGTGGCCGATCAGGACGTTGCTCGGCTTGAAGTCGCGGTGCACGATCCCCGCCTTGTGGATGGCCGCCAGCGCACCGGACGTGGACAGCGCCAGCCGCGTCAGGCTGTCCTCGTCGCGCGGGCCGTGCCGGCGGACGAGCTGCTCCAGCGAGGGGCCGTCGACGTACTCGCTCACGATGTAGGCGTGCTGGCCGGTGATGTTGACGTCGAGCAGTCGGGCCGTGGAGAACGTGGCCACCCTGCGCGCCGCGTCCACCTCCCGCGCGAACCGGGCGCGGGCCGTCTCGTCCACCAGGTCGTGCAGGACCTTGACCGCCACCTGCGCCCCGCTGGCGGCCGCCGCGAGATAGACAGCCCCCTGGCCGCCCCGCCCGAGCGGGCGGAGCACCCGGTAAGGACCGATCCATTCGGGCTCGCCCGGCCTGAGCTGCGACGCCGGAGGGGACGGCCGCCGGCCTGGGGCGGAGGGATGGCGGTGCGACGGGTTGGTGGGCTGGCTCCGGGGCGGACCGGCCTGGGGCCGCCCGCCCGCGTGGAGCCAGGCAGGGGGATGGGTCTCGGCGACCGCGTATCCGAGCCTGCTGAGGCGGGCCCTGGCCATCGCCGGGACGAGAACGCCCGAATGGATCACGCCGCCCAGCCAGCTCACCACCAGCGCCAGCGAGACCAGCGTGGACATCGGCTCGGGGATGTCCTCGAACTGGTCGTAGCTGCCGGCCACGATGACGAACGAGCCGATGCACACCGTGTAGACCGCCGCGCCGACCACCTGCCACACGCTGCGCAGCCAGTACGCCGCGAACCCGATCGTGAACGGCGTCGCCAGTCCGCATGTCAACAGCGGCAGGACCGCCCACCCAACGGCGGCGGCCCACGCGAGCCCGCTGGGGCGGCCCGGACGGCTGTTCGACATGCCGGAAGGCTATCGCCCTGAAGCGGCGCATAGCGGCTGTGGACGAATCTTGTGGATAACCTCCCGCCAACCTGTGGATAGCTGTGGAAAAACTGGGGATAACGCGTCCGGCTCATTCACCTGTGCCGCCAAGTGCGCAATGATGATGACCATGGCGCGGATACCGGGAGTGGGGTTGGCGAAGGGGCTCTCCGTCACCCTCCGCCACATGCTGCGCAAATCCGTGACGCAGCAGTATCCCGAGGTCAAGCCCGATCTGCCGCCCCGCAGTCGTGGCGTGATCGCCCTGGTCGAGGAGAACTGCACCTCCTGCATGCTGTGCGCCCGGGAGTGCCCCGACTGGTGCATCTACATCGATTCCCACAAGGAGACGCTGCCCGCCCCCGAAGGCGGCCGCCCGCGCCAGCGCAACGTCCTCGACCGGTTCGCCATCGACTTCGCCCTGTGCATGTACTGCGGCATCTGCATCGAGGTGTGCCCGTTCGACGCGCTGTTCTGGTCGCCGGAGTTCGAGTACGCCGAGGGCGACATCCGCAACCTGCTGCACGAGAAGGACCGGCTCAACGCGTGGCGCTCCACGGTCCCGCCGCCCCCCGCGCACGACCCGGGCGCCGAACCACCGAAAGAGCTCGCCGCCGCTCCCCGCCGTCCGGCCCGCCCCTCTTCCGCCGACGCGCCGGCCTCCCCCCGTACGCCGCCTTCTCCTCGTACGTCATCGGACCGTCCTCCCCGTCCGACCGGCACCCCGACCGGCACCGGCACCCCGACCGGCACCGGCACCCCGACCGGCGGTGGCACCGGGCCTGTGTCCGGGGGTGACAGCGGGCCGGGGTCCGGCGTCGGCACGGGGACCGATTCCGGCGACGCGGGTGCGGGGTTGTCGGAGGCCGCGGATGCCGAGGAGCGGGCCCCTCGCCGTCCGACATCGCAGGGCCAGGACCGGGCCACGGCAGCGCGGACCCCGCGGGAGGGGCGGATGGCGAACGTGCGGAGCATCCGGCCGCCCGGCACCCTTCCTCCGCCGCCCGCCGCGAACGAGAGTCCCACGCGGTCCGCCGCCGACGAGGCCGGAAGCGCGGGGGAGGACAGGCCTGCGGAAGGGCCGGGAGCTCCGCGGAGCGGCGAGCCGGAAGGGACGTCGGCGGTTCCCGGCCCGGGACCGGCTGCGGAGGCGTCCGACCCGTCCCGGTCGGACCCGTCGGAGGCGTCGGACCCGTCGGACCCGTCCGACCCCTCGGACCCGTCGGGATCGTCCGTGCCGTCCGCCGGGTCGCCCGTGTCGGAGCGGGCTTCTTCATCCACAGGCCAGGCGTCGTCCGAAGAGTTGTCCACAGCCCAGGGCGAGCCACGCCCGACGCCCGGCTCGGAAGGGCAGACTGCTGCTCCGAGCCCGCGCAGGCGACGGATGGCCGATCCCCGATCCATCCGCCCGCCCGGGCGGCTCACCCCTGATGAGACGAGGGAGTCCGAGGAGGAGTCGTGACCGAGGCGGTGCCCTCCTACCTGTCGCCCACCGGCCAGGAGATCGTGTTCCTGCTGCTGGGCGCGGTAGCGGTCGGATCCGCGCTGCTCGTCGTCACGACCCGGCAGCTCGTGCACGCGGCCCTGTGGCTGGTGCTGTGCTTCGGCGCGCTGGCCGGCTGCTATCTCGTGCTCACCGCGGAGTTCGTCGCCTGGGTGCAGGTGCTCATCTACGTGGGCGCGGTGGTCGTGCTGATGCTGTTCGGAATCATGCTCACCAGGGCGCCGATCGGCCGCTCCGCCGACCTCGACAGCGGTAACCGCGTCGTCGCGGCGCTGGTGGCCGTGGCGACGGCCGCCGTTCTCGTCACGGTCGTCATCGACGCCTTCCGCACGGCCTACGTGCCGCTCGTTGCGGGGCGGGGGTCGGCGAAGGAACTGGGGGCCAGTGTGTTCAGCACCTGGGTGCTGCCGTTCGAGGCGCTGTCCGTGTTGCTGCTGGCCGCCTTGATCGGTGCCATCGTCCTGTCCCGTACGGACATCCCCGGAGCCGCGGCGAGCCCGTCGGAGACCGGCGCCCCGAGCGGCGGCACGTCCGAAGGTCCCAGGGAGGGCTCGCCGCCCACCGACCCTGATCATCGAGGCGCGGAGCCGCCCCCTGACCAGGTCGGGGGGCATTAGTGCACGTCGTCTATCCGGCGGTCGTCTCCGCTCTCCTCTTCTCCATCGGCGTGTACGGCGTGCTCGCGCGCCGCAACACGATCCTGGTGCTCATGTCGGTCGAGCTCATGCTCAACGCCGTCAACCTCAACCTGGTGGCGTTCGACGTGTGGCTGCGCGACCGGCTGCACAGCGGGCAGGTGCTGACGTTGTTCGTCATCGTCATCGCGGCGGCCGAGGTCGGGGTGGGGCTGGCGATCGTGCTCGCCCTCTACCGCAACCGCCGGACCGTCGATCTCGACCGCCTTCGTGACCTGGCCGAACCGGCCGGACCGTCCCCTGTCCCAGAGCCGGACGCCTCCGCCGCCATCGCGGGCCCGCCTCGTGGGCCGTCGGCGTCCGCTGCCGCCGGTCCCGCGGCGGGTGTGTCCGGTGGCGGTTCAGGGGCGGGTGTGTCCGGTGGCGGTTCGGCGGCGGAGCCTCGTGGCGGTTCGGCCGGGGACGTGGCGGCGGCATCTCAGGAGGAGGCCGAGCAGGCGGGCCGGCGAGGAGGCGAGCTGTGACCACCTTCCCGTTGCTGGCCGTGCTGCTGCCCTTCGTCGCCGCCTTCGCGGGGCTGCTCCTGTCCCGCCGGCCGCGCCTGCCGCACCGAGCCGGACAGGGAGAAGCAGGTGATGAGAGGCGGCGGGTGCATCGGCGGGCCGCGTCGATCGCGGTCGTCCCGACGGCCGTCGCCGCGGTGCTGGCCCTGGCGTTGGCCTGGGAGCCCGGGTTCGCGTACCTCCGAGGGGACGCGCTGGGCGAACCGGTGGGCCTCGACTACGGCGTGATCGTCACCGGCGGTGTCCCGATCTCCCTGACGCTTCAGGCCGACGACCTGTCCGCCATCCTGGGCGTGCTCGTGACGCTCGTGGCGCTGGCCGTGCAGGTCTACTCCGTCGGTTACCTCCACGACGACCCGCGCTACCCCTCCTACAGCGCCTTCATCAGCCTGTTCACCAGTGCGATGCTGCTCGTCGTCTACTCCGGAGACCTCCTCGTCCTCTACGTGGGCTGGGAGATCATGGGCTTGTGCTCCTACCTGCTCATCGGGCACTGGTGGGAGGACCGCGGCAACTCGCGGGCCGCGGTCAAGGCGTTCCTGGTCACGAGGCTCGGCGACGTGGGATTCCTGTTCGGGATCTTCGTGCTGGGCTTCGCCGCGGGGAGCTTCCGGATCGCCGACGTGCTGGCCGCGGTGCCCCAGATGGCCACGGGGACCCTGGTGGCCGCCACGATGCTGCTCCTCGCCGGGGTCGCGGGCAAGAGCGCCCAGGTGCCGCTGCACACCTGGCTGCCGGACGCCATGGCAGGTCCGACGCCGATCAGCGCGCTCATCCACGCCGCGACCATGGTCGCCGCCGGCATCTTCATCGTGGCCAGGCTCTTCCCGGCGTTCCAGGGTGCCGGGCCGACGCTGGACGTGCTGGCCGTCGTCGCGGCGGTCGGCATGCTCGGCGCCGCCCTGGCGGCCCTGGCCCAGGACGACCTGAAACGGGTGCTCGCCTACTCCACCGTCAGCCAGCTCGCGTACATGGCCGGAGCGCTGGCGGCCGGGTCCGACAGGGCCGCGATCTTCCACCTGGTGACGCACGGCGCGTTCAAGGCGCTGCTGTTCCTGTGCGCGGGCGTGGTGATCCACCAGGTGGGGTCCAACTTCATGAGCCGGATGGGCGGGCTGCGGCGGCGGCTGCCGGTGACGTTCGCCGCGACGACCGTGGGGTTGGCGGCGCTCATGGGGTTGCCTCCGGCCAGCGGCTTCTTCAGCAAGGACGCGGTGTTGCTCGCCATGGAGCAGGCGCCGGCGGGCGGCGGGCTGACGGACGCGGCCGCGCTGTTGCTGTACGGCTGCGCGCTCGCCACCGTCGCCGTCACCGGGGCGTACGCCGCCCGCGCCTGGCTGCGGACCTTCTTCGGCGCGGCGAGAGCCGTCGCCGCCCTGCCCGAGCCGCCGCCCGGCACGGCGCACGTCGTGGACGTGCGTGAGGCGCCGCGCAGCATGCTGGTGCCGGTCGTGCTGCTGACAGCCCCCGCGCTGCTGCTCGGCTTCGTGGGCGGGGCGCATCTCGACATGGCGGTGGCCGCCGTCGGCGTCGCGCTGGCGCTGCTCGGGGCTGCCGTGGTGTACGCGTCGTGGCGGAGCGACCCGACGGCCGATCCGGCGCGGGTGCTCGGGCCGCTGCGGGTTCCGTGCGAGCGGGCGTTCTACGTCGACGACCTGTACGCGGCGGTGTTCGCGCGGCCGGTGACGGCGCTGGCCAGGCTCGTCGTGCGGACCGACGACGTGGTCGTGGACGGGGCGGTGCGCGGCTCGGGCAGCGCGGCCCGCGGCCTGTCCGGCGTGCTGCGGCTCGCCCAGAACGGCAACGTGCAGTTGTACGTGAGCGGGGTGCTCGCCGGAATCCTGCTGATCGCGGTGGGGGCGGTGATGTTCGCATGATGGGCTGGCTTCCCGTCGCGATGCTGGCCGTGCCGTCGCTCGGAGCGCTGGCGCTCGTCGCCGCGCCCGGTGCGCTGCGTCCCGTGATGCGCTGGTACGGGACGGCCGTGTCCGGGGTCGTGCTGGCGCTGGCCGTCGTCCTGGTGGCGGCGTTCGACTACGGGCAGGCGGCGCGGCCGCAGTTCGCCGTGGACCGGCCGTGGATTCCGGGCCTGGACCTCAGGTTCCACCTCGGCGTGGACGGGATCTCGCTGCCGCTGATCGCGCTGACCGCGCTGCTCACGTTCCTGTGCTTCGCTTATCTGGGCTGGGGCGGCGGGCGTGGTCCCGGCCAGTTGCTCGGGGCGCGGCAGGGGGGCGCCCGGCCGAGGGCGCTGGTGTTCACGCTGCTGGTGCTCGAGGTCGGCATGGTCGGCACGTTCCTCGCCCTCGACCTGCTGCTCTTCTTCGTGTTCTTCGAGATCGTGCTGATCCCGATGTACTTCCTCATCGCCGTCTGGGGCGGCAAGAGGCGGCGGGGCGCGGCGCTCAAGTTCCTCCTGTACACGCTGCTCGGCTCCGTCGTGATGCTGCTCGGCCTGCTGCTCATCTGGGCGCACACCGGGACGCTCGACATCGTCGCCCTCGGCCGGGCCCACGGCGCGGGCATGCCGCGGGCCGTACAGATCGCCGCGTTCGCGGCGGTCGGGCTCGGGTTGGCGGTCAAGACCCCCATGTGGCCGTTGCACACGTGGCTCCCCGACGCGCACACCGAGGCGCCGACCGTCGGCTCCGTCCTGCTGGCAGGCGTGCTGCTGAAGATGGGCACGTACGGCTTCGCCAGGATCGCCATCCCCGTCCTGCCTGAGGGGGCGGTGGCGGTCGCGCCGTGGCTGGGGGCGCTGGCCGTGGTCGGGATCGTCTACGGAGCCCTCGCGTGCCTGGCACAGCGTGACCTGAAACGCATGATCGCCTACTCGTCGGTCGGGCACATGGGGTTCGTGCTGCTGGGGTTCGCCACGCTGACGACGGTGGGTGTCAACGGGGCCCTGTTCGCGAACGTCGCCCACGGGCTGATCACCGGGCTGCTGTTCTTCGTGGCGGGCGCCGTCAAGGACCGGTACGGCACGGCTGACATGCCGTCGCTGGGCGGTGGCATGCTGGCGACGCTTCCGCGCCTGGGTTCCGTCCTGACGTTCGCGTCGATCGCGTCACTGGGGCTGCCGGGGCTGGCCGGGTTCTGGGGGGAGATGCTGGCGCTGCTGGGCGCCTTCCAGCCGGGTGGCGGGCTGCCTCGGGGGATCTTCCTGACGTTCATGGTGATCGGCGGGCTGGGAGCGGTGCTGACGGCGGCGTACTTCCTGGTCATGCTGTCCCGTGTCACCCACGGCCTTCCCGGCCGGCGCGCCCTGGCCCCCGTGGTCATGGAGGCCGCGGGGCCGGGCCTGGTGGCGGTGGACGAACGCCCGGTGCTCCCGGAGCCGGAGGAGCGGCACGCGGCGGTCCGTCAGGACCGGTCGCTCCGGGAGGACCAGCCGCTCCGGGAGGAAGCGGCGTTGGGCGAGGCGGCGTCGGGTGAGGCGGCGTCGGGTGAGGCGGTCGCGCGGGATGTGCGGGGTTACGAGCTTGTCGCGTGGGTGCCGTTGATCGTGCTCATCCTGCTGTTCGGGCTCTGGCCCGGCCTGCTGCTGTCGCTCACCACCCCGGCCGTGCAGCTGCTGCTGGGAGGGCTGAGGTGATCCAGCAGATCGACTACTTCGCGATCGCGGCACCGCTGACGCTGGCGATCGTGGCCGGGCTCGTGCTGCTGCTCGACGCTTTCCTGCCGGCCCGCCCGCGACTGCGGACCGGGCTGGGGCTGGTCACGCTCGGCGGGATCCTGACGGCCCTGGGCTTCGTGGTGGCACAGGCTGTCCGGGGCGGGCGGCCGCCGGCCACGTTCTGCGTTCCCGAGGCCCTGACCCGCGGGGCGGGTGCCGTGCCGCCCGACGCCGAGCTGTGCTCCTTCGTCGCGGACCGGTTCACCCTGGTGTTCGCCGGGCTGGTGCTGGTGGCGGCGGTCGTGGTCGTCCTGATGTCGATGACCGAGCTGGCCGCGGGCGGAATCCCGGTCGGGGAGTGGTACTTCCTCCTGCTCTGCACGCTCGTCGGCGCCGTGACGCTGCCCGCCGCCCGCGACCTCGTCATGCTCGTCGTGGCGCTGGAGCTGGTGTCGCTGCCGGTCTTCGCCCTGACCGCGCTGAAACGCTACGACGGGCGCGGCTCGGAGGCCGCGGTCAAGCTCTTCGTCGTCTCGGTGGTGTCGACGGCGGTCATGCTGTTCGGGGTGTCCCTGCTGTACGGGGTGGGGGGCACGGTCTTCCTGTCCCGGCTTGGCTCCGTGCTCGGCGGCGCAGAGCCCGCGCCCGGCCTGGTGGAGGCGGGCACGGCCGCGCCCGGCCTGGTGGGCGGGGGCACGGGGCTGCCCGCGGTGGTCACGGTCGGTGTCGTGCTGGTGCTGGCCGGGTTCGCATTCAAGATCGCGGCGGTGCCGTTCCACTCGTGGGCGCCGGACGTCTACCAGGGTGCTCCGCTTCCGGTCGCCGCGCTGCTGTCGGTGATCTCGAAGGCGGCGGGGTTCGCGGGGCTGATCCTGCTGCTGGTGACGGCGCTGGCCGGGCAGGTCGCCGCCTGGGGGCCGGTGATCGCGGTCGTCGCGGCGCTCACGATGTCCGTGGGCAACCTGCTGGCGATGCGCCAGCGCTCCGCCGTACGGCTGCTCGCGTGGTCCTCGGTCGCCCAGTCCGGCTACATCCTCGCCCCGATCGCCGTGGCGTCCCAGTTCCCAGGAAACGGGGCCGCCGCGTCGGGAACCGAGGTGCCGGTCGCGGGAGCGGTGGGGGCGTCGGTGGCCTACCTCGTCATCTACGCCGCGATGAACCTGGGGGCGTTCGCCGTGGTCATGCTCGTGTCGAGGGTGGCCGTGCGCAACGAGCTCGACGACTACCGGGGGCTCGCGTTGCGGAGCCCGGCGGCGGGGCTGGCGCTGGCCTTCTGCCTGATCTGCCTGGCAGGGCTGCCGCCGGGCCTCGCGGGGCTGTTCGCCAAGGTCGTGGTGTTCCGCGAGCTCGTGAGTGGTGGAGCGGGCTGGCTGGCCGTGGTCATGGCGGTCAACACGGTGATCGGCCTCTACTACTACGCCGTCTGGACTGCCCGGCTCTTCACTCCCGGGCCTGCGGTGGTGACGCGACGGCCGTACGCCGCGACCTGGGTGGCGGTGGGGCTGGCGGTGGTGGTGGCGGTGGCGTTCTCCCTGGCGCCTCAGCTCGTGTTCGACTTGACGGCCCTGTCGGCTCCCCGCTGACCCTTGCCTGGCTGCGCGGACTTCCTGGCTGCGCGGGCCTTCGGCTGCGTGGGCTTCCTGGGTGCGCGGGCTTTCGGCTACGCGGCAGGGTGGCCACCGAAGGTTGAGGCAGTGCTGAGGGAGCCTTGAGGATTGCTGAACGTTCCGATGCGAAATGTCGTTTTATGCGCTCTTCAATCGTTCTCGCGATGTCGGGCGGGTGGCGGGCGTGCGGATCCCGTCCGGCCCGCGGGCGGTCCCAAGCCTTCTCCCTGAGCAGGGGACGTCGTCCGAAGGCATGCACAGCGGCAGCGGGTGTACGGGGGTAGGCATGCGTCGCGTCATGGTGGTCTACGGCACCCGGCCGGAGGCGATCAAGGTCGCGCCCCTGGTGATCGGGCTCATGGACGCGGAGGTCTTCGAGCCGATCGTGGTCGTCACCGGACAGCATCGGCAACTGCTCGACCAGGTGCATGAGACGTTCGGCGTCAAGCCCGACGCCGACCTGCGGCTCATGCGGCCGGGGCAGACACTCGCCGAGCTGACGAGCCGTGCGGTCTGCGGGCTGGACACGCTGGTGGCCGAGCAGCGCCCCGACGCCGTAGTCGTACAGGGGGACACGACGACCACGCTCGCGGGCGCGCTCGCCGCCTTCTACCACCGGGTGCCGGTCGTGCATCTGGAGGCGGGGCTGCGCAGCGGCGACCTGTTCGCGCCGTTCCCTGAGGAGGCGAACCGCAGCCTCACCAGCCGGATCACCTCCCTGCACCTGGCACCGACAGCCGGCAACGCGGGCAACCTCATGCGCGAGGGAGTGCCCGCCGAGTCGATCGTCGTCACCGGCAACACGGTGATCGACGCCCTGCTGCGGAGTGGCCAGGCGTGGCACGGCTACCGGGACCCGCGGCTCGCCTCGCTGGAGCGGGACGGCCGGCGCGTGATCGTGGTCACCGCCCACCGCAGGGAGTCCTGGGGACACCGGATGGAGGGCATCGGGCGGGCGCTGTCCCGGCTGGCGGCTCGGGAGCGGGACGTGCGGATCGTGTTCCCGATGCACCCCAACCCGGCCCTGCGGCGCACGCTGCTCCCCTGGCTCGACCGGCACCCGAACATCACGGTCACCGAACCGCTGCACTACGGCGACTTCGCCCGCCTGCTGCACCGCTCGTACCTCGTCCTGACCGACAGCGGCGGCATCCAGGAGGAGGCGCCGAGCCTGGGCAAGCCGGTGCTCGTGATGCGCGACACCACGGAACGGCCCGAGGCGGTGCGGGCCGGAGCAGCGCGGCTGGTGGGAACCGGCGAGGACGGCATCGTGGCGGCGGTGACGGGCCTGCTGCGCTCGCCCGAGGCGTACCGGCACATGGCCCGGGCGCGCAATCCCTATGGCGACGGGCGGGCCACCGAGCGGGCGCTGGCGGCGCTGGCTCATCTCTTCGGGCTCGGACCGCACCCGGCCCCGTTCCGCCCGGATCCGGGCGAGGACGAGGCGACCACCGGCCGGGACGAGCGGGCCCTCGCGAGGGACAGGATGGTGCCCGAGCAGGGCCGTCCCCTTCTACACGGACGAGCGGAGTGGCGGGTCACGGTATCGGCGGCGCAGGACGAGCCTCCCGGCGAGGGCGACGGCGGACGTCCGTCTGCGGGCGGCGGGCGGAGACGGGCCATGAACCCCGACGGGAGGGGGAGCGGGCCGTGAACGCCGACGGGAGGGGGAGCGGGCCGTGAACGCCGACGGGAGCAGGAACGGGCGGCGTCGGCACGCCGGCCTCAGGTGGCTGGTGGCCGTGCTGCTGAGCGCCCTCGTCGTGTCGGGCGCCAGTCTGGGGATCTTCTCCCGCAAGGAGCCGGCGACCCTGCCCGCGCCGCGCTCCTGGCCGGAGTGCGGCACGAGCGGTCCCCGGACGCCCACCGGACACACGACGGGCCTCGCGGCGGCGTACGACGACCCGGACGGCGGTGTCGACGACAGCGCGATTGACGGCGCCGGTGACGGTGCGGGCGGCCAGGCTGCCGGCACGACGCTGGTCGTCGCCGACGACGCGGGCGGCCCAGCGGCGTTCCAGGTGCACGCGACCCGTGCCGCCAACCTGATGTCGCACTTCGGGCCGGTGCGGGTGGTGCGGACGAGCGCCTACCGGGCCGGGATGGCGGACCGTCACCGTGCCCTGGTGTACCTCGGCACGTCGGCCGAGCAGCGGCTGCCCGACGGCCTGCGCCGGGACGTGCTCGCCGGCCGGCGACCCGTCCTGTGGATGGGCGGCAACATCGGCACTCTCACCACGGCGGAAGACTTCGCCGCCCGGTACGGCTGGCGGTGGGACGGCGCCGGCCTGGCCCCCAGGCAGGCCTTGGGGCAGCCGCCCGCGCCGGACCGGACGCGGGTGACCGGCCAGGGGCTGGAGGGCGTGACCGGGGTCCGGTACAAGGGGGCGCTGCTGAGCCGTACCTCCACCCAGGGCCCGGTAGCCACGTTCACCACGCTCGATCCGAGGCGAGCACGGGTGCTGGCCACGGCCGTCACGGACGACGGCCGGACGCGCCCGTGGGCCGTCCGGTCCGCGAACCTGACCTACCTCGCCGAGGTCGCGCTGAACGCCGACACCGACGACGACCGCTTCCTGGCCACGGCCGACCTGCTCTTCGACCTGCTCGCCCCGGGCACGCCGGTCCGCCATCGGGCGCTGGTCCGCCTGGAGGACATCGGCCCGCAGGCGGACCCCGTCGCCGTCCGCGAGGCGGGTGACGCGCTGTCCCGACTGGGCGTCCCGTTCAGCTTCGGGGTCATCCCCGTCTACCGCGGCCCGATCGAGGACGGCGCGGAGCGGGCGACGGTCCGGCTGCGGGACCGGCCGGAGCTGGTGCGGGCGCTGGTCCACCTGCTGGAACGGGGCGGCACGATGGTCCTGCACGGCTACACCCACCAGTCGGACGGCCCGCCCAACCCGACGAACGGGGAGACCGGTCACGATTTCGAGTTCTTCCGCACCCATTTCGACGCGCGACGGCGGCTCGTCTACGACGGGCCGATCCACGGCGACTCGGTCACCTGGATGGAACGCCGTCTCGACGAGGCGGTCGCGGAGCTCGCGGCGGCGCACCTGCCCGTGCCGCGCATCTTCGAGACGCCTCACTACGCCGCCTCACCCACCGACTACCGGGTGATCGCCCGGCGGTTCGCCGCCCGCTACGACCGCGGCTCCTACTTCATGCCGGGCTGGGAGGGGCGCACGCCCGTCTCGCCGTACATGGACGAGCAGTTCGCCCCGTACGTCACCCGCGACGTCTACGACAGCGTCGTCATCCCGGAGACGCTCGGCATGGTGGAGCTGGAACCGGCCAACCCCGACGAGGGCACGGTCGAGGCGATCGTGGCGCACGCCCGCGCGCAGCTCGTGGTGCGTGACAACGTCGCCGGCTTCTTCTACCACCCGTTCCTCGGCACCGAGCAGCTTGAGGAGGTGGTGGAGCGCATGCGGTCGATGGGCTACCGGTTCGTCGCCCCCTGCGAGCTGTGAGACGCGCGGCAAGATCCTGACAACGTCCAGGAGAGAGGCAGGCACCATGACTCCCGCGACCACCTCGTTCCTCGTGCCCGCTCTGGACGCCGGCGCCATGGCGTTCGGCGTCGCCCGGCTCGCGCTGGCCGTCGCCGGGCTGCTGTGGGTGCTGTGGGTTCTCACCGTCGTCGTGCTCGTCCTCGTCGCCCACCGGAGGGCCCGATGACCACCGTTCTCATCGTGTGCGCGGTGTCGGCCGTGCTGATGGTCTTCGCCTACACGCTGGGGATGTACCTGGAGTCGGCGGGCAGCACGGAACGCCCGGGCGGCAACGGCGACGGTTTCACCGTCGTCTACCTGGTGCCCTGCCTGAACGAGGAGCGGGTCATCGCCGCGACGCTGCGCCACCTGCCGGACGGCCCGGTCGTGGTCGTCGACGACGGCTCCGACGACGACACGGCCGAGGTGGTGCGTCAGCTCGCCGACCCGCGCGTCCGCCTGCTCAGGCGCGAGCCGCCCGACGCCCGCCAGGGCAAGGGCAACGCGCTGAACCACGCCCTGCGCCGGCTGCTGGCGGATGTGCCGGCCGCTCGCCGCACCGCCGACCGGCTCCTGGTGTGCCTCATCGACGCCGACGGCCGCCTCGACCCGCACAGCGTCGACGCGGTGCTGCCGTACTTCGATGATCCGCGGGTCGGCGCCGTGCAGATGGGCGTGCGCATCGGCAACCGGGCCCAGAGCGTCCTGACGCGGATGCAGGACATGGAGTTCGTCGTCTACACCCGGATGTTCCAGCGGACCCGCAGCAGCATCGGCTCGGCGGGACTCGGCGGCAACGGCCAGGTCATGCGGCTCAGCGCGCTGCTCGACCTCGGGGATGACCCGTGGTCGCGGAGCCTGACCGAGGACCTTGACCTCGGCGTGCGGATGGTGCTGTCCGGCTGGCGCACCGCCTGCGTCCCCGACGCCACCGTGCGCCAGCAGGGGCTCACCGGCGTGCGCGCGCTGGTCCGGCAGCGTTCGCGCTGGTTCCAGGGTCATCTGCAGGCGCTGCGGCTCGTGCCGCCGGTGGTCGGCCGGGCGTCCGGCAGGGTGGCGGTCGACCTGCTGAACGTCCTCCTCAGCCCGTTGCTGATCTTCGTGGGCTCGTTCATGACACTGTCCCTGATGGCGTCCCTGGTGGGCGTGACGTTCTCGGCCTCGGCGCGAGAGCAGCTCTTCCAGCCGGTGCCGATCGCGTCGTGGTACGTGCTGACGTTCGGCGCGGCCTTCCTGCTCGGCCCGCTCTACGCGCGGGTCAGCGGCGACATGGGCTGGCTGCGTGGCCTCGGCTACGGCCACCTGTTCATCGTCTACAACCTGGTGTGGCTGGTGGCGGCCTGGCGGGGGCTGTGGCGCACGGCGCGGGGCCGGCGGGCCTGGCTGAAGACCGAACGGCTCACCGACCCGTCACCGGGACCGGCATGAGAGCGGCCCTGCCGCGCGTGCTCGCCGCCGTCACGCTGCTCGCCCTCCCCGTCGGGCAGGGACGGCCCGCCCCGTGCGCTCCGTGGGCGGAGGGCACGGTGCGGGCGGGGCTGTTCCTCGAGTACGACGGGTACGGCGGGGCGTGCACGTACCAGGACGCCGGCCGGTGGGTGTGGCGGCTGTCGCCCAAGCCGGCCCGGTTCCCCGCTGAGACGCACGCGGCCCTGGCCCTGACCACCGTCGACTACGGGGACGTCCGGCTCCGCGTCCGGGCCAGAACGCTCCACCAGCTCCGACGCCCGACACCGAACCCGTGGGAGGTCGCCTGGGTCGTGTGGCACTACACCGACGACAACCACTTCTACTACCTCGTCCCCAAGCCGAACGGCTGGGAGCTCGGCAAGGTCACTCCCGGTTACCCCGGCAACCAGCGCTACCTCGCCACGGGGGAGGACTCCTTCGGGCTGGGCGCGTGGCACACGATCGAGGTCCGCCAGGTGGGCGACACGATCACGGCGGGTGTGGACGGCCGCGAACTGGTGCGCTTCCGCGACCGGGAACGCCCCTATCTGGGCGGCCGCGCCGGTCTCTACAACGAGGACGCGACGACCGACTTCACGAACCTGCACGTCACACCGGACGCCGAGCGGTTTCGGGGCACCGTGCGGCGGTAGGTGACGCCTGAAACGGGCAGAGTCACGGGCCTGCGACCGTGCCGCGCCGGGGGGTGCCGGCGTTCGGTCGCTGACTAGAGGTGATGGTGTGGTGGATCGGCCGGGGGCGCTGGTCATCGAGGACGGCGCGGAGGCGCGCCGGCTGCTGTGCGAGGTGTTGCGCATGGCGGGGTTCGACGTCGCGGAGGCGGCGACCGGCGCGGAAGGGCTCGACCTGGTGGCCGAGAGACGCCCCGACCTGGTGACGCTCGACCTCATGCTGCCCGACATGGACGGAATAGAGGTGTGCCGGCGGCTGCGTGGCATGACGAGCGCGTACGTGATCGTGGTGTCCGGCCGCACGGAGGAGGCCGACCGGCTCGTCGGCCTGGAGGTGGGCGCCGACGACTACCTGACCAAGCCGTTCTCGCCGCGCGAGCTGCGGGCGCGGGTCGCGGCGATGTTCCGCCGGCCTCGCCGGGACGACCTGCGGGAGGCCGGCGGTGACCGGCCGCGGATCCTCGCGTTCGGTGACCTGGTCGTGGACGAGGAGAGCCGCGAGGTGCACCTGGGGGGTCGGCCCGTGCGGCTCACCAAGATCGAGTTCGACCTTCTCGTGCTGCTCGCCTCCCACCCGAGGCGGGTGTGGGCTCGGGAGACGCTGACCCGGATGATCTGGCACACCGACTGGCCCGGCAATGCCCACGTCATCGACGTCCACGTCGCCAACCTGCGACGCAAGCTGGGCGACGACGCCCGCTCCGGCCACTGGGTGCGCACGGTGCACGGCGTGGGCTACCGGTTCGGAGGCTGACGGTCATGGTCGTCCCGATTCACATCCTGCTGTGCGAGGCGGACGATGACGACGCGCTGCGGATCGTCGTCCGTCTGCTGCGCGACGGGGTGGAGGCGACCCACGAGCGGGTGGAGGACGCCGAGTCCGCGGCTGCGGCGTTGCGGCGGCGCCCGCCCGACATCGTCTTCTCCGACTACCGGATGCCGTCCCTCACCGCGCACGACGTGCTCCGGCTGCTCCACGAGGCCGCGGCCGACATCCCCTTCATCCTGGTCTGCGGGCAGATCGGGGAAGAGCGTGCGGCGACACTCATGCGCGCCGGCGCCCGCGACTTCGTGCGCAAGGACCGGCTCTCCCGGCTCGCCCCCGTCGTACGGCGGGAGCTGCACGAGGCGGAGTGCCGGCACCAGCGCCGGCAGGCGCAGGATGCGCTGCGGGAGAGCGAGCAGCGGCTGCGGCTCTACGCCGAGAACGCCCCCGACATCATCTTCCGCTTCCGGCCGTCCCCGCAGGCGCGGGTGGAGTACGTCAGCCCCGCCACGGCCGCGATCCTCGGCCGCTCGCCGGAGGAGCTGAGCGGCGATCCCCGTCACCTGCTCGCCCTCGTCCACCCCGCCGACCGCGACAGCCTGGAACGTTCCTGGCGGTCGCCGGGCGGCGAACCGCTGCCGGTGCGCTGGCTCGGGCCGCACGGCACCGTATTCACGGAGCAGCGGACGACCGGCATCCGCGACGACGACGGCCGGCTGCTCGCGGTCGAGGGCATCCTGCGGGACGTCACCGCCCGGGTGCAGACCCAGCGCGAACGCGATCATTTCGAACGGCGGCTGCGTCAGGTCGAGCGGCTGGAGCCGCTCGGCAGGCTGGCCGGAAGCCTCGCGCACGACGTCAACAACCTCCTCGGCGTGATCCTGGGGAACGCCGAGCTGGCTCTCGACACGCTGCCGGAGGACGCCCCTGGCCGGGCCGGCGTCGAGCGGATCCGGCAGGCGGCCGAGCGCGGCGAGACCATGGCGCGCCGGCTCCTGGCCCCCGCCGGCGCGGGCCCGCCGCGACCGGCCGACCGGAACGCCGACCTGAACACGGTCGTCGAGGAGACGGCCGGCCTGCTGCGCCCCACCCTCGCCGACGGCGTCGAGCTCGTCACCCGGCTGGCTCCCGGCCTGCCGGCCGTCGGCATCGATCGGGCCGATCTCGAGCACGTCCTCATCAACGTGATGGTCAACGCGCTGGCGGCGATGCCCGACGGCGGCCGGCTGACCGTCGAGACGGCCCACGGCGACGGCGAGGCGCGGCTCACCGTGTCCGACACCGGCCACGGCATGCCCGCCGAGGTGGCCGAGCGCGCTTTCGAGCCGTTCTTCACCACCCGGGAACACGGCACCGGTCTCGGCCTGTGCACCGCCCGCGGCACGGTCGAGGAGGCAGGCGGCCGGGCTACGCTCACCTCCCGGCCGGGCCGCGGCACCACCGTTCGCCTCCACCTGCCCGAAGCCCGTTGACCTGCGGGGTCCGCCGCTCTGCTGCGACGCCCGCACGCGCCGGGGAACGATGGGCCGGGGGCCGGTCGTTGGACGTGGTGACCCCGCTTCACGAAAGGGGGTGCACCATGCACCACAACGGTCTGCGCACCGCCGTCCTGCTGGGCGGCATGTCGGCGTTGATCGTCGCGGCGGGCGCGTGGCTGGGCGGCGGCACCGGCCTGCGGATCGCGCTGGTGCTCGCCGTGATCGGCAACGGCGTCGCCTACTTCCTCTCCGACCGGATCGCGCTGTCGGCCATGCGGGCCCGGCCGGTGAGCGAGGTCGAGCACCCCGTCCTCTACAAGATCGTCCGGGAGCTGTCCACGCAGGCCCGGCAGCCGATGCCGAGGCTGTACGTGTCGCCGACCGCGCAGCCCAACGCCTTCGCCACCGGCCGCAACCCGCGCCGGGCCGCCGTCTGCGTCACGTACGGGCTGACCAGGCTGCTCGACGAGCGGGAGCTGCGCGGTGTGATCGGCCACGAGCTGTCGCACGTCTACAACCGCGACATCCTCATCTCCTCCGTCGCGGGCGCGCTCGCCACGATGATCACCTGGGTGAGCTACGTGGCGGTGTTCTTCGGCGGCTCCGACGACGACGAGGGCCCCGGCTTCCTCGGGGCGCTGCTCATGATGGTGCTCGGCCCCGTCGCGGCCGGCGTGATCCAGCTGGCCGTCTCCCGGACGCGCGAATACCAGGCCGACGAGTCGGGGGCCCGGCTGACCGGCGACCCCCTCGCGCTGGCCTCGGCCCTGCGCAAGATCGAGATGGGCGCCCGGCGGCTTCCCCTGCCGGAGAACAGCCGGCTCACCTCCGCCTCCCACCTGATGATCGCCAACCCGTTCAGCGGCTCCGGCTTCGGACGGTTCTTCTCCACGCACCCGCCCACCTCCGAGCGGGTGGCGCGGCTGGAGCGGATGGCCGGCTACCGCCGCTGAGCCGTCGGCGCGTGCTGCCGGAGAGCCCGTGGCAGGCTGCGCCTCGTGGACCCCGCCGCGGAGCCCGTCGATCATCTGAGCCACGTGGCCGCCTGCCCCTTCCGGACATAATCATCCCCATGGCCCGAACTCCACGCCTCACCAAGGCCGAGCGAAAGCTCTGGAACGCCTTCCCCACCGGCGAGACCGTGGCCCTCGGCCCCGTGATGGGCGGCCCCTCCACCGGCGGCCCTTCTAGCGGCGGCCCTTCTAGCGGCGATCCCTCTACCGGCGGCTCCGTGGCACTGGCGGGTCAGAACGCGCCCGAGGACGGCGACGCCTGGGGCCCCGAGCGGACCGTGCGCGCCGACGTGATCACGTCCCTGCTGCTGGGCGCCCGCGAGGCCGCCACCGGCTCCGTCGCCGCCGTCCGGTTACGCGGGGCCAGGATCACCGGGTCCCTGGCCATCATCGGCGGCACCGTGGAACACGACCTCGACCTCAAGGGCTGCCACCTCGACCAGCCCGTCCTGCTCACCGGCACCACCACCCGCTCCGTACGGCTGACCGACTGCGCGCTGCCCGGTCTCAGCGGCGGCGGCATGCGCGTCGCCGGGCACCTCAGCCTGTCCGGCTCCACCGTCACCGGCACCGTCCGCCTCGCCCGCGCCCAGTTCGAGAGCGGGCTGTGGCTGGCCGGCACCCGCATCACCGCCGACGACGCCTGGGCGCTGTCCGCCGGTTCGATGGTGGTCGAGAGCGGCGCGACCCTGCGCAACGCCGACATCACCGGCGGCGTCCGCCTGGTCGGCAGCCGCGTGAACGGCGACCTCAACCTCGAAGGGGCCACCCTGCGCAACCCCGGCGGCCGCGCCCTGAACGCGGACGACATGGTGGTCGAGGGCGCCGTGCACTGCACCCGCGGCTTCACCGCGCTCGGCTGCGTCCGGGTGCGCGGCGCCCGCGTCAACGGTACCTTCTCCGTCAGCGGCACCATCCGCAGCGCCGACACCCCGTACGCGCTGCACGCCAGCCACATGGAGGTGCGCGAGTTCTACCTCAAGCCCGCCGAACCCATCGACGGCGTCGTCAACCTTGCCTACTCCCGCATCGGCACCCTCCAGGACGACCCCGACACCTGGCCCGACAGGCTGCGCCTCAACGGCCTCGTCTACGACCGGCTGCGCGGCAGCGGCGTCACCCGCCGCATCGACTGGGCCGGCCGCGACCCGGAGGGCTTCCGGCCCCAGCCGTACGAACAGCTCGCCGCCTGGTACCTGCGCGACGGCAACGACGCGCTCGCCCGCCGCACCCAGCTCGCCAAACTCCGCGCCCGCCGCCGCACCCAGGGCCTCGGCCTGCGGGTGTGGGGGCGGCTGCTCGACGTCACGGTCGGCTACGGATACCGGCCGTGGCTGGCCGGCGTGTGGTTCGCCGTCCTGCTGCTCACCGGCACCATCTCCTTCGCCCTGAACCCCCCGCGTCCCCTCAAACCGGACGAGGCCCCCGTCTTCGACCCGTTCGCCTTCAGCTTCGACCTGCTCCTGCCGCTGCCGGCCTTCGGGCAACGCGAGATGTTCGACCCGGCGGGGTGGACGCAGGGACTCGCGTACGGGCTGGTCATCGCCGGCTGGATCCTCGCCACGGCGTTGGTGGCGGGCGCCACCCGCGTCCTGCGCCCCCAATAGCCCGCGCCCACCCGCGCCCAAGAGGCCCAGCTCCCCGGGGCGAGATCGAGACTCTTCCCGGCTCGGTTCTCGTGACGGTCGTGAAGCCGCGCCGACGTCTGCGACCCCGGCATGAGGGCTGTCACAAGCGCTCGCGCTCGCACGTAGGACAGCGGCCCGAAGCGCGGGAGAGGACGCGTGGTCTGGTGGACCGCGCCCTCGATCGTGTGCCCCGAACGGCCCCGCCGAACACGATCGCCCGGGATCTCACCTTCCGGGTGTTGCGGCGGCCGTACGGCTTCGAGCGGGCGAGCAGCCGGGGCACGGGACATCCCCCACCCCGGCCGTCTGCCCCTGATCAAGGACAAGAATCGCGAAAGCCCAGGTCCAAGGCTGACCGCCCGGCTGGCTAACGGTAGTTCACGAACTGCAGCGCGATGTCCAGGTCCTTGCCCTTGAGCAGCGAGATGACCTCCTGCAGCTCGTCCTTCTTCTTCGAGCTCACCCGGAGCTCCTCGCCCTGGATCTGCGCTTTGACGCCCTTCGGCCCCTCGTCGCGGATCAGCTTGGAGATCTTCTTCGCATGCTCCTGGTCGATGCCCTCCTTCAGACCGACCAGCATGCGGTACTCCTTGCCCGACAGCTTGGGGTCGCCCGCGTCGAGGGTCTTCAGGGACAGGCCGCGCTTGATCACCTTCTCCTTGAACACGTCCAGCACGGCCGCGGCCCGCTCCTCGCTGTTCGCCTTGATCTCGATGTTGTCCTGACCCGACCAGGCGATGCTCGCCCCCGTGCCCTTGAAATCGAACCGGTGCCCGATCTCCTTGACCGTCTGGTTCAGCGCGTTGTCGACCTCCTGCCGGTCGATCTTGCTGACGATGTCGAAAGATGAATCGGCCAAAACGCACATCCTCTCAGCTACCCACGCATGTCATCGGTGCCCCGTCCCAGGTGTCGCCGACCGCCCGGCGCGTCCCCGAACACGGACCCAGCGAACGAGCCTAGCCAGCATCGAGTGCCCGCGCAGCGCCGCGACCCGCCCGTGGCCTCGCGGCGGCCGAGAAAGATCCTCGCCGGGACAAACCGGTGTCACGTGCACCCCGGAAGTCCGCTATTCTTCTGTCTGTCGCCGCGAGAGCGGATGGCACGGCAGGTTGCCCGAGTGGCCAAAGGGAGCGGTCTGTAAAACCGTCGGCTCAGCCTACGCAAGTTCGAACCTTGCACCTGCCACACCAGGACGAACGGCCCCTGACCAGCGGAGACGCTGGGATCAGGGGCCGTTCGCGTTATCCGGCAACTACCAGCCATTCCCGGCGGTTGCCAGCGATCCACGGAACAGCCACGGAACATTTGGAGCACGCAGGGCCCTCCCTGGGTGCTCACCCTCCAGCGACCGGGAGGGGGTATCAGCCCTGCCCCTGCCAGCGCTCGTAGGCCCAGCGCAACGCATCCTGGTGGGGGTGCATAGGTAGGTCCTTCACGCCGGCCGGGTAGCGGATACCCAGAGCGTCCGCATCAGGACCAGAAGGCCGCGTCTCAACTTCGAGTGTGTCGGGATTGATCGCGAACAGCCCGGCATCGAACGCGCGATGGACAGCGACGTTCAGGGGAAGGCCATTCCTCGGGTCGTCGGTACCACCCTTGGCATAGCCCACGATGTGTGCGGCTTCGAGAAGTTCTGGCACCGAGACGCCCGACAGTGGGCAGCGGGGGCCGTAGCGTCGGAAGACCCGTAGCTTGAACATCCGCTGGTTGGGGCGTTGACGGACTCTGCGAGTCGAAGTCTTGTGAGGCAGTCGCATGAGGTCGAAAGGTTCGTCCAGCGCAGGCGCTTCAGACTGTGCCAGCGGAGGAGGAGTCTCTGAGAAGGCGATGGAGAAGAGCTTGCTCTTGTCCTCCCACCCTTCAATCCAGCCGAGCCTAACTTCTCGCATGGTGGCGCTTGGTTGGGTGACGACGAAGATGGGCATCCAGAGCTCAGATGCAGCCTTCAGCGCCCTCACCTCGGACTCGTCCCGGCCGGGCGGACGATTTGTGTCGGGGTAGTGATAGAGGATGCCGTCGCTGGAGAGGTCGTCTGGGTAGTGCCGGCCAGTATGAAGAACGGATACCGCGATGCCGTCTCGGTGGAGAAGCTTTGTGCGCTTCGCATCAACCCAGACGCCCTGTGCGCCCCCGTAAGCGCCGAACGCATGAAGCTCAGCAGGGCGAACTACGACTGTACTTAGCGTCGTTGAGATGGCTCGTAGGTGACTCCACACGGCCAGGCGCCATTGCAACTCGGCATCAGTGTCGGTCGGGTGGGAGTTGATGACCTCGAAACCAAGGCGTTCTAGTGCCCGGTTGGCGGCGGCAACTCCTCCCGAGAGCTGGTCATTGGAGAGCGCCCCCTTGCTCGTTTGGTAGCCGTGGGCCACTCCAACGATGGCTTTCGCGTCATAGAGGCGTCCGTTGAGTCGAAGGAAGTATTGTCGAGCCGCCCCAAAGTAGTACTGCGCGAGAAACCCCTGTCGTCCTACCTGGTCATATTCGCTTGCTGCCTTCAGGACAGCATCAGGATCTGTCAGATCTGCCAGCCCCACAGCTACCTCCACCTCATTCTCACCGGAAGGAAGAGTAGAGCTCAGCTCTGACAGTTTCACCCTGATGCCATCCCTATGCCATCGTCGCGGCCGTGGGGCATGTCGCTTCTAGTGCTCGGAGTCTGTTTTGAGGACCTCGTCTATCCGCGTGTTCCAGATCTGATCATGGCCGTCGATACATCCGGCGTAGACCCGTAGTAGAACTTCCACGCTGTGGCCGGCGCGCCGTGCAACCTCGGGGGCGGGGACGCCCGCGTTCAAGGCGAGGGTCACACCACCGTGCCGGAGGTCGTACGGTCTTGCCGCTAGGGGCGAACGGACCTGAGCCGGGGACAGAGCGGCCTTGCGGGCTTTCTGCCAGACGGGACCATAGACGCTCTCGCTGAGAGGGCCACCGCGGGCACCGCGGAACAGCAACCCATCTCCGGCCGCCGTATCGGTCCGTTTGAGATGATCCCGCAGTAGCCGTACCAGAACTGGGGGGATAGGCACCTCCCGCTTGGTCTTTTCGGCACGGTGCTTGAGGTGGCGCTGGTCGTGACTCTTGCCGGTGTCGGTCCACTGTGCGCCGACGCGTGGGGCGTTATCTGTGAGGACGAGATGGCCCCACCCATTTTCGGGTAGACTTATGCAGTTTTCCTGCCGGAGGGATACGGCCTCGCCGGGGCGCATGTAGGCGTAGTAAAGGCACCCGAAGAACGCGGCCAGCTCGGGCCGTTCAGCCTTGATCGCGGCCAAGAGTTCTTGCGCTTGGCGTGGGCTTGCCACGACTCTACGGTCCACCTCTTCGGCGACCTTCGGTGCTTTCCAGCTCACCTTGTCGATTGGGTTCGCTGGAAGGATGTCCAGCTCAACCGCATAAGCAAGTACGCCATGGAACACCGCTCGTTTCCGAGCAACCGTTGTAGCCGCGGCCGGCTTGCCGTCCATGCGTAGGGCGAGTGCGTTGAGAGCACCGCGGATGAGTTCGGAGCGCCGTTCCTTCTCATCGAGAGCAGTCACTTTGAGGGAGTTCTCGCGAATCCAGGTCAGCGCGTCCGCAACGTCGCCTTCGGGCTCGCCGAGGTCGCGGCGTGCTTTGTGGAATGCCCAGGCATACAGCACTTCTCGAAGGACCTTGGGTTCTGGCATGTGCCGGGTGGTCGCGACGAGTACGGGTGTCACGGTGGCGAGGGCATCGGCGGTAGAGGTGCGTGTCTTCGCCGCGGCTCGGGGCCATTTGAGGTCTACGTACCGGCATGCGAGGTCGAACCACGTAACGGCACGCTGTTCCCGAAGGACCGACTCTGGCATGCCGCTCTCAGTGTCGAACCCTTCCCCCTTACGCGTGCATCTCAGCAGACGGGAGCGGTAATTGTCAGCGAGGGCGTAAGTGGTGAACCACTTCGAGAACTCGTTCTTCTCGACCCGCCAGCGGACCCCGTGGCCACGGTTGCGTTTGCGGGTGGCCAGCTTCCATATCTGTACGTCGTGTGAGAGTGTCACGTCAGCTCGCCTCGGCTACTTCTACGCGTGTGGCCAGCCACGCATCAAGCGCGCTTCGCCGTACGCGCAACTTCCCGTTGGGAAGCTTGATGCATTCTGGGGCGAGACCGAGTGACCTCCAGGCGTCGAAGGTGCTACGGGCGACCTGGAGCTCTGCTAGAACCTCTGCGATGGTCAGCAGGGCGTCGTCGTTCATGATGCGATGAGCCTTCACAGCGTTGCCTTTCGGAATGATCCGGCGTGGATTGATGAGGCCTCGGCGGCATGCTGGATGGCTGTCGCCGAGGCCGTTGCAGGGGTGGGCGGTTGTACTTCTGGAGGGGTATCCGTCCCATCCGTCCCAAGCTCATTTCCGCAGGTCAAGCCTGGGACGGGTAGATAGCCTGGGACGGGTCAACCCGTCCCAGGCGCGGTTCCCGTCCCGCGCTGACCTGCAGTGACGAGGTTGGGACGGATGGGACGGGTATCCCTGGCGAACAGCACCACATCGCCCTCAGGAACGGGCTCAACGGTCGGGCAGTAACGGCCCCAGGCGTCCAGGAAATCGGCGCGCTGGTAGCCCTTGACCTGTCCAGTGGTGAACCGGATGTTGGCCGAACGGATCTCGTATTCGCCGAGCATGATGCCGAGCTTCCGGGGCGTCAGTCCGGCGGGGCCGTGCTCGTTCCATTCGGCCTCGGGGTCGGCCTTGAGCCGTTCCAGGAGTACGGCGGTGGGCAGCGCTGTGTCAGTGCCGAACGCGGTGCGGCAGGCGGCCAGCAGGCGCACGCGCGCTGAGGTGTGGCCGTTGTCGTCGGCTTCGGCGGTCAGGGCCACGGCGGCGGCGCGGGCGCGGTCGGGCCATGTATCGCCGGCGTAGTCAGCCACGATGACCAAGGGTTCCCACGTGTCGGCGGCGCGGTCCTCCACGGGCATAGCAGGTTCCGCCTGTTCCAGAATGGCCAGGTCAGCGCGTAGCCACCGGTTGAGGTCGGCGGCCAGGTCACGCAGGGGCGTGCGGTCGCGGCGATGCCGGTAGGGTGCGGCGCTCTCGCCGGGGGCACGCCGGCGCATCCGGACGACCACGGCACGGTCTTCGATGGTGTCGGGCATCGCGCCGATACCGGCCAGGGCCGCCATGGCGAAGGTGGGGATGGACTCCACCCGGTTGGCGTTGGCGTCGTAGCGCTTGGCCGGCCGGTTGCGCTGGTGTCCGGCGTTGAGCAGGCCGCGGAGGTCTTCATTGCCGTCCGCCTTGGGGCCGAAGATGGTGTCGGCCTCATCCACGAGCATGGTCGGCGGGTCTTCGGTGATGGAGCGGTAGACGGCGGCGCTGGAGGAGTTGACCGTGATGAACGGGTTGTGACAGGTGGCCTCCACGATGTCGAGTAGCCGGGACTTGCCGCACCGCTTTTCCGGGCCCCGGATGACCAGGCGGGGCGCGTGCGCCCATGCGGGTTGGGCGTGGGTGGCAGCGATCCACAACGTGACGGCGTCAGCGGTTTCGGTGGTCGGCAGGATCACGTATCGGGTCATGGCGGCGCGGAGCTGGTTGAGCAGGACCGCGCCGTTGGGTGTGCGGTGGTGCATGGTGTGGTCTCCCGAAGTCGGTTGCCGGTCAGCGCAGAGACGGTTCATGCGGCGCGTATACCGGCATCGATGCCGAAGCCGATGACGGCGGCCAGGGCACGCGGTGGACGCGGATCGCGGCTGTGGCCGTTGGCGGTCTCGGCGGCGGTTTGCAGGGCGTGTTCGACCAGGTCGCGAGGTAGCGCGCCACGGGCGATGAGCTTGCCAAGTTTCCAGGCGGCCAGGTTGAGGGCGCGGTTGCGGCCTCCGTCCGGCGCGGTGGCCACCCGCTCAATCTCGCCGGTCAGCGCGGCGTGGCCGTAGGCGGTCAGCCGGCGGACGGGCAGGCTGACCAGCAGCTCAGCGACCATGCCCGTGGCGGGTTGTTGCGGGGGTGGGGTGAGCGCGTCGGCCAGCCAGTCGGGCAGCGGTGCGGGCGGCTGGTCGCGAGTCAAGGTGTAGGGGCCGGTGCCGTCGCGGGCAGCCACGTAGCTGCCGGGTGCGACGACGTAGCCACCGGCGCCGCGGGTGTCGATGAGCCAGCCCAGCCCCTTGCCGCGCACTCCCGAGGTGTTGCCGAGATGCCGGCCGGGTGGGGCGGTGAAGTACAGGTGCAGGCCGCCGCGGCGGGTGGTCACGGTGCGGGTGTCGTCGGGGTAGGGCTGGCCGTGCTCGGCGCACAGATGGCGGAAGACCTGCTCACCGGATGCGATGCCACGTCGTGCCCATGCGGCGGGCGGGTGCTCACCGGGTTTGGGCAGGTCCAGGTCGATGACCAGCAGATCAGAGGGTCCGCAGGCGATGCCCACGTTGTAGGGGGCGCGCCGCCACCACGCGGCCAGTCGGTCGGGGTTGGCGGTGGCGTTGTGCTCCCAGTCGGTGAAGCCGCGGGCGGGGTACTTGCCGCGCGGAGTGAGCGGGAAGACGCGCCAGCCACGTCGGGCGGCGTCGGTGGCGGCGGTGAGCAGGTCGGTCACGGGTCACACCTTTCGGTCGCGCGGGTCAAATGGTTGATCGGGACGGGCTTCCCCCAACTGGTGGCCTTGTCGGATGGCTGGTAGGGCCACCAGTTGGGGGGCGGTGCCACCGTCAGGCGGCGATGTCCTTGGCGGTGTCCTGGTCGGGCAGGTGGCCCCAGTGGGTGCCGAGGATCTCGGCGTCGGCCACGATGGGCGCGCCCCGGAAGCTGGTCGTCATCGCGGCTTGAAGGGCAGCGCACAGGCGTTCGGCGTCGCGGGCGGGCGCCTGGATGATGACTTCGTCATGGACGAACAGCCACAGCTTGGCGTGCGGGTGGGCGGTGGCGAACCGGTAGACGGCGGCCAGCAGCAGGTCACGGGCGGTGGATTGGACCATGTAGTTGCCGTTGGCGTAGCCGCGGGCGGGGTCGGCGGGGATGCGCCGGCCGCTCGGGGTGGTCACCACGCTTTGGCCGGCGAGTTGCTTGGTGTAGGCGATCACGCGCGGATAGGTGGACTGCCACCGGTCGATGACCTGCCGGGCCACCTCGGGTGTGACGCCGGTCTGGTCGGCTAGTGCGGTCGCGCCGCCGCCGTACAGGGTGCCGAAGGTGCACCGCTTGGAGATGGTGCGTTGCTCTTTGGTGTAGCCGTCGCCGTACATCAGGGCGGCGGTGGCGTCGTGGATGTCGGTGCCGGAGGCGATCACCTGTTTTAGGGTCGGGTCGTTGGACAGGGCGGCGGCCACCCGTACCTCTACCTGTGAGAAGTCGCAGGAGATCAGCACGTGGCTGGGGTCGGCGCGAAAGCAGTGCCGTAGCCGTGGGTCGTGCTTCTTGAGCGTCTGCAACGCCGGGCCGGTGATGGACATGCGTGCGGTCTTGGCTCGCAGGGTGTTGATCTGCGGGTGGACACGGCCGGCCGGGTCGGCGGCGCGTAGGAACGCGGTCAGATTGGCGATCAGGTTGGAGGTGCGGGCGACGGTTTGCCGCGCGGTCAGCAGGTCACCCACCGGGGCGGGCAGCGCGCCGGCGCTCAGTTCGGTGAGCGTGGTGAGGGTGTCGGCGGTGACCTTCAGGCGGCCGGTGGGGGTGCGTGGCAGGTCGGTGATGCCCGCCTCGGTGAGGTGGCCGTCCAGCCAGGAGGCGAACCGGGGTGAGCAGGCCGGGAAGCCGAGTGTCTGCGCGATGGCCGTTTCGGCGGTGTGGTGCTCGCGCTGGACCTGGTGAAGTAGCGCGGTGGTGTAGGGGCGATCCAGCAGCAGGCCGCGGATGGTGATGCCGGTCGCGTGGGCGGCCAGCCATTGTTCCATCCGCACCAGGTGCGTGAAGTCCAGGCAGCGACGCAGCAGCACCGGCAGCAACCGGCGCACGTAGATGGCGTCCAACCCTGCGTACACGAGGTATGCCTCATCGCTGGTCGGCAGGTGGTTCCATCCCCAGATCTGCCAGGTGTGGCCGGCGCGGTGCCCGATCGGGGCCAGGGCGCGCATCCGGGCGTGTAGGGCGGCCTCGGCGTGCTGTAGGCCGTCGTCCAGGTGGCGGCCGGTCAGCTCTTTGAGCCCGTGGCCGGCGCGCTCGTCTGGGTCGATCAGCTTGGAGAGCAGGTGCGTGTCGATGACGCGCTGCCCGAGCGCGATGCCGAAGGCCGCCCAGACGGCCAGCGGATCGTAGGAGGTGTGGGTCACGAACCGGCGCGCGGGATCGGCCAGCGTCGCCCTGATCGCGGCGTGCTGATCGGGGTCGGCGGGGTCGAGCACCCACGCCTCACGCGGGGAGCCGAATTGGACCAAGCGCACGGTGAAGGCGGGCGCGAACTGGCGGGGACCTTTGTCGTCAATGGCGCTGGTCTCCACATCCAGCCCCAGCATCGCCTCAGCGGCGCGGAAGCGGGCGAACGCGGCCGGCTCGAACACGGCGGGCGGATGGACGGTCATGACGTGGCCGGCGTGCTCGCGTACGTAGCAGCCGGCCGGGGCGGTGGGTGGGGCGGTCATCGGGCCTCCACGGGGTGGCAGTGCGGACAGGTCCACAGCACCGGTGCACTCGCCGGCAGCACGGTCACGCGGTGGCAGGTCGGGCAGGTGGGCGGCCTCGGCGCGGGCAGCGCGGCGGCCAGCCAGCCGTAGCCGTCGCCGGCCAGCGCGGCATCGTGGGCGGTGGGATCGGCGGCGGTGAAGCGCACGCCGGACACCGCAGCGTTGGCGCCATCCGGCGCGACGGCGAACAGCGACGCCTGGTCGTCGGGATCGGCGGTCAGCGTGGGTCGCGACATGGGCACACGGGTCCTTTCTTAAGGGAGAGGGGGGCACCTCGGCGCGGCGACAGCGGGTGAGGTCAGGCCGCGCCGCGCCGAGGCGTCAGGGACCGGGGCGGGTCAGAACGGCGGCTCATCTCCGTCGCCGGTCCAACCGTTGTCGCGTGCCGAGGCCGCCGCGGGGGTGGCGCTGGCCCACGGGTCGTCAAACCCGCCGGCCGGTGCGCTGCCGTTGGAGGCGTTGCGGTTGGCCTGGCCGTTGCCACGGGCGGCCTTGACCGGTCGGGCGGTGGCGAAGCGCAGCGACGGGCCGATCTCGTCAACGGTCATTTCGGTGACGGTGCGCTTGTCACCGTCGCTGGTTTCGTAGGTGCGCATGCGCAGCCGTCCCGAGGCGATGACGCGAGTTCCGCGGGTCAGCGACTCGGCGGCGTGCTCGCCGAGGTCGCGCCACGCTGAGCAGCGCATGAACAGGACCTCGCCGTCTTCCCACTGCTCCACGCTCTTGTTGTAGGTGCGGGCGCTGGAGGCGATGGTGAAGCCGGCGACGGCGGCGCCGCTCTGGGTGAAGCGCAGTTCGGGGTCACCGGTCAGATTGCCGATGATGGTGATCGTGGTCTCGCCGGACATGGCGGATTTCCTTTCAGGTGTTCGGAATTGGTGTCGGTTGACGGGCATCGGAGGGGGTGTCTGAGCACGCGCGCCGGTTCGACTCCCTGCCGGGGTGGCGGCGCGTACCGTCTTGCGTATGGCTGAGGAGAGCTACACCAGCGATGACCTGGTGGCGTGGGAGCGGTCGGTGGACGTGCTGCGCGATGGTCCGCGTGACGACGCGAACGACGGGCGGGCGGCGTATGAGGCGACCGCGAATCTGTGCTCGGCGTGGGGTGGCTGGATGGACATGCCGGAACAACTCGTCAACATCGTGCACCGCGCGGTGGAGACCGGTTATGCGCAGGCGCTTGCGGACGTGCGTGACGGACGTGTGGCCGGGCTGGGGGTAGTCGAGGAGTGACCACAGCCGGCCGGAGCTTGTGTCAGGCCGATTGGGGCAGCGTGGGGGCGGGTGGGCACGGGGCGAGAAGCCCTTGCTTGGCCCAGAGGTCTAGAAGGTCGGTCTGACCGTCGCCGCTGGGGCACTTGGAGCAGAGCCGGCCGGCGATGCTGCCTGGTTTGGTGGTGTCGCGGGTGCCGGGCGGGCGTTGTCCCCACTTGCAGGCGGTGATGCCGGCGGCTTCGGCCTTGGCTTCCAGGGAGCGGATGCGGTAGGCGGTCTGGGGGTAGAAGAATTCAATCTCGTCCAGTTCGCCCTCTTTGGCGAAGCAGCCGCACTCGCACTCTCCGGACATGTGCAGGTGCTCGGAGACGGGGTTGCGGGGCAGGTTGAAGCGGCGCCGGTATTCGGCCATCTGGGCGTTGGTGAAGTGCACGATGGGTGAGCACCAGATGATGCCGCCCTCGGGGTCGATCTCTTCGGCGTTGCGCATGCGCCGTTCGGACTCGTCCCAGCGCATGCCGGCTAGGTAGAGCACCTTCTCTCGGCGGCCTCGTGTGCTGATGATGGCGGCGCGGTTGCGCTGCAACGGCTCGTCTTTGAGCCGGCGATACATGACCTTGTGCGAGTCCCCGCCGGGGCCAGGAAAGCCGACCCAGACGGAGCGCCGGCCGGCGTTGGGGCCGGTGCGGGCGAGCACCCGACCGAGGACCAGGTCATCGTAGGAGTCGCGGGGGTGCAATTCGCGCAGCGGCAGGTTCCAAGCTTCGGCTACGTCGCGGACGTGCTGGCGGGTTTCCTCGATGCCGATGCCGGTGTTGACGTGCACGACCGCGTCATGCGGTGAGGAGTCCAGGTAGCTACGCGCCAGATGGAGCAGCACGCTGGAGTCGTTGCCGCCGGAAAACAGTGCTTGGCGCGCCACGATGGGGTAGCGGTCCAGGGCTTCGGCGATGATGTCGTGGCTGCGGGCGATCGCCTGGTCCAGGGTGCGCGCCGGCGGCGGCGTGATGGACTTGACCGGTTGTTTGGCGACGGCGTCCGGCATGCCGGGCAGCATCTCGGCCAGGTTGCTGGCGTAGCGGCGACCCATCACATCCCCCTGTTGGGCGAGTCGGTGCGTGAGGTGGTCACGATCAGAGGGCCTTTCGGTAGTGGCTGTGATTCGGGGAGGGTGGGCGGGCTTCAGCGGGTGCCGTCGCGGTGCAGGCGACGGAGGTAGACGTAGAGCTGCCAGCCGAGGCGGGGCCGCATGCCGGTGCCCTCGCAGGCGCGGCAGGTGTGGTTCTTGCCGCCGGGCGCGCACCGCCGGCAGACGCCCCACGGGGAGACGTAGCACCAACCGATGTAACCGATTGTGACGACGGGTAGGCAGACGACTAGCAGGGCGATGATGGTTGCCAAGATGGCCTCCAGGGCCGTTTCCGGGGGTTTGTGCAGGTCAGCGTCTAGACGCTAGATTGCTGGTAGGCCGCGGTTTTCGGGTCTAGGGGAACCTCTAGACCTAGAGGGGTCGGCCTCTAGGTCTAGAGGTGATCAGGCACTCAGGAAGCCGCTCCGGAACCCCGTCGCCTGTCACTCTCGGTGACGGCGTTGAGGATGTCGTCGCGGGCGATGCCGATGCGGTTGGCGCCCTTGCCGCCGCCCTCGGGGGTGCCCCACACCTGCATCGTCTTGATGCCGTAGGGCTTGAGTGCGGTGGTGAGCTGCGCGGTCTTCGCGCCACCCTCCAACGTGTCCCACGCGCCGTAGACCTCGGGGCGTAGGTCGGCCAGGCGGGCGATGACCACCTCGTTCCACACCTTGGCCTCCGAGGCGCTGACCACGGCCAGGATGTCGGCCAGCAGGTCATAGCTCGGGGTGAGCTGTTCGGGCGTCTCGCCGAGGGCGTGACCGGACAGGGTGCCGGCGGCCTTGCGCAGCGCGTGCGCGCGATCGGCGATGAGCTGGGTTTGCGGGGTGTCCAGGTAGGCCGACTTGACCACCTTGGGCATCGGGGTGGCGCCGATCAGGTAGCCGGTGCCGGCGTCGTCCTTGGGCACGAACACCGTGGCGCGGATGCCGTTCTTGTAAGCGGACGTGCCGAGGATCATGTCGTTCTCGGTCTGGCCGGCCACCTTCAGACAGAACCGAATCGACACGTTCGCCGAGATGCCGGTGGGCAGGCTGTCCTTGTCCGGCCGCTGGGTGGCCAGGATCAGCACCACGCCGAGGGCGCGCCCCAACTTGATGATGAACTCGGCATCCTCGCCGGCCTTTGCCCCGTACGTAGGGTGGGCGAACAGGTTCTGGCACTCATCGAAGATGGCCACCAGCGGATGCAGCCCGAGGGAGCGCTTATCGGCGATCTGCCGGGTGACGCGCTTGTCCGGGCACAGATCGCTTGGCAGCGTCTTGAGCGCGGCGGCGCGGCGCATAACCTCCTTACGCAGCAGGGCCAGGGAGTCGGCGGCGTAGGCGATGGCCTCGTCTTCGATGCCGGACACGTAGCGGTGGCAGACCTTCTCGTACGGGTCCAGGTCGCCGGTGCCCTTGAGTTCGTGGAACCAGCCCTCGGCGGTCGGGTCGAGCACCACGCCGGCGGCCAGCTCGCGCACGGAGGCGGTCTTGCCCTGGCCGGGTAGCGACCCGATCAGCACGTTGTGCTGAATGAGCGGCACTGTGACCAGCCGGCCGCGCGGGTCGTTGCCGAACGGGATGCCCTTGAACACATCGTGGGCGGTGGCCTTGAGCAGGGGCGACTTGACGATGGTCTTGGACAGGTCCTTGTCGCCCACCCACAGGATCAGCCGACCCTCGTGGATGGAGGAGTCTCCCTCGGGCCAGATGCAGCCGAGCGGGCGGCGCAGCGCGCCGGACAGCCGTTCCCGTTTGTCCAGCACGTCGCCCACGGTCACGCCGTAGGGCAGGTCCAGGTCGGCGCGCCAGCCGGGACCGTCGCGGGTGATCGGGGAGACGAACCGGATGGCGTCTTTGGGATTCTTGGCCATGGCCTGGGTGATGCCGGCGATGCCGAGGGAGGTCAGCGACCTGATCACGATGTCGCTGGTCAGCTTCTCCACGGTGGAGGCCAGCACGGCGCGTTCGATCAGCGGCCGGTCGGCGGGCTTGCCAAGGATGCCGAGGGCGGCCAGCGCCACCGCGAGGGCGCCCCACTGCACGGCGTCCGGCTGGTTGACCACGATGATGGCCGCGAGCAGGAGCGTGACCAGCACCACCAGCATGATTGGGACGCGCAGCCGGACGCGGGAATCGCGCTGCCGGGACAGCTTCATGTATGCCTCGGGGTCGGCCTTTTGCACGGCGGCTAGCCGTACCGGCTCGCCTTCCAGGTCGAACGTCCAGCGGACCATGCCGCCGGCGAGCCGGGCCAGGCCGCGCGGGGAGCGGAAGGCCAGCCGGCCGGCGTACATCGGGGTGCGGGTGAGCTGGTAGCCGGCCACGTGCGCGTAGTGCTTGCCGACCCAGGCGAGGGTTTGCATCGCCTCGGTACGGGAGCGCAGCCACAGCGGCACGACGGGGCGGCGGGTGCGCACCTTGGCTTCCAGCTCGGCGCGCCAGTCGGAATCTTCGTTGCCGGGCTGGTCAACCCGGATGACCTGGCCTTCCAGGGTGGGGCGGTCGCCGGCGGGGGCCGGGCTGGACGGTTCCGGGTCGTCGGGGCGGTAGGGGTGGCGGCCGGCGCGGGCGGCGTCCAGGTGAACGATGTCCGCACCCTTGCCGTGACCGACCTCGGCGGGCTTGTCGATGTGCTCAGGGGTAGGGGCCGCCGGCTGCCCGGTCGGAGGCGGTTCGGGCTGGTCAGAGTGGTTGAACGGGTCATGCGTCATGATGGGATCACCTCGTGGTCGTTGCAGGTTGCGGGGTAGCAGGGCGCGGACTGGTCTTGGCGGATTGGGTCCGCGCCCTGCATGCGCAGAGGATTTACTGTGAGGACGACGTTTTGGTGGTTCTTGGAGACACGACCACCGACGATCGCGTGACCCTCCCAGTCCGGGTCTGTCCGTGACCAGTCGAGCTTCCGGGATGGCGCGAGCCGGGGCTTCCAGCCTTCACCCTGCGTGTGGGCCGGCTGGAGAATGCCGCGGGTTATCAAGCCGCTTCCTTGGCGAGAGCGTCGCGAACGGTGCGGGCGTCGTCCATGCCGCAGCGCAGTGCTCGCTGGATCTTGTAGGCGCTCGGGGTGGTGGGTAGCTCGCCGGCCGCGATGAGAACCTGTACGCGCTCGATCAGCGGGGCCACCTCGGCGGCGGCTCGCCTTACCCGATCACCAGTGTTTGCGCTGTACGTAAGGCCGGTAACCCCGCCCTCAGCCGCCCCCCGGGTGGGGTCGAGCTGGGCGAAGGCGGCCAGGATGATCGGCAGGGCGGTGACGATGGCCACGGCCACGATCGGCCCCAGCACATGCAGCACCAACCGCGACAGTGAGAACTCGTCGGTGCTCCACGGCAGGTACGGCCAGGCGTTCATGCCCAGCGTCAGCCCGAGGAACAGCCACTCGATCCGGATCAGCTTGCGATCGTTGAGCGGTTGTCCTTGGGTGCCGAGGTAGGCGCGAGCACCCACGACCACGAGTAGGGCGATGGACATGAACGGCTCGACCAGCCAGGCGAAGACCCAACTGGGTGACCAGGTGGGGGCGCCCTCGGCGGCGAAGTGCTGAACGCCGGCCGTTGACCAGGCCAGCGCCAACGTCAGCGCGACCATCGCGGCAGCGACCAGCAGTCGGCGCATTCGCGCGGCTTGCCACGCACGCATGGCCGGGTCTTGGCCCAGTAGGTGCAGGCGGGCTGCCTCGTGGGCCTTCTTGCGGCGCTTGCGCAGTCGGGGCGTGTCCAGCAGCAGCGGCGTGTCGTCGGTCTGGAGCTCAGCAAGTGCGCGGGCCTCGGCGACCTCGGCGCGCAACCGCCGTACCCGCCGGGTCTCCCCCGCCTCGTCGGAGTCTGCCGGCGGCTCGGGTGGGGGCGGCGGCGGTTCGGTCAGATGGCGTTCGATCTCGGCCAGCGCGCGGGAAACATCCTCTGGGCTCGGCTCAGGGGTCGGCATGGCGATGCTCATGCGGCTTTTCTCCAATCAGTCTTGTCGGTACGGGCGGGAGCAGAGTCGCCGTTCCACAGACGGCGTAGCCGGTGCACGGCGGCGATATCGGGCAGGTCCTTCGGCCGGTGGGCGCGCTGCTTCCAGGCCAGAACGTCGCCCAGACGCATGAAGGGGATGCCGTCGATCAGGTCGGCGGATGCGATCAGGTAGTCAGTGGGCCAACCGGCCGTCCAGCGGTCCACGAACTCAATCGCCGCGGCTGGGTGGTTGACGACCAGGCCGTGACCGGACAGGGCCACGGTTGGCGGCACGCCCAGGCTGAGCACCTTCTGCCAGGCAGGGCCGCGGGTCAGGACATCGAGGTCACCCATGCGAGCGCGCAGGCCGCGCACGTACAGGGCGGCCGACCCGCACACCACGTACTCCCCTTGCGGCAGGTCCAGGCGGGCCAGCTCGGCGAACAGGCCGGCGGGATCGGTGAGCAGCGTGCGCGGCCGGGACAGCGCGGGGACGGCGGTCAGCGTCATGCCGCCACTCCCTCAGCTTGCGCGGCGTACTGGTCGGCGCAGTCCAGGCAGGTGCCGAGGTGGCGCGGCAGCACGTAACCGACGTCCCGCAGGCACTCGGGGCAGGTACGGCGGGCGGCGTTGGCCTTGCCGAGGGCGGCGCGCTGGCGCGCGGTGGCGGTCCGCTTCGGCAGTGCGAAGCGCACGTCATACAGGTAGGCGGCACGCACGCCGGGCGCGCCATGGCGGCGCGAGCACCACAACACCTGAGCCTGCACGCCCTGACCACCGGGCCGTAACCCTTCAGCGGTCAGTTGGCGCAGCGTGAGCAGGTGCGGCGGGGCCATCTTCCACGGGTAGGTGGGGATGCCGTACCGGTCGCCGGCAGGGTCCCAGAAGGCTGCGCGGATGCGAGACATGACGGTGAACCCTCCGTTCAGGAAGCGATGATCAGGGCGGCGATGAACAGCCACAGGTGGTGCCAGGACTGGTCCAGGGCGTAGGCGCCGGTGCCCAGGTGCGGGGCGTCGTCGGTACCGGGGCGGGGCGCGCCCATGCGGTAGAAGTCGCGCTTGCCGATCAGGTCGGCCAGCCGGGCGAGCGGGGCGCGGCGGTCGGCCCAGTAGTGCGAGCCGGCGTCCACGGCCAGCCCCAGCAGCAGCGCCGGGGGTGAGAGCGGCAGGTCGGTCACCAAGACGACGGCGCCCACGGCAACGGCCTTGGTCAGGGTCAGCGTGGTCACGTGGCGCAGACAGGCCAGCCGTCCCGAGCGGGTAGCCGCGGCCTTGGCACACGCCTGGTGGTGGGTCTGAATCCAGTGATCGCCGAAGCTGTGAGCCGCGTACAGGGCGGCGAAGACGGCAGCGAAGATAGCGGGGCCGGTCATGAGGCTGCCTCCAGGACGGGCACGCCGGTACGGCGGGACAGCGCGGTGTGGTCCTCGGCGAGCTCGGCGGGGGTGCTGCCGGCCCAGATCCCCGAGGCGGGGCGGACCTTTAGCGCGTACAGGCCGCACTGCACCAGCGCCGGGCAGGTGGCGCACACCTCGCGCGCCACGTGCTCGCGGGCGGCGCGCTCGGCGGCGGTCTCGATGGTGGCGCGCGGGCCGGTGTGCAGCTCCGGGTCGTAGGTGCACTCGGGCAACGGCGTGTCGCCGTCCACCTGCCACAGCGCTTCGACCTCGGCGAGCGACAAGCACGACGGGTGGATCGGAACGTCGGAACGAACCATGATGGTGCTACTCCTTCGGGAGTCGAGCGGGGGCGGCTCAGGTCTTGGCGGATGAGGGCCGCCCCCGGGGTGATGAGCGGGTCACTTGGCCACGGCGCGGACGAACTCGGCGAAGTGCTGCGCGCCGGCCGCGGCGGTCTGAAAGGCCCACTTGAACGCCACGGCGGCGCCCTGCGGGTCGGTGAAGATGTAGAAGACGATGCAGATCAGAAACAGCGTCGGCAGGAACCGACCGATGCTCTTGGTGGGTTGGATCACGAGAAGCTCCCTGGTCAGGTGACGGAACCGGCAGAGCAAGCCGGAGTGCCCCGGCAGGGAGTCGGACCCTGCCTGCGACCATCGGGGCAGAAGAACGGGGGCTGATCAGCCGAGCAAGTCACGGAGCATGACCCGGTGGGCGCGGAACACCTGACCGCCATAAACCGCGCCGAGGTGCGAGACCAGCGCGTCGTAGCTGTCGGCGCGGACCCAGACGGCGCGCTTGGCGTCATCGGCCCCGATTACGGCCGGCAGTTCGGCGTGAGGCATGCTGCCGAGGTCGAACCGCACGGGCACGGTGACCATCCACGCCTCATCGCTGGCGCGGGGGTCGGGCACGTACCGCGCCGGGAGTACCTCGCGCGACGCGCTCGTCAGGCTGAGGCCGGTCTCTTCCGCCAGCTCGCGAACCGCCGCCGCTTCCGGGTCTTCTCCGGGCTCTACGTAGCCGCCGGGGATGGCCCAGCCGTGACCGTCTGACCGCTCGACCATGACCAGCCAGCGGCCCGCCTCGGTGTCGGCGGTGACGATGGCGTCGGCGGCCAACTGCTCACCCCAATGCCCCAGCTCATTGCGTCCGTAGCGGATGCCCGTCGTCTCGCACGGGTTGACTGGCCGGCCTTCGATCACCTCGAATGGGATCGCGGCGCCGGCCTGGCGGGTGGTCCAGTCGATCTGCGTAGGGTCGGTGTGCGGGTCCGCCCAGCCTTCGCGGACGCCTCGGGTGAACACGTCGGGGTGCGTGAACGTCATGTGCGCGCTCATGTGGATTCCTTCGGTTGTTGGGTGGGCGATCTCGGCGTCAAGGCCGGCCGAAGCGCGCCCCGGCAGGGAGTCGAACCCTGCCTGTGACCATCGGGGCGGATGATCTGATCGCTGTTGCGGATGGTGGTGACCTCGCTCAGGAACGCCTGCTCGGGATCCATGAAGGACGCGAAGTCATCCAGGTCGGCCTGGCTCAGGTGGTCCGCGTTGGCGAGGGTGTGAGCGAAGAAGCTCATGTCGTCTTCTCGGAATAGAGAGCGACAGCAGTGAAGAGTTCGCCTTTTTCGGTGGGAGGCGATGGCCCTGTATGCAGTTGTCCAAGTGGCTTGTGCTTCAGCCCGTCGGCGTGCGGCTTGTGCCGCCTTCCCAGGTCTTCCGGCTGAGCGTGGGGGCGGTGTGGCATGCACCAACTCGCCCTATGCACCACCCGCCTGACCAGGTTGGCTAGGCAGGTCGTACAAGCATCATGTTGACTGGCCTGCCTAGTCATGTCAAGAGGCATGCTCAACTTGGCTAGGAATGTTGTTCAGACTGCCGGTAGGATCAAGGGCATGCGACTCGATCCAGACGACCCGAGACCGCCCTACCTCCAGGTCGCTATGCAGCTCAGGGCGGCCATCCTGACCCGGACGTTCGTCCCGGGTGAGAAGCTTCCCTCTGGGCCGGAACTCGCGAAAACCTTTGGCGTTGCACGACAGACGATCCAGCAGGCCATCCGGGAACTCAGAGATGAAGGGCTGATCGTCTCCCGCCAAGGGAGCGGTGTCTTCGTGCGAGAAAAGACCGCGCGTCCGGTTGGTCTACGCCCTCACATCGAAGAGGCATTCAAACGGCCAGAGGTCACCATTGACTTTGCCGGGCTCTCTGGCGAGACGCTGCACGGGGCAATTCAGGAACCACTCGACAGCATCCGTGCTGGACGCCTGACCCCAGAGCGCATCTCGATCCGCCTACTTCTGCCGGATACTAATCGTCCTTGGTCACTGCCTTGTCGCATGGACAACGGGCAGGACGAGCCCATGTTCAGGCAGCGCGCCGAAAAGATCACATCACGGCACGCTCATGCCATCGTGGATTCCGTGCAAGAGCTAAGCGATCTGGGTCTGGTGACACACGCATCGGCTCAAGTCCGAATCAGTGGAGAACCGCCGCGATTCAAGATCTACGTTATCAATCGCGAGGAGGCGTTCTTTGGCTACTACGCAGTAGCGGCGCACACGGTCGCGTTGGGAGGGGAACCGGTGACAATGTTCGACCTGATGGGGAAGGACACCGAACTGTTCCACTTTGCCCTGAGCGATGGTCCGGACTCTACGTCGGCGCAGTTTGTGCAACAGTCGTCTGCATGGTTCGATGCGGTGTGGAACAACGTGGCACGTGAGGTGGCCTGATGGCCTTGTCTGGAGCTGAAGCCGTACGGGCCATCATGGACGGGGCTCAGTGCTTGCTACTCGACTTCGACGGACCAGTCTGCGACATCTTCGCAGGACTCTCGGCGCCGACAGTAGCTGCCAGGCTTTGCGCCATGCTGGAGGCGGCCGGCGCAGCGCTCTCGCCGGAAGTGCGTGGCACGGATGACCCTTTGGAAGTATTTCGATTCAGTGCCTCCCTCGGCGATGAAATGGCTCGTCTTACGCTGAGGGCTCTCACCGAACTGGAGGTGAAGGCGGTCGCTACGGCGCGGCCGACGCCTGGTGCGGCAGATCTTATAATTCGCGCACGCGACAATGGCATGACGGTTGGGATCGTCAGCAATAACTCAGACGAAGCCGTGGCAAACTTCGTAGATAGGGAAGGGCTCGGCGAAGGGGTGGATTACATCTCGGCACGTTCTATTGCGGACCCTTCTCTGATGAAACCGAATCCCTATCTACTTGACCAGGCGCTCATTCATTTGAGTGCCGATGCGTCAGTTGCTTTGCTAGTTGGCGACTCAGTGACAGACGTCGAGGCCTCCAAGCGTGCTGGGATAGTGGCGGTCGGCTACGCCAACCGACCAGGGAAAGCTGAGCGCCTTATCCGAGCTGGCGCCGATCTCATCGTGTCCAGCATGGAAGAACTGGTAGCTCCGCTGAACAGCCGCAAGCCCTAGCAACGTCGCGCTCCTGGTGTCGCCATAACTCGAACTTCATAGGGCCGCCACATGGGTATAGGGTTAGGTCAGGATTGCTCCGGCTGAGGGCGGAATATCTAGTGATCAGCCATCGAAACTGAGGTCTACTACTTAGGCCGGTGGCGGCTAGGGAAGGCTGCCTAGATCGGACATCAAGGCGATACCGCTCCCTCTTCGTTCAGTTCGCGATGTTTCGCTATCCCATCGATGCTGTTTGGACTTGGCGAGAGGGCGGATCCTCAGGTGGAATAGCAGGGGGCCAGGACTGTCCGGGGGATTGAGCGGGAGGGTGGCCTGCGGTGGATTCTCGGTGGCGGGCGCGCTTGGGTGGATACGGTAGCGCGGTGCTACTGCTGGCGGTCGCGGTCTTGGGTAACCAGGTGCTTGACGACAGCGGGTGGAGCTGGGGGTGGGGAACGGCAGCGCTGGCTGCGGTACTGGTCACCGCCGCCTGGGATCGTTGGAGAAGCCAGCCAGAGCCGGAGGGGAGGCTGCGCCTAGCCGATGCCGATGGGCGACCGTTGCGGCTGGAGCAGATCAGACTTATTCAGCTCGGGGTCACCGACTCGCGTTTCGCCGGTCCCGATGGGTTAGCCCCCCACATCACCCGGCCGGTAGACGCGGTGCTTGGGGAGGCGTTGGAAGCCCTGGTTGATGGACATGGTCGGCGCGTAGTCGTGGTGCAGGGAGAACGTCTGGCCGGCACCACACACGCACTGGCTCATGCGGCGCAGACCTGCATTCCTCATTGGAGGGTGGCCACGTTCGATCGTGAGCAGGAGCTGACCTTGGCGGCGATGGTGGAGCAGGCCGCTGGGTGGGTGGAGCCGCAGGCTGGTGTGGTGGTGTGGCTGGACGCAATAAGCCTGGATCATCTGGGGCAGCTCACAGAGGCACTGGTGGCCAGCATCCCGCCTCGGGTCGGAATCTTGGCCACTGTGCACACCGAGGAAGTCACTGGCCCCAGCGGGGAGTCTGCGGCCCGCCTTCCCTCTCATGTGCTGGGAGTTTTGGGTGAGCACGCCGTGCATCTCATCCTAGGCGCAGTCTCCCCTTGCGAGCGGGAACTGATTCGCACCAAACCTGCCTACCAGGCGCTGTACCCAGCTGTGGACGATGTCGCGGCTGAGGTACTGATGGGCCGTCTGATGATCTCCCTGAAGCAACTGCGCGAAGCGCTAACACCGGGTAGCTCTGACCAGGCTGCCGACCGTGTGGCATTGCTTCGCGCTGCCACTGACTGGTATCGCGCCCAGATGCCGGAGCGGCTCACCAGGAAAGCTCTACAGGAACTGTGGACTAGCTACCGGCGCCACCTGACACGGCTATCACCGCGTACCCGACTTCCGGCCGAGAATTTCACCCGCGCACTGGACTGGTCGAAGGCGCCGGCGTCAGCCGGCCGTCCGCAACTGCTCAGCGCCACCGCCCCGTACCGGCCACATCCACTGCTGGCCGTACTCGCCGCGGAAGACCAGCCGATCGGCTGGCCCATCGCCCCAGCCCTGTGGGATTACGCTTACCGCCATCTCGACGGTAAAGGCCTGCTCAAGCTCGGCTACACAGCACTCGACTATGGCAACTTCGAAGCCGCCTCGTTGATCCTGGGTCGCGTTCCTACCGCTGACATCAGCCTGCCCGTACCGATGGCTATCGCTGACTACTTCTACACCATCCATAACTTCGACCATTGCCGCCATTGGCTAATGCGGGCAGTAGAGTTTGGTCATCCTGACTTTGCTCCGCAGGCGATGTTCAACCTTGGCGCCATAGAGGCGGAGCAGGAACAGGTAGAGCAAGCTTGCCACTGGTGGGTTCGGGCAGTTGAGTCTAGCCACCCTGAACAGGCACCAAAGGCAATGCTCAACCTTGGCACCCTAGAGGCCGACCAGGGACGGGTAGACCTAGCCCGCCAATGGTTTGAGCAGGTACTTCAGTCCCACCAAAACTTCGCGCCGCAGGCGATGTTCAACCTCGGCACTCTGGAGAGGAGAGAGGGGCGGGTGGAGAGGGCCCGCCATTGGTGGGCTCGGGCGGTTGAATCCGGCCACTCTGAACAGGCACCGAGGGCAATGCTCGACCTTGGCATCCTAGAGATAGAGCAGGGGCGAGAAGAGCAAGCCCGCGGACTGTTTGTACGGGCGGTTGAATCCGGCCACCCCGAACAGGCGCCGAGGGCAATGGTCAACCTGGGCATCATAGAAGGGAGGCAAGGGCGAGTTGGGCGAGTTGGGCAGGGCCGAGTGGAACAGGGGCGAGTGGAACAGGCCCGCCAGTGGTTTATGCGGGCGGTGGAATCCGACCACCCCAAAGAGGCACCACGGGCAATGCTCAACTTTGGCCTCCTAGAAATGGACCGAGGGCGGGTGGAGGAGGCCCGTCACTGGTTTGTGCGGACGATTGAGTCGAATCATCAGGACTTCGCGCCGCAGGCGATGTTCAACCTTGGCTTCCAGGAGGAGGAGCAGGGTCGGATAGAGCAGGCCCGCCACTGGTTTGTGCGGGCGGTTGAATCCGGCCACCCCGAGCAGGCACCAAAGGCAATGGTCAACCTCGGCACTCTGGAGAGGAGAGAGGGGCGGGCGGAGAAGGCCCGCCACTGGTGGGCTCGGGCAGTTGAGTCCAGCCACCCCGAACAGGCGCCAAAGGCAATGCTCAACCTTGGCACCCTAGAGGCGGGGCAGGGGCAGACGGAACAAGCCCGCCACTGGTATGGGCAGGCAGTTGAGTCTTGCCACCAAGAGATTGGGCCCATAGCGATGGTGGACCTCGCCTCTTTGGAAGCGGAGCAGGGGCGGATAACCGAGGCGCGAGGATGGTTCGCAAAAGCAGCCGCGTCTACGTACCCTTACGCATCAGACCTAGCGCGAAGCCGGTTGCGCGACCTGGACCGTCGAGAGGCAGAGTTGCGTCGGGCAGAGTGGTACGGCAAGTACGGCTACATGGGCTCCGCAACAGACCCCATCACCGCACACCCACCCACAGTGCCGAAAGAAAACGAGGATTGACCAGTCCAACCCAAAGCCGGCCGGATTTCACTACTGAAGATCGAGCTCAGCACTCGGTATCGCACGCTGAGAAGCATTCAAGGTATGGAGTCATGGTCATCAGCAGCGAGAGATGGAGGGAGAGCACCTCCTAGTGGTACCAGAGGCCCTATTGCAATGGGTATCGGGTCGTACGCAGGGTCCGCTCCCTGAAGAAGCTCAGGGGGAAACCTAGTAGGACTGCTGTTCAGGGATAACTCCTCGAACGCCTCCGCGAGGGTTCGAAGTGTCGCCAAACCTACGAGGGATTAGGTGTACGTGAGCATGGAGGATAGTCTGCCCTGCTGCTATGCCACAATTGGTACCCACATTGAATCCGTCTATCTTGGGGTCCTCTCTTAGTAGCTCCGCGCGGAGACGGTGCAAAGCTTCCCAAAGATCATGTGTTTCCTTTTCGGACATATCGAAGAAGTCGACCACATGGCGTATTGGGGCCACGACATGGTGACCAGGGCTTACTGGATACGCATCTGGGAATAGAACCACAGACCCGTGCCGCATGTGCGCTTCGGTGCCGTTTTGTATGATGTCGCAAAATTTACATACGGAGCATCCATGACGCTCCTCCAAATTGGTGCCTGAAGTAGCAGGATTCACTATTACTTCTCCTTTGATATGAGCTTATAGAGAGCTGCATAGTCGCTATTGATGTCTTCCTCGAACTGTCGCGGGAAATATTCAAACCTGTTATTTCTGGCAAAAGGTTTCCCGGTGAAGGCGCGCTCAAGCATGTAGTAATGTCCCAGGAAAAGTGAATAGCTCTGTGGTATCTGCCTAAGACTTAGGCCGGCGCTCTTTTCGAGGATCAGTGCGATTTTCTTGTTGATTGCGATGATTTGTGAAGCTATCTGATTATCGGTGTCATCGGATATTACAGTTGCTACATTGTCCAGAAGGTGCCAACCTTCCGGCTTGCCTTCGCGCAAATGCTCTATGAGCACCTTATCTTGATCCAGCAGTAGTTTTATGGGGGCATAGAATTCATTCAGGCGTTTGAGGTGAAGATCCTTGCTTACGGATCTTTCCTCTTTCTTGCCGGTGAGTCGGTAGGTTGCATACGCAACAGTAACCGCCGTGATGAGGGAGATCACGGCCGCCAGTACTGTTGCGATGGGGGCGGAGAACAGAGTGGTTTCCTGCGGAGCCATCGCCCATTGAGCCACTTGCACAACCTTCATGGTCAAACTGTAGACGACCCCACTGACAGTTCCCGATGTAGGCGCCGGTGTGCGGCCTCGGCCAGGGGGTTGTGGGTAGGCGCAGTGATCAGGTAGGTCTTAGCAGGTGCCACGGCCGTCCGCTGCACCGGCGCGCCGGTGCAAGTGGAGGGACTCACCTGTAGATCATCCGCAGCCTGTCGTCGAAGAGCGCGGACAAGTGTGGATCTTATGACTGTGAGGGTCCGACGCGCCGGAGAGAGCCGCAAGGGTCGGATGGTAGTGGAGGCTAGCAGTCGCGCTCAGAGGCCCGCTCAGGCTTGATTGTCCCCCAAAGCGTCCCCAACCGCCTGGCCACGGACAACGTCACATCCCAAACTTCGAGCTCAAGAGAATGGGCAGTCTGGTGTGTAGCTTGGACCTCTACTCCGGTGGTCTTGTTTGAAGCCCCTTTCTTGTCTAGTACTGGTGGGCCGCTACACCAGTCTGCGCGCACGCAGCCCTCCGGCCGGAGCCACGGGTGGGGCCTATCGTCTCGGTACCACGAGTCGGGCTGGGACGGCTGTGGAGCACTTGACGTCTTCATCCCTGAGCCGTCTTAAAGTGGGCAGAGCAGAAACTTGTTCCGAGGTCTCGGTCTAGGATTCAATCATAGAATCGAGGTGAGTAAGGAAAATGGATAGCCATGAAGGAAACCACTCGTCCTCCCATGCATAGAAATGAACATCGTTGGACTTTCCTCGATTATGAACGTCGCAAAGCCAGAGCCCGTTCTCTACTACGCTCCGCCCGCCTAAGCTGTACGGCCAAAAATGATCAATTTGATGCGTTGCTCGCGCTTGTGGGCATTCATAGCCCCATATCAAATAGGAGGCGCATCGAGTTCTCCGCGGACGAGCAACATTGAACGAGCGAGGCCCTAAGTACTTAAGCCAGTCGCTGCGAGAAATGGGGGCGACGTCGGGATGAAGAAGAGCAAGCGCTTCAGGGAGATTGCGCTTTGCGCAAACATCAACATATCTTAGCTTCCAAGCATCTGCGGAAATGCCTTCAAGGTCACTTACGGCTTTAAGGTAACTAAAGGCAGATCTGAAGCGCACTCGAATAACCTCGATATCGATCACCAGTTGATCTGCAACTCCGACTCGCTTGACAGATCGCCATAGTGATCCATGATTACGATGATTTCCAGGGGTCTTGAATATTTCTCGCTGAGAACTAGACCCTTACCCGCCATCTCCTTGTAATGCAAATGGCGTCCCGCAGTCTTGGCATCTACGATAGCAAAGTCACCGACATTGGATGTCTGTTCCGTAGCCTTTACGTGGGTCGCCGTGCCAGCGTTATGGCTGCCTACGGCCCCTCGCGTCATCTTGTATTCTTCCCTGCCATGTCTGGCTGGTCGCTTCGCGGGAGTAAGCTGGCTGAAGGTAAGAACTACGGCAGCACCATTACCTTTAAGATAATCAGCCAAGGTGCCACTGGACTCCGGAAGCGTTCCCGTCACCAGGGCATCTTCTAGAACAGCACGAGCGATTTTCTTGCTGACCGTGTTAGGCGGCCCACTCAGAGTGCGAACCCAAGAAAAGTCCCAGTTGGTATTCTGAAATTTAAGATCCTGCAATAGGGCACGGTAGTCAGCCGTCGGACCGTGGGCGAGAGCGCGCGCGAGAACCCCTAGCAGGAAAGCCTCTTGCATGATCGTCTGCTGCTTCTGCGCTTTTCCAAAGAAAACTGAAGACTCCTGATTTCCAACGGTTTGATGAAGTGCCAGGTAGGCATGGCTCAGTTCTGACGCCAACTCAGCCGGATTGAGATGCTTATGATGCTGGAGGGGGAGATTGTAATAGTGTCGAGTTATCAAATCGGCAAGTTTATTGCACTTGAAAGTAAAGCCGCCGTAAGTAGGGGCGGCCGGACGATGCTCGTTAAATTGAACGTTATTGAAGAACGGATTCGACGTGCCGCGGAAGCTCGGCGTCCGGCAAATATCGACGACGGACTCGAAGGCTAGCTTCGCCGCACTACTCGTAGTATTTTCTATCGAGTACTTACCCAGGTCGAAGGCGTATGTTAGCCACTCATTATGCAACTCATCCAGTTTAGTCGCTGCTGTTGTCACTTGCGCAAACAAGCTTGCAAGTAGGGGGCTACTGTATGAGTTGCTGCCATCGTCCAAGAGAAGGACGATAGGTACGGGATCCTGGGATTGTGCAGATTTGCTCAGTCCAGCAATACGGTGCTGTCCATCAAGAATCCAGAGTGGCCGGCTAGCGGAATCTTGAGCACCCTCGGGAACGTCGACGATAAACGTGCCTGTGTCATACGAGGTATTTGGGATTTGCTTTGGAGAAATGCTAATTCCGGACGCAAAAGCGTTCTTTGCAAGCAATACCGGATTAGGCATAAGGCCGCCGGAGTTGTTGAACGCATGAGCAATCTGATCCACGCGTTCATGGTTGATTGGACGCTGCCAATCGCGCACGGGCTCAGCTGAAATATTGGCCGCAATTTGCTGATGGTCGGTATTCGTTGTGAAAGCAGGAGCCACTGCAATAGATGATATCTGGGCTGCGGATGCAAATCCGATATAAATCGGAAAGACTTTTCCGCCGCTGGAAATGTGAGAGCGCAGGCATTCAATCTGCATATGCTTCACCCTGTCGTGAGAACGGACATTGTAGATCATGCTAGCATCATATGTCAATTAAGGCGAGACTGAACGAGCTCACGTTGCAGGCTGTTCACTCGTCTATCGACCTTGGCAGTGTGCGCCAGCGCAGGAGACTGATTGAGGTGAGATTGGGCAGGTCGACGGGAATGTCTTGATTGTGAGAAGCCTGTATTTCCTCGCCGTGGCGCGGCCGGGGGCAGGTACTGAACACGTAGTCGGCAGGCCGGCGAACACCAACGCTCGTCTCGAAACCGTCTGGCCGCGGGAGCGTGGCAAGGCGGAAGCTCTGTAAGGCACGTGGAAGCCCAATCGCTAGGGCGTCGGGCACCTATCAGCGGGCAGTGGTGGATCTTGATTCTGTGGCGTCTCAGCCATGAACACGGAACCATGGCGGAACAACGGTGGGTCCGGACACTGCCGCTGGTTGAATTGGGCCAGGTCAAGCGATGTGCGGATCCTTTTGACTGGTTCCTCTGTAAAACCGTCGGCTCAGCCTACGCAAGTTCGAACCTTGCACCTGCCACACCAGCAGAAGGAGGCCCTTCACCAGCGGAAATGCGGTGAGGGGCCTCTCTCGTTGATCGCCCGTGTGTGCCCGTGGTTCCCCCTGTTTTCCCGTGGCATCTGGCACGGATCTGGCACGGCGATCACCGGTTCTCCCCGTGCGGACGCACGTATCCCTCCCGCCGGATCTTCCCGTCGCCGTCGTCCCACCCGTCAGGGGAGCGGGCCAAGGGCTGGAGGTGAAGGTGGAGCTCCCCGCCGGAAGAACGACCTTCGCCTCCAGCCCTTGGTCTGCTCGGCTTGTCCTGGGGCGACGGCGACGGGAAGAGCCGGCCCGCCTCAGCCACTGACTACGGGCTGCGTCCACGGGAGTGGTGTAAGAGTTTGGCCTGGTGACAGGCGTGGTGCCGTGAGATGAAGACGGCCATCGCGTGATCCTTTGAGTGCAATCGAAGATCAAAGGAGATGGCGATGGCCGTAGACCACAGTGTGACGCCTGAGCAGTGGCTGGCGAAGCAGATCGAGACAAGCAACCCCGATGTGTTGCGATCCATGGTGAAGACCATGGCTGAGGCGTTGATGTCGGCCGAGGCCGACAGCCTGTGCGGCGCGGAGTACGGCCGGCGCAGCAGCGATCGGACCAACTTCCGTAACGGCTACCGGGCGCGAGAGTGGGACACCCGAGCCGGGACGATCGAGCTGGCCATCCCGAAGCTGCGTCAGGGCTCGTACTTCCCGGACTGGCTGCTGGAACGCCGGCGGCGGGCCGAGCAGGCGCTGATCAGCGTCGTGGCCACGTCGTATCTGCTGGGTGTGTCGACCCGGCGGGTGGACAAGCCGATCGAGCAACTCGGCATCAAGACGATCTCCAAGAGTCAGGTCTCCCAGATGGCCAAGACCCTGGACGAGCAGGTCGAGGCCTTCCGCACCCGAGCGCTGGATGGCGGGCCGTACACGTTCGTGTGGCTGGACGCCCTCACCCAGAAGGTGCGCGAAGGCGGCCGGATCATCAACGTGCACGTTCTGGTGGCCACCGGCGTCAACGCCGACGGCCGGCGCGAGATCCTCGGCCTGGAGGTCACCTCCGCCGAGGACGGCGCGGGCTGGCTGGCGTTCCTGCGCGGCCTGGTCGCCCGCGGCCTGTCCGGTGTCCAACTGGTCATCTCCGACGCCCACACCGGTCTCGTCTCCGCTATCGGCGCCACGCTGGCCGGTGTGTCGTGGCAGCGTTGCCGCACCCACTACCTGCGCGACCTGCTCACCGTCGTGCCGAAGTCCGCCCAGCCGTTCGTCGCCACCCTGGTGCGCACCATCTTCGACCAGCCCGACGCCGCCTCCGTCAGGGCTCAGTACGCCTGGGTCGTCCAAACGCTGGAGACCAAGCATCCGGCCGCGGCCGAACATCTGGACGCCGCCCGCGACGACCTGATCGCCTTCGCCGCCTTCCCCCGCGAGATCTGGACTCAGGTCTGGTCCAACAATCCGCAGGAACGGCTGAACAAGGAGATCCGCCGCCGCACCGACGTGTCGGCATCTTCCCCGACCGGCCCGCGATCATCCGCCTCGTCGGCGCGGTACTGGCCGAGCAGACCGACGAATGGGTCGAAGGACGCCGCTACATGGGACTGGAAGCCCTCGCCAAAGCCCGCCTTCGCGTCCTGCCCTGCGACACACCCACCCAGAACCCACTCCCGCAGACACTTACCGCTTAACCTGCAGAAACAGGATCACGCGAAGATCGACTCATACACCACGTCCGTGGACGTGACCGAGGTAGGGGTTGCCTTCTCTGCCAAGGTACGGGAGTTCCCGCTGGCCGTCCGAGCATGTTCAGGCGGCTACCAGCAGGCTGGTCAGAAGCTCGTCCAGGCTGATGAGACCAAGAACGGTGCCGTCGTCCGTGCGGATCAGCGCCAGCTGGCTGTGTGCCTCGCGCAGCTTCGTCACCGCCTCGGACACGGAGATGTCCGGGGGCAGGGTGGGCACCCGGTAGGCGAGGCTTCCCGCAGTGGTGGAGATCCCGCGCTGACGTGCGAGGTAGGCGTCGCGGATGTGGACCACTCCGGCCGGCTCCGTCCCCCTCCAGACGACGAGGCGAGAGCGCCGGGCCTGCAACGAAACGATGATGATGTCCTGGGGCGAAGCGTCGGCGGGGACAGCGGCGATGCGGTCGCGTGGTGTGATCAGCGGGGTGATGTCGGTTGTGGGGGCACGGAGGGCCTGGCTCAGCACAGCGTGATCGTCGCTCTCGATCAGCCCGAGCCTGCGTGATTCCTCGACCAGGTGCTGAAGCTGCTCGGTAGTGCGAGGCGCGGCGTCGGACTCACGCGGGTGCACGCGGAACAGACGTAGCAGCCCGTTGCTGATCCCGTTCAACGCACTGATCAGCGGGCGGACCAGCAGGGTGAAGCCGCGGAACGGCAGGGCCAGGATGGTGGCTGAGCGTTCGGGATGGGCGATCGCCCAGGACTTGGGCGCCATCTCGCCGAGCACCATGTGCAGGAATGTCACGAGGGCCAGCGCGATGACGAAGGCGACCGCGTGGGCGGCGGCCTCCGGGAGGCCGAAAGCGTGGAAGACGGGGGTGAGCGTGCCGGCGATCAGCGGTTCGGAGACCACGCCCAGCCCCAACGAGCACAGCGTGATGCCGAGCTGGGCACCGGCGAGCATGAGAGACAGCTCGCGGATGCCGGCCAGGGCCGCGGCGGCGGGCCTGCTGCCATGGGCGGCGGCCCTTTCGAGCCGGTGGCGCTTGGCGGCGACCAGGGCGAACTCGGCGGCCACGAAGAAGCCGTTGCCGATCAGGAGGAAGAGGGTCAGCAGCAGGCCGACGGTCAGGTTCATGGCTGCTCCTCGTCGTCCTGGCGGTGGGTGGTGATGCGGACCCGTTCGGGGACGTGCCGGCTCAATGTCTGGACCTCGATCCGGGCGTGGGTGGGCGCGTCGGTGTCCAGGGTTGCGGGGAGTTCGGCGGTGACGACGTCCCCGGGCGTGGCGAAGCGGCCGAGCCGGTGCAGGATGAGACCGGCCAGTGTGTCGTACTCGTCCTCGTCCGGCAGATTGACGCCCGTCTCCAGAGAGATCTCGTCGATGCGCAGTCCTGCGTCCAGTTCCCAGGCGTCGCCTCGCCGAACGACCGGTGGAGCAGCCGCGTCGTTCTCATCGGCGATCTCGCCGACCAGTTCCTCGGCGACGTCCTCCCAGGTGACCAGCCCAGCCAGGCCGCCGTGCTCGTCGACCACGCACGCCACCTCCTCGCCCCGCTCGTGCAACTGGCTCACCAGGTCGGGCAGTGACAGGGAGAACGGCACGATCAGCACGTCGCGCGCGATGTCGGAAACGCGGGTCGTCGGCCCTCGTTCGATGGGAACGGCGGCGACGTCACGCAGGCTCACCAGGCCGACCACCTCGTCGAAGGTGCTGCCGAGCACCGGGTAGTGGGTGTGTCCCTGGGCCGCGATGAGCTCGTCCAGTTCGGGGACGGTGGCCGTGCCGCTGACGGCGATCACCTCGGCCCGTGGCACCATCACCTCTTCGGCGGTGTGCTCGGAGAAGGCCAGCGCCCGTTCGAGTACGTCGGCCTGGCTGCCGGGCAGGTGTCCGTGGGCCTCGGACTCGCCGATGATGTGGCCGAGTTCCTCCAGGGTGGCACCGTGGTGCAGTTCCTCGACTGGTTCGATCCCCACGGCCCGCAGGAGGCGGTTCGCCGCGGTGTCGAACAGTTTGATGATCGGGCCCGCCACGGCGAGGTAGACCAGGGTGGACGTGGCCAGTGCACGGGCCAGGGGCTCGGGTTTGGCCAGAGCGAGATTCTTGGGCGCCAGTTCGCCCAGCACCATCTGGATGACGGTGGCCAACGCGAAACCGATGCCCAACGCCACTCCGTCGACCACACCCGCTGGCATGTCGAAGGCGGTCAGCGCGGGAGCGATCAGCTCGGCGAGCGCGGGCCGGGCGATGAAGCCGACGACCAGAGCGGTGACGGTGATGCCGAGCTGGGCGCCGGACAGCATGAACGACAGCCGCTCCATCACCTTGATGGCTTTGGCGGCCTTCTTGTCGCCGGCCGCGGCCTGCTGTGACAGGACGATCCGGTCGGCGCTCACGTAGGCGAACTCCTGGGCGACGAAGTAGCCGGTGGCCAGAGTGAGGACGAAGATTGCCAGCAGGCCGAGAGCCACGGTCATGCCGTATGCCTCCAGCGCGCGGGTGTGGTCTTACTGTTTGGGTCCGTTGACACGGACACCACCACCGTTCCTTCCTGTCCGTCACTTGACGCGCTGAGAGCGGCCTGTCGCGCGGGCTGCGGCCGCGCATGTCTGGAAGGTATCCGATAGGCCGGAACCGGCACCCACCAGACACACCCCTCTGGCCAACGGGCGAGGGGTTACCGAAGTGCCGGATGTGATCCGTATCTCAGGCATACCCTCCTACAGGCCGGAGTTTCCACGTCTGCTTACGATGATCAGCAATTTGAGGTCCCCACCCCGAGGAGCGGTCGGAGTTGTCAGGACAAGAGCGCGTTCGTGTCTTCCTTGAGAACCGTCTCGTCCAGCGGGCGATCATCCTGGTGATCGTGGTCAACGCGATCACCATCGGCATGGAGACCAGCGCGTACCTGATGGACAGGATCGGTGGGCTGCTCCACACGGTCGACCGGGTCGCCCTTGCCGTCTTCACCGTCGAGATCCTGGCGCGCCTCTATGCCTATCGCAGAAACTTCTTCAAGGACCCCTGGAACTGGTTCGACACCATCATCGTCGCCATCGCACTCATCCCGGCCTCGGGGCCGACCTCGGTACTGCGGGCACTGCGGATCCTGCGGGCGCTGCGTCTGGTCTCGGCCGTGCCCAGTATGCGCCGGGTCGTCAGCGCGTTGCTCACCGCGGTGCCCGGCATGGCTTCCATCATCGGCCTGCTGGTCCTGATGATCTACATCGCCGCCGTGATCGCTACGAAGCTGTTCGGCGACATCGTGCCCGAGCGGTTCGACGAGCTGCCGCGCTCGCTGTTCACCCTCTTCCAGATCATGACCGGGGACGACTGGGGGAACGTTGCCCAGGACGTGATGCAGCACAAGCCGTGGGCGTGGATCTTCTTCATCGCCTACATCCTGATGTCCACGTTCGTCGCGCTGAACCTGTTCATCGCGGTCGTGGTCAACGCCATGAACGACGCCGAGCCGTCACCGGCGGAGACCCGTGCGCAAGCCGACATCGAGGTGATGAAGCAGGAACTGGCAGCGGTCAACGCCAAACTCGACCAGTTGCTGATGCGCGAACACCCGTCCGCAGCCCCGCCGGCCACCAACGGCCAGACGCCAAGCGTTCGCAGCTGACACCGTGCCGCATACATTCGGCCGGGCACTTGACACCAAACCATCTCATATCGCATCAAACGCCAACCCCTGTCTCACCTGCGAGGACACCTTTCACTAGCCGCCGGAACCCGACTCCGCTGTTGATCGTTCAGGCGGGTGGCTGATCCATGCCATCAACCGTTCGACAGGAGAGACAAGCCGTGGTCTTCAAACGGATGCTGGGTGCCTTCGGTGTGGGTGCCCCCTCGGTGGACACCGTACTGACCACTCCGCGCACCCAGCCGGGAGGGATGCTCACCGGCGAGGTACGGCTCAACGGCGGCGACTTCGACGCCGAGATCGAGCACATCACCCTCGGCCTGGTCGCCCGGGTCGAGTTCGAGCACGGCGACGGCGAGGGAGCCGGGGTGGGGGAGTTCTCCCGCGCCCAGGTCTCTGGACCGTTCGTCCTCCGCAAGGGCGAGGTCCGCAGCATCGACTTCAGCATCCCTGTCCCGTGGGAGGCCCCTGTCAGCGAGATCGGCGGCCAGCACCTCAACGGCATGGCACTCGGCGTGCGCACCGAGCTGGCCATCGCCAAGGCCATCGACAAGGGCGACCTCGACATGGTCGCGGTTGAGCCGCTGCCCTCACAGCTGCGCATCCTGCAGGCGTTCCTGCAACTCGGCTTCCACTTCAAGTCAGCCGACCTGGAGGCTGGGCACATCTACGGCTCCAGCCAGCAACTGCCGTTCTACCAGGAGATCGAGTTCTATCCGCCGCCTCAGCACGCGGGTGTCGTCGGCGAAGTCGAGCTGACCTTCATCGCCAACCCCGGAGGGCTGGAGGTCATCCTGGAGGCCGACAAGCGCGCCGGCCGCTACGGCGGCGACGCCATCGGCCGCTTCACCATCAGCCACGACGACGCCATGCGCACCGACTGGCCGAGCGAGATCGACCGCTGGCTGGCCGGCCTCAGCCAGTACGGCGGCCACCACGGCGGCTTCGGTCACCAGGAGTACGGCCACGGAGGCTATGGCCATGACAGCCACCACGGCGGCTACGGTCACCCGCAGCACCACGGCCACCACGACTCCCACCACGAGCACCGGAGCGGCCCCGGCTGGGGCGCGGTGGCGGCGGCCGGCGCCGCCGGCGTGGTCGGCGGTCTGGTCGCCGGCGAGATCGTCGAGGAGATGTTCGAGGGCGACGAGGAAGAAGAGGGCTGAGCCGACGGCTGATCGTTCGCCTCGGAAGGCGGCCGCGGCCCGCGTCTGAGCCTGGACAGCGGGCCGTCCAGTGGTCGTCCGCGATGGGCTGTCCACTGACCGGCGCGGCGAAAGCCATCCCAGAGCGGCATCTCGGTTTCCGGCGTGTAGTCGCACGCCGTACTGGAACGCTCGGGGTCGCCCATGTGCGCCGCGTTGGGAAATGCGCACGACGGGCGTGCGGTCGATACGCCGGGCGAGGACGTCGAGCGGGCCGCGGATGGCCTCGGAGCGTTCGAACCAGGTGACGGCGCGCTGTTCGCGAAGGACCGACTCCGGCATGCCGGAGTCGGTGTCGAACCCTTCCCCCTTCCGTGCGCACCTCAGAAGGCGAGAGCGGTAAGTGTCGGCGAGGGCATAGGTGGTGAACCACTTCGCGAACTTCGTTCATACGCGGCCGATCTTGTTTCCAAGGGGCTGAGGAACTGTGACGTTCAGGGGATCCGATCCCGCACAGTCGCTCATCTGGAGAGGCGTGGTCGTACCAGTGTCGTTTTGCCTGGTCAGGGCTGGTATGGCAGTTGGCTGGTAGGGGTCCCCTCTCGAACGGGACGACGGCGGCCTCGGAAAGGGCGCGCGGCGGCCCGGATTGCATGACGGGCATACGATGTTGCTCATGACGCAAGAAGGCGGAGAGCTGGACAGCCTCGTACGCAAACGCATCCGTGCTCTGCGGGTGGCACAGGGCTGGTCGCTGGAGGAGCTGGCTACCCGCGCCCACCTCAGCCAGTCCTCGCTGAGCCGCATAGAGAACGGCCAGCGCCGCCTCGCACTGGATCAGTTGGTCACTCTCGCCCGCGCCCTGGACACCACGCTGGATCAGCTCGTGGAGACCGCCGCCGACGACGTGGTCACCAGCCCGACGATCGACAACGCCCGCCGCCAGATGCGCTGGACCGTCAAGGCGGATCCCGGGATGAGCGTGGTGCGCCAGCGCATGACCGAACCGCCACCCGAGAACCCGGCGCGCATGCGTGCCCACCCGGGGCGCGAATGGCTCGTCGTCCTGTCCGGCACCGCGATCCTCATGCTCGGCCACCGCCGCTTCCGCCTGGAGACCAACCAGGCCGCCGAGTTCCCCACGATGATGCCGCACGCGATCGGCGCCGGGGGCGGGCCCTGCGAGATCCTGGGCATCTTCGACCGCGACGCCCGCCGCGGGCACCAGCGCGACGGTGACGGCGGCGACGGCGGTGGGGGGTGACGGGGCTGGCGTCACCGGCGGCGACGAGGGCGACGCCGGTGACGCCGGTGGGCGGTGACGGCGGTGACGGCTGCGGTGGTGGCGGCGGCGCTCAGGGGACTCCCGCATGACGGCGCGGGCCGCGCGACGGTCTCCGCAGCGGTGGCCTCTTGCGCGTCGGGCAGCATCCCGGACCATCGCCTTGCGCAAACGGAAAGATGTCGTGCCTTAGGCGCATAGCCGCCCTACTGTCCAGAGCATGAACCAAGCACGCGTACATCACCCTGCTTCGCACGGTCACCACCACAAGCACGGAACCGACGGCCAGGCGGAGATCCTCGACCTGGACGCCGAGGTCCTCGCCGAGCACACAGCCTCCATCACCGCATGGCTGCCACGGCACACCGGCCCACATCGCATCGTGGATCTGGGCTGCGGCACGGGCGCGGGCACCTTCGCCCTCCTCGACCGCTTCCCCGACGCGCACGTCACCGCCGTCGACGCGTCCGCCGAACACCTTCAGCGCTTGCGCGCAAAGGCTTGCGCCCGCGGCGTCCAGGAGCGCGTGCACCCCGTGCAGGCCGACCTGGATGAAGCCGTCTGGCCCGACCTCGGCTCACCGGACCTGGTGTGGGCGTCGGCCTCGATGCACCACATGGCTCACCCTGACCGCGCACTGCGCGCCGTTCACGATGCGCTCGCGCCCGGTGGCCTGTTCGCCGTCGTCGAGCTGGCCGGCCACCCTCGCTTCCTGCCCGGCAACGCCCCCGAGGCCCGGCCGGGCCTGGAAGAGCGCGTCCACGCCGCGGCCGACCGCCTCCAAGCCGAGCACATGCCCCACCGCGGCGCCGACTGGGGCCCGATGCTGGCCGCCGCCGGCTTCACAGTCGAGGACGAACGCGCCATCGCCGTGAACATCGAAAGCTCCCGCAGCGAGGCGATCGGCCGCTACGCCCTCGGCATCCTGCAGCGCATCCGCGGCGTCATCGCCGAAAGGCTCTCCCCCGAGGACCTCACCGCGCTCGATCAGCTCATCGACACCAGCAGCCCGCACAGCATCCTGCGCCGCGACGACCTGATGCTACGCACCGAACGCACCGTCTGGGCCGCCCGCCGGACCTGACCCCGATCACGGTGTGCCGGTCGGGAGGCTGCCACCAGTCGCGAACGAGGGGGTGCCACGTCCGGCGGGTCCCGCTCGGCAGCGCGTCGAGCGACTGCGTGGCCGGCCCTCCGCTCCCGAACGTGTCCCCAGCCGCCAGGCCAGGCCACGGCTTCCGTGTTCGCGCCGCCGACCTGCCATCGACTATAATTTCGATGCACGTCGAATCATGGAGGGTTGGATGACCGCGGTCACGATTCAGTGCTGCGCGCCGATCGCGCGTGAACCGTTGCCGGAGCGCGAGGCGGCCGAGCTCGCGGTCATGCTCAAGGCGGTCGCCGACCCTGTACGACTGCGCCTGCTGTCCATGATCGGATCCCACGCCGGCGGCGAGGCCTGCGTGTGCGACCTCACCGACGCCTTCGACCTCACCGCCCCCACCATCAGCCACCACCTCAAGGTCCTCCGCACCGCGGGCCTCATCGACGGTGATCGCCGGGGCACCTGGGTCTACTACCGGATCATTCCCGAGGCGGTGAACAAGCTCGGTGCCCTGTTCGCTCCGCTGAGCGAACCCGCCACCGCATGACGGGCAATGAACCTCCAGCGTGGCCGTGCGGGTCCCGTCTCCTCTCCTGACGGGCGGACACCGACGCGGGTGTAGCTGCTGCCAGAGGGTCCAGCCGCGCTCGCGGGAGTGGCGCCCGCCACCGGTGCGGTGGTTCCGGGCGGCACCGGCCAAGGGGACCAACGGCCCAGCGACCAGGGACTTCGTCCCCATGTGCCGATCTCGCGGCTCGACCAGGATGGATGCCGGACATCAGTCGCAGGGAGGCGATGCACGATGGCTGGACGGATCGTGGCCGGGGTGGACGGGTCGGCGGCGGCGACCGCGGCCGTGGGGTGGGCCGTAGCCGATGCCCGGAGGCGCGGGCTCGCGCTGCGCCTCGTGCACGTGTGCGGCTGGGCGTCCCATACGGGCGGGGCCGACTACTGCGAGGAGGCGCTGAAGGCCGCAGCCGACACGGCGCGGCGTCTCGCGCCGGAACTGGACGTGAGCACCGACCTGTTCGCCGGTGAGATGATCGCGGGGCTCGTCGGGGAGTCCGCGACGGCCGACAGCGTCGTCGTGGGCAGCCGAGGACTGGGCGGGTTCGCCGGCCTGGTCCTCGGCTCGACGGGGCTGGCCCTCGCCGGCCATGCGGCCGGACCGGTGGTGGTCGTGCGGCAGGATGCCGAGGAGGGGCACGGCGAGATCGTCGTCGGCTACGACGGCTCGGAGCATTCGGACGCGGCCATGGACTATGCCGTCCAGCAGGCTCGCGCCCGAGGAGTCCAGCTGAAGGCGATATACGCCTGGCCACCGCCTGTCCTGGGCCCCTACGCGGCCGCGTACAGAATCCTCGACGACGACTTCGAGGAGGCGGCTCGCGCGGCGACGCAACAGGTGCTTCCCTGGCGCGAGAAGAATCCGGACGTACGGATCGTCGACGAGCAGGTGCGCGACCACCCCGCCGCCGCCCTCATCAAGGCCGCCGCCACAGCCGACCTGCTGGTCGTCGGCTCGCGCGGGCTGGGCGGCTTCGCCTCGGCGGTGCTGGGGTCGGTCAGCCACGCGGTCCTGCACCACGTCACCTGCCCGGTCGCCGTGGTGCGACCACGTCAGGCTCAGGGCTGAGCCCCCCGCAGCCGTCCGCGGGACGCGAGACGCGGGACGCGGGACGGCGGGACGCCGGACGCGGGTGCGAGCAGGTGAGTGGTTCGGCTCGGGGGAGGAGCTGGGGATGGCCGGATGGATCGTGGCCGGCGTGGACGGGTCCGCGCCGGCGACCGCGGCGGTCGCATGGGCCGCGGCCGACGCGCGACGGCGCGGGCTGGATCTTCGGCTCGTGCACGTGTGCGAGCAGTGGGCTCACGACGCGGGGGCGACGGGGTATTGCGCCGAGGCGCTGGCAGCGGCGGCCGGCCGAGCACGCGAGTCGGCGCCGGGCGTCCAGGTGAGCACCGAGATGCTGACGGGCCCGGTGATCGACGCTCTGGTGAAGGAGTCGGTGGCGGCCGACAGCGTGGTGCTGGGCAGCCGAGGGCTCGGCGGGTTCGCCGGGCTGGTCCTCGGTTCCGCCGGCCTGGCGGTGGCGGGGCACGCCGCCGGACCGGTCGTGATCGTACGGGGACCCGAAGCGGCGCGCCACGGCGAGGTCGTGGTCGGCCATGACGGGTCCGAGCACGCGCGGGCGGCCGTGGAGTACGCCATCGAGCAGGCTCGCGCCCGTGAGGCGCAGCTCCGTGTCGTGTACGCCTGGCAGACCCCGTTGCTCTCCTCCTACGCGGCCGCCTACGGCATGCTCGACGAGGATTTCCGGCGGGAAGCCCGCACGGCCGCCCAGCAGGTGGTCCCCTGGCGGGAGCGGAACCCCGACGTGCGGATCGTCGACGACCAGGTGTGCGCCCATCCGGTCGCGGCCCTCATGAAGGCCGCGACGACCGCTGACCTGGTCGTGGTGGGCTCGCGTGGGCTGGGCGGGTTCACGTCGGCGGTGCTGGGGTCGGTCAGCCACGGGGTGCTGCACCACGTGACCTGTCCGGTCGCCGTGGTGCGACCGCGCCGGGCGCGGAGCTGAGCGGTGGGACGGCGAACGCCCGGCGGGCGGCCCGCCGGGCGTCGGACTGCTCTCAACGTGCCTCTACGGGTCCGCCCAGTCGCGCGACGTCGTCGGCGGCGTCACCGATGAGCTTGTCGGCCAGGTCCATCAGGGCCCGGCCGGCGGCCAGCTCGTCGCCGATCTCCGGCACCGGGCGGTCGTGCGGGTTGCGCCGGGCGAGCCCCACGCTCTCGTGCCACTTGCTGCCCCGCGCGTACAGGACCGCGCGCGCCAGCGTGCGGTCGTCGCCGTCGTCCTCACTGATGAAGATCTGGACGGTCCATCTCTTGGCTTGCATGATTCCCCCTCGCGGTCACCTCTCTCCAGCATCCGCCCGGGCCGGCTCGCGGGGATGAGGCCAAAGTCCCGATCAGCACCGCCGATGGGCCCGCGCCGGGGCGCGACGTCGGACGGCCCGGTCGACGGCGGGGAGACCGCCTCGGGGTATGCCGGCGATCTCAGGGTAGAGGTCGAGGTGGGGGAGGCGATGGATGATGGCTGGACAGATCGTGGTCGGGGTGGACGGGTCAGCACCGGCGACCGCCGCCGTGGAGTGGGCCGCGGCCGACGCCGGCAGACGTCGGCTCGGCCTGCGACTGGTGCACGTGCGCGAACGATGGGCGCGCGATCTGGGAGAGCCGGATGCCGGGGTGTTGGAGGCCGCTGCCGACAGGGCGCGCGCTCTCGCGCCGGGCGTGGAGCTGAGCACCGAGATGCTGACGGGCCGGGTGGTCAACGCCCTCGTCGCCGCGTCGGCCGCGGCGGACAGCCTGGTGGTGGGGAGCCGAGGTCGGGGCGGGTTCGCCGAGATGGTCCTCGGTTCGACCGCTCTGGGCCTGGCCGGGCACGCCGCCGGACCGGTGGTGATCGTGCGGGAAGGGCCCGCGCCACGTCAAGGGGAGATCGTGGTCGGGGAGGACGGGTCGGAGCCGTCGAAGGCGGCCATGGACTACGCCATCGAGCAGGCTCGGGCCCGCGACGCGCGGATACGCGTCGTGTACGCCTGGCAGTTGCCGGTGCTGGCACCGTACGCCGCCGCCTACACCGCGCTGGACGAGAGCTACCAGGAGGAATCCCGTGCGGCGGCCGAGCGGGTGGTCGCCTGGCGGGAGAAGAACCCCGACGTGTCCATCGTCGACGACCAGGTGTGCGAGCACCCCGTCGCCGCGTTGATGAAGGCCTCGGCCACGGCAGACCTGGTGGTGGTGGGCTCACGTGGGCTCGGCGGGTTCGCCTCCGCCGTGCTGGGGTCGATCAGCCACGGCGTGCTGCACCACGTGACGTGCCCGGTCGCGGTGGTGCGGCCTCGATAGTCGTCGGTGCCCCGGGCCCGCGGTGACGGACGCGTCAGTGGGGGACGACGACGACGGGCGCCCGGGCGTGGTGGAGGACGGCGTGGACGGTGCCGCCCAGGCCGCCGAGCAGGGCACGTGCCGGGCCGTGCGAGGCTCCCACGACCACGAGGTCGGCTTCCGCCGACGCCTCGGCCAGTGCCTTGCCCGGGTGGGCGTGCACCACGTGCTGGACGAGTTCGACGTCGGGGAACTTCTCCCGCCATCCGGCGAGGACCTGCGCCAGCAGCAGAGCCTCGTCCTGACCCACGGCCTCGATGTCGTAGACCGGGGGATCCACCGTCCAGGGTGTCACGGTGCCGGGGTGCGTCCAGGCGTGCACGGCCCGCAGGACGGCACGGCGCAGCGCCGCCTCGTGGAAGGCGAAGTCCAGCAGGGATTCCTGACCGGGCCGCCCGGTCACCCCCACGACGATCACGCCGGAGTCGCGGGCAGGGGGCTGCCGGATGACGGCCACCGGGCACGGCGCCCTGGTGGCGACCTGGCGGCTCACCGAGCCGAGCAGCAGCTCGGCGAACCCGCCGCGTCCCCGGTTGCCGACCACGAGGAGCTGGGCACCTTCGGCGGCTCGTAGGAGGCCCTCCGCCGCGCCGATGGAGACGATCTCCGTGGTGACCGTCAGCCTCGGCCTGCCGGCCCGCGCGTGGATCGCCGCCTGCTGGAGCTGCTGGCCGGCGGCGGCCTCCGCCTCGATCTCCCAGCCGGCCGGTTCGGGCACGAGCAGGGCGTCGGGCGTCCATCGTTCTGTGGCGTGCACCAGGTGCAGCGGGGCGTCCCGGATCATGGCTTCCTGCCCGGCCCAGCTCACGGCCTGCAGCGAGGGCGCTGATCCGTCGAACCCGACGACGATCGGCTGAGTCATGGTCATCACCTCGTATGCTCCGGGTGGCGCCGTCACCGAGCAGTGCTCATGGCCCGCCCTGTCACGAGCGGGCCTGGGCGGCTGATCATTGCTGGGTCTCGACCTGGATTCGCCTGGCCTCGTGCTTCTCCTCCGGCAGCTTCACGCTGACCTCAAGGATCCCCTTGTCGTACACCGCTTTCACGTCCTGCTCGTCCGCGCCCGCCGGCAGCGCGATGGACCGGGTGAAGCTCCCGTACCGGAACTCCGTCCGGTGCTGTTCCTTCAGCTCCTCGCGCCGCTCGGCGTGCAGGGTGAGGACGCCGTTCCGCAGGGTGATCTCCACGTCCTTCTCCGGATCGATGCCCGGCAACTCGGCCCGTACGACGTAGCGGCCTTCCTTGACGTAGTCCTCGAACCTGATCGGCTGTTGCTGGGAGCGGATGACCGGCGGCCAGTCCAGCCAGTCGAACAGTTCAGGGAACAGACCCCGGTGCTCCCGGCGCGCTGGCGTGCTCATGTGCACCTCCGCGGATTCCTTCCGGTTGTTTCCTCCCTCCCATCCCAGCGCGTGGCCGTTCCATGGCGCAGGGGCGGAGGTCCTCCGGGCCCAGGGCCTTTGGACCCATGGCCGCGACGGCCGGCGATCACTTGTCCCCGCGCTCGGGCGCCGGGGGGGCCGCTTCACGGAAGTCCGGAGACCCCTCCTGTGGAGGGCCCGGTGTCGGGTTCAGCGCCTCCAGCGGCGTGTCGTCCCATACGGCTCGCTCGGCCTCGGCGGTGTCCTCCACCGCCTCGATCCGCGCCGGACTCTCCAGGAGGCCGAGCGTGTCCTGCTCCCCGCGGTCACGGATGACCCTGTTGATCTCTCCCGTCATCTCCTGCCGGGTGTAGTCGCCCTCCGGCAGCTCGTTGAGGTGCGCCAGCATGTCGGCGGTCAGGCGGATGCGCTCGGAGGCGCAGGAGTAGACGTCACGGACCGCGACCCGGTCACGATCGCGGAAGGCCTCGTCAAGCACCTGCCGCATCTCCTCCATCCAGACTTGATCGGCCATCTCGTCCCCCTCTGCTCGACACTTCAGCCGTACCCACATCAGGTCCTGCGGCACGCGCTGGAGTGGATGCCGCGCCGGCGATGCTGAAGGGGCGGCCATGTTCGAGGGCGTCCCGTATCCGCAGGTCGCGCGGCTCGGAGACGATACCCGACCCTTGACACACGAAATAAATATCGTGAATAGTAGAGCGTAGTTCGAGGGGGAGTACCCGACTCGTCACCGCACCGCCGTCAGTACGGGCCCGGCCCATCCGGGCCCCGGTGGAGCAGCCGCCCATCACGCAGGGGGCCCGGGGAGACCGTCGACCGCGAGGAGTGCCGCCGCGCGACGCGCGGCGGACCGGTCGAGGGGAGTCACCCGTTGTCTGTTGATTGGTGGGCCTGGGCCGCGGTGCTGCTGGCCGTCGCCGCGATGCTGGCCGTCGACCTGCTGCTGCACCGCGACAACCACGTCATCGGCTTTCGTGAGGCGGCCGTCTGGTCAGGCGTGTGGATCGCCGCCGGCCTGGCCTTCGGCGCGATCCTGTGGTGGTGGCAGGGCGGGCAGGTGGCCGGCACCTACTACGCCGGCTACCTGATCGAGAAGGCGCTGTCGGTCGACAACGTCTTCGTCTTCGCGCTGATCTTCACGACCTTCGCCGTCCCCGCCGAGCTCCAGCACAAGGTGCTGTTCTGGGGTGTCATCGGCGCGCTGGCCTTCCGGCTGGTGTTCATCTTCCTCGGCGTCGAACTGCTGGAGACCTTCTTCTGGACCGCCTACCTGTTCGGCGCGTTCCTCATCTACACCGGCTACAAGATGGCCTTCCGGCACGACCAGCAGTCGCCACCGGACCGCAACCCGGTGGTACGCCTGGTCCGCCGGGTGGTGCCCACCGATCCCCGCTACCACGGCGCCCGGTTCTTCGCCCGCGTCGATGGCAAGCGGGTGGCCACCCTGCTGCTGGTGGTGCTCATCGCGGTGGAGGCGACCGACCTGATCTTCGCCATCGACTCGGTCGCGGCGATCCTGGCGATCACCACCAGCACCTTCATCGTCTGGACCGCCAACGCCTTCGCCATCCTGGGGCTGCGCAGCCTGTACTTCTGCCTGGCCGGGCTGCTACGCCGGTTCGTGCACCTGCACTACGGCCTGGCCGTGCTGCTGGCCTTCGCCGGCGTCAAGCTCATCCTCTCCGAGACCCCGATGGGCAAGCTGCCCATCCCGATCACGCTCGGCGTCATCGTGGCCACCCTCGCCACCTCCATCGTGTGGAGCCTGCTGGCCACCCGCGCCACCGGCGTCAACGAACCGTCGTGAACGCCGCCACCCTGGTCACCGGCGCCGCGCGACGTTCTGTGGCCGACCTCGTGGTCCTGGGCCCCTTGGAGGCCATCCTCGGGACCTTCGGCCCTAGGGGGTCGTCTGTACGAATCGTCAGCATTCTGGTAAGCGAGATTTCAGCACGGGGGCTTTCATGGACATGGACCGACGAAGGCGAGGCGCTGACCTGGCGGGCAGGATCGAATCTTTGTCACAGGCATGCCGACCGCTGCGAGCGGTCACACAGGTGTCCGACGGCGTCACCACGGTGGGCATCAGAGGTGAGCTGGACCTGGCGACCGCGGAGCCGTTCTCCGCGCTGATGAACACCGTCCTGGCGGGCGCGGGGCCGCGCGTCACACTCGACGTGTCCGGCATCAGCTTCTGCGACATGTCCGGCCTGAGAGCGCTGCGCCGCTGTGGCGAGCTCGCCCGCGTCTCGGGAACGGAGCTCCTGCTCACCGGGGTGCCCGATCGGATGCGGCGGCTCTTCGCGATCAGCGGCCTCATGCCGGTGTTCGCACCCATCATGTCGAGGCGGGGCCGACCGCCCTGCCAGGGCCCGGCGCCGGCCCGCGTCCCGCGGCCACGGACGGGTTCGCCGGCGCCGATCGCGCGTCGCCTGTTCTGCTGGCAGTCACCGGGACTGCCCGGCGACGGCCAGAGGCGCGACCGGCGATCGTAGCCTACGCCGGACTCCACCGGCAGCCGTCGTGTTGCGGGCTGTCACCGCGGTGTTCTCGGCTCAGGGTGCTCGACGTGGGCGTCGGGGCCCGGGAAGACCAGGGTCTCGTGCTCGTCGTCGAGCCACCGGACCACGTAGGGCGGTGTGCCGTCGTCGTGCCGCAGAGCGACGATGACGCCCACCCGGCGTGCGTCGCCCTCGTGAGTGCTGTGCACGACCAATCGGTCACCGACTGCTGCCTTCATGGCTCCTCCTGCTGTTGTCAGGCTCGCCTGCGGGCCGGGCCCTCGTCGGGGCCCGACTCAGTTCAGTCTTCGTCCATCGGCCTCGCCTCACAAGGGGACTTGGTCCCTCGTCCGAGGGGACCTCTGGACCCTGGCTGAGGGCGTGCCAGGTTCGTTCCTTTCCTGGTCAGGTGACTTTCTGCCCTGGCGGTGGAAGGCGCGGCTTCGGATGATGGGCGCGAGGTGAGGAGCATGGCTGGTTCGCGAGGGGTCGTCGTCGGATACGACGGTTCTGATTTCTCCATGCAGGCGCTGGACTGGGCGCTCGACGAGTGCGAGCTGCGGAAGCTGCCGCTGACCGTCACGCACGCGTGGCGCTGGCCCTACGGCGAGGCCTCCGAGGAGGCCAGGCGGCACCTGCGCAAGGCCGCCGAGCACGTGCTCGAGCACGGCGCCGACTGCGCGCGCGCCTCCAGCACGGTCGCCGACGTGACCGCCGACCTGTACGAAGGTCCGGCCGCCGAGCGTCTCGTCGAGCTGTCGGCCGGTGCGGACCTGGTCGTGGTGGGCTGCCGGGGTCTGGGGGCGCTGGCCAGGTCCGTGGTCGGCTCCGTGACCGGCTACGTGGCCGCCCACGCGCAGGCTCCGGTGATCATCGTGCGGGGGCCCGGCCCGATCCCCGCGCCGCTCGAACCCGGCCCGGTGGTGCTCGGCCTGAGTCCGGCCACGCCGGACGAAGCGGTGGAGTTCGCCTTCGCCGAGGCCGCCCTGCGGCAACTGCAGCTGGTCGCCGTGCACGCCGTCCACCCGCCTGTCATGGCGTGGGGACTGGCCACGGGGCCGGTGCCCGACTACGCGGCCGTCACCCGTGCCGGCCGCGAGCAGATGGAGGAACGTCTGGCGCCATGGCTGGGCGCCTACCCGGACGTGCGCGTCGAGTCCCGCGCCGTCGTGGCGACGGCCAAGGAGGTGCTGCGCACCGCGTCGGACACGGCGAATCTTCTCGTCGTGGGCGCGGACCGCACCCGGCACCACGGCCGCCTCGGCTCGGTCGTCCGGGCGATGGCCGAGCACGCCTCCTGCCCCGTCGCCACCGTACCCGCCCGGCCGAACGGGTCGCAGGAGGTCGCCGGGCAGCGGAAGCCCTGACGTGGCGGGCGGCCGTCCCTCCGAGGTTCTGCCGGGCGGGGCCGGCCTCACCTCGGCGGAGGCGGCACGCCGGCTGGCCGCGGACGGCCCGAACCGGCTGCCCGCGGGTGAGCGGAGCCCGGTGCTGCTGTTGCTGCTCCGGGAGATGGTGCACTTCTTCGCGCTGCTGCTGTGGGCCGCGGCGGGGCTGGCACTGCTGGCCGGGATGTCGCAACTGTCCGTCGCGATCGTCGTGGTGGTGCTGTTCAACGGTGCTTTCGCCTTCGTGCAGGAGTACCGGGCGGACCAGGCGAGCAGGCGGCTGCGCGAGCTGATCCCCGCCGACGTCACGGTTCGCCGTGACGGCCGCCGCACGGTGGTGAGGGCCGCTGACCTGGTCAGGGGAGACGTGGTCCTGCTGGAAGCCGGCGACCGCATCAGCGCGGACCTGGAACTGGCCGAGGTCCACGCGCTGGCCGTCAACGAGTCCACGCTGACCGGGGAAAGCGTCCCGGTCCGGCACCGCGCGCGGGACACGGTCTTCGCCGGCACCTTCGTCGTCGAGGGGCAGGCGGAGGCCGTCGTGACGGCCACCGGTGACCGGACCAGGCTGGCCGCCATCGCCACGCTCACGCGCACCGCGACGCGCCCGCCCAGCCCGCTCGCCCGCCGGTTGAGCAAGGTCATCAAGGTCATCGCGGGTATGGCGCTCGGCGTGGGCACGGTGTTCTTCGCCGTCACCCAGGTGCTGGGCATGGCGCCCGCCGACGGCTTCCTGCTCGCGCTGGGTGTCACCGTCGCTCTGGTGCCGGAGGGGCTGCTGCCCACGGTCACCCTGTCGCTGGCCCGGGCCGCCCGGCTGATGGCGGGCCGCAAGGCGCTGGTGCGTCACCTCGAAGCGGTGGAGACCCTGGGTTCGGCCACGTTCATCTGCACCGACAAGACGGGCACCCTCACCCGTAACGAGATGACGGTCGTGGAGATCTGGACCCCGGCAGGCCCCCTCGACCTCGGCTCTCCCGCCTGCGCCGCGGAGATCATGCGATCGGCGGTCCTGTGCTCGACCGGGAGGCTGGTCCACGCGGACGGCGGACACCGGGGCGTCGGCGATCCGATGGAGGTCGCGCTGCACGCGCTGGCCCTGCGTGCCGGGGCCGGCGAGGACGCGGCGGTCACCCGGCGCCACCCGTTCGACCCCGTCCGCCGCCGTTCCTCGGCGGTGGCCGGCGGCCGGCTGCACCTCAAGGGAGCTCCGGACGCGGTCCTGCCGCTGTGTGCGCCGGCTGCGGGCGCGAGCCGTGCCCTGGCGGACATGAGCGAGCGCGGCCTGCGCGTGCTGGCCGTCGCCCGCCGTGACGATCCCGGCGAGGGCGCGGCGGAGGAGACCGAACGCGGCCTCACCCTGCTCGGGCTGGTCGGCCTGGAGGATCCACCCCGTGCGGACGTCGCCGAGGCGATCGCCACCTGCCGGCGGGCGGGGATCAAGCTCGCCATGATCACCGGCGACCATCCCGGCACCGCCCGCGCGATCGCCGCGCAGGTGGGCCTGCTGGGCCCCGACCCGCTCGTGCTCACCGGCCGCGAACTCCCCGGCGACGACGCGTCCCTCGGCGAGCTGCTCGACCGCGACGGGGCCGTGATCGCCCGGGTGACCCCCGAGGACAAGCTCCGGATCGCCCGCGCGCTGCGCTCGCGCGGTCACGTGGTCGCGATGACCGGGGACGGCGTCAACGACGGCCCGGCGCTGCGCGAGGCCGACATCGGCATCGCGATGGGCGCCTCCGGCACCGACGTCGCGCGGGAGGCGGCCGACCTGGTGCTGCTCGACGACCATTTCGCCACCATCGTCACCGCCGTCGAGCTGGGCCGGGCCACCTACGCCAACATCCGCCGCTTCCTCACCTACCACCTGACCGACAACGTGGCCGAACTCACCCCGTTCCTGGTCTGGGCGCTCAGCGGCGGCACCGTCCCGCTGGCCCTGAGCGTGCTCCAGGTGCTCGCCCTCGACATCGGCACCGACCTGCTGCCCGCCCTCGCCCTCGGCGCCGAACCCGCCAACCCCCGCACCATGCGGGGCCCGGCACGCACCGGGGCGCTGCTCGACCGGCGGCTGCTCCGCCGCGTCTTCGTCGTGCTCGGCCCCGCCGAGGCCGCAGCGGAGATGGCCGCCTTCGCCGTCGTGCTGCTGCTGGGTGGCTGGGCGCTGGGCGCCACGCCGTCCCCGGCGCTGCTGGGCGCCGCCTCGGGGACGGCATTCACCGCTGTGGTGCTCGGGCAGCTCGCCAACGCCTTCGCCTGCCGCAGCGAGACCCGCTGGGCCGGACGGCTTCCGTTCGCCGGCAATCGGCTCCTGCTGTGGGCGGTGGCGACCGAAACGGTGATGCTCATGGTGTTCCTCGGCTTCCCGCCGATCGCCGCTCTCCTGGGCGGGTCCTTCCCCCCACCCGTGGGGTGGGCGCTGGCCGCCCTGGCGGTCCCGGCGGTCGTCGGGGCGGACGCCGTGCACAAGGCGCTGCGCGCCCGCTTGTCCGCACCCCACCCGGACAAGGGCATTTGACCGAATACTTCCACTTCGTTGCGCCGGGGATCCGCGGCGCAACGCCGGCAGCGGGAAGGTATGCGACCGTGGATCCAGCCAACCGTTTCGACGCGTTCCGCGCGCTGGCCGACCGTCGGGGACGTCCCGGGATCGATCTCATCGAGTCTCTCGCCGCGGCGGCTGAGGGCTCGACCAGTGGTCCCGAGGCGTGGGCGCCAGGCGTCGCCGTACGGTGGGGCCTGCCGGCCGCCGCCGGGCTCGGACCGGCCACCTTCTTCGCGGACCTGGCCACCGGGCGGGGCCGCCGCCAGGTGCGGGTGTGCACGGCGGCCGCGTGCTTCGCCGCCGGCCTGGGCCGGCACCTGCCGGAGGTGGAGGAGGCGCTCGGCGTCGCGGCGGGCGCGAGCAGCCCGGACGGGGCCGTGTCCCTGCGGGCGGTGCGCTGCCTCGGCTACTGCTACGCCGGTCCGGCCTGTCTCGACGGCGACACGCCGTGCGTGGGCCCCGACCTCGCCGACCAGCTGATCGGCCGCGCCGATCCCCGCGACCCGCCGATCACGGCGAGCGACGCCACCGGCGATCCGGTGGTGCTGGCCGGGATCATCGGTGCGGAAGCCCCTTGGCAGGTGTGGCCCCGCACCGTGGCGGCGGGCACACCGGATCAGGTCAGCGCCGAGGTCGCCCTCTCGGGGCTGCGGGGACGCGGAGGCGCCGGGTTCCCGGTGGCCGCCAAGTGGGCCGCGGCGGGCCGAGCTCCGGACACCGTGGTGATCGCCAACGGTGACGAGGGCGATCCCGGCTCCTACGCCGATCGGCTGCTCATGGAGCGGGATCCGGGACGCGTCCTCGAAGGGCTGGCGCTGGCCTGCTTCGCCTGCGGGGCGCGCAGGGCCGTGGTGCTGGTGCGTTCGGAGTACCCGCGGGCGCTCGCGTCGATGCTGGTGGCGCTCCGGCAGGCGTACGCCGACGGACAGCTGGGCCGGAAGGTGCACGGCAGTGAGGTGGACCTGGACATCCAGGTCGTCAGGGGCGCCGGCTCGTACGTCGCGGGAGAGGAGACGGCGCTCATCGCCTCGCTGGAAGGCGGGCGGGGATGCGCGCGGCCTCGCCCGCCATACCCGACCAGGCGAGGGCTGTGGGACGCGCCCACCGTGGTGAACAACGTCGAGACGCTGGCGGCGGTGCCGTGGATCGTCCGCCACGGCGGGCACGCCTATGCCCGCCGGGGCTTCCGCGGCGAGACGGGGACGAAGATCGTCTGCCTTTCGGAGCGGTTCGACCGGCCCGGATGTCACGAGGTCGAGCTGGGTACCCCGGTGTCGCGGATCGTCTCCGAGCTGGGCGGCGGGCTGCGGCGCGATTCGCGGCTCCAGGTGCTCCAGGTGGGCGGGCCGCTCGGCGGGTTCCTGGGAGCCGATGATCTCGACGTCCCGTTGGCGGAGTCCACGCTGGCCGAGCACGGAGCGGCCCTGGGCCACGCCGGGCTCGTCGCCTTCGACCAGCGCGTGGAGCCCGAGGCGATCCTGCGACACGTGTGGCGGTTCGCCGCGGAGGAGAGCTGCGGAGCCTGTTCCCCGTGCCGGGTCGGCTCCCGCCGCGGGCTGGAGCTCGTCCAAGCAGGCACGAGCGCGCCACGGGCCGAGGAGTACGGCCGGCTGCTGCGGCTGATGGGCGAGGCGAGCCTGTGCGCGTTCGGGCGGCGGGTGCCGGCCGCGGTCCGCAGCCTGGTGCGCGCGTGTGGAGGTCGCCTCGCGGGGTGGGACCTGTGACCCGCGCGCCGGCTCAGGACAGCGCGGGGGCTGCTGGAGCGGGTGAGGTCCGGCTCCAGATCGACGGCGTCACCGTCCAGGTGGCGGACGGCGCCGCGCTGCTCGCCGCCGTACGGGCCGCGGGCGTCGAGATTCCCGCGCTCTGCCATGACGACCGGTTCCCCTCGGCGGGCTCCTGCCGTACCTGCCTGGTCAGGACGGACGGGCAGGTCACCGCCGCGTGCGTCACTCCGGCCGGCGACGGCGCGCGGGTCGAGGCCGACACCGGCGAACTGCGGCGACTGCGCCGCGACGCGGTCGAGGTCATCGTCTCCGCCCTCCCGCCTCGCGCGCTCGACGGGGGCGCGGACGGCAGCGAGCTGGCCCGGACCTGCCACGAGCTGGGCATCACCGCTGAGGCCGCCCACGGGCTCGGCGGCCGGGGCCGCGACGACAGCCACCCGTACGTCCGCCTGGACCGCGACCTGTGCATCGCCTGCGGCCGGTGCGTGCGCATGTGCGCCGACGTGCAGGGGACCTTCGCCCTCACCCTGGCGGGAAGGGGCGCGGACACCGTCGTCGCGCCGGGCACCGGCGGAGTGTGGGCCGAGTCCGACTGCGTGGCGTGCGGCGGGTGCGTCGACACCTGCCCCACCGGGGCGCTGTCCGAGCCCGGACTGCCGTACGGCGCCCGCCCGGCCACGCCGACCCGTACCCGGACCACGTGCGGGTACTGCGGAGTCGGCTGCGCGCTCGACGTGCTCACCCGGGAGGACGAGGTCGTGGCGGTCCTGCCCGCGCATGACGGGCCGGTCAACCGGGGACATGCCTGCGTCAAGGGACGCTTCGCCCACGGCTTCCGCACCTCACCCGAACGGCTCACCGCGCCGCTGCTGCGCCGCGACGGCCGGTTGGAGCCCGTGACCTGGGACGAAGCGCTCGACCACGTCGCCGTCGGACTCCGCGCGGCCGTCGCCCTCGGTGGCCCCGACGCGGTGGCCGCGATCTCCTCGGCCCGCGCCACCAACGAGGAGAACTACCTGATCCAGAAGTTCATGCGGACCGTGATCGGCACCAACAACGTCGACAACTGCTCCCGGCTGTGCCACGCGCCGTCCGCCGCCGGGCTCACCGCCGCGTTCGGCCTGTCCGGGGGCACCGACTCGTTGGACGACGTCGAGCAGGCGGACTGCCTGCTGGTGGTGGGGGCCAACCCGATGGAGGCGCACCCCGTGGTCGGAGCCCGCCTGCTCCAGCGGGTCCTGCGCGGAACGCGGCTCGTGGTCGCGGACCCGCGCGCCGTGGGCCTGGCCCACCACGCCGACGTGCACCTGCGCCCCAGGCCCGGCACCAACGTGGCCCTCTTCCACGGCCTGGCGCACGTGCTGCTCGACGAAGGCATGGCCGACGAGGAGTTCCTGCGCCACCGCGCCACCGGCCTGCCGGAGCTCGCCGAGGCGCTCACCGCCTACCCGCCGGAGGCGGTGGCGGCCATCACCGGCGTTCCGGCCGCGGACCTGGTGGCCGCCGCCCGGCTGTACGGGCAGGCCGAACGGCCCGCGATCGTCTACGGGCTCGGCGTGACCGAGCACCTGCACGGCACCGACGGGGTGCGCGCCCTCGCCAACCTGGCGATCCTGCGCGGCGCGGTCGGCACCGGCCGCGGCTTCGGCGTCAACCCGCTACGCGGCCAGAACAACGTCCAGGGCGCCTCGGACATGGGCGCCCTCCCCGACCTGCTGCCCGGCTACCAGAAGGTCGCCGACCCCGCTGCCCGGGAGCGGGCCGCCCGGCTCTGGGGCGGCGAGGTCCCCGCCCGGCCGGGGCTGCGCATCCCGCAGATGTTCGCCGCCGCCCGAGCCGGCGACCTCGGGGCACTGTGGATCATCGGTGAGGACGTGTGCGCGACCGACCCCGACGCCAACCGCGTCGCGGAGGTGCTGGAGAGGTGCCCGCTCGTCGTCTGCAACGAACTGTTCCTGTCCGAGACCGCCCGCCGGGCCGACGTCGTCCTGCCGGCGGCCTCGTGGCTGGAGAAGGAAGGCACGTTCGTCAACTTCGACCGCCGCTTCCAGCGGGTACGGCGAGCCCTCAGCCCTCCGGGCCGGGCGCGGAGCGACTTCGCGATCGTCCACGCGCTCGCCTCGGCCCTCGGCGCCACCCTCGGCTGCCCGACCCCCGCCGCGGCGCTTGACGAGTGCGCCCGCCTCGTCCCGCACTACGCCGGTCTCTCCCACGAACGGCTGGACCGGGAGGGCGCCGTCTGCTGGCCCGCGCCCCACCCCGACAGGCCAGGGGAGGCCCGGCTCTACCGTGATCGGTTCGCCACGCCCGACGGTCTGGCCCACCTGGCGGCCTGCCCGTACCTGCCCCCGGGAGAGGAACCCGACGACCGCTACCCGCTCATCCTGGTCACCGGGCGGCGCTGGGCGCACTACAACTCGGGCAGTATGACCCGGCGCGGCGGCAACCTACGACTCGACGCCACCGACCGGCTCGACCTGCACCCTGACGACGTCACCCGGCACGGCCTGCGCGACGGCGACCGCGTCACGGTGGAGAGCCGCCACGGCCGGGCCCGGCTCGTGGTTCACACCACTCCGGACGTCGCGCCGGGGCAGGCGTTCTGCGCGTTCCACTTCCCCTCCAGCGGGGTCAACACGCTGATCTCCGGTCGCGGCGACACCGTCACCTCCTGCCCGGAGTACAAGGTCACCGCGGTGCGGCTGTCTCCGGCGTGACCGAGGCCGGGCGGGTCACCAGGCGGATGGTCGCCGCCACGTCGCCGAGGCCACCCGCGCGTGGACAGCATGCAGTCCCAATGGTCTAATATCGGCCCAAACGGGACCGTGGACGAGCGAATGGAGCCCCCCATGTTCGACGATCTCGACCTCGAAGTCCTGCGCCGGCGTCCGGGAGTGAAGTGGGCGGAAGCCGGGCCCGGCGTGCTGCCTGCCTGGATCGCCGACATGGACTTCCCGGTGCCGCCCCCGGTACGCGAAGCGCTGACGCGCGCCGTCGAGGTCGATCTGGGCTACCCCGCCTGGGACGACCAGCCATGGGCGAACCCGCTCAACGAGGCCTTCGCCGAACGGATGAAGCGGCTCCACGACTGGTCTCCGGACCCGTCACACGTCCACCACTTCACGGAGCTCATCCAGGCCCTGCAGGTCCTGCTGCACCTCACGACCCGACCTGGCGACGCCGTGGCCATGCACACGCCCGCCTACCCGCCGTTCATCAAGACGTTGACGGACATGGATCGCCGGCTCGTCCCCATTCCCATGGTCGACGACGACCACGGCTGGCGCTTCGACGCCGATCGGCTGGCCGAGGACGTCGCGCGGCACGGATGCCGGGCCATCATCCTGGTCAACCCGCACAATCCCACCGGGCGGGCGTTCAGCCGCGACGAACTCGCCAGGATCGCGGAGATCGCCGACCGGCACGACCTGCTCGTCATCTCCGACGAGATCCACTCCGACCTCGTGCACGACCCGCACCGCCACATCCCGTTCGCCGCGCTGGGGCCGGAGGCCGCCGCCCGCACGGTGACGCTGACCTCGGCCAGCAAGGCGTTCAACCTCGCCGGGTTGCGCTGCTCCGTCGCGCACGTCGGCGACGCCCGCGTCCGCCGGGCGTTGGCCGCCCAGCCGCCGCTGCTGTTCGGCGAGGTGAACTCCCTGGGCGTGCTGGCCACGCTGGCCGCCTGGAAGGACGGCGACGACTACCTCGCCGAGGTGCGCGCCACCCTTGCCCGAAACCGCGAACGGGTCGCCGCGTCACTGCCCACCGGGGTGCGTCACCACCTGCCCGATGCGACCTACCTGGCCTGGCTCGACTGCCGCGGCCTGGGCCTCGGCACCGACCCGGCTGCGTTCTTCCTGGAACAGGCGGGCGTCATGCTCAGCGGCGGCCCCGGCTTCGGTCCGGGTGCCGACGGCTTCACAAGGCTCAACTTCGCCACCTCCGAGCCGATCCTCGCCGAGATTCTGCGCCGCATGCGCGATGCCGTCGAACGGGCGTCCGACGGGGACCCGCTCAGCCGCTGACCTGGGTCAGCGGTGAGGGCGACGTCAGCATGCCGGGAGCCCTAGGACGAGACGACGATCCACGCCGTGGCGGCCCACGACCCGATGGAGATCGGTATGGCCCACCAGCCGACGGTGGGCCACACCACCCACAGATATCCGATCCAGGCAGCGACGTTGGCCATGATGCCGACCGAATCGGAGTCGGGGACCCAGACGCCCCAGATGATCCAGGAGACGACGAGGAAGGCGACGGTCCCCCCGATCACGCCGACGGGACCGATGTGGTCGAGCGGACCGGGATCATCGCGCTCCTGCGCCTCGGGCGACGGTGTCGCGGTGGCCACGTTGCCGGGCGGGCCGGCCGGCCGATTGCCCGCCTTGTCGTTCTGGAAGGCCAGGAACGCCACCACCAGGCCACAGATCGCCACAAGGAGACCGAGCACTGTGGCGATCTCGGCAATGACTGTCAGGCGCTTGCGCGGAGACCCTTCCATGCGACCTCGCCGTCCGCTCGGGTGCAGGCGTCAAGCGTACGCGGGCTCACCAGGGCCACGCCCGCGCACGCGGGGATCCGGCTGGATCCGGAGTTCACACCGGATAGCCCGGGGTGAACTCGACCGGCAGCGACTCCAGGCTGCGCATCTGGATCGACGACCGCCATTCCAGCGACTCGGGGGGCACCGCCAGCACCACATCGGGCAGCCGGTCCAGCAGCGTCTCCACCGCGATGTGCGCGATGACCTCCGCGAGCTCCGGCGCGGGATGCGGGCAGCCGTGCGCGCCGTAGCCGAACGACATGTGCGCGTGATTGCTCACCGACTCGCCGTAGAGGTCGGGGCGGACCTGGGGATCGAGGTTCGCGGCGGCCAGGCCGCAGACGAGGAGGTCGCCGGCCCGGATACGGCGGCCGCTGAGCTGGGTGTCCATGACCGGCCACCGCCCGATCGCGATCTGCCCGGGAGCCTCCTTCCACAGCACCTCGTTCAGCGCCTGACCGATGCTGCGCCGGCCGCCCGACAGCGTCATGGCGAACCGGTCGTCCGTCAGCATGAGCTGGATCGTGTTACCGATCCACGTGGCCGTCGGGTCGTGGGCCGCGGTCAGGGTCAGGAGCAGATCCTGGGTGAGCTCCTCGTCGGTGAGGCCGGCGGGGTGGGCGAGCAGCCGGGAGGGCATGTCGGGCCCCGGGTACATCCGTTTCGTCTCCAGCAGCCGGCTCATGACGGCCTGCACCCGCTGGTACGCCTCCATCGCGGCCGGCCCGCCGTTCAGCGTCGTGGCCACCTCCCCGACCAGCGCGCGGGTGTCCGGGTCCGGCAGGCCGAGCATCGACGCGAGGACGAGGAGCGGGATGGGGTTGGCGTACTGCGCCATCAGGTCCGCCCGGCCGGAGCCGATGAAGGTGTTGATCAGCCCTTCGGCGACCCGCTCGCAGCGTGCGCGCAGCTCGAACTGGTCGGCCGCGGCGAGCGCGTCGCTGACCGCGCCGGCCCGGCGCTCGTGCGCCGCGCCCACCTCGAACAGCATGGACGGCTGGTAGGCGACGTACGCGTTGAGAGGCCAGTCGGGCGGGATGTTCGGCCACTGGTTCCAGTGACGCGAGTCGCGGACGAACAGCTGGGGATTGCTGAGCACGTAGCGCAGCTCGCGGTAGCCGAGCACCAGCCAGCCGGGCACGTCGCCCTCCAGCAGGATCGGGACCACGGGACCCTGCTTGCGCATCTCCTCGAAGGCCCGGGCGGGATCGCGATGGTACTCCCTGCCGTACATGCGGAAGGCGCCGTCGAACGCGCTGCGGTCAGGCCCCGCCGGAGGGGCGGCGAACCAGTGGACGGGTTCGGGGGAATGCGTGGCGTCGGTCATGAGGTCACCTGCCGGACGGTGGACAGAGCATGGAGATGGTTGACGAGCGTGATGAGCACGGCTTTGCTGGACTCCCGCCGGCGCGCGTCACACGCGATCAGCGGCACGTCGCCGGAGAGGTCGAGCGCGTCGCGGATCTGGTCGAGCGAGTGCGTGGGCTCGCCGAACTGGTTGTGGGCCACGACGAACGGCGTGCCGTGGTGTTCGAGCCGGTCGATGGCGTACCACGAGTCGGCCAGGCGGCGCGTGTCCACCAGCACGACGGCGCCGAGCGTCCCGGTGAACAGCCGATCCCACAGGAACCAGAACCGCTCCTGGCCCGGGGCGCCGAACAGGTAGAGCACCAACTGCTCGTTCAGGCTGATCCGGCCGAAGTCGAACGCCACCGTGGTGGTGGACTTCGCCTCCACCCCGCGGGCGTCGTCGACCCCGATCCCCGCCCGCGACATGGTCTCCTCGGTGCTCAGCGGGCGGATCTCGCTGACCGACTTGACCATGGTCGTCTTTCCGACGCCGAACCCGCCGACGATCACGATCTTGAGCCCGGTGGTGGCGGAGCTCGGCAACGGCGTGCGCGCGAGCGGCTCAGAGGTTCTGGAGTCCAACGAGTACCTGCTTCAGCATGTCGGGATCGGGCAGACGCGTCTCGGCGGGCGCCGGACGCGGGTTCCGGGCGGTGATGCGTCCCGTGTCCAGCAGGTCGCACAGCAGGATGCACACGACGCTGACCGGCAGCCGTAACTCCGCCGCGATCTCCACGACCGCCGTCGGGCTCCTGCAGAGCCGGAGAATGCGGGCATGCTCGGACTGCATGCCGGGAGTCGGGTCGCACTCGCTCACGATCAGCGTGACCAGGTCGAAGGCGTCGTCCGTCACGCTGCTGCGCCCGCCGGTCACCATGTACAGGCGGTCCGGATTCTCGTCCTCCAGGCGCGGCGACATCAGAGCCGGCTGCTCTGCTGCGGTTCGCGGGGTGGGGCGGTCAGGTATTCGCCGATCTGCTCCACCAGTTCGTTCATGTTGTGGCCGATGACACCGGGATCGGCGTCCTCGCCGGCCACCACGGCCAGGTGCGCCCCCGCTCCGGCCTCCACGATGAACAGCAGCCCGCCGTGGAACTCCGTCATGGACTGGCGCAGGCCCCCCGTACCGTCGCCGAACTCGACGGACGCGCCGTACGACAGGCTCTGGATGCCGGAGGCGATCGCGGCGAGCTGGTCGGCGCGGTCGACGGAGAGCCCGGCGGTGTGGGAGAGGCGCAGGCCGTCGCGTGACAGCACCAGCGCGTACCTGGTCTGCGGAGTCCTCCCCAGGAGGTTCTCCAGCAGCCACGCGAGTTCCTGATCCGAGCTTTTCATCGAGGTCCGTCCTCACCAATCTGTCGTGCCCTGCTCGCCTGATGGAAGGCCGCGAACTTCGCCGCGGCGTCGGAAGCCGGCCGCGTGGACCTGCGTTCCTGGCCGCCAGCCGGTGGCGGCGGTGTGGATGCGGGTGTGGTGGCCGCGAACGTCTGCCCTCGGCGGCGTCGCGGCAGGCCGTGCAGTTCGCCGTCCGTTCCGGGGTCCGCCTGCGGTGTGGCCTGCTGATCGCGCCGGGCCGGCGGAGGGGAGGGTGCGACCCGCGGTGCCGGAGGGGTGTGGCTGATGAGCTGCTGCGGGATCATGACCACCACGCCGGTGCCGCCACGCGAGGACGGGCGGAAGGAAACCGTCAGACCGTGCTTGCGGGCCAGGCATCCGACGACCGCCAGCCCGAGCCGGGACCCGGACAGCGTCGTGAAGTCCAGCGGCTCGGCGGACACCGCGCGCTCCGCCCGGGCCAGCGCGGCCGGGCTCATCACCAGGCCGCAGTCCTCGATCGTGATCACGATTCCCGTGCTGACCTCTTCCACGTACACGTGGACCTCTTCGGTGGGCGGGGAGAAGCTGGTGGCGTTGTCCATCAGCTCCGCGAGGGCGTGCATGACCCCCTCCGCGGCGTGCCCCGCGATCGCGGCGGTGCTGACCGAGTGCACCCGGACCCGCTGGTAGGCGCTGATCCTGCCGATCGCCCCGCGCAGGATGCTCTCCATCACGATCGGCTTGGTCCAGCGCCGCCCTGATCTGGCCCCGGTCAGCAGGGCGATGCTGTCGGCGAGCCGGCCGGCCTGCGCGGTCGTGTGGTCCAGCTTGAGCAGGTCGCCCAGGGTGATCCGATCGTGGCGGTCCTCCATCTCGCGCAGGTCGGCCAGCATGCTGGTGGCCAGCGCCTGCACCCGCCCGGCGGCGCTGGCGCACGCGGCCGTGGTGGCGGCGCGTGCCCGCTGTTCCCTGCTGATCTCCTTGACGAAGACGTACAGCAGGTGCTGCTGGGCGGTGCTCGCCGGGCGGGGAGTGCCCGCGAGGACGGTCTCCGCCGACGCGCCTTCCCGGATGCGCGTCACGGTCCCGGGCATCGTCTCCGTGGCCAGCCGGATCAGCTCCGCGTCGCCCGCGGCGAGCCGGCTGCGCAACTGCCGGATCTGCCGGCTGCCGTAGGCCGCGAACGTGACCGCGCCGCACACCAGGACGGCCGCGACGCCGAGGGCCCACGCCAGGACAGGCCGAGCCGGGAGGGGAGCGGTGAGCACGGCCGTCAACGACGCGGCCCCCGTGACGGCGACCGCGGCCGCCAAGACCACCAGCGCTTCACCCAGCGGCGGGCGTGCCGCACGGTGGCTGGTGTGTACCTGTACTGACATCGATGAGCTCCTCGTCGGCGAGTGGAGCCCGGCCATCGTGAACGCGACGCGACCGGAGTCGAACGCGCGGCGACGACCTGTTCCGGCCGATCTCCTTGATCGCGGGGCGAGCGACAAAAGATCTTACAGGACTTTACTCTGCGTCATAAGGTCGCATCCCACCGCAACCCATCAGATCCTCCCGAAAGTCGACATGTTGATCAACCCTCAAGTACGGTGCCCTTCCTATCGCCTCAGGCAGAACGGGAGTCGGCTCTTCATGGCAGGTTCACTTCTCGACGGCAAAGCGACGTTGATCACGGGCGCCGGCTCGGGCATCGGAGCCGCGACGGCGATGGTGTTCGCCCGTCACGGGGCCAAGGTGGTGGTCGCCGACATCGACGAGGAAGGCGGCAGGCGCACGGCCGCCGAGGTGCAGGCCGCGGGCGGCGAAGCGGCCTTCGTGTGGGTGGACGTACGGCAGGCCGACGCGGTCAAGGACATGGTCGACTTCACGGTCGAGCGGTACGGCCGCCTGGACTGCGCGGTCAACAACGCCGGCGTGGACACGGCGGGCGACGGCCGGCTGCACGAGGTGGGCGAGGAAGCCTGGGACGCCTCGATCACGGTCAACCTCAAGGGCGTCTGGTGGTGCATGAAGCACGAACTCGCCCGCATGGTGGAGCAGGGCTCCGGCTCGATCGTCAACGTGGCCTCGGTGGCCGGGCTCGTCGGCATCGAAGCACCCTTCGTCTCGGCCTACGTCGCCGCGAAACACGGGGTGGTGGGGCTGACCAAGGCGGCCGCCCTGGAGTACGCGACCTCCGGGATCCGCGTGAACGCCGTATGCCCCGGCGCCGTCCGCACCCAGATGGTGGACGACCTCATCCAGCAGGGGATCATGACGCTGGAGCAGACGGCGGCCTACCACCCGGTCGGGCGGTACGCCAACCCTCCCGAGATCGGCGAGGCGATCGCCTGGCTCAGCTCCGACGCCGCCTCCTTCGTCACCGGCCTGCCGATGGCCGTGGACGGCGCCATGACGGCCCGATGACCCCGCCTGCGACACCGTCGCCGGTTGACCGGCGCGTCCCGGTGTCACCCCTCCGGAGGCGGGGTGAACCGGTTGACGTACCAGGCGGCGATCTGTGCGCGTGAGGTGAAGCCGAGCTTGTCCAGGATGTGCTTCACATGGCCTTCGGCCGTGCGCTGGGAGATGACCAGCCGGGCCGCGATGTCCCTGTTGCGCATGCCTTCCGCGACCAGACCGGCCACCTGAACCTCCCGTGGGGTCAGCACCGGCTGCGACAGCGCGGGCGCCGGTGGGGCGGGGGGCGCGGAGTCCGCCTGCGGCTCGGCCGGCTCCTGCAAGGCGTAGCCGATGGCCTCGTTGAAGTCGAAGCTCGCGCCCTCGTCGACAGCCCTGCGGTAGTCCTTGTCGCCGAGACGGGCGATCAGCGACGACTCCGCGGCACGGTGGGCGTCGTCGTAGGGGCGAAAGCCGCCCAGCGACACTTCCAGCAGGCGTCGCATCATGTCGGCGGCGCCGATCAGGCGCGCGGCGGGCACGTCGCGCCCCTGCGCGGCGAGGACCCAGGCGAGCGTTTCGACGAACCAGGCCGGGCTGTAGCGGTAGCCGACCGACCGTTCGAGGCGCAGGCTGGACCGGAACATCGAGGCCGCCTGCACCAGGTCGCCGGCGGACCAGTGCCCGATGCCGGCGGCCCACATCGCCAGCGCGATCTCGCCCCGCGAGCCCGCCGCCTCGGCGATCTCGCGGCTGCGCGCCAGCCAGGACCCGGCGCGCGGATCTCCGGCGAAGACGGCGGCCAGGGCCAGGTAGAACGTCGGAAGAAACGGATCGCGCAGAATCCCGTCCTCAGCGACCTCGCCCGTGCCGTGCTCGTACCAGTCCAGGGCCGGTTCGAGCAGGTCCATCGCGCCCCGGTAGTCACCCTTCATCAGCGTCAGCCGGCCTGACAGGAACCTCGTGATCGCCTTCGGCCCCTGGCGCTCGCTGCCGTCGGCGAGCAGCCGGCACTCCTTGAGCAGCGACTGCGCGGTGTCGATCCGGCCCTGCATGAGAGCGAAGAACGTGCCCACGGTCAGCACGCTGAAGCGTTCCCGCCCGGTGAGCTGCCGGCATTGGAGCAGCCGGTCGACCCAGTGGCGGGCTTCGGACGGACCGCCGAAGAGACTCCAGTAGCCATCCAGCGACGTGAAGATCCGTACCGCCCTCTCGGGGTGGAGGTCTTCACGGAGGCAGTGGTCCAGCGCGGCCCGCAGGTTCGGCATCTCGGGGACGACCGTGGTGAAGCACTCCACCTGGTTCGAGCCGTACCAGTCGGCCCTGTGACGCTCGGCCAGGCCCTGGTAGTACTCGGCGTGCCGGCGTCGCGTCGCCGGCGTCGCCTCGCTCTTGTTCAGCCGGTCCTGACCGTACTGTCGCAGGGTCTCCAGGATCCGGTAGCGGGGCCGGGCGCCGCCGGTCTCCCTGATCACGATCGACTTCTCGGTCAGCCCGGCCAGCAGCGGCAGGACGTCCTCGCGGGCGAGCGGCGCGGCCGAGCAGACCTCCTCCGCCGCTGCCAGGTCGAAGCCGCCGGCGAACACCGACAGCCGGGCCCACATGATCTGTTCCTGCGTGGAGCACAGTTCGAAGCTCCACGCGACCGCCGCGCTCAGCGTCTGGTGGCGCGGCAGGGCGGTGCGGTAGCCCCGGGTCAGGAAGCGCAGGCGGTGGCCCAGCCTGTTGATGATCTGATCCAGCGACAGGACCCGCAGCCACACCGCGGCAAGCTCGATCGCCAGCGGAATGCCGTCGAGCAGGCGGCACAGCCGCGCCGCCGCCACATGCTGCGCGGCGATGTCGACCTCCGGCGCGATGTTCTTGGCCCGCTCCGCCAGCAGCGCCAGGGCGTCGTAACGCAGGACGTCGCTCCGGGTGACCTGGTCGTCGGGGTCGGGGAAGGACAGCGGCGTCACGATGAACGGCGTCTCGCCCGGCACTCCCAGCGCCTCGCGACTGGTGGCCAGCAGCCGCACCTCGGGTGCCGCGCCGAGCAGGGTGCCGGCCAGCGAAGCGCAGGCCTCCACCAGATGCTCGCAGTTGTCCAGCACCAGGAGCATCCGCTTGTTCCGCAGATGGTCGATCATGCTCTCGGTCGACGGTTGCGGCATCTCCTCCTGCAGCCCCAGAGCCTCCGCGACGGCCACCGCGAGCAACTGCTCGTCCTGCAGAGAGGCCAGCTCGACCAGCCACACCCCGTCGGGGAAGGCCCGCTGCACGTGGGCCGCCACATGGGTCGCCAGGCGCGTCTTGCCCACACCGGCCGTGCCTGTCAGGGTCACCAACCGAGTGGTGGACAGCAGGCTCTTGATCGCGCCGATCTCACGCTTGCGACCGATGATCGTGTTGGTTTCGGCAGGGAGGTGAGGAGTGAGCTGTTCGGCTACCAATCGACCCATGAGGCCGACTATCTGCCCTGGACCCGCCCGGCCGTAACCGGCCCGCAGTCGAGGTGTGGCATAGGTATCACCAAGGAACGGTCAGCGCGGGTTGAGGATCTCGACGACCCGCATGAACCCGTCGGTGTCGTGCCCGAGGCCGATGGCGCGGCGGGCCAGGCCCTCGGCGGCGCGCATCACGCTCGCGTCGATGCCATGCCCCTCGGAGGTGTGGACGATGTGGGCCATGGTCGACACCGTCGAGGTGATCGGGTTGCCGTCGCCGGGATACCTGCCGTTGTCCACGTCCTCCATGCCCTCCCCGAAGAGCGGCGGCAGGATCGCGGCGATGCCCTGAGCGAACGGCGCCAGTTCCTGGGCGGTGATGCCTTCCGCCCGGGCCACGGCCAGCGCGTGGGCGTAGCCCGCCATCGCCGTCCAGAAGATGTCGAGCAGCGCGATGTCGTACGCGGCCGCGCGGCCGATCTCGGCGCCCAGGTGGGTGTGGGTGCCGCCCAGGGCGTCCAGCACCGGCCGGTGCTCCTGGTAGAGCTGCTCCGGGCCGCTGTAGAGGAACACGGCGGCCGGCGTTCCGATGGTGGTGGTCGGTGTCATGATCGCGCCGTCCAGGTACTGGATGCCGTGGGCGGCCGTCCAAGCCGCGGCGTCGCGGGCCCGGTCGGGGGTGTCGGCGGTCAGGTTCACCACCGCGCGGCCCTTCAACGCGGCGGTGACCGCCTCGCGCCGTACGACGGCGTCGGCCGCGTCGTAGTTCACGACGCAGATCACGGTCAACGGGCTCGCGGCCACGGCCGCTTCCGGCGTCTCGGCGCGTACCGCGCCCCGCGCGACGAGTTCCTGGTCCCTGCCCGGTGTCCGGTTCCACACGGTGGTCGTCAGACCGGCGTCCAGAAAGGCGCCCGCCAGGGCCCGCCCCATCGGCCCCATACCGAGTACGGTGACGGCGGACTGTCCGAAATTCGACACCATGCTGCAACTCCTGAAGACTTCGATGACTGATGGAAGGAATGAGGATGACGCGCAGCCGTGCTCAGGACCCGAACGTCTGCGGAGTGACCGCCGCGGTCGCCGTGATCGACGGCAAGTGGAAGACGCTGGTGCTCTGGCTCCTGGAGGACAGGCCGTACCGGCCCGGGGAGCTGCGCCGACAGGTGCCGGGCCTCACCGAGAAGGTGCTGACCCAGACCCTGCGGGAGATGGAGGACGACGGACTCGTCCAGCGGGAGGTACACGAGGTGCGGCCGCTGAAGACCGTGTACTCCCTGACGGCGTTCGGCCGTGAGCTCTGCGAAGCACTTGAGCCCGTCTCCGCCTGGGGTTACCGCCGCCTGGAGAAACTGGCCCAGGTCCAGCAGGCCTCCTGATCACATCGCCCGACTTCTCCCTCCGAACGGCTCCTGCGGCCGCCTGGACCAAGCTTCGAGCCATCCGGGCAAGGCCGGCAAGTACCCACAAAAAGGTGGCCTTGCTTGCGCCGTCCGCGCATGCCCCGCGGACGATCAGGACAGCGCTGAGACCTGCTCCGGCCCGTCGTGGGAGGGGGCGGGCGGGACAGGAGCGGGGCGGCGTCGGGTCAGCGCCCGCGGCCGGCGACGATGCCGGTGTAGGAGCCGATCACCTTGACCTGGGCGGGCTCGGCGGTCTTCGGTGGGATGTACGCGGCCACCTGCAGCAAGTCGCCGACCGTCATGTACGTGTAGTACTTGCCGGGCAGGATGCCGTTGTCCTTCTGGAAGACGTAGTTGCGCTGCGAGCTCTGGATGACGTCGTAGCGCTTGGTCCGCTGGAGCGTGGTGAAGACGAGCGCGCCGCCGTCGGCGGTGCGCAGCGCGTAGGAGGGGTACTCGGTCGCCGGGTTGACGTCCTCGGTGAGCCGGGCGTAGCGCCTCATCTTGATCCGGTTCGTGGCGGCGTTGGTGGTGAGGACGTCGGCCGCGAATCGGCTCCTGGTGGCGGTCGAGCCCTTGCCCATCAGATGGTCGGCGTAGTCCCCGGCGAAGTCCGCGGGCGACATCAGCAGGCCTGTCGCGTCCGCCTGGTCCACTTCGGTGGCCGCGCCGGCGGCATCGGTCTGGAGCTTCGGCACGTCATCGGCGGTGAGGTTCTCGAAGACGTCGGGAGCGTACATCTGCCGCCAGGCGCCCCGGTCGCGGGCGAACACCAGGTAGGTCGGATCCTCGGCGGTCTTGCTCCTGCCCTTCCAGTACACGCTCGCCAGGAACCACTGCCGCGTGGCCGGCGCCACGAACGTGGGCCTGACGTAGCTGAACGGTGTGTACTCGTCGTCGCCCAGCTTGCGCTGGGAGAGGTAGGCGGCCTTGTCGATGGCGAGGCTGGAGCCGCCCTCGTAGGTGGCGAGCAGGTCGTCGCTCAGGGCCTCGTTGGCCGCGTTGTTGCGCTTGATGTAGTCCTTGAGCACCGATTGGGCCATCGGGGCGAGGGCCGACGCCGAGGGCTTCGGTGTGGCGGTGGCGGCGGGCGTCGCCTGCCCCTGTTCCGCCGTCCGGTTCAGCCCCGGCAGGAACGAGCAGCCCGCCACCAAGCATCCGGCCAGCACGCCACCGGCCACACGTCCCCACTGCCGCACTTCACACACCTCACAGAATGGCCCTTCAAAGCGCCCAAAACTACCAATAGCGGTCTCGTTGCCTGGCCGGAACCCCTTGATTGCCGTACCGGAGGCGGCGAATCCGAGGTGGGGAGGGCGGCCCGGTACGCGCCCGGCCGGTAGCGGGCACCCGCATCAGGCTCTGTCCCCTGCGCGACAGCCCGCTGATCGACTTCAACGGTCAAGGCGGTGATGATGTCACTCATGAGGCCACAAGACTTCGACGACCTTGGCAGCATGGTGACCCATTCGAGCCACGCGCTCTCGGGCGCCGAGCTCTCCGACGTGGCTCACGCGGTGACGGGGGAGGCCGCCCGGCTGCAGGCGGACCTCGCCGCCCTCGGCGACCGCTGGGGCGGCGGTGAGGTGGGCGCCACGATCGGCAGGCTCGACGGAGCCGTGCTGAGGTTGCTGCTCGACCGGTGTGCCGACCTGGCCGAGCTGCACCAGGCCGACTCCGGCAAGGTCATGGCCAGGTCGGCGTTCCATCGCGAAGCCGAGCTCGACAACATGACCGCCGTCGAGCCGGGCGCACTGGACGTCTGACCGTCCTCATGAGCCCTTTCTCATGAGTCGCCTCTCACGAGTCATCGGGGTTCCACGTCGGTCTCTTCGCCCGCTGCCAGGCCTCGACCTGTCTGGCGGTCTCCGAGGCGTCGTCCGCCGCCACCTGCGCCCGCCTCGCCGCCCCGGGGTCGGGCGAGAAGTGCCGGGCGATCTCTTCGGCACGTGACTGCGGCTGCGCCGGCGCGGCGGATGGGGCCGGAGTGCCCCTCGCGGGCGTGGCGGTCGTGCCGGGCGACGGGACGGCGCGGGCCGCCCGCCGCCTCGCCAGAAGCGCCGCCGCCCGCTCGAACAGCCAGCGGCAGATCCCGCTCAGCAGCCGTAACGTCGTGCGCAGGAGGAAGCCGATGAGCGCTCTCGTGCCCTCGATGGCGGCCCTGGAGATGGCGGCTCCCGCCATCCCGAAGAAGCCCGCGGCCCTCAGCTTCATGATCAGGGCAACGGCGGCCGCGACGAGCGACACCTTCAGCGCCGCCCAGAGAAAGCTCGCCGAGACGTGGCCGCCGGCGGTGGCCAGCGCGGCCCGGACGATGTCCCTGGTCTGCGCCCGGGCACCCTCGTCGCCCGCCACGCCGGCCCGCATGGCCGCCACGCCGGCGCCGGCGTTGTCAGCTCCGACGCGTCCGACCGCTCCGTCCGCCCGTTCGTTCTCCCACCGCAGGGTGTCGACGAAGGAGATCAACCGTCGCCCGGACGCCAGCAACCGCTCGGAGTCCAGGTCAGGCACGGACAGGCCCGTCAACGCAAGGGCCAGCTGGACCTGGCCCGGTAACTGAAGGCCCACTAGACACTCCAAGATCGACGTAGACGCGATCTTACTGACGCTACCGGCAGGTGGTGAGGGAAGGATGCAGACCAAGTGGCGACCCTCTTGCTTCCGTCCCCGGCGATTCCGCCGCGCTCGGCGTTGCCCCTGTTGACCCTGGCGGCGTCTGAGCGCGCTCACGATTCCGTACGCAAATCGATACTGCGGGCTGCGCCGCGCAGGCCCGTTCGTTCAGCTCGCGGTGAAGTTCTCGCCCACCTCGCGTTGGAGGTTGGTCAAGGCGTCGTCCACCAGGGCGTCCACGTCCGCGTGGGCGTCGTCGGGTACCGTCACGCCGACCTCGACGCGGGCCGCGCCGGCGCCCGCCTGCCCGACCTCCAGCCATCCGCGTGCTTCCGGGCCGTCCTCGGCGTGCCATTCGACGCGCATCCGCTCGGCGTCCCTGGACACCGCCAGGCGCGCCTCTCCTTCGCGGGAGTCGAGCCGCCAGCGGGCCAGGACCAGCCCGTCGTCCTGACGCTCGGTGGTGACGTCGGTCGGCAGCCAACGGCGCAGCCGGTCCAGATCGCCGGCGGTGTTGTAGACGACCTCGGCCAGGGCCGCCACCTCGCGGGCGGCTCGGTACTCCTTCATCACGGTCCTTCGCGGTAGGCGTGCGGGGGTGCGGTCAGCGTGCGTCCGGGTCCTCGTCCGCCGCGTCGCGGCCGCCGGTGAGATCGCTTGCTGTCTGGCCGGACTCGGCGAGCGCCGCCTCCATGGCGGCCCGCCCGGCCGGGCGGGGTCCGGTGTTGTCGTCGCGGGCCGTCCGCCGGGTCTCCTCGGCCGGGGATTCGAGCAGGGGCGAGGTGTCGGTCTTCGGCGCGCTTTCGTCAGGTGTGCTCATGACGTCCGTGCTACCCGTCCGCACGGGAGTTACCACCTGCGGGTCTTCCGCGTGGCGTGGTGGGGGGGCGTGGGCCGTGACGGCTTCGGCAGTGGCGAGGCTCAGCTGGTCGTCGCCCCTTTTCGGCGGATCCTGATCGTACGCATGTCCGTCACCGCGACCTGCAAGATCTCGTGCGCATACCCGTACGCCTCCAGCGCGGCCATCGCCTGTAGGGCGGCATCGTCCTCGTCGTCGTCTGGCCCGGCGGGCACCTGGCAGCGGAAGGTGAAGGTCGATACGCTCGCGTCGTGAGTGAACGTGCCCGCTTCGGTGTAGGCGGCGCCGCTCCCCGTTGTCACGGCGGCCCGGCCGGCGTCGTCGAGCCCCTTGAACTTGCCTCTGATCGTCACTCTGAACACGGTCGTTCCTCTCGTACGGCATAGCCCAGGACTCGTTCACCGAGCAGGCTCTCCACGGTGTCCAGCAGTTCGAGGACGGCCTCGGCGATCGCGTCGGGGCGCTCGCCCGCCGTCGTTCGCCTGCCGATCTCGGTCATGACCAGTGCGTGCAGGCAGCCGAGGTGCCAGGCGACCGCGCGTGGCAGCGGATCGTGCTCGGATGCGTGAGTCTCCTCGGCGAGCGCAACCGTCAGCGCGTCCGTCATCTGGCGGCCGAGGTCCTCCAGCCGGGCGGACAGCGTGGGCGCGGCTCGCATCATCTCCAGCACCCTGCCGAATCCGGCGCTCAGCCCGACGCGGCGCTCGCGGCCGCGCACCTCCTCCCGAAGGCATGCCAGCACCGCGCCCGCCGCGGACTCGCCAGGCCGACGCTGCCGCACGATGTCGGCCAGCCGCTGCGGGGAGGCCTCCTCCGGCGGCAGGACAAGATCCTCCTTGGACTCGAAGTAGTTGTAGACGGTGTTGACCGACACCTCGGCGGCCGACGCGACCTCGGCGATCGTCACGCTCTCGAAGCCGCGCTCCACGAACAGGCCGATGGCCACTTCGGAGATTCGCTGCCGAGTTTGCCGCTTCTTGCGCTCCCGCAGTCCTTCCCGCATGAGGGAAGTCTACTGCAAAATTTAAGTCAACTACATTTTTGCAATGTACTGCAGTTCGGTGCCGCGACGGTCCGGTCAACGGGTCACGGGAGGCGGCGGGTGTTCGGCGCGCACGCCCGGTCGGTGAAACGCCGGATCAGCGTGGGCGGGTGAGGGCGGCCTCGGCGAGATCCGTCCACGTCGGGGCCGAGGAGTGGGGCACGACCACCCAGTCCTTCACCAGCCTGCCGTGCCCCGAGGGGTCGAACAGGGACGCCCCGGGCAGCTTGAGCGCGGCCGTGTGCTCGGGGGTGCCCCTGACCAGCCGGAACACCATCGCGCCGTCGCGCTGCAGGCTCGCGAACACCTTCCCCGCCTGGTCCTTGAGCGCGGGACGCCCCATCATCGTGGAGATCCGTACACCCAGGTCGGCCAGTTCGGCGCCGACCTGCTTGAAATCCTCTTCGGCGCTCATGCGTAGGTCGGTTCCCATTCCGGGGCGGGGCGGCGGTACGGCGATCAGGCTAGTCGTCCCGACAGCACTGATCAAGGTCGGGTGCGGTAAGCGCCGGCCGCCGAACTCCCGGCGGCACCGGGAGTTCGGCTGGTGTCGCGCGTCCGGGACGGCGGGGGAGACGGTCAGGGACTGGTCGCCACGGTGGCGATCACGGCGCGGGAGCCGACGTGCGCGAGGCGCGCTTCGGCGTCGACGAGGCCTGCCCGGGCGGCGAAGGACAGCGCGTCGTCGACGGTGTCCGGGATCGGCACGTCGGAGGCGACCAGCGCGGCGAACGCGCCGCTGGGCCGGAACTGCGAGGCGACCGGGAGGGTGAACCCGGCCCGGCCCCCGGGACGCAGGGCACGACGCCAGTCGGACAGTGCCTCAGCACCGAGGAAGTGCAGCGACGACGAGCAGAGGACCAGGTCGAGCGAGGCGTCGGGCACGGGCAGCGGGACGGCCTGGCCCACCCGCCAGTCGATCGCCGCGGCCAGACCGGACCTCTCGGCGCGGTCACGGCCGACGGCGACCATGCCGGGGGAGATGTCCACGGCGAGGACGGGGGTGCTGACACCCGTCCGGGCGAGCGCGAGCGCGACGGCGCCGTTGCCGCAGGCGACGTCGGCGGCTCTGTCGCCCGGGGCGGGCCGGACCAGGTCGAGCAGCAGGCGGGCGACCTCGTCGTGGTGGTCGTTGTCGTAACCGCCGGCCAGCTCGTCGAAGGCCTGCGCCATCTGGGGAGGGTTCGTCACACGTCGATTATCGGGCACCGGGAGCGGTCGGGCCGCTGCGCAGGTCTCGCACCATCGACACCGCACAGCGGCGGCACAGCGGCGGACAGCCCTGATCACCGCTCGGATGAGCGAACCGGTCACGAATCGAGAAGCGCCGGGCACGGGCCTGCTCGTAGCGTGACCCGCATGTGCATCATCCGCGCACACATCGAAGGAGACAAGGCATGAAGGCGCACGTCAGCTCCATCCTCCTCGGCGTTCGGGACATGGACCGGGCCAAGCGGTTCTACACGGAGGGGCTCGGCTGGAAGATCAAGAACGACTACGGCATCTCGGTGTTCTTCGAGTCGGACGGAGCCTCGCCCGTCGGCTTCTACGGCCGCGACGGCCTGGCCGACCAGGTGGGCGCGACGTCCGAGGGCAGTGGCTTCAGCGGGCTGGTCCTCACCTACGTGGTCCGTAGCGAGACGCGCGTGGACGAGATCATCGCGCAGGCCGAGAAGGCCGGGGCCACGGTACTCAAGCCCGCCGGCGCGCTGCCGTGGGGCGGGTACGGCGGCACCTTCGCGGACCCGGACGGCTACATCTGGAGCCTCGGCTACAGCGCCCAGGGAGAGGACCAGCCCTACGCGGAGTAGCCGGTGAGGAGGCGGATGCCGGCAGTTCGCGGGCGTCCCGTGCGGGAGCCGCCCCTGGGCCACAGGTGACCTCCGCGGGGGCCCGTCACGACGGTTCCGGCGACTTCTCCGTCACGGTCCGGGTGGTCGAATCGACCCGGCGGACCCGTCCGTCCGGGGCGAACGTGGCGAAGAGACAGACCTCGATCTCCAGCGTCTTGTCCTTACGGGTGCGGACCCGCAGGGTGTAGCGGGCGGCGGCACGCTCACCCTGGATGACGGTGTCGTGCACCTGGAGGTGCAGCTCGCGGGCGTTCTTGCGGGCGGGCGCGGCGTGGGCGATGAGCCGGTCGCGGTCGAGGGTGACGCCGTCGTTGCGGTAGGTGATGTCGGGAGTGTAGTAGCGGTCGACGACCTGCGCCGCGTCCTCGGTGCCGAGGCCCAGTTCCCTGGGGAGACGGGTCAGGAAGTCGTGGAAAGCGCGGTCCAGCATCTCTCTCCAGTGTCGTGTCAGCGATACGGGGTGGCCGTCCGTCGTCCGGGTGCGCTGCGCCTCCCGCGCCGGTCGCGGAGCAGGGGCCGTGGACAGCGGCGCGAACGCTTCGACGGGTCGGACGAGCACGTCGGGATCTCCTGGGGGACGGAGAAGGTGTCACCTCATGGTGAGATCGTCGCCGTGCAGGGCCCCCGCGGTCGTCCTCCCCGAGGAGGCTTTCCGCGCTACCGCGTGGAGAGCAGACGCGGCGACGATCACTGCGCGGGGAGCAGTGCGGATCTCAGCCTGCGCTGCCCGGTGACTCGGCACCGCCCCTGGGGGAGATGTTCAGGGTCGGGTGCCGTCACCGGACGGCGGGATGTTGTGGTTGACGCGGAAGACCTGGTGGGGGTCGTACTCCGCCTTCAGCGCGGCCAGCCTCCGGTAGTCGGCCTCGGTGTAGGCCCGGCTGACCCGCTCGGGAGCCGAGTCGGGGTCGAACAGGAACCCGGGGAGCATGGCGCCGGTGTCCCACCGCCGGAGCCGCTCCAGCACCTCGTCGGCGGCCTGCTCGGCCGGCGCCGGCATCCGCATCCACAGGTGGAAGGCCGCGCCCTGGGTGCTGACCGGGTGCGGGCGGCGGGGCGGCCGGTTCAGCGCTCCGCCCAGGTGACGTAGCTCGATGCCGGGCAACGGCCCCTCGGGCGCCGCCGGGTCGATGAACGAGACCAGTTCCGCCACGGCCTCGGCGTCCGGTTCGCGCAACAGCGCGCTGCGCAGGTGCGCCATGACCGGGTGCTTGGGGTCCTGGTGGATCTCGGTGATCTGCGGGTACGGCATGGCGCCGCAGCCGTCCTTCTCGGGGCCGAGCGCGCGCAACGGCTCCACCAGCCGCGCGCCCTGTTCCTCGGTCCCCGTGAAGACCACCCGGACCTGCACGAGGGAACGGCCACGGAACTCCTCGGGCAGCTGCGGCGCGTCAGGCAGGCGCAGCAGTGTCACCGAGGACGACATCTCCTCCGGCTGCTCCCTGGCCCAGGCCAGGTAGGAGCCGAGCACGTGGGCGGCCTGCCGGGGGTCCTCGCCCGGGTAGGTGAGCTCACCACCGTAGACGGTGCGCAGCGGCAGCAGTTCGATCTCGGCCGCGACCACGACACCGAAGTTGCTCTTGCCGCCCCGCACCGCCCAGAAGAGGTCGGGCTCCTGGGTGGGCGAGACGGTGCGGAGCAGGCCGTCGGCGGTGACGACGTCGAGCGATCGGACGTGGTCGGCGGCGAAGCCGTGGGTGCGGGCGGTCAGCGGCAGGCCGCCGCCCGTCAGGTAGCCCATGACCCCGACCTGGCCGGAGGAGCCGCACAGCGGTGCGAGGCCGTGCTGGGCCGCCGCGGCGAGCACCTCGTCCCAGCGCAGCCCGGCTCCGATCCTCGCGGTGCCGGCACGCGGGTCCACCGACAGCTCCCGCAGCTCCCCGGTGGCGATGAACACGGCTCCGTCGGCGGGCACCGACTTGCCGTGCCCGGTCGACTGCACGGCGACGGGGCGTCCCGTTTCCGTCGCGAACCGGACGGCGGCGGCCACGTCATCGGCGTCGGCGGCGACCACGACCGCCGCTGGCCGGTGCTCGACCGTCAGCAGCCAGCCGGAGCAGGCCTCCTCGAAGCCCTCGTCGCCGGGGAGGAGCGTGCGCCCCCGGATCGGCGCCCGCAGGTTCGCCACGTCGTGCCGGGCCGCCCGCCCGCCGGTGGACGTCGCCGAGGTGGTGTGCATGCCGTCGGGGGTGCCCCTCCTGACCGTGCCGGTCCCGCGATGTGCGGCCCGCGGGGGAGTCCGCGGCGCGTCGGCCGCGGAGTTCGTGTCTGCCATGTGAGTCGCTCCAGGGTCGTTTCTGTTGGCAGCGCCAACGTTGGTCGGTCCAACAATATAGGTTATCGTTGGTCGTGCCAACCATTTGTTAGATTGCCCCCGTGGAGAACGCACCGGCGCGACTGCGCGCCCTGCCGAGCCGGCTGATCAACCACGTGGCGCTGGTCGCCAACCGGGTCGTGGACCGCGCCCTGGCCGAGGCCGACGCCCGGCGCTACCACTACGCGCTGCTGGCGGCGCTGGAGGAGTTCGGCCCGGCCAGCCAGGCGGCGCTCGGCCGCCGCACCACCATCGACCGCAGCGACATCGTGGCGGCCGTCAACGAACTGGCCGAGCGGAACCTGGTACGCCGCGAGCCCGACCCGGACGACAAGCGCCGCAACATCGTGACCATCACCACGGCCGGTGCCCGGCACCTGGCGCAGCTCGACCGCCTCCTCGCCGAGGCTCAGGACGAGTTCCTCGCCCCGCTGAGCGCCGTCGACCGGCGGCGGCTGGTGGACCTGCTCAGCCGCCTGATCCCCGAGGAGACCCCGCCGATGCCGCACCCCCGGACGGCCGACCGGCCCGACCGCTGAGCGGCAGCCTGTCCGGCCGGGCACCCCACGCCGCACGTCGGGTGGCGCGCGGCTCGCCCCCACCGCGTCGTGGCCCGCCACCAGGGCGGGCTAGTCCCAGCACTGCCGGCGGCCGAAGACGGTGTTCCTGGACTCAAGACCGGGGGCGGGCTTGTTGGTGATGAGCCGGACGCCGGTGTCGGTGTAGCCCGACGCCTTCACCCCCGACTCGGCGTACTCGACGACGGCCCGGACGCCCATCTCGGCCATCTTCAGCGGGTACTGCTGCGCGGTGGCCGCGATCTGGCCGATCTCCACGGCCTGCACCCCGACACAGCCGCCGTCGACCGACACGATGAGCACCCCCTTCTCCAGGCCCCTGGCCCTGAGGGCGGCGTAGGCGCCGAAAGCGATGGGCTCGTTGGCGGTGTACACCACGTTGATGTCCGGACTTCTCCGCAGACAGTCGTGCATCATGATCCGGCTCATGACGCGGTCGCCGTACGTGTCGCGGGAGCACACGATCGAGGGGTCGCGCTCGGCGATGCCGAAGCCCTGCAGGAAGCCGGCGTGCCGGAGCCGGCTCGGGGAGCTGCCGGGCGAGGTGTCGAGGGTGGCGATCCTGGCCGGCCTGTCGCCCATCATGGCCTTGGCGTACAGGCCGATCAGCCGGCCGGCCTTGAGGTTGTCGGTGGCGAGCAGGGCGTCGGTGGCGTTCTGCGGCTTGGTCGGCGAGTCCAGCGCGATGACGAGGACCCCGGCCTCCCGGGCCTTCTTGATGGACGGGACGATCGCCGCCGCGTCGTTCGGCGTGATCAGGATGCCCTTGACGCCCGCCGCCACCATGTCCTTGATGGCGGCGGCCTGGGTGGCGTTGTCGCCGTTGAACCTGCCGGCCGCGGTCAGCAGGGTGACGCTCTGGGCCGTGGCCATGGCCTGCGCGCCCTGCCTCATCGTGACGAAGAACGGGTTCGTCTCCGTCTTGGTGATCAACCCGACCTTGATCTCGGGTGCCCCGGCCTCACGGACGGCGGCGGGGCCGCAGGCGGCCAGAGCCGTCGCCGCGGCCACCGCGCAGACCGTGAGCCGGGCGGCGCGTACGATGCGGCGCACGACCGGCTCCCCGGTCAACCGGTTGATCGTCGTGCTCGCACGAGGTTCGCCTGACCGCATCCTCGACATCCGTGAGAGTTGCCTTTCCCGTGCCAGGATGGGGGACGCCTCTCCCGAACGCTTCCATGTCGGGGCAAGGACTTGGCAAAACGGTGCGATCAGCCCGTCACGGGGTGTCCGGGGCTCGGCCGTCGTCCTTTGTGAGCGCGGCACGGTGCGGAACTCCCTGAAGGGTTAAAATCCCAGAAGTTGGGCATTCGGAACAGCTTGCCGGATGGGTGCAGGGCTGTGAGGCGAAGATGACGATCGGCATGGCGGGCTGGGACGAGCAGCCGGATCTCGTCGTCCTGCCCGCATGGGAGGCATCGGAGTGAGCAGCGTCCACGTCCATGACGGCCGGCCGCGCACCGGCAGCCGGCGCCTGGTCCACCAGGGTCTGATCTACGACAGTGACGAGCAGTTCCTCGACGCCACCGTTCCCTTCTGCCTGGACGGGTTGGAGCAGCAGGACGCGGTCCTGGCGGTCACCAGCCCCTCCAACATCGGCCTCCTGCGCCAGGCACTGGGCGGGGCGGCGGGCCAGGTGGAGTTCGTCGCGTCGAAGGACTGGTACGAGGCCCCGGGGCGGACCCTGGCCGCCTACTACCACTACGTGGACCAGCGCACCGCCGCGGGCCCGCACCGGCGGGTGCGGGTCGTCGGTGAGCCGGTGTGGCACGGTCGCGATCAGGTGGCGAGCGCCGAATGGACGCGCTACGAGGCGGCGATCAACGTGGCCTTCGCCGCCTGCCCGGCCTGGATCGTGTGCCCGTACGACAGCAGGCTGCTCCCGCGGCAGATCGTCGAGGACGCCCGGCGTACCCATCCCCAACTGGTGACGGGCACCACCGTCGAGCACAGCGGACACTACGCCGACCCCGCCTCGTCCGACGGAGCGTGGGACCGCGAGCCGGCCGCCGCTCCCGGCGACGGAACGGCGCCGGCCATGTCCTTCGACGCCGACCTGGCGGCGCTGCGCGCCTTCGTGCGCACCGCGGCAGCCGCGCTCAAGGTGCCGCCCGACGTGGTCCAGCGGCTGGTCTCCGCGGCCAACGAGGTGGCCACCAACGCCGTCCGGCACGGCGGCGGCAGCGGCCGGGTGAAGCTGTGGCGCGCCGGGCGCCGGGTCGTCTGCGAGGTCGCCGACGGCGGCGAGGAGACCGGCGCCCGCTGGTGGCTGGGCTACCTGCCGCCCGATCCGGCGCAGCCGCACGGGCATGGCCTGTGGGTCGTGCGCCAGCTCTGCGACCTGGTCGAGATCCATCCCGGGCCGTCCGGGACCACCGTCCGCCTGCACCTGGATCTCTGACGCGTCGCCCTCCGTTTCAGGAGGTCCTGGACGGATTGATGGTGAAATAAGGTATCAAGCCGAGCTTTGGCGGCACTTCCAGTAGTTTGCGGACGAGCTTGCCGTCGAAGCCCACGACCTGGAGCTCGATCCGGGACCCGTTGTCCCGCTCCCAGCAGTACAGATGCGTCTCGTCGTACCAGCCGAGCACCGTGTCGCAGTCCGAGGAGAACCGGCGGACCTGTCTGCCGGTGCGGGTGTCCCAGAGGCAGTGGTCGCCTCGATGGCCGCGCGGGCAGTCGGTGACGAACGTCCTGCCGGAGGGCGAGAAGATGTCCACCACGTCGGCCGGTACCGGCCCGACGTCCGGCACGTCGCGCGTGGCCCTGCCGGCGGCGTCGAAGAAACGCAGGCCCTCGTCCGCGCCGTAGACGCTCACCACGCCCTCCTCGTCGCCGTCCCAGCCGAACTCGCCGTCCCGGATCGAGCTGTCGTCCACGTCGATCACGCGCGCCTTGCTCCGGGCCACGTCGCGCCGGTCGACGTCGATGACGGCGAAGCCCAGGGCGGTCCATTCGTCCTCGCCTCCCTTGGTCTCGGTCCTCCTGTTGACATCGAGCAGAATCTTCGAGCCGTCCTTCGACCACGCGCGGAGCAGGCTTTCCAGCGGCTTGCGCACGGTCTTGACGCGGAAGCTGGCTCCCGCCTCCCGGTCGGTGACGAGGATCGAGTCGTAGCCGTCGGCGGTGTAGTCCTCGTGCCGTCCCGCGAGATAGCGGCCGTCGGGGGAGACCAGCGACTCCAGGTTGCCGGCGTGCTTCTCGAACGGGCCCCGCAGGGACTGCCTGGCGTAGTCGACGTGCTCGTCGGCGCTCTTGCTGTAGATCTCGTACGCGGTCAGGATGATCGGATCGGACGGGTGCTCGTAGAGGACGGCCGAGCCGCCGGGCAGTCCGGTCCTGACGGGCACGGCCGGGGCCCGCGGCGGCGAAGTCGTCCCCTCCGCGGTCGCGACCGCGGATCGCGTCGGATCGCCCCCGGGCGGAACCCGCCGCAGCCCTTCGGCCACCGCCACCCCGGCCACCACGAGAAGCACGGTGATCGAGGCCCCTATGACGACCCGCTTACGTCGCGACCCGGGGCGGTCCACCCGCGGAACACCGCTCGGAGCCGCCTGCCTGGTCCCCTCCTTCAGGAGGTCGGAGCTGGGCACCGGGTGCCGCAGCAGGCGCATGATCACCTCTTCGGCCGTCGGCCGCTGCGCCGGATCCTTGGCCAGGCACTGCCGGACCACCTCACGTAGCGGCCCGTCGAGCAGGCCGAGGTCGGGTGGATCACGCAGCACCCTGCTCATCACCGCGTGCGTCGTGTCGCCGCCGAACGGCGCGTGCCCGCAGGAGGCGAAGACCATCGTGCCGGCCCAGGAGAACATGTCGGTCGCGGGTCCGACCGCGTGCCCCATGATCTGTTCGGGAGACATGTACGACGGGGTGCCGATCTGCGTGCTGCTCGTCATGGGGACAGGGCCCAGCGGCCGCGCGATGCCGAAATCGATCACCCGAGGCCCGTCGGCGGCGATGATGACGTTGCTCGGTTTGAAGTCCCGATGCACCACCTTGGCCTCCTGGATCGCGGCCAGCGCGGTGGCGGTGCCGATGGCCAGCCGGTCCAGTGCCGCGCCGGAGCGCGGGCCCTCGTCCTCCACGACTCTGTGCAGGGTGGGCCCCTCGACGAACTCGCTCATGATGTACGGCCGGTTCGCCTCGACACCCGTGCTGAGCACGGCCGCGGTGCAGAACGGCGCCACCCGCTGCGCGAGCTGCGCCTCGCGAAGGAAGCGCTCGACGCTCTCCTCGTCGGACCGGTCGCCGCGCAGCCACTTGACGACCACGTGCGCGCCCATCGGAGTCGTGGCCAGGTAGACGACGCCCTGCCCGCCCTCGCCCAGCCTGCCGAGAAGCTTCAGGCCGCCCAGCTCGCGGGGGTCGCCGGGCAGGAGCGGCATGGAGGATGGCATGGCGTGATTATGGCCCTCCGGAGAGTATCCGCGGGATCTTACTTGACGATATTTCTGACGGGACCATGCTGGTGTCAAGAGCGCCGCCGTGGCCTCGGGCGCGTAGGAGAGGATCGCGAACATGGCGTGGACGGCGCGTACGTCCTCGAAGGTCGACGTCTTCCCGAAGGGGCACGACAGCCTCGACGAGCTCCCCCCGGCCGCCCCTGGCACCCTGGTCGTCCGAGGCGCCAACGGCGGCATCCGCGTCGCACCCGACGCCGGATTCGACGTGGTGTTCGGGCGTTGCGAGCCGGACGTGCACGTCTGCGTCGGCCCCGACGACCCGCACGTCAGCCGGCGGCACGGACACATCACGCGCGAGCAGTCGCGGTGGGTGCTGTACAACACCGGCAGGCTGCCCATCCGTTTTCCCGGGGCACGGCTGGTGCTCGCCGGGCACCGGGCACCGTTGCCGGTGGCGCACACGCCGCTGTTCATCGTCGCCCCCGAGCGGGAACACCTCCTCGAAGTACGGATCGTCGCGAGGACACCGGGCGCGAGCCCTGCGCACCGCCACGAGGCCGACACCCGTGACCCGGCCGGGTGGCGGCTGAGCCCCGCCGAGCGCCTGGTCCTGGTCTGCCTCGCCCAGCGATACCTGCGCTCGGAGCCCTGGCCCCAGCCGCTGACGTGGGCGCAGGTCGCCGACGAGCTCGGTCGTCTCCACCCGGGCGACCCGTGGACCGCCAAACGCGCCGCGCACGTCGTCACCCAGGTCCGCAAGCGGCTCAGCGCCAAGGTGCCCGGGCTCCTGGAGGAGGAGCATCCACCGCCGCTGGGCAACGCGCTCAACCACCACCTGATCACGGAGTTGCTCGCCACCACCACGATCGGGCCGCCGGACCTGCGGCTGCTCGACGAACCGGGCCCCACGCCGCCCGGCCCTCGGTGACGGACGGGCGATGCCGCTCGGGCCGGACGATCCCGGGACCCCTCCCGGACCGGGGCCGGTAGAAAGGCTTCACCCCCGCGGCTCCGCGCAGGCACGGCGCGGCGGTGCCGCGAACCGAAGAAAGGGAAGCCATGCACCGGTCCGCCATCGCCGCCCTGACTCTCGCGTGCGCCATGACCGTGACGCCGGCCCTGGCCGCCACCCCGGCCGGCGCCGCCGTCAAGCCGAACCTTCGTGCGTGCTACGACGGGAGGTGCACGTTCACCTTCACGAAGGCGCTGAGATTCCGCGTCGCGAAGAAGTACGGCCTCGCATGGGTGCGCGTCGCCCGGTACAACGCGGACATGGTCGTCGTGCGGGCGCCCTATCTCACCGCGTTGCTGGGAGAAGGCGCCGCCGGGAGCTTCTCGACGGGGCGGGAGCGCCTCTCGTTCCAGGTGCTGTCGATCACCGACCGCGGCGCGAAGATCCGCTTCACCGGGTGACACCCGCGCCGACGGCCACGACGCCCCAGGCCCCGCTCAGCCGGCGTGGACGACGGGGCGGCGGGCGGTGTCCGGTTCGGCCTGGCGGAGCACCTCGCGGGTGAGGGGCGGGATGTCGCCGCCGCCGAAGACGAGGTAGCGCAGGAGGGCGCCGATGGGGTTGCCCTCCGCGGCCCAGTGGAAGTACACGTGGGGCGTCTTGCCGGTCTGGTCGCGCAGGTAGAGCAGGAGAGCGGCGATGGCGTTGGCGATGGTGGGGCTCTCCATCCGCAGGATGCGGAAGCCGTGGCGTTCCTCGCCGACCACCCGCAACTCGCCGGCGAACTCCGACGCGTCGGGGACGCTCACCTCCAGGAACAGCAGCCCCTCGCTGGTGCGCAGGCGGTGCAGCTCCCAGGCTTCGCGGGCCTTGTCCACGTACTCCTTGCAGTCACGCGCGTGCGGCTCGTTGGCGACGAGCCGCAGCTCACTGGCCTCGTTGACGTACCGGCGGGCCTGGTCGTCCAGGGTGATGCGGGTGACGCGCAGTTCGGTGGAGCGGGTGGCGCGGGAGACGAGCGAGGTGGTGACGATGGCCAGGACGAACAGCAGGGCGATCACCAGGCCGTCGGGCCGTTCGATGATGTTGGCGACGGTGGCGTAGGCGAAGATCAGCGTGATGATCCCGAACGGGACGGCGACGCGGGTGCGGCCGCTGGTCCAGGCGGACAGGGTGACCGCGACGGCGGCCGAGAGGATCAGCGCGAGCACGCCGGTGGCGTAGGCGCCGCCCTGGGACTCGACGTCCGCGCCGAAGACCACGGTGATGAGGCAGGAGACGGCGGTGAAGACCAGCGTCATCGGCCTGACCGCGCGCGACCAGTCCGGGGCCATCCCGTAGCGGGGCAGGTAGCGCGGCACGATGTTGAGCAGCCCCGCCAGCGCCGAGGCTCCGGCGAACCACAGGATGGCGATGGTCGACAGGTCGTAGGCGGTGCCGAACCAGTCGCCGAGGTGTTCGTGGGCCAGGTAGGCCAGGGCGCGGCCGTTGGCCGAGCCGCCTTCGGCGAACTCCCGCGCGGGGATGAGGACGGTGGTGGCGAGGCTGGAGACGACGAGGAAGGCGCTCATGATGAGGGCCGCGGTGGTCAGCAGCTTGCGCGCGCCCCTGATCCGCTGGGTGAGGTCCCCCTTGACCAGGGGCATCACGGCCACCCCGGTCTCGAAGCCGGACAGCCCGAGGGCGAGTTTGGGCATGACGTACAGCGAGACGGCGATCATGGCGATCGGGCTGGAGTGCTGGCTGGTCAGCGCCGCCTGCCAGTCGGCGACCAGCACGGGTTCGGCGAGGATGTGCCGGCCGGCGGTGACCAGCACGACCACGTTCAGCACGAGGTAGACGGCCACCAGGACGACCGCTATCGAGATGGCCTCGCTGAACCCGGCGAGGAACACTCCGCCCAGCGCCGCGATCAGCGCCAGGGTGACCGGCACCTGCCAGCCGGCGAAGACGTCCGGGACGAACGGGTTGTGCAGGATGTGCGCGGTGGCGTCGGCCGCCGACAGCGTGATGGTGACGATGAACGCGGTGGCCACGAACCCGAGCAGGAACAGCACCAGCAGCTTGCCTCGCCAGCCGGGCAGCAGGCGCTCCAGCATCGACAGCGACCCGAGACCGTGCGGGCTCTCCGCGGCGATGGCCCGGTAGGTGGGCAGCGCCCCGAACAGGGTGAGCGCCACCAGCAGCAGGGTGGCGATCGGGCTGAGCGAACCGGCCGCCAGCGCGGCGATGCCGGGCTGGTAGCCCAGCGTGGAGAAGTAGTCGACCCCGGTCAGGCACATCACCTGCCACCAACGGTGGCGGTGGGTGGCGATCTCCTCGTGGTGCGGCCCGCTGGTGGCCGGGTCCGAGCGTTGCAGTCCTTGCAGTAACCAGGCCCGCAGGCCGGACTCGGTCCGCTCGCGGGTCGACGCGCTTGTCACGATCTTCTCCCGCGGTCAGGGCTTGAAGCGGTAGCCCATGCCGGGCTCGGTGATCAGGTGGACGGGGTGGGCGGGGTCCCGTTCGAGCTTCTTGCGTAGCTGGGCCATGTACTGGCGCAGGTAGTGGGTCTCCCTGACGTGGTGGTGCCCCCAGACCTCGGCGAGCATCTGCCGCTGGCTGATCAGCTTGTCGGGGTTGCGCAGGAGGAGTTCGAGCATGTGCCACTCGGTCGGTGTGAGCCGGAGCCCGCTGGAGACGGTCTTGCGCGTCAGGTCGATCACGTGGTCGCCGATGCGGACCGCGGCGAGCTCGGCCTCGTGCACGGCGGCCCGCCGGGTGGCGGCGCGGACGCGGGCGAGCAGCTCGTCGATGGCGAACGGCTTGGTGACGTAGTCGTCGGCGCCCGCGTCGAGGGCTTCCACCTTGTCGGCGCTCCCGGCCCGCCCGGACAGGACGAGGATCGGGATCGTGGTCCAGCCGCGCAGCCCGTGGATGACGTCGACGCCGGCGATGTCCGGCAACCCGAGGTCGAGGATGACCAGGTCCGGATGCCAGTCGGCGGCCTGGCGCAGCGCGGAGGTCCCGTCGGCGGCCTCGGCGACCTCGTACTGGCGGGCGAGGAGGTTGATGCGCAGGGCTCGCAGGATCTGGGGTTCGTCGTCGACGAGGAGGATGCGGGTCATGGTGGCTCCGGTCGCGCTGAGCACCCTGGATCGGGGCCGCCGGGAGAGACGGCTAGGGAGAGCTAACCGCACGATCTGGAGGTCTTTGCGCATCTTGACGCGTTTCATACGCCGTACGCCTGAATCTTGACGCGATTTCTACGCCCCCGACCCGGCCGACGCCCGGTGGGCCGCCGGCGCGGTCCTCACCCGGTGGCGACAGGCATCGAGACGATCATGGTGAGCCCCCCACCGGGTGTCTCGTCCGGTACGAGCGTGCCACCCATCGCCTCGGTGAGCCCGCGCGAGAGAGCGAGGCCGAGCCCGACGCCCGCGCCGTTGTCGCGGTCGCCGAGCCGCTGGAACGGCAGGAAGACGTGGTCGTAGGACTCGCGCGGGATCCCGGGCCCCCGGTCGACGACGCGGATCTCGACGTGGTCGCCGTGCCGGCTCGCCGCGATGTGCACGTTCCGGCCGGCGGGGCTGTGGCGGACGGCGTTGGTCAGAAGGTTGACCAGGACGCGTTCGAGCAGTGCGGGGTCGGCGGCGATCTCGGGGAGGTCGACGGAGATGTCGCCCTCGACGCGGTCGCGCAGCGGCCCGAGGTCGTCGACGGCGCGAGGGACGATCTCCTCCAGGGCGACGGGCTGGAGCACCAGGCCGAGCACGCCGGCCTGCAACCGGCTCATGTCGAGCAGGTTCTCCACCAGCCGGCCCAGCCGGGCGAGTGACTCGTCGGCGGTGGCCAGCAGCTCCTCGCGGTCCTCGGGCGTCCAGGCGACGTCGTTGCTGCGCAGGCTCTCGACGGCGGCCTTGGCCGCCGACAGCGGGGTGCGCAGGTCGTGGCTGACGGCCGCGAGGAGCGCGGTACGCATCCGGTCCGCCGCGGCCAGGGGCTCGGCCCGTTCGGCTTCCCGGCGGAGGCGTTCCTGGCGTAGCGCGACGGCGGCCTCGGCGGCGAAGGCCTCCAGCACCCGCCGGTCGCTGGCGTCCAGCAGCCGCCCGCGAGCGGCCAGCACCAGCTCCTCGCCGATCTTGACGTCGGTGTCGGCCATGGCGGGGCTGGTGCACGGGGCGGTCCCGGAGGTGGCGACGATGTGCCAGGCGGCGGGCTCGGCCTGGTCATCCGGGGTGCGCTCGCCGAGGCGTTCGAGCAGGGTCACGGATTCCAGGGCGAACGTCTCGCGCAGCCGGCCGAGCAGGGAGGGCAGCGCGGCCTCGCCGCGCAGTACGTGCCCGGCGAGGGTGGACAGCGTCTCGGCGTCGGCCCGCGCCCGGGCCGCCTCCCTGGTGCGCCGGGCGGCCAGGTCGACGATCGTGCTCACCGCCGCGGCGACCAGCACGAACACGATCAGCGCCAGCAGGTTCTCCGGGGCCGCGATGGTGATCTGGCCGGTGGGCGGGGTGAAGAACCAGTTGAGCACCAGCGAGCCGGCCACGGCCGAGGTGAGCGCGGGCCGGCTGCCGCCGACCAGGGCCACACCGACGACCAGGCACAGGACCAGCAGGATCTCGTGGGACAGCGACAGCACGCCGCGGAAGGGCAGCAACGCGGCGGTCAGCAGCGGCAGGCCCACGATCGCGAGGCCCCAGCCGGCGAGCCTGCGCCTCCTGTTCAGCGCGGCCTCCGAGCGCTGCGGCCGGCCGCGGCCCTTCTCGGCCTCCTCGTGCGTGACCAGGTGCACGTCGATGGGGCCGGACAGCGCCGCGGTCTCCACGCCGACACCCCGGGAAAGGATCTGGGCGAAGCGGCCCCTCCTTGAGGCTCCCAGGACGAGCTGGGTCGCGTTGACGCCGCGGGCGAAGTCGAGCAGGGCGCGGGACACGTCGCCGCCGACGACCTGGTGGTAGGTGCCGCCCATGCTCTCCACCAGGGCACGCTGGCGGGCCAGCTCGACCGGGTCGCCCCCGGCCGAGCCGTCGGAGCGGGTCACGTGGACCGCCAGCAGGTCGGCTCCCTTGGTCCGGCCGGCGATCCGGGCGGCGCGCCGTACCAGCGTGTCACCCTCCGGACCGCCGGTGAGCGCGACCACCACCCGCTCCCGCGCCTCCCAGCTGCTCTCGATGCCGTGCTCGGCACGGTAGCGGTCGAGCTGCTCGTCCACCGTGCCCGCCACCCACAGCAGGGCGAGCTCGCGCAGGGCGGTCAGGTTGCCGACGCGGAAGTAGTTGGACAACGCGGCGTCCACCTGCTCCGGCGCGTAGACGTTGCCGTGCGCCATCCTCCTGCGCAGCGCCTCGGGCGCCATGTCGACCAGCTCGACCTGGTCGGCCCGCCGCACCACCTCGTCAGGCACCGTCTCGCGCGGCGGGACGCCGGTGATCTGCTCCACCACGTCGTTGACCGACTCCAGATGCTGGATGTTCACCGTGGAGACGACGTCGATGCCGGCGTCGAGGATCGCGTCGACGTCCTGCCAGCGCATGGCGCGCGGCGAGCCCGGGACGTTCGCGTGGGCCAGCTCGTCGACCAGCGCCACCCTGGGGCGGCGGGCGATGACCGCGTCGACGTCCATCTCGGTGAAGGTGGCGCCCCGGTGGAAGGCCGTCCGGCGGGGGATGACCTCCATGCCGTCCAGCAGGGCGGCGGTGCCGTCACGGCCGTGGGTCTCGACGAACCCCACCACGACGTCCCGGCCGCGGTCCAGCGCCCGGCGGCCCTCACACAGCATCGCGTACGTCTTGCCCACGCCGGGCGCCGCCCCGAGGTAGACCCGTAGCCGGCCCCTCACGTCAGCAGGTCTCCGATGCGCATCCGGACTGTTCCCCCTGACCTTCACACGGGTGTGACCCCTACCGTCGCCAGTATCGCCGACCAGGGACGGTGCGGGGACAGCGGATGGCAGGACCGGAGCCCGATCGCCGGCCCGGCGCGCCCCTCACCACAGGCGCGTCGTGTGTCCGTAATTGTACGGGTCGTGGCGTTCCAGACACTCGCGCAGAATGTCCGGCCTTGTCAGGATGTACCCGACAGATCGCAGCAGGTCATTGAGCACGGGAGTACCCATGGGATCAGGACAGACGGTGACGGTGTTCGGCGCGTACGGGCACACCGGGCGCTTCGTGGTGGCGGAGCTGCGGGATCGCGGATTCGTGCCGGTCCTGTCCGGCCGCGACGCCGGGAAGCTGGCAGCGCTGGCGGAGTCCTTCCCGGGGGTGGACGTCCGGCCCGCCTCGGTAGACGATCCGGCGTCGCTCGACCAGGCGCTGGCCGGCGCCGCGGCGGTGATCAACAGTGCGGGGCCGTTCGCCGCGACAGCCGCCCCGGTGATCGAGGCGGCGCTGCGCGCCGGCATCCCGTACGTGGACGTGGCAGCCGAGATCGAGGCCAACGCCGACACGTTCGCGCACTTCACGGAGCGGGCCCGCGCCGCCGGGGCCGTGGTCGTCCCCGCGATGGCCTTCTTCGGCGGGCTCGGCGACCTGCTGGCCACCGCCGCGATGGGCGACTGGTCGGCCGCCGACGAGGTGCATGTCGCCTACGCGCTGAGCAACTGGCACCCCACCGAGGGGACGCGCGTGTCGGGCACGGTCTCCCGGGAACGGCGGGACGGCCGGCGGGTCCGCTTCACCAACGGGAAGCTGGAGTACCACCAGGACGCTCTGCCGTCGCTGAAGTGGACGTTTCCCGAGCCGATGGGCGTGCGGCCCGTCATCGGGGAGTTCAGCATGGCCGACGTCGTGACCATCCCCAGCCACCTGACGGTCCCCGAGGTGCGCTCGTACATGACGGTCGAGGCGGTGGAGGACCTGTCGGCCCCGGACACGCCGGCTCCGGCCGCGGCCGACGAGCACGGACGCTCCGACCAGACGTTCCTCGTCGACGTCGTCGTGCGCTCCGGCGGGGCCGAACGGCGCGCCACGGCGAGCGGCCGGGACATCTACGCCATCAGCGCGCCGCTCGCGGTGGAGGCGGTCCGCCGCATCCTCGCCGGTCAGACCAGGACGACCGGGGTCGCCTCCGCCGGGGAGATCTTCGACGCCGCCGACTTCCTCCGCGCGCTGTCCGCGCACCTGTCGTTCGAGGTGCGCCAGTGACCGCCCGCCGGACTCGGCGGCGCGGCCGAGTCTGATCCCGGTACGCCGGCTGCGCGCACGAGCCGGGACCAGGGCGCCGCATGCCTCCAGAATCGACCGGCTACGCTGCGGCCACGAAGCGGACGCCTCCGAGAACGGACGACAAGATGCACGAACCGGACACCAGCCCCCCGGCACCCGGCGCCTTCGACCCGCGCACGCTGCTCGCGGAGAGCCGCCTCGGCGTCCTCGCCACGATCAAGTCGGACGGTCGCCCCCAGCTCTCCCCGGTCATGCCCCACTACGACCGGGAGGCCGAGGTCATCTACGTCTCGACGAGCGCGGGAACGGCCAAGACGGCCAACCTGCGCCGGGACCCGCGAGCCGCGCTGGAGGTCACCGGCCCCGACGGCATGTCCTGGGCCACCGCGGAGGGCACGGCCACCCTCGTCGGCCCCGGCGCCGACCCCCACGGTCCTGAGGTCGAGGCCCTGGTGCGCTACTACCGCCTCGCCGCCGGGGAGCACCCGGACTGGGAGGAGTACCGGTCGGTGATGGTGTCCGACCGCCGGGTGCTCGTGGTGATGACGGTCGAGCACGTGTACGGCGCCGAGATCGGCTGACGGCGAGGTTGACATTGTCACTGGTGTGAAGCCTTAGCGTCTCCTCACGAGCGACATTCCGGGCGTTCGATTCCGTACTACTGGAGCAAGTGAGATGACGTCTTTCGTGGTGCAGCGCAGTGGCCGGGCGGCGACCGCCGGGGAGCTGGCTCCACTCGCCTTCGCAGGCTACGCCCACTTCACCGCCATGCAGGTGCGCGGGGGGCGGGTCCGGGGTCTCGACCTGCATCTGGAGCGGCTGCGGTTCGCTTCGGAGGAGATGTTCGGTGCGGCGCTGCCCGACGACCGGGTGCGGTCCCACCTGCGGGCGGCGATCGAGGCCGGGCCGGACGACCTCTCGCTGACGGCCACGGTGTACTCGACGGCGGGTGAGTTCACCGTGGCCGGGCCCGAGGCCGAGCTGGAGGTGCTGGTGCGCACCGGACCGGCGGCGTCCGGCCCGCGGGGGCCGCTGGCGCTGGCGGTCGTCGAGCACGAGCGGGAGCTGCCGGCGGTGAAGCACGTGGGCGAGGTGGCGAAGACGTACTACCTGCGCCAGGCCGCCGCCCAGGGCTTCGACGACGCCGCGTTCGCCGACCGCCGGGGCCGGCTGACGGAGGCTTCGATCTGGAATCTCGCCTTCTGGGACGGTGACGCGGTCGTGTGGCCCGAGGGCGAGATGCTCGGCGGGACCACGATGGGCATCGTCCGCCGGCAACTGGATCGCCTCGGCATCGCCCAGCGGGTCCAGGAGGTCACGTCCGCCGACCTGCCGTCGCTGGCCGGGGCCGTGGTGATGAACTCCTGGACGCCGGGGGTGGCGGTCCATCGGATCGGCTCCACGCCCCTGCCCGAGGCGCCGGCGTTCCTGGACGCGCTGCACCGGGCCTATGACGCCGAACCGCTCACCGCGCCGTGAGGCCGCGCGGCCGTGCCGACGCGCCCGTGCCGACGCGCCCGTGCCGACGCGGCCGGGTCCGGCTGACGGGCTCTCTGGGCCGCGGGATCAGGTCGCGGCCTGGTAGGCCGTCGTCCAGAAGTCGCGGATGAGCCGGGGTGTGTCCTGGGAGTCCTGCGCGGTCTGGGTGAGCAGGACGCCGACGAGGTCCTCTGCCGGGTCGGCGTAGGCGCTCGTGCCGAGGCCGCCGTCCCAGCCGAACTGTCCGGGCGAGGCCAGGTCGCGGCGGTGGGTGCGGACGGCCATGCCGAACCCGTAGCCGCCGTGCCGGCCGAAATGGTCGCCGAAGGCGTCCTTCTCGGTCTTCTGCCCGGGCGTGAGCCGGTCGGAGGTCATCAGCTCCACGCAAGCGCGTGACAGGACGCGCTCGCCGCCGAGCGTGCCGCCGTTCAGCAGCATCCGGTAGAACGCGTGGTAGTCGTCGGCGGTCGAGACGAGACCGTCGCCGCCGGCCGCGAACGCCGGAGGCCGGCTGTACTTCCCGCCCGCGGCCTCGTCCCACACCGCGAGCTCGCCGGTCGCCGGGTCGTGGGCGTAGCTGACCGGCAGCCGGTGGATCTTGTCCTCGGGTACGTGGAAGCCGGTGTCCTTCATGCCGAGCGGGTCGAGGAGCCGCTCGCGCAGGAACGACTCGAATGGCTGTCCCGCGACCCTGGCGATGAGCACGCCGAGCACGTCGGAGCCGGTGTGGTAATGCCAGAGCTCGCCTGGCTGCCGCATCAGTGGAAGCTCGCCCAGCCGCCTCATCCACTCGTCCGGCCCGAACGCGGGCGAGGTGGTGTCGAGCCCCCGCTCCCGGATCGCGACCTGGATCGGGTACGTGTCCGGCGCCGCGAGCACGACGCCGAAGCCGAAGGTGAAGGTGAGCAGGTCGCGCAGGGTGATCGGCCGGTGGGCCGGCACGGTCTCCGTCAGCGGGGCGTCGATGCGCGCCAGCACCCTGCGGTCGGCCAGCTCGGGCAGCCACGGGTCGACGGGGTCGTCCAGCCGCAGCCGGCATTCCTCGACGAGGATCATCGCGGCGGCGGCCGTCACGGGCTTGGTGGCGGAGGCCATGCGGAAGATAGTGTCCCTGCGCATGGGTTCGCCGCCGCCGGCGCGCAAGGTGCCCATGACCTCGACGTGGGTGTCGCCCCCGCGGCTCACCAGGGCGACCAGGCCGGGGACCGCGCCCGACTCGACGGGCCGCGCCAGCGCGTCGCGCATCCGGGCCAGGCCCGCGGGGGAGAGGCCCCGGGGGGCGGTGTCGCATCGTCCGCGGGTGGTCCAGCCTCCCTTGGCGTCCCAGGTGCCGTGCATGTCCCAGGTGGTGCTCTGCGTCATGGCCTGCGTCCTCTCGTGGAGCCGTTGCGCACACTGTACTCAAAGAGGAACAGTGTGCGCAACCGAGGGGTTCCACTGCCCTCTTGACAGGGTGGCGGGGAGGGGCGTTGCCTGAAGAGGGGCCTGTTTCCGCTGCTCACGCGTGCGGCGACAGGGCGCGGAGACGGTGTGCGAGGGATGCCCATGGCGACCTACGAGTACCACTGCCACGACTGCGGGCCGTTCGAGGTGCGCCTGCCCATCGGGACCGCCGAGACGGTCCGCGACTGCCCGGCGTGCCTCGGTCCCTCCCGGCGTCTCTTCACCGCGCCCAGCCTCACCCGGCAGTCTCCGGCGATGTCCGCCGCGCTGACGCGCGAGGAACAGAGCCGGGAAGCACCCGAGGTGGTCACGAGCGTGCCCGGCGGGCGGCGGCGGCAGAGCCGGCCGCATCCGGCGCTCTCACACCTGCCTCGGCCCTGACCAACACAACAGCGTTCGCGGGCACCGGCCGCGAACCACGCCTCGGCGAGCCGACCTGAGCCGGCCGACCTGAGCCGGCCGACCTGAGCCAACGGTGGCCTCGCGTCGCAGACCGTGCCTCGCTCCCGTCGCGACCCGCGACCCGCGAACCCGAACCGCCCGTCCCGGGCATGAGGAGGTGCGTCGTTGATGGGAGCCGTCGGACTGCTGTACGTGGGCGCGGTGCTCTTCCTCAACGGGATGATGCTCCTGGGGAAGGTCGAGCCCCGCGCGGCCGGGGTCTTCAACCTCTTCGTCGGAGCGATGCAGGTGATCACGCCCACCGTGCTGATCATCACCGGTCTCGGTGACACGGCCACGATCCTCGGCGCGTCGGGGATCTACCTCTTCGGGTTCACGTATCTGTACGTGGGGATCAACCTGCTCGGAGGCTTCGACACGACCGGGGTCGGCTACTTCTCCCTGTTCGTGGCCATCATGGCGATCGGATACTCCTACGCCAACTTCCGGATCCTGGGCGACCCGGCCTTCGGCGTCATCTGGCTCTACTGGTCGTTCCTGTGGGCGTTGTTCTTCGTGCTGCTGGGCCTCAAACGCGAGCAGATCACCAGGTACACGGGCTGGGTCACGGCGATCCAGGGCTGGGTCACGGCCGCGATCCCGGCATTCATGATCCTCTCCGGGTTCTGGCGCAACACCAACCTCATCGCGGTGATCCTCGCCGTCTTCGGTCTGGTCGCGTTCATCGCGCTGTGGCCGCTGACACGGGGCAAGGAGACGGCCGCCGGTGGAGAGGCGCCGAGGGCGGAAGAACGGACCCATCGCCCTCGATGGACCTGACGGACCGCTGAGCTGGAGAAGAGGTGAGGGGTGAAACGTCGTCCCCGAAGGGGGTCATTCACCAGAGAAGGGCATCCATCATGCCGAAAGTGGTATTCAGTATCGATCAATCGAAGTCGATGCGCGACCAGGCGACCCCAGGGCACAACCGCTGGCATCCAGACATTCCCGTAGTGGAGATGGTGCGACCTGGAGATGAATTCCGCGTCGAATGCCGCGAATGGACCGACGCCCAGATCGGCAACAACGATTCGGCGAACGACGTGCGCGACGTCGACCTGACCGTGGCGCACGTGCTGAGCGGGCCCATCGGGGTCGAGGGCGCCGAACCCGGCGACCTTCTCATCGTCGACATCCTCGACCTCGGGCCGGTGCCCCAGCAGACCGGGGACGCGCCGGGACAGGGATGGGGCTACACCGGCATCTTCGCGAAGGAGAACGGCGGCGGGTTCCTGACCGACTACTTCCCGGACTCCTACAAGGCGATCTGGGATTTCCACGGCCAGGTCGCGGTGTCCCGCCACCTGCCCGGAGTCCGCTTCACCGGCATCACGCACCCCGGCCTCTTCGGCACCGCGCCGTCGGCCGAGCTGCTCAGCTCCTGGAACCGCCGCGAACAGGCGCTCATCGACACCGATCCGCAACGCGTGCCGCCGCTCGGCCTGCCGCCGCTCGCCGACAACGCCATCACCGGCACGGCGAACGGGGAGGTGGCGCAGCGGATCGCCGCAGAGGGGGCGCGTACGGTGCCCGCCCGGGAGAACGGCGGGAACCACGACATCAAGAACTTCACCCGAGGGGCCAGGGTCTTCTACCCGGTCCATGTCCAGGACGCCAAGCTGTCGGGAGGTGACCTGCACTTCAGCCAGGGGGACGGCGAGATCACCTTCTGCGGTGCGATCGAGATGGGTGGCTACATCGACTTCCACGTCGACCTGATCAAGGGCGGCATGGAGAAGTACGGCGTCAGCACCAACCCCGTCTTCATGCCGGGCAACGTCGAGCCGCGCTACTCGGAGTTCCTGTCGTTCATCGGGATCTCGGTGGACCACGACACCGACACCAACTACTACCTCGACGCGACGGTGGCCTACCGCAGGGCCTGCCTCAACGCCGTCGAGTATCTCAAGAGGTGGGGTTACAGCGGCGAGCAGGCCTACCTGCTCCTCGGCTCGGCCCCGATCGAGGGGCGGGTCAGCGGGATCGTCGACATCCCGAACGCCTGCTGCTCGCTCTACCTGCCCACGGCGATCTTCGACTTCGACGTGCGCCCGAACGCGGACGGGCCCGTCAGCGAGGACCGCGGGCAGTGTGCTGTGACCAGTTGAGCGCCGTCGCCGCTGGCCGAGGTTGCCGGGAACATCGCTCCCGGCAACCTTAATGCTTCGGCAAAGAATGGCGATGAGGCCGCAATTCAGGATATTTGGTACTAAATGTGCGTAAAACTTTGGTGTAGCGCGATGCTGAAGAGCGCCGCTCCGAAAGGTTGATCAATGCACAACGACGCCGTGTGGGTCCGAGGCGTGACAGGCATTCAGTTGCACCACACCACCGACCTGCAGGACGCTGTCCGGTTCCTGAGCAATGCGGCGATGGCGCTGCGCGCCGCGCACGTGCGTACCGGTGACGCCCAGTACTCCGACCTCGCCGCCCAACTGAAGACCATGGCGACGGAGGCGCGGACCCTGGAGAGCCAGGCCAGGGACCGCATGCGGCACCTGCACGCCTCCGACCCGGCGCGGTTCGGCCGCTGCCGTGACGGACACGAGCCGTGGCCCGACGAGATCCAGCCCGGGTTCGTCCCGCGCCACACCTGTATGGACCAGTGCCTGTACCACGACCACAACGTTCTGGAAGCCATCACGCAGTGCACGTGCGGACAGCCTCCCTGCCGGGCGTGCGCGATCGGCGGCGCCCCCAGCTAGCCGAAACAGCTGGCCGGGGCCGATCCCGGGCGCCGGTCAGGGCGCGGGGGTCCCGTGCAGGCTCATGGCCTCGGCCGTCAGCCGGACGGAGCGGAGGCGGTCCGCCACGGTGGTCGTCTGGTGGGCGACGATGAGCTCGTCGGCGTCGGCGTGCGTCGCGAAGTCGGCGAGGTAGTCCCTGACCGCGGGCGGGGTGCCCACGGCGGCGTACTTGAGGTTGTGGTGCACGAGCCCGCCCTGCGGTGCGGCGAGGATCTGGTCGGCCTGCTCGTCGGTGTAGTGGCGGTCGCGGCCGAGGAGCATCCGGACCCACTGCCGCTTGAGCGTCAGGAACTGCCGCCGCGCCTCGTCATCGGTGTCCGCGGCGATGACGTTGACGCCCGCGATGACGTACGGCCGGTCGAGCTGCGCGGAGGGCCGGAACTCGCGCCGGTAGACCGCGACCGCGTCCTGCAGGGCGTCCGGCGCGAAGTGGGAGGCGAACGCGTACGGCAGCCCGAGCGCGGCCGCGAGCCGGGCGCCGAACAGCGACGACCCGAGGATGTACAGCGGGACGTCGGTGCCCTTGCCCGGCGTGGCGTCGACGCCCGGGATCAGGCTCTCCCCGGTGAGGTAGCCGCGCAGTTCCTGGACGTCCTCGGGGAAGGTGTCCGCGGACTGCGCGTTGCGGCGCAGGGCGCGCAGCGTCTTCTGGTCGGTGCCGGGAGCCCGGCCGAGGCCCAGGTCGATCCGGCCCGGATGCAGCGTCTCCAGCGTGCCGAACTGTTCGGCGATCGTCAGCGGCGCGTGGTTCGGCAGCATGACGCCGCCGGAGCCGAGGCGGATGGTGCTCGTCCGGCTTGCGACGTGGGCGATGAGCACGCTGGTGGCCGAGGAGGCGATCCGCGGCATGTTGTGGTGCTCGGCGTACCAGACCCGCCGGTATCCGTGGGTCTCGGCGACCTGGGCGAGTGCCACGCTTCCCTGCAGGCTCTGTGCGGCGGTCTCGCCGGGGCCGATGGTGGCCAGGTCGAGGATGGAGAGGGGAAGGGTCACTGGTTCGGGCCTTTCGCGGTGGTGGTGGCGGTGGCGCGGTGGTGGGCTCGCCTCGTGCCCGTACTATGCGGAGCATGGCTCCGCAAAGTAACCGGAGCGACGCTCCGGATGTATCGTACGTCAAGCGGAGCGACGCTCCGGAACCGGCCGTGCCGCGCGCCGACGCCCGCCGCAACCGTGCCCGCATCCTCGACGCGGCCCGTGAGGCCCTCGTCGCCGAGGGAACCGACGCGTCCCTGCGGGCCATCGCCCGGCGCGCCGGGGTGGGCGTCGGCACCCTCTACCGCCACTTCCCGACCCGGGAAGACCTGATCAAGGAGCTGGTCCGGGAGAGCTTCCATGCCCTGACGACCCGGGCCGGAGGGCTAGGCGCGGACGTCCCGTCGCTCGACGCCCTCGCGACCTGGCTCGACGACTTCGCCCGGGCCACGACGATGTACCAGGGGCTGCCGGCCTCGCTGATGGCGACGATCGCCGACGAGTCGTCGCCGCTGAACGTGGCCTGCCACGACATGCGGCAGGCGGGGGCCGCGCTGCTGCGTCGCGCCCAGGACGACGGCGTCATCCGCGGCGACATCGACGACACGGACCTGTTCGCGCTCGTGAGCGCCATCGGCTGGGCCGCCGAGCAGACCGCGACCCCCGACGCGCGGCGGGCTCGTCTGCTGAAGGTGGTCATCGCGGGGCTGGCCATGAGAGACGCGGGGCTGGCCATGGGAGAAAGGACATCGCGCAGCACATGACCCGCTACCTCGCGAACCGGTGGACTGTCGGTGTACCCGTCCTGGCCCTCCTGGCGCTCGCGCTGTCATGGGGAAGCGAGCTGTCGACGTCGTGGGCCGTCGTCCTCGCCGTCGTCCTGGCCGGAGCGGTCCTGGCCGCCGTGCACCACGCCGAGGTGATCGCCCACCGCGTCGGCGAGCCGTTCGGGTCCCTGGTGCTCGCCGTGGCGGTCACCGTGATCGAGGTGGCGCTCATCGTCAGCCTGATGATCTCCGGCGGCGACCAGACGGCCACGCTGGCCCGCGACACCGTGTTCGCCGCCGTGATGATCACATGTAACGGCATCATCGGGCTGTCGCTGCTCACCGGAACGTTGCGGCGGCGGACCGCCCTGTTCAACGCCGAGGGGAGCGGCGGCGCCCTCGCGGCCGTCGCCACGCTGAGCACGCTGAGCCTCGTCCTGCCGACGTTCACCACCAGCGCGCAGGGACCCGCCTTCTCGCCCGGCCAGCTCGGCTTCGCGGCGGTGGTGTCGCTCGCCCTGTACGGGCTGTTCGTCCTCACCCAGACCGTGCGGCACCGCGACTACTTCCTGCCCGTGCCCAGGGAGGGCGGTGAGGCCGGCGGCGAGGTGGAGCACGCCCCCACGCCGAGCGGCCGGACCGCGCTGGTCAGCCTCGGGATGCTGCTGGTGGCGCTCGTGTCGGTCGTCGGCCTGGCCAAGGTCGAGTCGCCGGTCATCGAGACGGCCGTCCGCGCGGCCGGCCTGCCCCACTCCGTGGTCGGCGTGGTGATCGCCCTGCTCGTGCTGCTGCCGGAGACCCTCGCCGCCGTCCGGGCCGCCCGGCGCGACCACATCCAGGTGAGCCTCAACCTCTCCCTCGGCTCCGCGATGGCCAGCATCGGCCTGACGATCCCGGTCATCGCGGTGTCGTCCATCTGGTTGGAGGGGCCGCTGGTGCTCGGGCTGGGCGGCACGCACATGGTGCTGCTGGGGCTGACGTTCGTCGTCACGACGCTCACCGTGGTGCCGGGGCGCGCCACGCTGCTGCAGAGCGGAGTGCACCTCGTGCTGTTCGCCGCGTTCCTGTTCCTCGCGATCAGCCCCTGAGGCCCCGGCTACACGCCTTCGCGCATGGCGCGGTTGCCGAGGACGAGTCCGGCGACGGCGACCACGGCGGCGGCGGCCGCGCCGTACAGGACGGACAGGTCGGTGAGCCGGCCGGAGAACAGCGCGCGCTGCGCGTCCACGACGTACGAGACCGGGTTGAGCTGCCCGACCACCCGCAGCCAGTCAGGTCCGGCGTCCATAGGCAGCAGCACGCCCGACAGCAGGAGCATCGGGAACAGCAGCGTCTGCGTGACGATGTAGAACAGCGTGCCGCTGGGCGCCGACCTGAACGCCAGGACGAACGACAGGGCGCCCAGCCCGACCCCGAACAGCACGAGCAGCGCCAGCCCCGCCAGCGCCCCCGTCAGGTGCAGCCGGAACCCCAGCGGCACCGCCAGCACGATGATCAGCACCGCCTGGCAGAGCAGGACCGCCATCTCCTTCATCGTCCGGCCCACGAGCATGGCCGTGCGGTTGAGCGGGGTGACCATGAGGCGCTCGGTCGAACCGCCGATCAGCTCCACCAGCAGCGTGTAGCCGGCCGCCATCGGCCCCGACAGGCACATCATCACGAGGATGCCGGGCACGAACCACTGCCACGACGAGCCGACCGCCCCGTCCAGCAGCGACCCGAACAGGAACAGGAACAGCAGCGGCTGCCCCATCTCGAACATCAGCCCGAGCGGTTCGCGCAGCGAGGGCCTGATCTCGCGGGTGAAGACGGTGGCGGTGTCACGAAGGAAGGTCGTCATCGGTGAGGCTTCTCCCGGTAAGCGTGAGGAACACGTCGTCGAGCGTCGGTCGGGTGGTCTCCGCGCTGGTGACCTTGATGCCGGACTCCTCCAGCGCGCGCAGCAGGTCGGGCAGGGCGGCCGGGGCGTTGGCGACGCGCAGCCGCACCGTCGTGCCCTCGGTGGTGGCGTCGCCCCCGGTGAGGGGCACGCACGCGGCCGCCTCCCGCTCGGTGCGGGTGGTGATCGTGATGTGGTCGCCGGCAAGGTCGGTCTTGAGCCGGTCGGCCGTGCCGTCCGCGATGATGCGGCCGCCATTGATGATCACCACCCGTTCGGCCATGGTGTCGGCCTCCTCCAGGTAGTGGGTGGTCAGGAAGATCGTGGTGCCGTACGCCTCGCGCAGCCGCAGGATGTGCGTCCAGATCTCGGCGCGGCTCCTCGGATCGAGGCCGGTGGACGGCTCGTCGAGGAAGAGCAGGTCCGGGCGGTGCACCAGGCCGAGCGCGATGTCGAGGCGACGGCGCTGGCCGCCGGACAGCGTGCCGGGCTTGCGCCGCGCCATCGGCCGCAGGTCGAGCAGGTCGAGCAGGTCGTCTGCGCGCCGGCCCGACTCGGTCGTGCTCAGGCCGTAGCAGCGGCCCTGGGTGACGAGCTCGTCGCGGACGAGGAAGTTCTCGCCGGCGCTGTTCTTCTGGCCGACGTACCCGATGCGGCCGCGCACCCTGGCGGGGTCGCGGCGCACGTCGTGGCCGGCCACGACGGCGGTGCCGGACGTCGGGGGCAGCAGGGTGGTGAGCATGCGCAGCGTGGTCGACTTGCCCGCGCCGTTCGGGCCCAGGAAGGCGACCAGTTGCCCGGCCGCCACATCGAGGTCGACGCCGCGGACGGCCTCGACGGTCACGTTCTTCTTCATCGTGAACACGCGGGTCAGCCCCCGTGTGTGGATCATGGCCGCTCTTCTCCGGGCATGGCGAATAACCCCTTGGGGAGGGGTGCCGGGGTGGGTGGGTCGCCGCCATCTTGCGCAGGTGGATCGCGGCTTGGCAAACGCGAATGTAGTGTTCACAAATCGCTGTGACCTGCGAAAACGATGGAACGGGAAGCGGGCGGACGCAGGCTTTCCCGGTGGGCTGAAATGGGCTTTCCCCGCTGTTCGGAATTTTTTCGATAACAGTGGACGAGAACGGCTTGCAGCGATAAGTCGGGCCCGCGATGATCACCGGCGTGAAACGTCAGTGGTGGTACGGAGTAGCCGGCGCGGTCCTCGCGGCTGGCCTCGCCGGCGGCGCGCAGGCGGCGCACGCGGCCGACGGGATCGCCGGGGTGGACGTGAGCAACTGGACCGGCGACGTCGACTGGGCCGCCGTCGCCTCGGGCGGCGGGAAGTTCGCGTTCGTGCACGCCACCGAGGGCGCCGACTACCGCAGCCCCAAGTTCGCCGCGCAGTACGACGGCGCGGCGGCCGCCGGGCTGCTGCGCGGCGCCTACCACTTCGCCCAGCCGCACGAGTCGGACGGGACCACCCAGGCCGACCACTTCCTCGCGAGCGGCGGCGGGTGGCGGTCCGACGGCCGGACGCTGCCCGGCGTCCTCGACCTGGAGGACAACCCCTACCGCGACCGCAACGGCAAGAACACCTGCTACGACCTCTCCCCGGCCGACATGGTCACCTGGATCAAGGCGTTCACGACCAGGTACCGCAAGGCCACCGGCAGGCACGCGATCATCTACACCAGCACGAGCTGGTGGCGCACCTGCACCGGCGACTCGGCGGCGTTCAAGGCCAACCCGCTCTGGCTGGCCCGCTGGGGCGCCGACCCGGGCGAGCTGCCCAAGTCGTGGCAGAAGCACACCTTCTGGCAGTCGGCCGAGAAGGGGCCGCTCGCCGGCGGGCAGAACGCGTTCAACGGCACCCAGGCCGAGCTGGACGACCTCGCCCACCCGCCCGCCGAGGTGACCGTCTCCGGCCTGGCCAAGGACCGCAGGCACTACATCGTCACCGTGGCCAACACCGGCCCGCACCCGCTGACGAAGATCTCGATCTCCGGCCGCGCGTACGGCGGGCAGCGCGTGTTGCGCGCCCCCGGCTGCAGGTTCAGCGGTACGGCGGTGCGGTGCGAGGTCGCCGAGCTGAGGCGAGGAGGGAAGGTCACGCTCACCTTCACCACCGATCCACGCTCGACCAAGGGCGCCGTGGGCATGCGCTTCGCCGTCGGGACCGTCGACCTGGACCTGCGCGCCCCGTGACCGGGTGAGGCAGGATCTCCCGGAGAGGTGCTGTCGGCGCGGAGGGAGCGGGCGGGGTGTCGGTGCGTCGCCGGGCGGCCTGGGCGTGCCGGGTCCTCGTGGCCGCGGCGCTCATGGTCGCGGTGCTCCTGGCCGGCGCGACGGCGTCGGTGCCGCTGCGGCCGTACGTGCCGCCGGAAGCCGTCGTCGCCGTCGCGCTGGACGTCGAGGGACGCGGCATCGTCTACTCGTGGGGCGGCGGGCACGCCGACGAGCCAGGGCCCTCGAAGGGGACCTGCCTCGGCTACACCGGCCGCGTCCGGCCCTGCCCCGCCGCGCGCACCGTGGGGCTCGACTGCTCGGGCTTCACCCGGTGGGTCTACGCGCTCGCGCACGGCCGCGACGTGCTCGGGCCGGGCAACACCGACGACCACGTGCGCCGGATGCGCCGCGTGAGCGCGCCGGTGCCGGGCGACCTCGTGTTCTTCGGCGAGGTGACGAGGCAGCGGGTCCGCACCCACCACGTCGGGATCTATCTGGGCGGCGGGAAGATGGTCAACGCCCCCGAGACCGGGGCCGTCGTGCGGGTGGACCCGATCTACCGGCTCAAGGACTTCGCGGGCTTCTACCGGCTCTGAGAGGCCCGTGTTATCGGTGTAACGGGGGTCGCGTGACGAAAAATGAGAGACCCGAGGGCTAACCTGTGCCGCTATGGACAGGCGATGGGTCGGCCCCGGCGGCCTCGAGATCGTTCCCGCCCGCCGCGACGGGCGTCAGGTGCTGCGGGTGAGCCGCGACGGCAGCTTCGTGGCCGACTGCGTGTCCGTCGCGCAGGTGGCCCGCCTGGTCGATCTGGCCGACCTCTGCGAGGTCATCGCGCTGCCCGTGAGGCGGGGGTTCGAGGCGGTCGGATGAGTTCGCGTCATCGCTGAGGGCCGTGTATGGTTACACCTGTCCGCAGCGCCGGACAGGCCCCTATAGCTCAGTCGGCAGAGCGTCTCCATGGTAAGGAGAAGGTCAACGGTTCGATTCCGTTTGGGGGCTCCCAGCCAGAGCACTGACAACGCCCGGTCCGAGAAACCTCGGAGCCGGGCGTTCCTCGTTGTGTCCGACATCTGCGTGCTCGCCGGGTGCCTTTCACGAAACCCGCCGGCACCCGCACGGGGGAGCGAGCGGGCCCGCACCGGACCCGCTTCGCGCGCCGCATCCGCGACCCGTGCAAGCCGGCCTGATCGGAGGGGCTATTCGCCGATCTTCTTGGCGTACAAGGTGATCAGCGTGTCCGTTCTGACGGTGCGTCCTCCGGCCGGTGACTGCTTCGTGACGACCCAGTTGCGGTCGAGGACCTGCAGCCGGTTCTGCCCTGTGGCGTCCTTGTCGTTCAGCAGGTAGAAGCCCGCGGCTTGCAGCGTGTCCTGGCCTTCCTGGAGGTTCATGCCGACCACGTTCGGCAGCTTCTTCTCCGCTGCCGGCTTTGCCGCCGGCCCCGTCTCCTGTCGTGGAGGGTCGGTCTGCTCAGGGCTGTCCGTGATGCTGGGGGCGGGGGCGGGCACCGTGGCCGTCACGGTCGCGGTGGGGCCGGCGGGCGGAGTTCCGCCGCAGCCGGTCAGCGATGCGGCGGCGATGACAACGCAGGTGGTCAGGACAGGGCGGACTGAGCGCATCATGGGTCCTCGGGTCGGGGAGACACAGAACGCACCGTGAGACGTCGGACGGTCACGGATGGTTGCCCGCCATGCCTGTTCGGTTGGGACTCCCACGGCGGGTAGGCCGGCCACCCGGCCGGCAGATTGCCAGGCCTCCGGTGTCAGGCCCGGTACTCGACCCACGTGGCGCCGTGGCAGGCGAGCCCCCAGTCGAGGACCCGCACACCACCAGCGGTGGCGAGCAGGTTGCCCTCGTGCAGGTCGGCGTGCAGCAGCGTGTCCCCAGCGAGGGCGTCGAGGTCGAGACCGGCCCGAGCTGTCCGGTAGACGGCGAGCGCTTCCAGGTCCGCCGGCGGGTCGGCGAGCAGCTCGTCTGCTCGCTTCCGCAGGAGCTCGACGTTGTCGCTGATGGGCGGCACGTCGACGCCCGGGTTCGGGGTGGGCTCCTGACCGAGCACCCGCACGAGGTCGAGCATGCCGGCCAAGTCCGGCGAGTCGAGCCCGAGGTCCACCTCGCGGACCGCGCCCACGTACTCGAAGGCCAGGCACACCCAACCGGCCGTGTGCCCGCTCCACAGCATCCGCGGGGCGGGCACACTCTCAGGTAGGGCGGCGCCGACCAGGCGCTCCCGCTGGTACAGACGAGCCGACGGCACGTCGTCCGGCAGGGCCTTGAGGAACACGGGCCCGGATGCGGTGTCCAGTCGGGCGGCGAGGCCTGCGGTGAGGCCTGCCGGTAGGGGGGTCACGTTCCGAATCGTTCCGACAGCGGCCCCGATGGTGGCACGCACGAGCGCGGAGAGGTCGTCCCATCGGTGTTCGGCCATGTCCCGCACCGTACGCCGCTCCTACGGGCTGGGGTTGTCTATCAGGTGCTGTCGACGCAGCCTCTGGTTGCACTTGGCGCTGCGCGGCCACAGGGTGAGGTCGACGCGGTAACCGGCAGATCACCCCGGCCAGGTGGGCGAGGTCGCGGTGCTTGGTGCGCTCCTGGAGGTGGGGCGGTTTCGTTCGCCCGGCCTGGGTAGCGGTCGGGCCGGAACATCCGAGCGTCGCGAGGGGGGACCATGGCGCGGTCGCTGACCACCGCCGCCCGGACGGCTCTGGGGGCCGTCTTCAACGTGGCGGCCCATCTGCGGCGGGGCCGGCCGCTGCACCCCGCGGGGCTGCTCTTCGACGCCGAGCTGCGCCTGCACGGCACCGGACGGGCGTGGGGGTCGCCGTTCCTCGACGAGCGGACGACCCTGCGGGGGACGGCCCGGCTGTCCCGTTCCGCCGGGCTGCCGCCGCCGCTGCCCGACATCCTCGGCGTCGCCCTGCGCTGGGAGCAGGCGGGCGTCCACCCCGAGCTGCTCCTCGCCACCACCGGGCACACCGTGCTCGGTCGCCGGCTGCTGCGGCCCGCCGCCCGGTGGGCGCCCGGCATGTACGGCTCGCTGTTCCCGTACGAGGCCGACGGCCGGCGGGTGCTGCTCGGAGCGCTCCCGCGGGCGGACCGGCCGCTGCCGGCCCGCTTCGACGTGCTCGCCCGTGCGGTGGAGCGGGCGCCGCTGCTGCTCGACCTGCTCGTCGCGACGCCGTCGGGGCCCTGGCAGCTCTTCGGCCAGGTGCGGCTGGCCGCGCCGGCCCGGTCGGACGCCGCGGCTCCGATCCGTTTCAACCCCCTCCGCCACCCGATCCCGGGGCTGCGTCCGGCGGGGTGGCTCCAGCGGGTGCGCGGGTCCGCGTACGACGCCGCGCAACGAGTGCCGGACCCGGCGCCGGGCCGGGCGGGCGAGGCGTCGCCGCGCGAACACGCCGGTTCGCGATCGGGGTGACTCGCTGGTACGCTGGCGCGCACTCCGACCCCGACCCGCGGTCCGGCCGGGGCTCCACCGGCGAACGAGTCCCACCGAGGAATGCCCGCGGGGCCGTTGTCGTTGAGTTCGTCAGTGGGGTGTTCTTCAGGCATACTGGGAGCACCCTCGCCCGATCAGGCGAAGTACAGATGTGCTTCCCGGTTCGGGTATCCTCTACGGGGCCGGGTCGTTTTCCGCACCGGCTTCCAGGCGGAGTAGCTCAGTCAGGCAGAGCAAACGGCTCATAATCGTTGTGTCGCCGGTTCAAGTCCGGCCTCCGCTACTGCCCCATTCCAGGTCCGCCGACCTGGGCATGGGCATGTCCTAGTCCCGAACGTAGAAAGGCACTCCCACGTGGCTGCCACCGACGTTAGGCCGAAGATCACGCTGGCCTGCCAGGAGTGCAAGCACCGCAACTACATCACGCGGAAGAACCGGCGCAACGACCCGGATCGGCTTGAGCTGAAGAAGTACTGCCCCAACTGCCGCACGCACCGCGCGCACCGCGAGACCCGCTAGCTCGTTCCCGAGCGCGATCTCGCCGGGCAGCACTGCCTGGATTTCTCTTCGCACAACCGGCGCCCTCGATCGAGCGCGCCGGTTTGTCGTGTGTACGGGTCCCTTGTGGCCGTGGGCAAAATCGTGACCATGCCCGGAGACAGCCGAACCTTGTTCTGTTAGCGTCTGGCTCAAACGTGCGCAGGACACGCGAGGGAGCACAGATGGCCTTGAACCGTGACTTCGTGGGGCGGACCTACCAGGCCGGCGCCCCGTACGAGGTCAGCCGGGTGAAGATCAGAGAATTCGCGGCGGCGATCGGCGACGCCAACCCCATCTACCGCGACCCGGAGGCCGCCCGCGCGGCCGGACATCCCGACGTCGTCGCGCCGCCGACGTTCCCCATCGTGTTCAGCCTGCAGAGCGGCGGCGAGGCGCTGATGGACCCCGACCTCGGCCTCAACCTGGCCATGGTCGTGCACGGCGAGCAGCGCTTCGAGTACACCCGGCCCGTCCACGCCGGGGACGAACTGGTCACCACCGCGACGATCACCGACATCCGCACCGCCGGGCGCAACGAACTGCTGACGGTGCGCAGCGACGTCAGCACGGTGGACGGCGAGCGGGTCTGCAGCACGTACAACACGATCATCGAGCGCGGAGGGGCGGCCTGATGACCGCGACGGTGAAGTACGACGAGGTCGAGGTGGGCCAGGAGCTTCCCGCCGTGGACTACACCGTGCGCCGCAAGGACCTGGTGATGTACGCCGGGGCGTCCGGCGACTTCAACCCCATCCACTGGAACGAGCGCTTCGCCAAGGCCGTCGGGCTGCCCGACGTCATCGCGCACGGGATGTACACCATGGCGCAGGGCGGCCGGTTCGTCACGGACTGGGCGGGCGATCCCGCCGCCGTGCTCGACTACGGGGTGCGTTTCTCGTCCATGGTGGTCGTGCCGGACGACGACCACGGGGCCACCGTCACGGTCGCCGGCGTGGTCGAGGAGAAGCTGCCGGACCAGCGGGTGGTCGTCGCGCTGACGGCCCGGTCGGGCGACGCCCAGGTGCTGTCGAAGGCGCGGGCCGTGGTGCGGCTCGCCTGACCGCCCCCGGCATGATAGGCGGGGCGGCTCGCGGGTAAGCGAGAGCCTATGACTGAAGCCGCACACGATGTCACTGTCTGGCCGACGGTCCACTCGATCCCCGTGTCGGCCGTGACCGACGACGGGCCGCCGGGCCACCTGCGTCCGCCCAAGCCGCAGGACGTGGCGGGCGGCACCGGCACCGGCCGCGACACCACGGGCGGCGCCCCCGGCGGACCGGCCCCCGGCGGGGCCGCCACGGGCGTCGGCACGGCGCGGGCCCGGCCCGCCCGGGCCGACGCGGGCGCGGCGGCCCAGTCGGAGGCCGGCGCGGGGACCGGGACGGGGGCCCGGGCGAATCCGGCCGCCGAGTTCGGCTTCTCCGGCGACCCCGGCCAGCACGGCGCCCCAGCCGACGACATGCTGCACGCCCAGCGCACCTGGGACGCCTCGCTCGCCACCAACCGCCTGGACGACCTGGGCGTCACCGCCGAACGCCGGCGCGTCGAGACGGCCCCCATCAGCACCGCCGTGGGCCTCGTCGTGGACGGCGGCCCCGCCCGGGTGCGTGAGGTGCTGCAGTCGTTCCTCGACCACACCGACGCCCGCCTCCTCGTCCTCGACCTGGGCGACGTGGACGGCGCCGGCGCCGTGGTGCGCGAGTTCGCCGGTCGTGAGCCGGAACGCGTCACCGCCTGGCATGTCGCCGAGCGGCCGGCCTGGCGGGACGGCACGGCCACGTGGGGCGCGTGCCGTACCAAGCTGTTGCAGCTCGACACGTCCGAGGTGCACGTCGTGACGGACGGCGCCGTAGTCCTGGAGGGGGACGCGCTCACGCCGCTCGTCGCGGCGGTGGACGACGGCGCCGTGGCCGCCGGATGGACGGGGATGGAACGTGACGGCGAGGAGTGGCGCCCGGCCGGTCCCGGCAGGGTGACCGCGCTGGGCGGCGAGCTGATGGCGGTGCGGCGGGCCGTGGCGCTCGGCGCGGCCGTGGCGGAGGCGCGCGACGGGGCGGAGCTGTCGCGGGCGCTGCGCGGCGAGCTGGTGGTCCCGGAGGACCGGCTGCCGGTACGGCGCGCGGGGGAGGCCCCGTAGCCCGGTGACCCGATGAGGTGGGGCGCCGGGCGCCGCGCGGTCTCCTAAGCTTGTGCCTCATGGAGATGCTCGCGCCGTACACGACCCTGGGCCTGGGCGGCCCCGCTCGCCGTTTCGTCGAGGCCGCCACGGCGGAGCAGCTCGTCTCCGAGGTGGCCGACGCCGACCGGCGGGGCGAGCCGACGCTGGTGCTCGGCGGCGGGAGCAACATCGTGGTCGCCGACGAGGGATTCGACGGCCTGGTCGCCAAGGTGGCGACGAAGGGCGTGTCGGTCGCCCGCGACGGGGAGCAGGTCGTGGTGACCGCCGAGGCCGGCGAGGACTGGGACGACCTCGTCACCCGCGCCGTGCAGGAGGGCTGGTCCGGGCTCGAATGCCTGTCGGGCATCCCCGGCCTGGTCGGCTCGACGCCGATCCAGAACGTCGGCGCCTACGGCCAGGAGGTCGCGCAGACCATCAGGTGCGTGCGCGTCTACGACCGCAGGACCCGGCACGTCGTGGACCTGGAGGCCCGGCAGTGCGGGTTCTCCTACCGTGACAGCGCGTTCAAGCGTGACCTGGCCCGCCACGTGGTGCTCGCCGTCACCTACGCGCTGGAGGTCTCCGACCTGAGCGCCCCGATCGCCTACCAGGAGTTGGCCACCCGGCTGGGGGTCGAGCCGGGGGAGCGCGTGCCGCTGGCGACCGCCCGCGAAGGCGTGCTGGCGTTGCGGCGGGGCAAGGGCATGGTGCTCGACCCGGCCGACCCCGACACGCGTAGCGCGGGCTCGTTCTTCACCAACCCGGTGCTCGGCCCCGAGGAGGCGGCGGAGCTGGCCGCCCGCGCTCCGCGGCACCCGCGCTGGGAGCTGCCGGGCGGCGCCGTCAAGGTGCCCGCCGCCTGGCTGATCGAGCAGGCCGGCTTCCCCAAGGGTTACACCCGTGGCGCGGCCCGCATCTCGACCAAGCACACGCTGGCCCTGACCAACCCCACCGGCTCGGCCACCACCGCCGACCTGCTGGCCCTCGCGGGTGAGGTGCGTGCCGGCGTCCGCGAGAAGTTCGGGCTCACCCTGGTCAACGAGCCGGTGCTGGTGGGCTGCGAGCTGCCCCCGGAATAGAGCGCCCCCGGAATAGAGCGTCCCGGCGCGCTTGTTACAGTTGTTCGGAAACACCGAAGGGGAGTAGTCCCAATCGCGTGATCGACACACTGGCGCTCCGGCGCCCGGTCACGCGGGCCTGTCCGACAGGCGGACGAGACCTTCGGCCTGGCCGTCATTGATGCACCCCTGAGGGACAAGACGCTGCCGGGCCGAAGAGTCGTGCCCGAAATCCCCTCGGGTGTGCAGCTCCCGGTCCGGCCGCGCGGAAGAGGACCGGTGGAAGCGTTCTGGATCAGTCTCGTCGTCATCTTCGTCGCCGAGCTGGGCGACAAGAGCCAGCTCATGGCGATGACGTTCGCGACCCGTTTCAAACCCTGGCCGGTGCTGGCCGGCATCACGATCGCGACCACGATCGTGCACCTCGTCAGCGTGGCCGTCGGCGGCCTCATCGGCGACGCGCTGCCGACCACCGCCATCTCCGTCGTGGCCGGCATCGCCTTCCTGGGCTTCGCGTTGTGGACGCTCCGGGGTGACGAGCTGACCGAGGAGGAGTCGCGCAAGGCCCAGCGCACCACCCGCAACGCGATCATCGCCGTCACCGTCGCGTTCTTCCTGAGCGAGCTGGGCGACAAGACCATGCTCGCCACGATCACCCTGGCCACGCAGCACGGCTGGGTCGGCACCTGGATCGGCTCCACCGTCGGCATGGTCGCGGCCGACGCGCTGGCCATCGTGGTGGGCCGCATGCTGGGCAGGCACCTGCCGGAGAGGGTCATCAGGTACGGCGCCGCGGCGGCGTTCGCCGTCTTCGGCGTGGTGCTGCTCGGCGAGGCGCTCCTGGCCTAGGACCCCGGAGCGCCCAGGACCCTAGAGCGTGACCAGCGACAGCCGGTGGGCCGCCGCGGCGGCCTCGCCGCGCGTCGTCACCCCCAGCTTGGCCAGGATGTTGGAGACGTGCACGCTGACCGTCTTGGCCGAGATGAACAGCTCCTTGGCGATGTCGCGGTTCGTCCGCCCGAGCGCCACCAGGCGCAGCACCTCCAGCTCGCGCGGGGTGAGCTGCTCGGGTGCCGCCTGCCGCAGGTGCTGCTGGTGCTGGACCCCGCCGACGCGGCGCGACAGCGTGTCGATCTCCTCCATGAGCGGCGTCGCGCGCAGCGCGGCGGCCAGCGGCCCGGCCACCGCGAGCCGGCTCGCCGCGCCTTCCCTGTCGCCCGCGTGCGCCGCCACGGTGGCGGCGCGCAGCAGGGTCTTGGCCTGGTTGTGCGGGCGGTTGAGCCGTTCCCAGGCCGCCGCTGCGGCGTCGAAGTCGCGAGAGTACGACAGCCGGTACGCCTCGGCGACCGGTCCGCTCACCGCGAGGCCTGCGGCCACTTCGGCGGCCTGCGTCCGCAACGCTCGGGCGCGGGCCGGCTCGGCCGGCTCGGCGGCGTCGCACACCGTGGTGAGCTGGGCGAGCAGCCGCCAGCCGAGCATGGCCTTCGGTGACTGGGAGTGCCGGGCGAGCGTGCGCTCGGCGACGGCGAGAGCGGCGTCGGGCTCGCCCTTGACCAGGTGCCAGCCCATGTGCAGCCGCATGCTGTTGGTGATGTCCTGGACGAAGTCCATCGGCCGTTCCTTGAGCACGCCGATCTCGCTCAGGATGTGCTCCACGAGGGTCAGGTCGCCGCGGCCGAGGGCCACGTCGGCGCGCACGCGGAGCAGATGGTGGCGGTTGCGCAGCACCGGCCCGAGGTTGAGCGCCCGCTCGACGGTGTCGACGGCCTCGTCCCAGCGGCCGATCGCCTCCAGCGTCTCGGCCATGTTGTTGAGGATGAACAGGCCGCTCAGCCGGGTCCGGCCGTACTTCTTGGCCAGCCGCCAGCCCTCCTCGGCCAGGTCGAGGGCCTCCTGCCAGCGGCCGAGGTCGTTCAGCGTGTCGACGGTGTTGCCGATCGCCCGGGTGATCACCCGGCCGTAGTCCTCCTGCCTGCCGAGCTCCAGGGCCTGGGAGTTGGTGACGAGCGTCGTCTCGATGTCGCCGGAGATGGCGTGGCCGAGTGCCAGGTTGAGCAGCAGCTCCGACTCCAGGCACCGGTCGCCCAGCTCCCTGGCCAGCCGCAGGCCCTCCTCGACGAGCGCCCGGCCCTCCTCGACGTCGCCTCGCAACATGAGGTGCGCGGAGATCGGATCGATGATCTCGGCACGGGCCAGGCTGGGCTGCGGGACCAGGCGCAGGGCGTGGCGCAGGTCCTCGACGACGCCCATCTTGCCCTTGTAGACCTTCAGCTGGGCCCAGTTGACGATCAGTTTGGCCACCCGCTCGGGTTCGCGCTCCTCGTCCAGCTCGGACAGGGCCGCCTTGACGAACTTCACGCCCCGGTCCAGCTCGCCGCTGGCCCGGGCGGCCTCGCCGGCCCGCTCCAGCACCGTGGTGTGGTCGGCCCCGATGCGCTCGGCCGCGTCGGGCACCCGGTCCCACAGCATGAGCACGCGCTCCAGCAGCGGGATGGCCTCGGTGTAGGCGAAGGCGTGGAACGACTTGCGCGCCGCCTCCCAGGCCGAGATCAGCGCCCACAGGTCGTCGCGTGCGCCGTACCAGTGGTGGGCCAGCTCGACGGCGGCCCGGCCCGGCGGGACGAGTGTGCGGTCGCGGGAGATCTCCTCGGCGTAGCGGGCGTGCAACCGCTGCCGCTCGCCGGGCAGCAGCTCCTCGTGCACGGCCTCGCGGATCAGCGAGTGGCGGAAGACGTAGGCGCGGCCGTCGGCGATCTGCAGCACGTTGCGGGCGATGGCGGGGCGCAGCGCCCCCTCCAGCTCCACGTCCGACAGGCCGCTCACGGCGGCGAGCAGCGGGTGGCCGACGCGGGTGCCGCCTGCGGCGGCGATGCGCAGCACCCGCTGGGTCTCCTCGGGCAGCCGCTCCACGGTGCCGAGGATCAGGTCCTGCATCGACTCGGGGAAGCTGCCCTCCTCGCCGCCGTCGAGCAGGGCCTCGACGAACAGGGGGATGCCCTCGCTGCGGTCGTAGACCTTCTGCACCCGGTGGAAGGCGGGCACGGTGCCGAGGATGCCGGCCATCTGCTCGGCGACCTCGTCCTGGGTCAGGCGCGACAGGTCGACCCGCAGGACCCCGTTGACCCTGCTCAGCTCCGCCAGCACGGGCCGCAGCGGATGCTGGCGGTGCAGGTCGTCGGAGCGGTACGTCATGAGGATCAGCACCTGCGGCGCCCGCAGGTTGCGGCTGAGGAACGCGATGAGGTCGCGGCTGGACCGGTCGGCCCAGTGGATGTCCTCGATGAGGAGGATCGTCGGGCGGCTGTCGGCCAGCCGCTCGATCAGGGTGAGGAACTGCTCGAACAGCCGGGCCCGGCCCGACTCGGTCTCGCCGTCGCCGTTGGGCTCGCCGAACTCGGGCAGCAGCCGGGCCAGGTCGCGCTCCGCGCCCTCGGGCAGCAGCGACGCGATCTTGGCGGTGCCCTGCTCGCGGACGAGCTGCCGCAGCGCGGCGGTGAACGGGGCGTAGGCCAGGCCCTCGGTGGACAGCTCGACGCATCCGCCGTACAGGACGAGCGCGTCGCTGTCGCGGGTCACCTGCTCGGCGAAGCGCTGCACGAGCCTGGTCTTGCCGGCGCCGGCCTCGCCGCCGAGCAGCACGGCCGTCGCCGCTCCTGCGCGGGCCTGGGCGAACGCCTCGGAGAGGGTGGCGAGTTCGTCCTCGCGTCCCACGAAGACGGGACTCACCGATCGGCCGAGCATGTGTTCCAGCATGGCACGCCCTGTGCAGAGCTTTCGACGGGTTTTGGGGGATGTGTGACGCGTTGGGTGGTGCGTCAAGGGGGGACAGAGGCCCGGCCGCGAGGGAGGTTGCGGCCGGGCTCTCGTGGCGTGTTCATGAGGTGCGGCGCTTGCCGAAGACCGAGCGGCGCTCGGACTTGTTGCCCTCCTCTGCCTCGCGTACGCGCCGGTGACGGGCGGCCGCCTGGCGCAGCTCGCTCGCGTGGCTCTTCATGAGCTCGAAGTGAATCTCGGGGTTCACGATGTCTCCTGACATGTCGTGCTTCTTGCTGACACCCTTAACTTTCGGGCTAAGGCCCACCCCGGCACATCGGGCGGATGCCCTATCTCCGCGGGTCGTGAGCCCGGGGGATACCTAGGACCGGGCGCGGGGCGCCTTAGACGCCTCAGGCGCCCTACGTCCGAGGGGCCTTGGACGCCTCAGACGCCCTACCTCTTGTCAACGGCCAAGTGCGTGCGTGTCGCCGCTGGTGGCCAGGTGAAAGTCCCCAGGTCTTCGCTGCGGTGTTCTGTCGAGGACTGCGCGGATGCGGTCCGGTTGGCCTCATCGTCGTCGAGGAGAATGGCTGGGCACAGGCCGTCGGACAGGGCGACTGATTCTGTCGTGAGTAAGCAACAGCGTTTGCTGGTCAGTGTGGACAGCACTTGACGGCTGATCGGGCGCGGCATGTCGGGGAGAAGTAGCGGCACCCAGCGGGAAGGCGTGGCCGCCTTCTCGCTCAGCGGCGGCGACGTCCGCGCGCGCTGTCGACGACCAGTGCGAGCACGCACAGCGCCGCCGTCACGCCGAAGGCCAGTCGCACCGGGGTCGACATGCCCGACAGCGAGGCGACCGCGTTCGCGGCAGCGCTCAGCACCAGCACGGTCCACAGCAGGGCGCGCAGCGCGCGGCGGCCGAAGGAGGACGGGCGTCGCCGCGCGGCGCTCTGGTCACGGTACGGGTCGGGCATGGCGGTGTTCCCTTCGTCAATGAGCCCTCCTGACGCTAGAAGGGGCGGCGCTTTCGCCGACAGGACGCATGCACCCGAGTCCCGGTGGTGCAGGCTCTACTTTCCGCATCCCTTCACACGTCACGCCCGTGTCGGGACATACAGTTCGAAACGGATATGTAGGGGGTTGTCATCAGCAACAACGTGCGGGCCGCCGGGCGCGGGCTCAGCGCGCGGGATGTGCTCGAGGCGGTGGAGCGGCTCGCCGGAGGCCTGGGAACAGGTCTGCTCGCGTTGTTCGCCGTGGCCGGGCTCGCGGCGGCGGTGGCGGCGAGCGTGGTGGGTGTCGGACTGCTGCTCCTGCCGTTCATGGTCTCGCTGGTACGGCTGGTCGCCGAACGTGAGCGCGCGCGGCTCGGCCGATGGCGGCACCAGGTGATCAGCCCGTACGCCGCCCGCCCCGCCACTGGCTGGGCCGGCCGTACCCGCGCGGTCGCCCAAGACCCGGCGACCTGGCGTGACCTGCGCTGGCTCGCCTGCCACGCCAGCCTGGGCCTGCTGCTGGGCCTTCTGGGAGTCGTGCTGCCGGTCCTGGCCGTGCGCGACCTGAGCTTCCCGCTGTGGTGGCAACTGCTTCCACCCGACGAGACCGGAACGTCCCTGGGCTTTCCAGTGCATACCTGGCCGGCCGCGCTGGCGGTCAGCCTGATGGGCGTGAGCTGGGCGGCCATCCTCGTCGGTCTCGGCCCGGCGATGGCCCGCCTGCAGGCCCTGCCGGGGATACGACTGCTCGGCCCGCACCCGTCGGTGGATCTGTCGGAACGCCTCGCGCGGCTGTCGGCGACCCGCGCGGGCGCCCTGCAGGCGCACGCCGCCGAACTGCGCCGCATCGAGCGGGCGCTGCATGACGGTACCCAGAACCGGCTCATCGGCGTGGCCGTGCTCCTCGGCGTGGCGCGCGATGCGCTGACGCGCGATCCCGCGAGCGTGGAGGGAGCCATCGAACGTGCCCAGAGCGCCGCCGAACAGGCGCTGAGCGAGCTTCGGACCGTGATTCGGGGGATCCTGCCGCCGGTGCTGGAAGAGCACGGTCTGGCCGGTGCCCTCACCTCGCTGGCGGCCGACAGCCCCGTACCTTGCCAGGTCACGGTGGCCGAACTCGGCCATCTTCCCGTCGCGGTCGAGAGCACCGCCTACTTCATCGCAGCCGAGGCCCTCACCAACACCGCCAGGCACGGCCGCGCCGCCACCGCGTCCGTCATCGTCCGCCGCTCAGGCGACTTGCTGAGGCTTCAGATCGGTGACGACGGCCAGGGCGGGGCGGCCGTCGGCGCGGGCACCGGCCTGACCGGGATCCGGCGGCGTGTCGAGGCCCACGACGGAACCATGACCCTGATCAGCCCTATCGGCGGACCGACAGTCCTGGAGATCGAACTGCCATGCGCATCGTGATCGCGGAGGACGACGCGCTGCTGCGCGAAGGCCTCACCCTGCTGCTGACCACCCGCGGCTTCGATCTGGTGGCGGCCGTGCCGACGCCGGAGGAGTTCCTGGCGGTGGTGGCCGAGCACCGGCCGGACGTCGCCGTGGTCGACGTACGGATGCCGCCGACCTTCACCGACGAGGGCATCCGCGCCGCCGTACAGGCGCGGCGGATGCATCCGCCGCTGGCGGTGCTGGTCCTGTCGGCCTATGTCGAGCAGTCGTTCGCCGCCGACCTGCTCGCCGACGGCGTCGGCGGCATTGGCTACCTGCTCAAGGAGCGAGTCGGACGAGTTCAGGAGTTCCTGGACGCGCTGCACCGAGTGGTCGCCGGCGGCACGGCGATCGATCCGGAAGTCGTCGCCCAGTTGTTCACCCGTCGGCGCGCCGTCGATGTCCTGCGGCCGCTCAGCCCCCGCGAACGCGAGGTGCTGGCGCTCATGGCCGAAGGGCTCGGCAACACGGCCATCGCCGAGCGGCTTTTCGTCACCGACAAGGCCGTGCACAAGCACATCCGCAGCATCTTCCTCAAGCTTGGTCTGCACTCCGACGACCAGAGCGATCGCCGGGTCGCGGCCGTGCTGCGCTACCTCGACAGCCGACCCGCCGTACTCACGCAACCCTCGCACGACCCCGCCCTCGCACATGCGCCCGCGCGAACGAGCCGGCCGGGCGGATGACCAGCACCGCCACGATGAGCGCGGTCGTCACCCAGACGGGAATCTGGCTGAGGAGCGGATCCACCTGGGTCGCGGCGTTCACGCCGAGCCCCGAGGTGATCAGCACGGCGAAGGTGTTGTTGGAGCTGTGCGCGACGACCGCCGGCCAGACCGAACCCGAACTGAGGTCGAGCCAGCCCAGGACGATGCCGGCCAGCATGCACGACACCGTCATCGCCACCATTCCCGCGATGCCGCCGTCGTCGTAGTTGAAGCCCCGCAGCACCAGCGGAGCGTGCCACAGAGCCCACAGCGCGCCGCTGATCAGCAGCGTCGGCCACATGCCCAGGGGCAGGAGCCTGGGCAGCAGGTAGCCCCGCCAGCCCCACTCCTCCCCGAAGCAGGGGATCAGCCCGATCAGAAAGCTGACGGCCATCGCCAGGACGCCGCTCAGCATGATCTGTGCCGGGTCGGCCGAGGCGAGTTCGATCCACGGCGCCACCAGGGCGCGGACCCCAGACATCTGGGTCAGGTCGAGCTCATTGATCCCGGTGATGAGGCCCAGCGGGAGTGCGAGAAACGCCGCGACGATCGGATAGGCCAGGCCCAGGAGGCTGTAGCCCCACATCTGCCGCCACGACGGCGGGATGAGCCCGGTGGAGCGCGCCATGCCGCGCGCGGGGCGGAAGATCCGCAAGGTCACGAACGCCCCGAGTGAGGGTGTCAGCATGGTGCCCACGCTGATCAGGAGAAACGCCGCGTCACCCGGGCCTACGTCGGCGATCCACATCGGCAGTGCGGTGATCCACGCCGCCGCCATGGTGAAGAGCAGGAAGAAGGTGACCTCCTTCCACGGCACTGTGGTGAACTCGGCGGAGGTTTTCGTGTTTTGAGTGGTTATGGACATGGCGGTAACGCTAGAAATCAGCCCCGGTCCGGCACGACGACGCAGGCTCCCCAGAAAAAGTGGTGCAGGCACGACCTGGGCTACTCGGCCCGCGCCACAGCACGGCGCAGCGCTCCGGTGCGGATCAGGGCCATGACGGCGGCGATGTCGGCGTCCAGGGGCCCATGGACAGGCCTGAGGCGCCTTAGACGCCTCAGGCGGAAGATCCGGTTTGGAAGTAGCCCACCTGGTCGGCGATGCTGTGGAGGTGTCAACCATGACTACCTCGCTCGCGGACGTGGCCTCCTCCGACGCGACGCTGAGAGCATTCCTGCACGGCCTCCCCGGTGTCGACCGGGTGGGCGCGGACCAGCGGGCGGCGATGCTGAGCACCCGTTCGATCAAGACGACGGCCAAGGCACGAGCGATCGATCTGGCCATTTCGATGGTGGATCTGACAACGCTGGAAGGAGCGGACACCCCGGGCAAGGTCCGGGCGATGTGCGCCAAGGCACTGCGTCCGGGTGAGGACGCGCCACGGGTGGCGGCGGTCTGCGTCTACCCGGACCTGGTGGCGGTCGCCGCCGAGGCGGTGGCCGGGTCGGGGGTGAAGGTGGCCTCGGTGGCGACCGCGTTCCCCAGCGGCCGTTCGTCGCTGGAGGTGAAGGTGGCCGACACCGCGCTCGCGGTGGCGGCGGGCGCCGACGAGATCGACATGGTGATCGACCGGGGGGCGTTCCTGTCCGGTGACCTCATGAAGGTCCACGAGGAGATCGTCGCGGTCAAGGCGGCCTGCGGCGCGGCCCATCTGAAGGTGATCCTGGAAACCGGCGAGCTGGCCTCCTACGACAACGTCCGGCGGGCCTCCTGGCTGGCGATGCTGGCCGGGGCCGACTTCATCAAGACCTCGACCGGCAAGGTGTCGCCGGCGGCGACGCTGCCGGTGACGCTCATCATGCTGGAGGCGGTGCGCGACTTCCGGGAGCGCACCGGCCGGCAGGTGGGGGTCAAGCCCGCGGGCGGCATCCGCACCACCAAGGACGCTGTCAAGCACCTGGTGCTGGTCAACGAGACGTGCGGGGAGGACTGGCTGTCGCCCGACTGGTTCCGGCTGGGCGCCTCCTCCCTGCTGAACGACCTGCTCATGCAGCGCCAGAAGCTCGCCACCGGCCGTTACGCGGGCCCCGACTACTTCACCCTGGACTGATGATGGCTGTGTTCGAGTACGCGCCCGCGCCCGAGTCGCGTGATGTGGTCGACCTCCGGCCGTCCTACGGGCTGTTCATCGACGGTGAGTTCGCCGACGGGGCCGGGCCGTCGTTCAAGACGGTCAACCCGGCGACCGAGGAGACGCTGGCCGAGGTGGCCTGCGCCGCCGAGGCGGACGTGGACCGGGCGGTGCGCGCCGCGGGCAGGGCGTTCGGGCCCTGGAGCGCGCTGCCGGGGGCGGAGCGGGCCAAGTACCTGTTCCGCATCGCGAGGCTGATCCAGGAGCGCGCGCGCGAGCTGGCGGTGCTGGAGACGCTGGACAACGGCAAGCCGATCCGCGAGTCACGCGACGTGGACCTGCCGCTGGTGGCCGCGCACTTCTTCTACTACGCGGGCTGGGCCGACAAGCTCGGCCACGCCGGGTTCGGTCCCGACCCGCGGCCGGTGGGCGTGGCGGGCCAGGTGATCCCGTGGAACTTCCCGCTGCTGATGCTGGCCTGGAAGATCGCTCCGGCGCTCGCGTGCGGCAACACCGTGGTGCTCAAGCCGGCCGAGACGACCCCGCTGACCGCGTTGGCCTTCGCCGACATCTGCGTGCAGGCCGGCCTGCCCGCCGGAGTGGTCAACATCGTCACCGGAGCCGGGGCGACCGGCGCCGCCCTGGTGGCCCACCCCGAGGTCGGCAAGGTGGCCTTCACCGGCTCCACCGAGGTGGGCCGGCAGATCGCCCGCACCGTGGCGGGCACCGGCAAGAAGCTGACCCTGGAGCTCGGCGGCAAGGCGGCCAACATCGTCTTCGACGACGCGGCGCTGGACCAGGCGGTGGAGGGGATCGTCAACGGGATCTTCTTCAACCAGGGGCACGTGTGCTGCGCCGGGTCGCGGCTGCTGGTGCAGGAGTCGGTCGAGGAGGAGCTGCTGGCCGCCCTCAGGCGGCGGCTGGGCACGCTCCGGCTGGGCGACCCGCTGGACAAGAACACCGACATCGGGGCGATCAACTCCGCCGAGCAGCTCGCCAGGATCCGGTCGCTGACCGAGGCGGGCGAGCAGGAGGGCGCCGAGCGGTGGTCGCCCGCCTGCGAGCTGCCCGAGCAGGGCTACTGGTTCCCGCCGACGGTGTTCACCCGGGTGGCCCAGTCGCACCGGATCGCCCGGGAGGAGATCTTCGGCCCGGTGCTGTCGGTGCTGACCTTCCGCACCGAGGCCGAGGCGATCGAGAAGGCCAACAACACCCCGTACGGGCTGTCGGCCGGGATCTGGACCGAGAAGGGCTCGCGCATCTTGATGATGGCCGACCGGCTCCGCGCCGGCGTGGTGTGGGCCAACACCTTCAACCGCTTCGACCCCGCCTCGCCGTTCGGCGGCTACAAGGAATCCGGTTACGGCCGCGAGGGCGGGATCGCCGGTCTGGAGGCCTACCTTGACGTGTGAGCATCGTCGCGGCCGCCGCCGGGCGCGCCGCGCCCAGGCCACCCGCGGGCACGCCTTCGCCCGCGCCGGCCGGCCCGTACGCACCGGCTGGTACGCCCACCGGTGCGGGGTGAGCCGGTGCGGCCAGGTGTTCGTGCCGGTCGAGATGACGCAGGAGATCACGTGGAGGGGGCGCGGCGATGAGTAGGCTGGCCGTTCGCAAGACCTACAAACTGTTCATCGGCGGCGCCTTCCCCCGCTCGGAGAGTGGGAGGTCCTACGTCGTGACCGACGCCAAGGGCGGGTTCGCGGCCAATGCCGCCCGCGCCTCCCGCAAGGACGCCCGCGACGCCGTCGTGGCGGCACGCAAGGCGTTCCCCGGCTGGTCCGGCGCCACCGCCTACAACAGGGGCCAGATCCTCTACCGGGTGGCCGAGATGCTGGAGGGCCGTCGCGCCCAGTTCGCCGAGGAGCTCGGCACCGGCAAGAAGGCCGCGCTGGAGGCGGTGGACGCGACCGTCGACCGGCTCGTCTGGTACGCGGGCTGGTCCGACAAGATCACGGCGGTCCGGGGCACGGCCAACCCCGTGGCGGGCCCCTACTTCAACCTGTCGTCGCCGGAGCCCACGGGTGTGGTCGCCATCGCCGCGCCGGACGACCCGCTGCTCGGGCTGGTGTCGGTCGTGGCGCCCGCCATCGTCACGGGCAACACGTGCGTCGTCATCGCCTCGCAACGCTCGCCCCTTGCGGCGATCACGCTGGCGGAGGTGCTGGCCACCTCCGACCTGCCCGGCGGCGTCGTCAACATCCTCACCGGCCACCAGCCGGAGCTGGCTCCGTGGATGGCCGCGCACATGGACGTCAACGCCCTGGACCTGACGGGCGTGGCCGACGCAGAGCTGGCGTCGGAGTGCGAGCAGGCGGCGGCGGCCAACCTCAAGCGGGTGCTGCGGCCCGCGCCCGAGGACTGGACCGCCGATCCGGGCACCCGCCGGATGACCGCCTTCCTGGAGACCAAGACCGTCTGGCACCCGCTGGGCGTGTGAGGTCAGCGCCCGGCCGGCGGAATGTTCGTGGTTCAGCCTGAACACGTCGGCCGGGTCCCACACCGGGTGAGCGCTCAGATCCGGCGGCCGCGAGAGGGAGGTCGGTCCGGCGGCCCGGGCGCTGATCGCGTACGCCCGCCGCGTGCTCCCCGGCCTGGAGCCGTCGCCGGAGCTCACAAGGTGATGGCGTGCTTGGCCCGTCCGACCGACTCCTCCGAGGCGGGGCCGCCCGGGTTCTCCGTGGCCAGGGCCTGGTTGAGCGCCACGAACGGCCGCATGCGCGCCTCGTACCGGTCGAGCGCGGTCGCGACATCGCCCGCCGCCAGCTCCGCCGCCAGCACGTACGCGCCGACGAGCGCGAGGCTCGTACCCTGGCCCGACAGCGGCGAGGCGCAGTAGCCGGCGTCGCCGAGCAGCGTCACGCGCCCGCGCGACCAGGAGCCCATCCGCACCTGCGCCATGGCGTCGAAGTAGAAGTCGGGCGCCTTCCACATGGCGTCGAGCAGCCGCGGCACCTCCCAGCGCAGCGCGCCGCAGTGCTCGGCGACGAGCCGGCGCTGCTGGTCGAGGTCGCGGTGGTCGTAGGGGATCGGCTCGGCCTCGAAGCCGAGGTTGACGCGGAGCTCGGTGTTGCCGCGCACGGGATAGACCCCGCCGCCGGCCCGGCCCTCGCGCACCCAGACCTGCCAGTCCTCGAGGTCGAGGAAGTTGTCGGCGGTGAAGACCGACAGGTAGGTGCCGAGATGGTGGACGAACTCCGCCTCCGGCCCGAACGCCAGCCGCCGTACCGTGGAGTGCAGCCCGTCGGCGCCCACGACCAGGTCGAACGTCCGCGGCGCGGCCCGCTCGAAGGTCACGTGCACGCCGTGGTCGTCCTGCTCCATGGTGGCGATCGAGTCGCCGAAGACGTACTCGACGTCCCGCCCGGTGCGGTCGTACAGCAGGGCGGTCAGGTCCTCCCGGAGCACCTCGATGTCGTCGTTGTCGAGGCGGCCGCTGCTCATGGCGTGTTCGGTGGAGCGCATGAGCTCGTTGCCGGCTCCGTCGAGCATGGACATGCCGCGCATCCGGGTGCGCACTTCGCGCAGCGGCGCCAGCAGGCCCATGCGGTCCACCACGTCGAGGGCCACGCCGCGGATGTCGATCGCCTGGCCGCCGGCCCGCGGCTCCGGCGCCTTCTCGACGACGGTGGGCGTCAGCCCGTGGCGGCGCAGCCAGTAGGCGAGGGCGGGGCCGGCGACGCTCGCGCCGGAGATGAGGACGGTGGTCATGCCGGCTCCTGGGTTCAGGCGGTGTGTACGGCATGAATGTACAGCGTACATACAGCTATGACAAGCCGTTGACCTGTGATGATGTGCTAGAACAGATGCCTCTGTGCTAGGTTTCTGTCCTAGGACAGAGGAGAAGATGCCCGTCATGGCCGAGCCGCCCTACCTGCGCATCGCCGCCGAGATCCGCCGCCGCATCGCCGACGGCCGGCTCCGGCCGGGCGACCGGGTGCCCTCCACCCGCCAGATCGCCCAGGAGTGGGGCGTCGCGCTCGCCACCGCCACCAAGGTGCTCACCCGGCTGCGCCAGGAAGGGCTCGTGCACGCCCGGCCCCGCGTCGGCACGGTCGTCGCCTCCCCGGCGACCGCCGAGCCGGGCTCGCCCGGCGACCCCGGCTCGGCGGGCTCGCCCAGCTCGGCGGGCTCGCCCGGCGACCCCGGCTCGGCGGGCTCGCCCAGCTCGGCGGGCTCGCTCGGCGAGCCCGCCGGGGAGCTGAGCCGTGAACGTGTCGTGCGCACCGCGATCGACCTGGCCGACGCCGAAGGGCTCGACGCGCTGTCCATGCGCGGAGTCGCCGCCAGGCTCGGCGTCGCCACCATGACGATCTACCGCCACGTCGCCGGCAAGGACGAGCTGGTCCTCCTCATGGCCGACACCGCGTTCGGCGAGCTGGGCTACCCGGAGGAGCCGCCGGGCGGCTGGCGGGCCCGGGCCGAGCGCGCCGCCCGCACCCTGTGGGCGGTGCACCGCCGCCATCCGTGGCTCGCCCAGCTCAACTCCCTGTTCAGGCCGCTGCCCCTGCCCAACCTGCTGGTCCACGGCGAGCAACTGCTCGCCGCGTTGGAGGAGCTCGGCCTCGACGACATGACCAGGATGGACCTCCAGGTCGTGATCTACAGCAACGTCCAGGGCCTGGCCGCGCACCTCGAACGCGAGGTCCTCGCCGAGGCCGCCACCGGGCTGTCGGACGAGCAGTGGATGCGGACGCACGAACCCGCCCTGGGGTCCATCGCGGCCTCCGGCCACTACCCGGCGTTCGCCCGGCTCATGGCCGGTTTCGCGCGCGACGGCTACGACCTCGACCTCGACCGGCTGTTCGAGCTGGGCCTGCGGACCCTGCTCGACGGAGTGGCCGTGCTCGCCCCTGAGGCCCGCGGCTAGGCTCGCACCCGTGAACGGATCCTCCCTCGCAGTCCGGCAGCGTTCCCTGGGCGACCCGTCGATCGAGTTCCCGCTGTGGCCGCCGCTCGTCAACGGCTGCCCCGTCACCAGCACGGCGGAGATCGCCTACCCGGTCGAGGTCGACTACGACTACGACCGGGTGGACCCGGCGCTCTTCGCCCAGCCGGTCGGACCCGACCTCGCCCGGTGGGCGCCCCTGCTGCCGCCGCTGCACGCCCCCACCCTCGGCGAGGGCGGCACGCCGCTGCTGGAAGTCGCCGGCGTCCACGTCAAGGACGAGTCGCGCAACCCGACCTGGTCGCACAAGGACCGGCTCAACCGCGTCGCCGTCAGCGCCGCCGTGGGCGCGGGAGCCCCCGGCGTCGTCGTCTCATCCTCGGGCAACCACGGCGCCTCGGCCGCCGCCTACGCCGCCCGCGCCGGGCTGCCCGCGATCGTGCTCGCCTCGGCGGACTCGCCGCCCGCCGTCCAGTCGTTCGTCCGCGCCTACGGGGCCAGGGTGCTGACCGTGCCGGCCGCGGAGCGCTGGCCGTTGATGCGGCAGATCGTGGACCGGCTCGGCTACCACCCGGTCAGCAACCTGACCGTCACCCACACCGGCCACCCGTTCGGCCCCGAGGGCTACAAGACCATCGCCTACGAGCTGTTCCGGCAGCTCGGGACGGCGCCGGCGGCGGTGTTCGCGCCGACCGGCTACGCCGAACTGCTCTACGGCGTGTGGAAGGGGTTCGCGGAGCTGCGCCGGCTCCGGGTCACCGCGTCGGCTCCCCGCATGTACGCGTGCGAACCGGCCGCGGGCGGACCGCATGCCACGGCCGTGGCCCAGGGCAAGCCCGTCGCGATCGTGGAGCTCGGGCCGACCGACGCGTACGCCATCGCCTGCACCGTGGGCGGCCACCGGGGCGTGCGGGCGCTGCGCGACAGCGGCGGCGAGGCGGTCCTCGTCACCGACGGCGAGCTGCGCGAGGCGCGCCAGGACCTCGCCCGGCAGGGCCTGTGGGTGGAGCTGTCGAGCGCTGCCGGGCTGGCTGCCCACCGGAGGCTGGGCCGGTCGTTCGACGGCCCGGTCGTCTGCCTGGCGACGTCCAGCGGCTTCAAGGACCTGGAGGTGGGACGCGAACGGGCCGAGGTGCTGACCGGCGCCACCGTGGACGACCTGCTGTGACGTTGACGCGGACGGCATCGAGAAGATCCCCGCAGGGCGACCCTCCGACGGAAAGCCGGCACTCCGATCCGGCGGCCCCGCGCCACCGACCAGCTCTCCCGGGCGTGCCGACGGTGGCCGCCGCGGTCACCTGACCCACACGCGCAACGGGCCGACGGGGACGAACCCGTGCCGCCGGGCCGCCGTCACGTCACCCTCATAGCCGACCAGGGGCCGTCCCGGGAACAGCTCGGCGGCCCGGGACAGGACGGCCGCCCAGGCGGTGTCCTCGTCGCCGTCGCGGGCGAACACGTTGGACACCCCGGCGACGCCGCCGGTGGCGTTGAGCGCGAAGCCGTACCCGATCCCGTCGTCGCGCCGCCCGCGAAGGACGGCGACGTCGGGCCGGTCGAGCAGGGCGGGCCTGAACACGCCGGGCGTCTCCCCGCCGAAACAGGCCCGCTCCCAACCGGCGAGCGCGGCGGCGTCCCGGACGACCTCCCACGCGATCCCGTCGACCACGTCGGTCCCGTCGCCCGCGTCGGTCCCGTCGTCCGCGTCGGTCCCGTCGTCCGCGTCGGTCCCGTCGTCCGCGTCGTCCGCGTCGTCCGCGTCGTCCGCGTCGTCCGAGCCGGGGGCCGGGCGGTGGATCCAGTGCGCCTCGAACAGCACCTCGAAGCCCGCCGGGCGCAGATCCAGGGTGGCGAACGAGTCCTTCACCGACGCGCCCGGACCCGCGTCGATGGAGCGCAGCACGTCGTGTTCCGTCGCGGCCGGCGTCAGGGTGACGGCGTCCGGGTAGAACGGCGGGGTGCGCGCCGGGGAGGTCCAGGCGTGGTCGGTGAAGGCGCCGTCGATCCCGTGGGTGCGGCACACGGCGTCGCACCAGACGGCGTTGTTGCGTGCGGCTTCGGCGAGCATGGTCAGGTCCTTCTGTTCGTGTGCCGGGTGGGTGCGGCCGTCAGCGGGTCCTCGGGCCAGGGGTGCCTCGGGTAGCGGCCGCGCAGCTCGGCCCGTACGGACCGGTAGCCGTCACGCCAGAACGACGCCAGGTCGCCGGTCACCGCCACCGGGCGGCCCGCCGGCGACAGCAGGTGGACCAGCAGCGGCACCCCGGCGATGCGCGGCGTCTCCTCCCAGCCGAACAGCTCCTGCAGCTTCACCGCGAGCACCGGCTGCTCGCCCGAGTAGTCCACGCGCACCCGCGAGCCGCTCGGCACCTCCACCCGTTCGGGAGCCACGGCGTCCAGGCGTTCGCTCCACGGCACGAGCCGCCGCAGGGCCGCGGCCACGTCGACCCGCTCCAGGTCGGCGCGGCGGCGGACCCGGGACAGCTCCGGCTCCAGCCAGCGGTCGGCCACGGCCAGCAGGTCGGGCCACCCGGTCACCCGCGGCCACGGGTCGCCGAGGGCGCGGTGGCAGAACGCCAGCCGGTCCCGCACGGCCAGCGCCTCCTTCGTCCAGGTCAGCACGCCCTCGGCGCGCAGTCCCGCCAGCAGCGCCGGGCGCACGTCGGCGTCGTCCAGCGGCGTGGACGACAGCTCGATCGCGCCCAGCCGCTCCACCAGACGCGCCGAGACGTCGCCGCGCCGCCCGCCCGCCGGCACCCGCCAGCCGACCTCCTCCTCGGTCGTGACCGGGACGGCCAGCCTGGCGACCTCCTCGTCGATCTCGACCGCCTGCCGCACCCGGGCCGCCGCCGAACCCGTGGGCCGGTCGGCGACCGCCACGGCCAGCCACGTCGCCGACGCCAGCCGGGAGCCCTCCGCCAGGCGAGCCTCCGTGCCGGACGCCATGAGGAAGCCGCCGCCGCGCCTGCGCGCCACCCGCTCGGGGAACGCCAGCGCCACCACCGCTCCGGCCAACGCCTCACCCGTCGGCGTCGTGCCGTCGGCGGGTTGCGTCGCGGCCCGGGCCAGGCGTCTGACCTCCTGGCGCCAGCGCGCCGCGAACCCGTCGCCACCCTGGCGGGCCGACCGCCAGACCTCGACCAGGTCGTCCGAGGCCTGGCGGGGAAGCTGCTCGGACAGCAACGCCACTACCTCGGCGGCGGGCGGCCCGAGGTCGATCAGCGCTCTGGCCAGCCGCGGATGGACCCCGGCCAGCGCCATCCGCCGGCCCCGCCCGGTCACCCGCCCGAGTGCCAGAGCCTCCATCTCCCGTCCGGGCGCCGCCCCCTCGCCGTCCGGCGCGGGCGCTCCTTCCCCCGTACGAGCCGACGACCCGGCGGCGGGTTCCAGGGCGCCGAGGGTGAGCAGGGTGCGCAGGGCGGCCGACAGGGCGGCGGGCGGCGGCGGGTCGAGCAGAGCGAGGCTCCGCGCGTCCGGGACGCCCCAGCAGGCCGCCTGCAGCGCGAACCCCGTGAGGTCGGCCACCGCGATCTCCGGCCGGGCGTGGTCGGCGAGCCGTTCGTGCTCGGCCGGCGACCAGCAGCGGTACACCGTCCCCGGCGCCTCCCGGCCGGCCCGCCCCGCGCGCTGGTCGGCCGACGCCTTGGACACGCGGACCGTCGTGAGGGAGCCCAGGCCGCGGGCGTGGTCGGTGCGGGGCTCGCGCGCCAGCCCGGAGTCGACCACCACCCGCACTCCCGGAACGGTCAGGCTGGACTCCGCCACCGACGTGGCCAGCACCACCCGCCGGGCCGCGCCTGCGGACAGCACCGCGTCCTGGACGCGGGCCGGAGCCTGGCCGTGCACCTGGACAACCTCGACACCCTCACCGGCGAGCATCCCGGCCACCCGGGCGATCTCGCCGACCCCGGGCAGGAAGCACAGCACGTCGCCGTCTCGTTCGGCGAGCGCCCGCCGTACGACGTGGGCCACGTGCGACAGCAGCGCGGGATCGACGCGCAGGCCGTGCGGCGGCGGGACCGGGCGGGGCGGCGGTGCCCACACGGTCTCGACCGGGTGCGCCGTCCCCGCGGCGTGGACGACCGGAGCGGGTCGTTCGCCGCCGAGCAGCCGCGCCCACGGCGCGGCGTCGGCCGTCGCCGAGGTGGCGAGCAGGCGCAGGTCGGGGCGGAGCGTGTCGCGCACGTCCAGCAGGAACGCCAGCGCGGTGTCGGCGTCCAGGTGGCGCTCGTGGCACTCGTCCAGCATGACCACGTCCACGCCGGTCAACTCCTGGTCGCGCTGCAGGCGTTGGAGCAGCACGCCGGTGGTGACGACCTCGACCCGGGGATCGGCGCCGACGTGACGCTCGCCGCGGATCGTGTAGCTGACGCCCATCCGCGCGGCCGCGGCCCGCACGGCCAGCCGTCTCGGTTCGGCGACCAGCACGCGCAGACCCGCCCCGGCCAGCGCGAGCGGCACGACCGTCGTCTTGCCGGTGCCGGGCGGCGCGGTCAGCACGGCCGAGCGGTGCCGGTCCAGCACGTCGAGCAACTCGGGCAGGACGGCCCGAACGGGCAACTCGGTCCGCTCGGGCGGGTCGGTCCGCTCGGCGAGTTCGGGCGGGTCGGGCAGCGGGTCGGGACGGGTCATGCGCGGCCGGCGGGGCTGCTCTCGCGGCCCGGGCCGGGCGTCCCGGCGGGGCCGGGCTGCGGCGGAGCGGGCGCCGCGAGGGGCAGGGAGCCGCGGGCGGCGGACAGCACCGAGTCGAGCAGGCCGGGGAAGCGGGTTTCGAGGTCGTCCCGCCGCAGGCTGAGGTAGATCCGCCGGCCGTCCTGCTTGGACAGGATCAGGCCGGCCTCGCGCAGCGCGCGGTAGTGGTGCGAGACGGTCGACTTGTGCAGCCCCAGGTCCCACCCTGCGTCGGCGCAGGTGAGCTCCCGCTGCTCGGCCAGCTTGTGGAGGATCATCAGGCGTACGGGGTCGGACAGCGCCCGCAGCACGTCGGTGAGCTGGATGTCCTCCGTGGCCGGGTGAGGGAGCAGGCGCATGGCACGACGATACCCGGCCAATTTGTTTGACAAGAATCCAACTTTCCGCAACGTTTGATCCTTGTCCAACAGTCGTGCCCGGAGGTCCCGTGAAGCACTCCCTCTATCCCCTCGCGCTCGGCAACTTCGCGATCGGCACCGGCATGTTCGTGACCGCCGGGCTGCTGCCGCCGATCGCCGGTGACCTCGGCGTCTCGCAGTCGGCGGCCGGTCAGGTGATGACCGTCTTCGCGCTCGCGTACGCCGTGCTCTCGCCGGTCCTGGCGGCGCTCACCGCGCGTCTGTCACGCAGGAGGGTGCTGCTCATCGCGCTGGCCCTCTTCGTGCTGGGCAACACGCTGACCGCTCTCGCCCCCACGTACCCGCTGGTCCTGGCCACGCGGGTGGTCGCCGCGGCCGGGGCGGCGATGTTCACGCCGACGGCGTCCGGGGTGGCGAGCGCGCTGACCGACCCCGAGCGCCGGGGCCGCGCGCTGGCGCTGGTGATGGGCGGGATCACCGTCTCGTCCGCGATCGGGGTGCCCCTCGGCACCTGGCTGGGCGGGATGTCGAGCTGGCGGGCCACCGTCTGGATGGTGGCGGGGCTGGGCGTGGTCGGGTTCGCCGCGGTGGCGCTGCTGGTGCCCGACGTCAGGCTCACCACGACGGCCGGGCTCCGGGGGCGGTTCGCCCCGCTGCGCGACCGGCGGGTGCTGGTCGTCCTGGCCACGCAACTGCTCATGTTCGCCGCCGGGTTCACCGCCTACACCTACATCGGCTCCCTGTTCGACCTTCCGCTGACGGCCGTGCTGTGGGCGTGGGGCCTGGGCGGCGTCGTCGGCAACCAGATCGGCGGGCGACTCACCGACGTGTACGGCCCGCGCCGCATGGTGCTGATCGCGCTGACCGCCTCCACCGGCTTCCTGGCCCTCATCCCCGTCGCGAACCTCGCGCTGCCCCTGGCACTGGTCTGGGCGTTCCTGTGGGGAGCACTCGGCTGGCTGATCGGCCCCGCCCAGCAGTACAGGACGGTGGCGGCGGTGCCCGACAACGTGCCGATCGGGCTCGGGCTGCTGTCGTCGGCGCAGTACGTCGGCCTGTTCGCGGCGGGCATCGCGGGCGGCGTCGCCCTCGACTGGTACGGCCGGACGGGCGTGGTGGTGCTCTCCACCGGCCTCGCCCTGGTGACGCTGCTGTTCACGCTGGCGACCTACCGCCCCGAGCCGCGGCCCGCCCCCACGGAGGCCGCGGGGGTGTAGACGAAAGTACGTTCTCCGGCACCTCCCGCATCCGCCAGAATGACGCGGTGTCCCACCCCCACGATGATGACTCCCACCACGACCCCGACCGCGACGGGGAGGCCGCGCAGGAGCGCGAGCCCGCGCCGAGCGGCGACCCGCGTGACGAGCCCGCGCCGTTCGGTGCCGTGGTGCTGCTGACCACCGGTTCCGCTGTGGCGATCATGGCGGCCGTGGCCCTGCTGTCCTGGCCGGAGAACCTGAAGCTGCTCCTGCTCGGACCGATCACGCTGGTCGTGTGGGAGGTGATCACGTACGAGGTCTGGTGGCGCCGTTGGTGGGGCGCCGTCCCCGGCGCGGTGGCCGGCCTGGCGATGTACGGGGAGGGGCGCCAGGCGCTGGCCGACGTCATCGGCGACGCCTGGGCCCATCCGGTGGCCTACGTGACGGCCTGGGCGCTGTTCGCGGTGATCTTCGCGGTGGCCAGCCGGTGGCCGCGCACGAGTTTCGGCGTCAGCCCTGGGCCGGGATCCAGCCCAGGGTGACCGCCAGGATGACGAAGAGCCCCAGCACGATCCGGTAGATCACGAAGCCGGTGAACCGGTGGCTGCTGATGTAGCGCAGGAACCATGCCACCGCCGCGTAGCCCACGAAGAACGAGATGACCGTGGCGAGGATCGTCGGCCCCCACGCCGGAGCCTGACCTTCGCCGATCTCGGCCAGCTCCAGGAATCCCGACGCCAGGACGGCCGGGATCGCCAGCAGGAATGAGTAGCGGGCCGCGTCCTCGCGCCGGTAGTCGAGCAGCAGGCCGGCCGTGATGGTGCCGCCGGAGCGCGACACTCCGGGGATGAGGGCGAGCGCCTGCGCGAACCCGTACACGACGGCGTGCGGCAGGCTGAGGTGCTTCTCCAGCGTGAGCTTGTTGCGCGCCGTCCGGTCGGCGAACCACAGGATCAGCGCGAAGACGATCAGCGTGGTGCCCACCAGGCGCAGGTCGCGGAAGACCGTCTCGATCTGCGTCTTGAGCACCAGGCCGAGGACGCCGATGGGGATGGTGCCGGCGATGACGTACCAGCCCATGCGCGCCGCGTGGTGCGAGCGCAGTGCGGGGGTCCACAGGGCGCGGGTCCAGATGGAGACGATCTCCCAGATCTCGCGCCGGAAGTAGATGAGCACGGCGGTCTCCGTGCCGAGCTGGATGACCGCGGTGAACGCCGCCCCCGGGTCCTGCCAGCCGAAGAAGGCCGAGACCACCCGGATGTGGGCGCTGGAGGAGATGGGCAGGAACTCCGTCAGCCCCTGGAGGAGCCCCAGCACCACCGCTTCGAACCAGCCGATCACTACCGCACCTTTCCCGAATGCCGTGACCAGGTGAGGCTAGCGGATCCGGGGACCGAGCAACTGCTCGCGCAGGGCGGTGAGCTGGTGGGAGTGCTCGACCGAACGGCTCTCGTCGAGCGAGTCGAGCGCCAGCAGCAGCGCGTCGGCGACGACGATGCCGGTCAGCGGCTCGGCGGTGATGCCGGTCGGGGTGTGCGGGGCGGCCAGCACCGCGTCGACGCGCTCGGCGAACGTGCCGCCGAGCTCGTCGGAGACCAGCACGACGCGCGCGCCGACCGCGTGCGCCCGGTCGACCAGGATGTCGATCTCGGGCAGCTTGCGGCCCGGCTGGAAGACGACGACCGCCTCGCCGTGGCCCAGCGCGAGCAGGTCGTCGGCGAGCGAGAAGCCGGTGGCCGAGCTGGCGCGGGCCCGGTGCCCGCGCCGGCCCAGCTTGAGGGTCAGGTGCCGGGCCGCGGGCTCGGAGGCGCCGATGCCGTAGATCAGCACCGCGTCGGCCCCGGCCAGCACCTCGACGGCCCGCTGGAACGCCTGGGGATCCCACAGCCGCTGGCAGTGGTCGATGCGCTCGCGCGCCTCGTCGAACACCCTGGCCCAGATCTCCGACAGGTCGTGCCCGACGTGGCTGATGCGCTGCTGGAGACGGACGTCGGGGGCGACCGTGGAGCTGAACTCGGCCGCGAGCGCCCGCTTGAGCCCCGGCAGGCCGCCGAAGCCCAGGCGCTGCATGGTGCGCACGACCGTGGCGTTGCTGGTGCCCGTCGCGGCGCCCAGCTCCTGAGCGCTGGAGAACAGGATCTGGTCGGGCGCGGCCGAGACCAGGAACTGGCACACCGCGCGCTCCGCGGGGGACAGCTCGTCCCACAGCCGCCGGACCGAGCCTCTGAGCTGCTCGATCGGACTCTGCGAATTCTCCATTACGCCCCTTGACTTGTCCGTAGCGAGCGTTACAGTCTCTGGAAACGACCGCTACAAGAACGCCCGCCTCCGTAGTGAACGTTACAGGATCCGGGTGGCCCAAGGAGCAGCTTTGAGCCTCACATCCCTGCCCCTCGTCGAGATCTCCGGCGCGCCCCGCGAGCGCGGCCGCCAGTACGGAGAGCAGGCACGCGAGCTGGTCCACCATGCGCTGGCCTACTACGCCGAGGCGTTCGGCCACTCCAGCGGTCTGACGTGGGAGCAGGTCACGCGGCGGGCGGCGCGCTGGGTGGAGCCGAGCCGGGCGTTCGCCCCCGAGCTGGTGGAGGAGATGGAGGGCATCGCCGAGGGGGCGGGCACCGGGCTCCTCGACATCATGGCGCTCAACGCCCGGGGCGAGATCATCTACGACACGTCGTTCGCCTCGATGGAGCCCGACGGCTGCACCTCCTTCGCGCTGCTGGAGGAGGCGTCCGGCGACGGCCACGTCTACGCCGGCCAGAACTGGGACTGGCGCAGCGGCGTCGCGGGCACCGTCATGGTGCTGAGAGTGGTCCAGCCCGGCGCGCCCACCGTGATCACGCACGTGGAGGCGGGGCAGGTCGGGCGGCAGGGGGCCAACTCGGCGGGCATCGCGCTCAACGCCAACGGCCTCGGCGGGCGCTTCGACGAGCGGATCGGCGTGCCGCAGACGCTGATCCGCCGCCGTGTCCTCGACAGCCCCAACCTCAACGCGGCGCTGGAGGCGCTGACCAGATCCCGCGCCCACATCGCCAGCAACGCCCTGATCACCCACCGGGAGGGCTTCGCCATCGACCTGGAGACCACGCCGGGCCCCGTAGGCTGGATGTACCCGTCCGACGGCCTGCTCGTGCACGGCAACCACTACCAGGCGTTCATGCCGCCCCAGCTCGCCGCGACCTACCGGCCCGGCTCCGCCGACTCGCTGTTCCGCGTCCCGCGTGCCGAGAGCGGGCTGCGCGTCGTGCGGCAGTCGTCCGGCACCGACGAGGCACGTAAGCGGATCAGACAGGCCATGTCCGACCATCTCGGCCACCCCGAGTCGTTGTGCACCCACCCCGACGAGACCCAGCCGGCCGTGCGCCGGTGGGCCACCCTGCTGTCGAGCTGCGTCGACCTCACCACGGGCGACTACTTGATCGCTGCCGGTACGCCGTGCGACCACGAGTACGAGCGCGTGCCCCACAACCTCTACGACGGACCGCACGGAGAGACATCGTGAAGAAGACACTCGCCCTCGCCGGGTTGATGGGGCTGGTCGCCGCCTGCGGCGGCCCCGCCGCAGGCGGAAGGGCGCCCGACCCCGCCAAGCTCACCCTCGTCGACCGGACGACCGCGGCCACCGGTCCGCTGGAGTCGGCCACCTGGCTGCTCGACGAGGAGCCGGGCACCCTCGACCTCGACGTCGACGGCGGCACCCCCAACCGCACGGTCCTGGCCAACGTGTGCGAGCGGCTCATGCAGACCCAGCCCGACATGACCGTCAAGCCATGGCTGGCCGCGAAGGTCGAGCGGCCCGACCCCAAGACCCTGGTGCTCCAGCTGCGCACCGACGCCACCTTCCACGACGGCTCGCCCGTCACGGCCGACGACGTGGTGTGGAGTCTCAAACGCCACGCGGGCGAGGGCATGGACGAGTCCGATGAGTTCGAGGACGTCGAGTCCATCGTCAAGACCGGCGAGCACGGCGTGACGATCACCTTCGAGAAGCCCAACGCGCTGTTCGAGCAGGCCATCGCGGGCGGGGCGGGCATCGTGTTCAACAGGAAGGTGGTGGAGGAGCACGGCAAGGAGTTCGGCAGCCCGGACAGCCCCGACGCCTGCAGCGGCCCCTACCGGCTCAAGGAGTGGAAGTCGGGCAGCCACCTCACGATCGAGCGCTACGCCGCCTACTGGAACAAAGACGTCAAGCCGCTCACGAAGACAGTGAGATTCCTGTGGGCCGACGAGACCGCCCTGGTCAACAGCCTGGCCACCGGCGCGGCCGACGGCGCCTACCTGTCCGACACCGGTCCCGCCGTGGCCCTGCAGGGCAACCAGGCGGTCACCGTGGCCTTCGGGCCGACCACCCGGGTGTTCGTGCTGCTGCCGACCGACCGGGGCGCGCTCAAGGACCCGCGGATCCGCCGGGCCCTGTCCCTGGCCGTCGACCGGGCCGGCATCGTCAGGTCCGGGTTCGCCGGCCTCGCCAGGCCGTGGAAGGTGCCGGTGGGCGCGGGCGCCTGGTCCTACGAGAGGCAGACGTTCCAGACGGCCTACGACGGCCTCGACGGCGCCCCCGACACGCCGCAGCTCGACGCGGCCAGGAAACTCGTCCAGGAGGCCGGCGTGCCCGCCACCCCGATCGTCGTGGCCACCAACGGCGAGCAGACCCGCAACGTCATCGCCAACGCCGTGGTCGACGCCGCCAAGAAGATCGGGCTGACCGCGCAGATCAAGACGGTGCCGGCCGCCGAATACGGCTCCTTCTACACCGACAAGGCGCTGCGCGCCCAGGTCGACCTCGTCCCCGACGACTGGTACATCACCAAGGCCGACCCCATCGGCTTCTACGACAACGGCCTGACCGGCTCGTCCAACAACTGGGTCGGCTACAGCTCGCCCGCCTACGACAAGCTCGTGGCGTCCGCGCTGGCCGCCACCGATCCGGCGCGGCGCGCCAAGGACGTCATCGAGCTGCAGCGGCTCTTCACCGCCGACATGGTGTGGATCTCGCTGGCCGAGGTGCCCAACGCCGTCGTGCTGGGCGGCAAGGTGACCGGGCCGCCCGCGTCCCAGGTCCACCTGGGCTACCCGTGGGCCGTCGACCTCGGGCGCAAGGGCTGAGCCGTGATCCATAAGCTGGCGGGCTTCCTCGCGACGCTGCTGGCCACCTCGTTCGTCATCTTCGGGGCCGCCTACGCGGCTCCCGGCGACCCGGTGACGTTCCTGGCGGGCGGCAAGGACAACCTGTCGCCCGAGCACATCGCCGCCGTCCGCGCCCAGTACCACCTCGATGATCCGTTCCTGGTGCAGTACGGGCGCTGGCTGGGCGACGCGGTGACCGGCGACCTCGGCCGCTCCCTCCAGTACAACGACCAGGTCGGCGACCTGGTCGCGGCGCGGCTGCCCAGCACGCTCGGCCTGGTCGCCTACAGCACCGTGCTGTTCGTGCTGTTCGGCGTCGGGCTGGGCGTGCTGGCCGCGGTCCGCGGCGGGCGGGTCGACGCGGCGGTGGTGGCGGGCACGACGTTCGCCACGTCCGTGCCGCCGTTCGTGCTGGCGGCGGCGCTCATCTCGCTCTTCGGGGTGCAGCTCGGGTGGTTTCCCGTCATGGGCGGCGGGTCCCTTCGGCACCTGACGCTGCCCGCCGTGACGCTCGCGACCGGCGCGCTGGCGATCATCAGCCGGGTGACGCGGCAGGCGATGGTCGAGCAGCGCGAGCTCGACCACGTCACCGTGGCCCGCGCCTCGGGGCTGTCCGAACGGCTGATCGTGGCCCGGCACGTGCTGCGCGGCGCCCTCGGGCCCATCGTCACCATGTGCGGGCTGGTCACCGCGGGCATGCTGGCGGGCACGGTCGTCGTGGAGACCGCGTTCGGCATCAGCGGCGTCGGCTCGCTGCTGGTTCACGCCATCAACACCCACGACTTCCCGGTGACACAGGCGGTGCTGCTGCTGATGGTCGCCGCCTACATCACGGTCACCACGCTCGTCGAGCTGCTCCAGCCCTTGATCGACCCCCGCACCCGAAGGACCGTCTGGTGACTCCTCCGATCCCTGAAGGGAGCGGCTTCTCGCTAAGCCGCTTCCGCAGCGTCGCGAAGGGCAAGCCCTGCCCTGAGGATGTTGGTCGCCGCGTTCACGTCGGCGTGTGCGGTGTGCCCGCACGCCGTGCAGGCGAACGCGGCTTGGGTGAGGCGGTTGTCCTTCGCGCAGTGCCCGCAGCGGGCGCAGGTGCGGGAGGTGTTGCGGGGATCGACTGCGATCAGCTCTCGACCGGCGCTTTCAGCCTTGTGCGCGAGGATCGTCAGGAACACCCCCCAACCCGCGTCCAGGATGCTCCGGTTCAGGCCGGCCTTGGCGGCGACGTTACGGCCGGGTGCGTCGATCGTGCCGGACGCCGAGCGGGTCATGTTGGTGATCCGCAGGTCCTCGTGCACGATCACGTCATAGCCACGGACCAGGGCGAGCGCGGTCTTGTGCGCGCCGTCCACCCGCTGGCGCCGGACCTTGGCGTGCAGCGCCGCCACCCGGGCGGCCGCCTTACGGCGGCGCTGGGACCCGCGCTTGTGGCGGGCGAGAGCTCGCTGGGCCGATGCCAGACGGCCGGCGCAGGCGGCCAGGTGCCGCCGGTTGTCGATGCGGTGGCCGTCGCTGGTCGTGACCAGCGAGGCGACACCCAGGTCGATCCCCGCGACCGCACCCGTGGCGGGCAGCGGCTGCGCGGGCACGTCGTCGCACGACAGCACGACGTACCAGCGGCGGCCTTCACGCTTGACGGCGATCGTCTTGACCCGGCCCTTGACCGGGCGGTGCTGGTGCACCCGGACGTGGCCGACGCCCTGAAGGCGCACGAACGTGGCGGCCGGATGCTCGGGCTGGGAGTCCCACCGGCAGCCGTCACCGTCCTTCGGCCACTGCACCGCGTCGAACCAGCCCCGCCCCTTGAAACGCGGGAACCTCGGCCTGCGCCCGGCCTTGACCCGGTCGAAGAACGCCCGGAACGCCTTGTCGAGCCGTCGCAGCGTGGCCTGCTGGGAAGAGAACGACCACCGGCCCTGACCCTCCCCATCGTCGGCGCGGATGTGCTTCAACTCCGCCGACTGATCGCCGTACCGGACCGTGACACCCGCCTTGGCGTAGGCGGTGCGCCGGTGCTCCAACGCGGCGTTGTACAGCTGCCGGTGATCCTCCAGGCAAGCGGCGAGCGCGGCGGCCTGCCTGCTGGTGGGGCGCAGCAGGAACTTGAACGACCTGCGCACACCCACCTCCCACGCTCGGTAACGACGCGACCACGGTACCGACAGGCACCGACAAAACCCGGAAGGAGACCCGTGATGCGCAGACCTGGCGGGTCAGGGCACGCTCGGGCCTTGACGGCCCTCCCGCTCCCGATTCCCCCGGCGGCTGAAGCCGCCGGTCCCCTCGGGAGGCTCTGATGGCTGTGATCCCGATGCCGGGGATGCCGCGCCCGGCGAGGCCGGTCGGCCACCGGCTCGCCGTCGGCTTCCTCGCCGTCGTCGTGCTGGGCGCGATCCTGGCGCCCCTCGTGGCACCGTACGAGCCGGACGCCGTCGACTTCGCCGCCACGCTCGCGCCGATGTCTCCCGACCACCCGCTCGGCGCCGACCAGTCGGGCCGTGACCTGCTGTCGCGGATCCTGCACGGCGCCCGCACCTCCCTCGTCGGCCCGCTGGCGCTGCTGGCCGTCGCCTCCGTGCTGGGCGTGGCCCTCGGCACCCTGGCCGCCTGGCACCGAGGCTGGGTCGACGCCGTCGTCGGGCGACTGACGGACGTGATGTACGCCTTCCCCGGGCTGCTGTTCGTCGTGCTGATCGTGGCCGTGTTCGGCAACGGCATGACCACGGCCGTCCTCGCGCTGGGGCTGGCCTACGCACCGACGATCGCCAAGTACACCCGGAGCATCGCCATCACGGAGTCCACGAAGCCGTACATCGACGCCTACAAGGTGCAGGGCATGGGCGGCTTCGCGATCTGCGCGCGCCATCTGGTGCCCAACATGGCCCGCCCGATCGTCGGCTACCTCGTCGTGCTGTTCGGCGAAGGGCTGATGAGCCTGGCCACGCTGAGCTTCCTCGGGTTCGGCGCGCAGTCGCCGTCCTCCGACTGGGGGCTCATGGTCAAGGAGGGCCAGCCGGCCATCGTCCAGGGCGCCTTCCTGCCGGTGCTGGTGCCGGGAGCCGCCATCGCGCTCGTGGTGGTGTCGTTCAACGTGATCGGCGTCCGGATCGCCGATCGCATGGGCGTGAGGGGAGCATGATGCTGCTGTCCGTCGAAGGGCTCACGATCGACGCGGGTGGCCGGCGGCCGATCCTGCGTGACGTGTCACTGACCGTCGGCGCCGGTGAGATCGTCGGCCTGGTGGGCGAGTCAGGCTCGGGCAAGTCGACGATCGCCCGCTCCGTGCTGCGCCTGCTGCCGCACCACGCGCAGGTGTCAGGGCGGGTGCTGGTCGAGGGCGACGACGTGCTCACCATGACCGCCGGGCAACTGCGCGGTCTGCGGGCCTCCAGGGTGGCGATGATCTACCAGGATCCGCGCTCGTCCCTCAACCCGGTCCGCCGGATCGGCGACTTCATCACCGAACGCCTGGTGCACACGCTGGGCCGCCCGAAGGGGGAGGCCAGGGCCGCCGCCCTGCAACTGCTGGTCGCGGTCGGCCTGCGCGAGCCGGAGCTGCGCCTGCGCCAGTATCCGCACGAGCTGTCCGGCGGCATGCTCCAGCGCGTGGTCATCGCCGCGGCGCTCGCCGCCGGCCCGTCGCTGCTGCTGGCCGACGAGGCCACCAGCGCGCTCGACGTGACCACCCAGGCCGAGACGCTGGCGCTGCTGCGCAGGGTGCAGGCGGCGCGTGGCCTCGGCATGCTGTTCATCACCCACGACCTGCACCTGGCCGCCGCCTTCTGCGACCGCGTGCACGTCCTGTACGCGGGCACGGTGGTGGAGTCACGCCCGGCCAAGGAACTGTTCGGCGACCCACGCCACCCCTACACCGCCGGTCTGCTCGCCTGCACCCCCGGACTGGGCGACCCGCGCCCCATCCGGCCCATCCCCGGCCGGCCGCCCTCGCTCGACGACGCCTTCACCGGCTGCCCGTTCGCGCCCCGCTGCCCCCACACCTCCGACCGCTGCACCGCCCGTCGACCCGAGCCGGTGCCCGTCGACGGCGGCACCGCCGCCTGCCACCTGCTGGAGGTCTGATGCTCGTCGTCGACAGGTTGCGCAAGGCGTTCGGGCGTACGGTCGCCGCCGATGACGTGTCCTTCACGTTGGCCGCCGGGGGGTCGCTCGGGCTGGTCGGCGAGTCCGGGTCGGGCAAGACCACGATCGCCCGTATGCTCGTCGGGCTGGTCACCCCCGACTCCGGCACGATCACGGTCGGCGGGCGGGCCCGGGGCGTCAAGGAACGCGGCCGGGCGGCGCGGCTGCGGCGGGCCCGCGAGATCCAGATCGTCTTCCAGGACCCCTACGTCTCGCTCGACCCGCGGCTGACCGCCACCCAGTGCCTGCGCACCGCGCTCACCCTGCACGGCAAGGACCGGTCGCGCGCCGACGAGCTGCTCGACCAGGTGGGGCTGGGCAGCCGCGAGGCGGCTGCCCGCCCGCACCAGCTCAGCGGCGGCCAGCGGCAGCGGCTGGCGATCGCCAGGGCGCTGGCGGTCGAGCCGTCCGTGCTGGTCCTCGACGAGGCCGTGGCGGCGCTCGACGTGTCGATCCAGGCGCAGATCCTGGAGCTGCTCGCCCGCGTGCGGAGGGAGTCGGAGGTGGCGCTGCTGTTCGTCAGCCACGACCTCGCGGTGGTGCGGCACCTGTGTGACGAGGCGCTGGTGCTGCACCGGGGTGTGGCGGTGGAGCACGGACCGGTCGAGCAGGTCCTCGCCGACCCCCACCACCCGTACACGAGGTCCCTGCTGGACTCCGTCCCCCACCCCGGCTGGGACCCGGCCCACGTCACCCGTTGGGACGGGGCGAGGCGGTGAGGGCCGTGGGGATCTCCTGAGTGGTCTCGGCGTGAGGGGTGAGGGCCGTGGGGATCTCGTGAGTGGTCTCGGCGTGAGGGGTGAGGCGGTGAGGTTCTCGTGAGTGGTCTCGGCGTGAGGGGTGAGGCGGTGAGGTTCTCGTGAGTGGTCTCGGCGTGAGGGGTGAGGCGGTGAGGTTCTCGTGAGTGATCTCGGCGTGAGGGGTGAGGCGGTGAGGTTCTCGTGAGTGATCTCGGCGTGAGGGGTGAGGCGGTGAGGTTCTCGTGAGTGGTCTCGGGGTGACGGTCGTCGGTTTCGTGGCCGCAACCACCGACGGCGCATCCCAGGAATCAGCGATCGAGCGACGGTGTTGTCCGGGTCACCGCCGGGCCGGGGTTGTGCTGCGCCATGCAGTGCCGCGATCAACCGCATGCCCCAGGGCAGACCACAGAGGAGACATCGCCGATGGTCAGTGTCAGCATGGAGACGCCGGAACAGACCGAAGGGCGTCTCCGCCGTGTGATCGCCCAAGCCGTCCTTCTCGTGCACGATGGCGTCTGGTGCTTCGAAGAGTCCCCCATCGACCAGCCGCCGGTGCTCACCGGCGACACACTGGCCGTGGTCCGCGACGACCAGAGGTGGAGCCGCCTGGTCCCTCTCACCCAAGAGCAGGAACACCTCGAACAGTTCGGGATCTTCTCCTTTCACTTCCCCGCTGAGCTCGACAACAGCGGCTTCGTCGGCTGGCTGGCCGGCCTGCTCAAGGTGAGATTGGGGACCGGGGTGTTCGTCATCTGCGGGAGCAACCGCGCCCGTGGCGGCATCTATGACTATTGGGGTTGTCCGATCGGTGTGCTCGACGAAGCCGTCGCCGTCATTGAGGCACTGCGCGCCGGCTGACCCGCGCTCCCCGCCCGCGCCCTTCCGACGCGAACGCGGCACCAGCGCGGCACCAGCGCGGCGCGGGTTCACGCGGAAGGCAGGGTTTTGCCCCATTCCACGGCGAAGGGGGTGAAGTCCCGGGCCGGGCGGCCCAGGGCTTCGCGGACTCCGTCGCTGACGTACGCGTTGCGCCCGTCGAGGACCTCGGCGAACAGGCCGTTCAGCATCGCCACCTCGTCCTCGGGCACGCCCTGCTCGATGGCTCCCGCGGCGAACTCCGCCGCCGTGACCGGCAGGTAGGTCACTGGCCGGCCGAGCGCCGCCGTCAGGTCGGCGGCCGCGTCGGCGAAGGTGAGCAGCCGCGGCCCGGACAGCTCGTACAGCCGGCCCGCATGGCCGTCCTGGGTGAGCGCGGCCACCACCACGTCGGCGATGTCGTCCGCGTCCACGAACGGTTCGGCCACGTCGCCGGCGGGCAGCGCGATCACCCCGTCGAGCACCGCGTCACGCAGGTAGCCCTCGCTGAAGTTCTGCATGAACCAGGCGCAGCGGACGACCGTCCACTCCAGCCCGGAACCCTGCACGACCCGCTCGCTCGCCTCGGCCTGCGGCTCGTTGCGGCCGGAGAGAAGGACGATCCGCCGGACACCGTTCTTGGTGGCGAGCGCGGTGAACGTCTCGATGTCGTCGACCGAGCCGGGGACGGCCAGGTCGGGGTAGTAGGTCACGTACACCGATTCGACGCCCCGCAGGACGTCGGCCCAGGTGCCGCGGTCCGTCCAGTCGAAGGACGGTGTGGCGGAGCGTGAGCCGTTCCTGACGGGACGGCCGAGAGCGGTGAGCCTGTCGATCACACGGCGGCCGGTCTTGCCGGTTCCGCCCAGCACCAAAGTTGTCATGCCTCCAGTAAGCCCGAAGATCTTTGGACTCTCCATGGTTGAGAAGCGCACTTCCATATGCGATCGTCTCATCTATGGATCATCTCGCCGCCCTCCTCGACGGACCGCGCGCTCGCGGCGCGTTCCTGCTCCGCTCCGTGCTCAACCCGCCCTGGTCGCTGCGCGTCCAGGACGAGGCGCCGCTCACCCTGGTGGCGATGGTCCGGGGCGGTGCGTGGGTGGTGCCGGACGACGGTGACCCGGTGCGCGTCGCGCCGGGTGACGTGGCCGTCATGCGCGGGCCCGACCCGTACGTGGTGGCCGACGACCCGGCCACGCCGCCGCAGATCGTGATCCACCCGGGCCAGCGCTGCACCACGCTGGCCGGCGAGGATCTCTATCAGGAGATGGAGCTCGGCATCCGGAGCTGGGGGAACGACCCTCACGGCGGCACCGTGATGATCACCGGCACCTACCAGATGGAGGGGGAGGTCGGCAGGCGGCTGCTGGAGGCGCTGCCCACGACGCTGGTCCGGCCGGGCGGCCCGATGATCTCGCTGCTCGGTGCCGAGGTGGTCAAGGACGAGCCGGGTCAGGACGCGGTGCTGGACCGGCTGCTCGACCTGCTGCTGATCGCCACGCTACGGTCGTATCTCGCCACCCACGAGGCTCCCGCCTGGTACCGCGCGCAGAGCGATCCGGTGGTGGGAAAGGCGATGCGGATGCTGCACAACAACCCCGCCCACCCGTGGACGGTCGCCACGCTGGCCGAGGCGGTCGGCGTCTCGCGGGCGTCGCTGGCCCGGCGGTTCACCGAGCTGGTGGGGGAGCCGCCCATGGCGTTCCTCGCCGACTGGCGGCTGGCGCTGGCGGCCGACCTGCTGCGCGAGCCCGGAGCCACGGTCGGCTCGGTAGCCCGGAAGGTCGGCTACGGCAGCTCGTTCGCGCTCAGCGCCGCCTTCAAGCGGGTCCGCGGCGTCAGCCCGCAGGAGCACCGGGCGGGGGCCGGCTGGTGAGACCGCTGCTGCTGGTCGACGTGGACGGGGTGCTCAACCCGTTCGGCCGGCCGGAGCCGGGTTTCCGGCGCTACCACTGCACGATCGGCTCCGAGGCGTACACCGTGCACCTCGACGCCAGGCACGGCATCCGGCTGCTGGAACTGGCCCTCGCCACGGGCGCCGAGCTGGCCTGGGCCACCACGTGGGAGCACCACGCCAATCACTGGATCGCGCCCCGCATCGGCCTGCCCGAGCTGCCGGTGGTGCCCATGGGGCCGGCCCGCGACAGCGAGCTGGGCGAGATGTTCAAGACGCCCCATGTGGCCGCGTACGTCGAGGACAGGCCGTTCGTCTGGTTCGACGACCAGGTGCGCGGAGAGGATGAGCGCTATCTCCGGGAACGTCAGGGTCTCGACCGCTTCCTGCTCGTCTCAGTTGATCCCGTGGGCGGCCTGACCAGGGAACACCTGGCCACGGCCCGCAGGTGGCTGACCCTGTCGGGGTTTTCTCAGGGTCCCTGAGGGGATCTGGACCGTCTGGTTGTCCGTTCTCCTAGTAGGTACAACCACACGGAGGCACTGATGTACCGCTCACGAGAGCACAGGATCCTGGCCGGCGTCTGCGGCGGCCTGGCCGACAAGTGGGGTCTGCCCCCGACGCTGGTTCGCATCGTCTGGCTGCTGCTGTCGCTCCTTCCGGGCCCGATGTGGGTCGCCTACGTCCTCATGTGGATCTTCATCCCCGAGGAGCCGAAGAAGTACTGAGCCTCCCCGGGGAGAGGGACGCGCCGCGGCGTCCTATCCTTTGAGCATGAAGGCGAGGCCGCTGACACTCATCCAGGATGACCTGGTCGACTACGACAAGGCGATGGAGCGCATGGCCGACCTCGTCGGCGAGCGCCAGCGGGACGAGCGGCCGGACACGCTCTGGCTGCTCAGCCACCCGTCCGTCTACACCGTCGGCCGCCGCACCCCGGCGGCCCATCTGCCCGATCCCTCGCGCGGCATCCCGGTGGTCGAGACGGGCCGCGGGGGGCAGCTCACCTACCACGGCCCCGGCCAGCTCGTCGGCTACCTCGTCGTCAAGCTCGGCGACGACGAGGGCATCGTCGACTACGTCCGCGAGGTGGAGCTCCGGCTCGTCGACGCGCTCGGCCGGATGGGCCTGCCCGCCGAGCGGCGCGACACGCCCCCCGGCTCGGAGCTGCTGACGGGCGTCTGGACGAAGGAGACGGGGCGCAAGATCGTCTCGATCGGCATGCGCCAGAGCCGGGGCGTCACCAGCCACGGCTTCGCCCTCAACGTCGACGGCGACCTGTCGCCGTGGCAGTGGGCGGTCGCCTGCGGCATGCCGGACGTCGACATGACGTCGCTGCGGCGGGAGCTGGGCGACACGGCGGCGGACCAGGTCCGCTCGGTCGTGGCCGCCGCCTTCGAGGCCGCCTGACCGCGCGGGTGCACCCGCACGTCGGCGTCCGGCCGACGCCTGGACGGTCGCGGACGGGTGAATGACGATCACCGCCGGCCGTCCCGGGCGGCGTCGAGAACATCGGCGGTCGACGGCCCCTGTGAGCGGTCCCTGGTCTTGAGTCGCCTGACCAGCTCCGCATTCGTCGGCCGGGCCGCGATATCCGCCGGCTCCTTGGCGACGAACGCGGACCGGGACATGCCCGCCTCGGCCGCATGCTCCTTCAGTGACTCCGCGACCGGCTCAGGGACATCACGGATGTACGGCTTCGCCATAGGCGGACGCTAGCAGGTTGCCGGCATCCGACCATGGCGTTGGGCGAGAACGGCGGCGGGCGTCCGGCTCGTCGTCGCGCGCCGGGACTCTCACGCGCTGAACGCGTCGATCATCGCCTGGTCGAACGCCTTGAGGTCGTCCGGCTTGCGGCTGGTGACCAGCATGTTGGGCCCGGCCGTGCAGACGACCACCTCGCGGTCCACCCACTCCGCGCCGGCGTTGCGCAGGTCCGTCCGCAGGCTGGGCCACGAGGTGACCATGCGCCCGCGCACCACGTCCGCCTCGACCAGCGTCCATGGCGCGTGGCAGATCGCGGCGACCGGCTTGCCGGCGTCGAAGAAGTCGCGGACGAAGCGCACCGCCTTGTCGTCCATCCGCAGGAAGTCGGGGTTGGCGACGCCGCCCGGCAGCACCAGCCCGGCGAAGTCGGCCGCCGAGACGTCCTCGACCGTGGCGTCCACGGCGAAGGTGTCACCCTTGTCGAGGTGGTTGAAGGCCTGGATCTGGCCGGACTCGGTGGAGATCAGTTTCGGCGTGCCGCCGGCCTGCTTGACGGACTTCCACGGCTCGGTGAGTTCGATCTGCTCGACCCCTTCGGGGGCCACGAGGAACGCGATCGTCTTGCCGTGCATCATCTGGATTCCCCCTTGATGAGCGTTTCCTCCCCCCTTTCCGTCCGGTCCGCATGTATGCGCCGGGTGTGCAGGCGGGCGTGCACGGCCCAGGCCGCGACCGCGCCCACGGCGTACCAGAACAGGTCCGGCGGGTTGAACGTGCTGCCGAGCAGCGGTCGCAGCACCGGCGGGATGCCGGCGAGCTGGGCGAACTCGATCGTCCAGCTCAGTCCGGCCGCCGTCAGGGCCGCCACGGCGGGCCGGACGCGTGGCCACACCAGCACGACCAGCAGGAGGATGAGCACCGTGTAGAGCGCGTCGCCGGCGTGCTCGGCGACCGGACCGTCGCCCAGCGCGCGCACCCCCAGGCCCGCGGCGACGGTCAGCAGGGCGGTGAGGAGGACGGGCAGGCGGGGCATCGCCTCACCCTATTTGGGTTGACCGGGACAACTACTATCGGACGTCATGAGCGCGACCATGGTGGCCAAGGAGCTGTCGGCCGGGCACGGCGACCGTGTCCTGTTCTCGGGCCTGGATCTGGTGGTGGCCCCCGGCGACGTGATCGGGCTCGTCGGCGCGAACGGCGCGGGCAAGTCCACGCTGCTGCGCCTGCTCGCCGGCCTCGACACGCCCGTCGACGGCGCCGTACGGCTGAGCCCCGCCACCGCGACCGTCGGCCACCTCCCGCAGGAGCCCGACCGCAGGCCGGAGGAGACGGTCGCGCGGTTCCTCGCCCGGCGCACCGGCGTGGCCCGGGCGCAGCTCGACCTCGACGCGGCCACGCAGGGGCTCGTCGAGCAGGCTCCGGGAGCCGACGACGCCTACGCCACGGCCCTCGAACGCTGGCTGGCGCTGGGCGGCGCCGACCTGGAGGAGCGGGCGGAGGCGGTGGCGGCCGAGCTGGGCCTCGCAGTGAGCCTGGAGCAGCCGATGACCGCCCTGTCGGGCGGCCAGGCCGCCCGCGCCGGGCTGGCGTCGCTGCTGCTCAGCCGGTACGACGTGGTCCTGCTGGACGAGCCGACCAACGACCTCGACCTCGACGGGCTCGACCGCCTGGAGCGCTTCGTCACCGGCCTGCGCGCGGGCACGGTGGTGGTGAGCCACGACCGGGAGTTCCTGGCGCGTACCGTGACCAAGGTGCTGGAGCTGGACCTCGCCCAGCAGCAGATCAGGCTGTACGGCGGCGGCTACGGGGCCTACCTGGAGGAGCGGGAGGTGGCGCGCAGGCACGCCCGCGAGCAGTACGACGAGTACGCCGCCACCCGCGCCGAACTGGAGACCCGCGCCCGCACCCAGCGCGCCTGGATGGAGAAGGGCGTCAAGAACGCCCGCCGCAAGGCCCCCGACAACGACAAGATCGGCCGCAACGCCCGCGTGGAGGCCACCGAGAAGCAGGCCGCCAAGGCCCGCCAGACCGACCGGATGATCGAGCGGCTGGAGGTGGTCGAGGAGCCGCGCAAGGAGTGGGAGCTGCGGATGGAGATCGCCGCCGCGCCCCGCTCCGGAGCCGTCGCGGCTACGCTGCGCGGCGCGGTCGTCCGGCGGGGGGCCTTCACGCTCGGGCCGGTGAACCTGGAGATCGGCTGGGCCGAGCGGGTGGCCGTCACGGGGGCCAACGGCTCGGGCAAGACCACGCTGCTGGGCGCGCTGCTCGGCCGGATCGAGCCGGACGAGGGGCACGCCGCCCTGGGGGCGGGCGTGGTGGTCGGCGAGGTGGACCAGGCACGGGGTCTGTTCGAGGGCGGGGAGCCGCTGCTCGACGCCTTCGCCCGGCACGTGCCGGAGATGATCCCCGGTGAGGTGCGGACCCTGCTGGCGAAGTTCGGGCTCAGGGCCGCCCACGTGCTGCGCCCGGCCGTCACCCTGTCGCCCGGCGAGCGTACCCGGGCGGCGCTGGCGTTGCTGCAGGCCAGGGGCGTCAACCTGCTGGTGCTGGACGAGCCGACCAACCATCTCGACCTGCCCGCCATCGAACAGCTCGAGTCGGCGCTGGCGAGCTATCCCGGCACCCTGCTGCTGGTGACCCACGACCGGCGGATGCTGGAGGCGGTCCGGGTCGACCGGCGGCTACGGGTGGACCAGGGGCAGGTCACCGAGTCCGGCTGAAAATTTACACCGGCCAAAGAAACGATGATGAAACAATTCTCCGCGTCTCGTTGACACGCGGTATCCGTATGGTGTGCCTTCTTACACACAGGAACCCCCGCCTGAAGGTGAGGCACATATGAGGAAATGGTTCGCACGCCTGGCTGTGCTGGGCGTCGCGCTTTTAGTCGCAGGTCAGGGCCAGGTGGCGCTGGCCCAGGAACCTGGGGCGGGGAAGAAGGTCCTCCGCGTGGGCGCCATGCAGGCCGTGGACTCCATGAACCCCTTCCTGGCCGTCCGCATCGTCTCGACCCAGGTCCACCGCTGGATGTACGGGTTCCTCACGGTGCCCGACTCCAAGACGCTGCAGCCCAGCCCCGACCTGGCCGAGTCGTGGACCACCTCCGACGACGGTCTCACGTGGACGTTCAAGATCCGCCAGACGAACTGGTCGGACGGCAAGCCGGTCACGGCCGAGGACGCCGCCTGGACCTTCAACAAGATCATGACCGACGACGCCGCGAAGACCGCGAACGGCCCGGCGGTCGAGAACTTCGAGAGCGTCACGGCCAACGGCCAGGACCTGGTCATCAAGCTCAAGGCCCCGCAGGCCTCGATGCTCGACAACCCGATCCCGATCATGCCGAAGCACGCCTGGGAGGGAGTCACCGACCTGGCCAACTTCGACGGTGACAAGTACCCGTCGGTCAGCAGCGGCCCGTACGTCGCGACCGAGCACAAGAAGGACCAGTACATCAAGCTCAAGGCCAACCCCTCCTACTGGCGGGGCGCGCCCAAGGTGGACGAGCTGCAGGTCATCTTCTACGACAACCCGCAGGCCGCCGTCGCGGGCCTGAAGAAGGGCGACATCGACCTCATCGGCCGGCTCAACCCGCCGGAGTTCGAGGCGATGAAGGGCGACCCGAACATCGAGCAGTGGAACACCCAGGGCCGCCGCGCGGCGTACCTGCAGATCAACCACGGCGCCACCACCACCGACAACAAGCCCGTCGGCGACGGCCACCCCGCCCTGAAGGACCAGAAGGTCCGCCAGGCGCTGCACCACGCCATCGACAAGCAGAAGCTGGCCGACGAGGTGTGGGGCGGCCTGGCCAGGCCCGCCGACGGCTCCATCGTGCCGCCCATGTTCAAGGACTTCTTCTGGGAGGCCACCGGCGACACGAAGGTCACCCACGACGTCGCCAAGGCCAACCAGATCCTCGACGACGCCGGCTACAAGAAGGGCGCCGACGGCGTCCGCACGATGCCGGACGGCAAGCGCAAGCTGGAGTTCCGCTTCACCATCCACGCCGATGTGCCGATCGAGGACAAGCTCGCCGAGTACCTGGCCGGCTTCTTCAAGGAGATCGGCATCACGCTGACCACGGTGAAGCTCGACTCCAGCAAGTTCAGCGACGAGACCGGCGTGGCCGCGACGTTCGACATCGCCATCAGCGGCTGGTCGGTCAACCCCGACCCCGAGGAGATCCTGGCGACGCACCTGTGCAGCCGCCGGCCCACCCCGGCGGGCGAGGGTGGCGGCACCGAGTCGTTCTACTGCGACCCGACGTTCGAGAAGCTCTACCAGGAGCAGCTCAAGGAGCTCGACCGCACCAAGCGCGCCGGGATCATCAAGCAGATGCTGGAGCGCCTCTACACCGACGCCCCGGTCATCGCCATCTACTACCCGAACAACCTGGAGGGCTACCGCAAGGACCGCGTCACCGCCATCACCCCGATCCCCGAGGAGAAGGGCCTGCTGTACGGCGGCAGCAGCTACTGGCCGTTCTACACCGTGGACGTGAAGGCCGCCTCCAGCGGAGGCAGCGGCGGCACGGACGGCGGCGGCTCCAACACCGGCCTGATCGCCGGAGTCGTCGGCGGCGTGGTGGTCCTCGGGCTGGCGGCGTTCCTGCTGACCAGGCGGCGCAAGAGCGCCGCGGACGACCGCGAATGACGACCCCGCTCGAATCGGCGGAGCCCGCCGTCGCCCAGGCGGCGGGCTCCTCCGGGAGCGCCGGCGAGGACCGTCCGTCCGGCCGGAGCACGCTGCGCTACGCGGCGTCGAAGGCCGGCGGGGCGGTGCTCAGCATCGCCATGGTCATCGTCGGCACGTTCTTCGTGTTCCGGCTGCTGCCCGGCGACCCGGTGCGCAACCTGGCGCAGGGCCGCCGCATGACCCCGGAGCAGCTCGACCTGGAACGCCGCCGGCTCGGGCTGGACAAGCCGCTGCTCGACCAGTTCCTCGACTTCGTCGGCCAGACGCTCCGCTTCGACCTTGGCACCTCCTACGAGTACAAGCGCCCCGTCCTCGACCTCATCGGCGAGCGGATCGGCGCGACCCTGCTGCTCACCGGGACCGGTCTGGTCATCGCGGTCAGCCTGGGCATCTGGCAGGGCACCAGGGCGGGCTGGCGGCACGGCTCCCGCTTCGACCGGGTCTCCACCGGTGTCTCCCTGCTGCTGTGGTCCGTGCCGACGTTCTGGCTCGGGCTGCTGCTCATGATGACGTTCGGCGTCGGCATCGGGCCGATCCCCGGCGTCCTGCCGTTCCGCGGCATCGAGAGCGTGGACGCGCCCGACGGTTTCGCCTACCTGCTCGACGTGGCCTCGCACATGGTGCTGCCGTGCCTGACGCTGGTGGCCGTCGTCTACGCCCAGTACCTGCTCGTCATGCGCTCCTCGCTGCTGGAGGAGGTCAGCCAGGACTACGTGAACGTGGCCCGGGCCAAGGGCCTGCGCGACGACGAGGTGCGCCGCCGCCACGCCGTGCCGAACGCCCTGCTGCCCACCGTGACGCTGGTCTTCCTGCGGATCGGGTTCATCGTCAGCGGGGCGGTCACCGTGGAGTACATCTTCACCTGGCCCGGGCTCGGCCAGCTCTTCTACGAGGCGATCAGGGTGCCGGACTTCACGCTCATGCAGGGCACGTTCATGCTCATCACCGTCTCGGTGATCGTCATGAACACGCTGGCCGACGTGGTCTACCACGTCCTGGACCCGAGGGTGAGGACGGCATGACCAGTGTCGCCTGGGCCCGCAGGCGGCTGGCGTTCGGCCGCTTCTGGGAGAGCTTCCGCCGTGAGCGGGCCGGCCTGACCGGGCTGGCGATCCTGCTCGCGGCGGTGCTGGCGGCGCTGGTCGCGCCGCTGTTCATCGACGAGAGCGTGACGAGCGTGGTGTCCGGCACCGGCGCGAAGTTCGCGCCGCCGAGCCTCGCCGAGCCGTTCGGCACCGACGAGTCCGGCCGGTCGATCCTGCTGATGGTCTGGTGGGGATCGCGCACGTCGCTGCTCATCGGCTTCCTCGCCGCGCTGGTCAGCATCGTGATCGGGATGGTCGTCGGCATCGCGGCCGGGCACCTGCGCGGCTGGGCCGGGGCCGTGCTCATGCGGATCACCGACTGGTTCCTGGTGCTGCCGTCGCTGGTCACGGCCATGGTGCTGGCGGCCGTCCTGGGCGGCAGCACGTTCACCATCGTCATGGCCATCGGCGTCACCACCTGGGCGCCGACCGCCCGGCTGATCAGGGCGCAGACACTGTCGGTGGAGGCCCGGCCGTACATCGAGCGGTCCCGGGCGCTCGGCGGCGGCCACTGGCACATCACCACACGCCACGTGCTGCCGAACGTGGCGCCGCTGCTGCTGGCCAGCACCACGCTGGAGGTGGCCAGCGCCATCGTCACCGAGTCGACGCTCGCCTTCCTCGGCGTGAGCTCCAACAAGACCTCGTGGGGGACCATGCTGCGCGCCTCGTACGACTACGGCGCCGCCACCGAGGGCGCGTGGTGGTACATCCTCGTGCCCGGCCTGTGCATCCTGGCGGTCGTCATGGCGTTCACGCTGTGCGGCCGGGCCCTGGAGGCCGTGCTCAACCCGCAGCTCAGGAGGGCGGGCGCATGACCTACCTCGAACTCGACGACGTGTCCGTCTCCTACCGGATCGCGTCCGGGGAAGTGCCCGCCGTGCGCGGAGTGTCGCTCTCCCTGGACGCGGGGGCCGCCCTCGGGGTCGCCGGCGAGTCGGGATCGGGCAAGTCGACGCTGGCCATGGCGCTGCTGCGGCTGCTGCCGCGCAGCGCCCGCGTCGGCGGCCGGATCTCGCTCGACGGCGAGGACGTGCTGACCATGAAGTGGGGCCGGCTGCGGGCCGTGCGCTGGGCCGAGGCGTCGATCGTGTTCCAGGGCGCCCAGCACGGGCTCAACCCGGTGCGCCGGATCGGCGACCAGATCGCCGAGCCGCTGCTCGTCCACGGCCTGGCCAAGCCGGACGCCGCGCGCGGCCGTGTGGCCGAGCTGCTGGAGCAGGTGGGGCTGCCCACCTGGCGGGCGCGCAGCTACCCGCACGAGCTGTCGGGCGGGCAGCGACAGCGCGTGATGATCGCGATGGCGCTGGCCTGCTCGCCCCGGCTGATCATCGCCGACGAGCCGACGACCGCGCTCGACGTGATGGTGCAGGCACAGGTCCTCACGCTGATCAAGCAGCTCGTCGCGGAGAACGGCATCTCGCTGATCATGATCTCGCACGACCTGTCGGTGCTCGCCGACGTGTGCGACCAGCTCGCGGTCATGTACGCGGGCCGCCTGGTGGAGCACGGGCCGGCGCGGGAGGTGTTCCGCGACGCCCGGCACCCGTACAGCCAGGCGCTCGCGGCGGCGTTCCCCACGGTGGGCGACCCGGCCTCGCGGCTGGCGCCCAGGGGCCTCGGCGGCGACCCGCCCGACCCGATGCGGCTGCCGACCGGCTGCTCGTTCCACCCGCGCTGCCCGGTGGCGCTGGACGAGTGCCGGACGGTCGACGTCGGGCTGTGGCCCGCCGGCCCGGACCGCCGGGCCGCCTGCGTCCACGTCCGCGAGCAGTCACCGGCGGACGCGACGGCGGGTGCGACGGGCGCGACGGCGGGCACGCGCGGGGACTCGCAGGGGGACACGAAAGAGGAGACGTCATGACGGAGACGCAGGCCGCCGCCGAACCCGCCACCACGGACGGCCGTTCCACCCTGCTGGAGGCGCGCGACCTGCACGTCGAGTTCGCGGCGCGCGGGCGGCGCGCCCGCGCGGTCGACGGGGTCAACCTGTCGATCGGCGCGGGTGAGATCGTGGCACTGGTGGGCGAGTCCGGCTGCGGCAAGACGACGCTCGCCCGCACCCTGCTCGGCCTGGAGCGGCCCACCTCCGGTTCGGTCCGCTACGGCGGGGCGGAGCTGAGCTACCGCGGGCGGGCGCTCAAGGCCTACCGGCGGGAGGTGCAGCTCGTCCTGCAGGACCCGATGGGCTCGCTCAACCCGAGGCAGACCGTCTACGAGGCGGTGGCCGAGGGGCCGCGCATCCACGGGCTGCCGGACGAGCGGGAGGTCGTGGCGTCGGCACTGGCGCGGGCGGGGCTGCGGCCGCCGGAGAGGTTCTTCCTGCGTTACCCGCACGAGCTGTCCGGCGGTCAGCGCCAGCGCGTGGTGATCGCCGGCGCGCTCGCGCTGGACCCGAAGGTGCTCGTCGCGGACGAGCCGGTGGCCTCGCTGGACGCCTCGGTGCGGGGCGAGATCCTCGCCCTGCTGCTGCGGCTGCGCGACGAGCTGGGCCTGTCGGCGCTGGTGGTCACCCACGACCTGGGCCTGGCCTGGAACATCGCCGACCGGGTCGCCGTCATGTACCTGGGCCGGATCGTCGAGTCGGGGCCGGTGGAGCAGGTGCTCACCGCGCCGCGGCACCCGTACACGCAGGCGTTGCTGTCGGTGCTGCCGGATTCGCCCGAACGGGTGGTGCTCACGGGTGAGCCGCCGGACCCGACGCGCATCCCGGGCGGCTGCCGTTTCCACGCCCGCTGCCAGGTGCTCGCCTCCGGCCGCGCGGCGCGGGCGGGGGTGGACGGCAGGTGCCGTTCGGAGTCGCCTGCCGTCCTGCCGGCCGTTCCCGCCGCGCAGGCGGCCTGCCACTACGCCCAGGCCACCGCGGCGGACGCCTAGCCGTCCCGTGGCCGCCCGTCGCGGCCACGGGACCCACGGACCCCAGGGGACCCACGGGACCCACGAAACACGCGGGGCTCAGGCGCGGAAGGCGCCGGCGTGCTCGGCCGCCCATTCGGTGAAGCTCCGGGCGGGCCGGCCGGTGACCTGCTCGACGGTCGGCACCACGGTGTAGCCCTCCTCCGGGGTGTTGCCGAGGGCCTGGATCAGGAACCCGATCGTCTCCTCGCCCATCCCGACCGCCCGCCACTGGGCGCGGGCCTCGTCCTCGGTCAGCTCGACGAAGGCGATCTGCGTGCCGAGCGCCGCGCCGAGGATGCCGACCTTCTCCCTGGTCGTCAGGGCCTGCGGACCGGTCAGGGTGTACGACCTGCCGCCGTGGCCGCTCTCGGTCAGCGCCACGGCCGCCACGGCCGCTATGTCCTTCTCGTGCACCATCGCGCTCAGCCGGTCGCCGAACGGCTCCTTGACGACGCTCCCGTACTTCACCGAGTCCGTCCACCACCGGAGCGTGTTGGACATGAACTCGACCGGGTGCAGCAGCGTCCACTCCAGCTCGGTGCCCGCGAGTGCCTGCTCCAGCGGCCCGTCGGCGCGCCCGCCGAGCACGGTGACCCGCTGGACCCCCGCCTTGACGGCCAGCTCGACGATCCGGTCGCCGTGCTCCAGCGGTGCGTAGTCGTCGCCGGCGAAGTTGATGAGGTGGGCGGCGGTGACGCCGTCGAAGGCGGGGACGAGCGTGTCGGGGTCGGCCATGTCGCCCGCCACGACCTCGACACCCTCGGGGAGGGCGGCCTTGCCGGGGTCGCGGGTGAGGGCGCGGACCCGCTGCCCCGCCTGGACGAGCTCGGCGACGAGCTGGCGGCCTACGGTCCCGGTGGCACCTGTGACGAGGATCGTCATGGCGGACTCCTTCTGCATTTGCTGGAACGGATCGTTCTGTTCTTAGAATAGCAGAACGGAATGATTCATTCCATAGACATGGGTGTCAGATTCCTCCGGTGCGGCGCTTCCAGGGGTCGAGGCCCTACGGCGTCGTCGCGGTCACCGGGACGTTGCCGGGCAGAACTCGGCCTCGAGCACGCTGGTGAGAACGCTGAAGCCGCCGCCCCAGTCGCCGTTGACCTGGCTGGTGAGCAGGTGCTTGCCGTCGCGCGAGCCCATGGCGTACGTCCAGGAGCCGTACGTCAGACCGCCGTTGCCCCAGACCGCGCCGCCGCACGACAGCTTCTGGGTGAAGACGCCCAATCCGTAGCGGGTGCCGGGGATCCACGGGTGGGCCTTGCCGTTCACGCTGGTGTCGACGGGGTTGTCGAACATCTCGTACTGCTGGGCGGGCGGCAGCAGGCGTCCGCCCAGCAGCGCGACGAAGAAGCGCCGGAGGTCACCGGTGGTCGAGACGATGCCGCCGGCCGCCCAGGCGAAGGACTGGTTCATCTCGGTCGCGTCGTGCAGCTTGGGGTCGGGGTCCTGGGAGAACAGGGTGGAGTAGTGCCGAGGATGCGTGCCGCGGATCTTCGCCTCACTTCCCGGCAGGTAGGTCGCGCTCAGGCCGAGCGGGCGGATGATGCGCTGGTAGAGCTCCTGGCCGTAGGTCCTTCCCGTCGCCCTTTCAATGATCATGGCGGCCAGGTGGTAGTTGGTGTTGGAGTAACCGAAGCCCTTGCCCGGATCGAAGTAGGGCCCGGCGGCGTTGGTCAGCCCGATCCTCACCAACTGCTCGGGGGTGTAGGAGTCGTAGCGGTGCTCGTACCAGGCGTCCCCGGTGCCCTTGGTGAAGAACTCCTCGTCGTTCCCGTAGTTGAAGATCCCGCTGCTGTGGTTGAGCAACATTCGGATGGTGATCTTGCCGCCGTCGTACCCGTTGCCCTGGACGAGGCCGGGCAGCCACTTCTCCACCGTGTCGTCGAGCGTCAGCTTCCGCTCCGCGACCAGTTGCAAGACCACGGTCGCGGTGAACGCCTTGGTGGTGCTGCCGATGCGGAACCGCTCCGCCTGCCGCCGCTCGCGGCCGGTCTTGGTGTCGGACACGCCGGCTGAGCCGAACCACACCCCCTTGCGGTCGCGAACCTCGGCGACCACGCCGGGGGCGCCCCCCTTGGCCACGGCGGCGTCGAGGGCGCGCTGCACCGCGGGGCGACCAGGAGTGGTGTCCGCGGATGCCGCGGGGGTCACCATCGTCGACGCCGTCATGGCCAGCGCACCGATGAGCAGCCCTGCCTTGACAGAAAAAGTCATCTCAGTTCCTCTCAGAGGGATCGCGCCCATGTGGGCCCGATCGCATGTGGGTCGAGCGGAGGTTCTCAGCGTGCCGCCCGGCGATGCCGCGCAGGCTCGGCCGTGGTCGCGCAGGCTCACTTGGCGGCCGTGGTCGCGGAGGCTCGCCTGGCGGCGGCGATCACCCCTGTGGCGGCCGGCGCGATGATCAGCGCCAGCGCGGCGAGGGCGATGAGGGTCGGGGCGTCGGGGTCGATCAGGGACTGACCGCGCCAGGCCTGCCAGGTCACGACCGCGACCAGGCCGCTGTAGCCGAGGGCGGCGATGCCGACCAGGCGGGCGCGGACCTTCTCTTCGCGCAGCCAGGAGCGCTTGACCGCCAGCCTGGCCAGCAGCACGGTGATGAGCAGGAGTGCCTGGATGGCGTGCAGGGCGAAGAAGTGCGGGACGCGGAAGTCGCCGCCGCTCACGCTCCAGCCGGTCAGGGGCATGCCGTTGCCGTCCGGGTCGCCGATGCCGTGGCCCTGGTACATCGGCACCTGTACGCCGTTGGCGTCGGTCACCGTACGGGGGTGGATCTCGGCGACAAGCCAGTAGACCGGCACCAGCATGCCGAAGACGGCCAGCCCCACCCCGGCGCGGATCGCCCGGTTCAACGCGGCCCCGCCGGTGCGCTGGATCAGCACGACGATCGCCAGGATCAGCTGCGTGACGATAATGATCATCACGCCGTAGGTGAGGATGGGAACCAGGGCCGCGGTGACCGGATCGCTCTGGTCGGCGTTGAAGTGGCTGAAGGTGCCGCGTGCCGCCTGGGCGGTGATGGCGCCGACCTCGACGGTCGCGGCCAGCGCGAAGACGGTGCCGATCCACCAGCCCAGCCGCCTGCCCTTACGCAGCTGGGTCAGCAGCCAGGCCAGCGTGCCGGCGTGAAGAGCGAACGCGAAGCCGAACTTGAGCGGCTTGATCCACACCGACTCATCCAGCAGCGTCCGGCTGTCCAGGACGAGACCGACACCGGCGGTCAGCACGAGGCCCAGCATGAGCAGCACGCAGACCGCCAGCGGTCGGTGCCAGGTGCGCAGGAGGGTCAGGAAGGACGGCATGAGGGGCTCCGATCACGGCGACGAGCAGCCCCCGTGCGGGCGACTCCGATCACGTCGCTCGTTTGCAAACAACTGAAAGCTAACTTGCTTTCACTAATTCGTCAATTCAGAACTGGCTTGAACGTCCCTATGTACAGGTAGATGCAAGGGTGACTTGCAATGACGATGAAGGTGAAAGCAAGTCGGCTTCGCTAGACTTGCAATGGGGTGCTTGCGAACGCAATACTGTGCACTCCGCGAGACTGATACGGAAGGCAGGACCGATGCCCGGAGGCAGGCTGACCCACGAGGACCGGCAGAAGATCGCCGAGGGACTGGCCGCAGGACTCACCTACACCGAGATCGCCGGCGGTCTGGGCAGGCCCATCTCCACCGTCACCCGGGAGGTGGCGCGCAACGGCGGTCCCGGCGGCTACCGCGCCGAGCGGGCACAACAGGCGGCCCAAGGGCGCGCTCGCCGCCGCAAGCCGCCACCGCCCCCTCCGGCCGCCACCGACGCACACGGGCGGGACCCCGAGGCGGTGAACGAGCTGGCGGAACAGTTCACCACGATGCTGGTCGGCACAGGACTGCCGCGGATGACGGCCCGAGTGCTGACCTGCCTGTACGTCACCGACGGCGGCAGCCTGACCGCCGCCGAGCTCGTCCGGCGGCTCCAGGTCAGCCCCGCCTCCATCTCTAAGGCCGTCGGCGAACTCGAACAGCAGGAGCTCATCAGGCGCGAGCGCGACCCCCGCCGGCGGCGTGACCGGTACGTCATCGACGCCGACGCCTGGTTTCGCGGATGGATGGCCAGCGCCCGGCAGAACACCATGCTGGCCGACTTCGCCCGTCAGGGCGCCCAGATCCTCGGCACGGCCACACCCGCCGGCAGCCGGATGCAGGACATCAGCCAGTTCTTCGAGCACGTCGGCCGGGCCATGATCCAGGCAGCCGAGGAATGGCGTCAGGACTACGCCACGAAGCGCACCGCACCCGGCGGGCACGGCGCGGCGATGCGTCAGGAGTCACGCTCCTCGGCAACCGCCGGGCGCTGACCTCGGCGGCCGATCTCGCCGCCCGGCCCTCGGAGGGTGCTGATCCGGTCCTCAGAAGGCGCTGATCGTGGCCGGGGCCCGCTCCGTCCGGCTCAGCGCGCGGATCACCGCCGTCGCGCCGTGGCGGTGCACGGCCAGGCGCGCCAGCAGCTCGACCACCGGGTCGATGACCGTGGCGGGCAGCTCCGGCGTGTCCACGCCCACGCTCGCGGCCAGGTCGTCGGAATGCACGACCAGCTCCATCACCCGGGTGAGCAGGAAGTCGTCCAGTCGCAGCGACCAGCCCGACCAGGCAAGGTGCACGACCCTGCCGGCGGGCTCGGCGGGCAGCGCGACCCGCTGGCGCTCCAGCAGATCGGCCGTCCGGGTGGCCAGCGTGGCGGCCCCGTCGGCCGCCGAGGTCTCGCCGGCGCGCCGGATGCCGACGTTGCTCTCGTGGTCGAGGCCCGCCTGCACCCACGGCGACATCGTGTAGTGGTCGAGCAGGGGCACCGGCTCGCCCGTCGCGTCGGAGCCGAGCGCGTCGCCCACCCGGACGAGCTGGTGCGCCAGGTGGCCGGCCAGGCCCGCGACGCTGAACTCGGTCAGCGCGCTCGGCTTGTCCCAGGCCGCGGCCACCGCGGGGTCGCGCAGCAGTGTCACGGCCGACTCCGCCGCCGTCAGGTAGGCCTGCCTGATGTCCCCCATGACCGCCCTCTCCTCCTGGCTAGGTGGTGACTCGGGCCAACACTATCCCTCCGACGATCAGGGCCAGCGCGGCCATCCGGCCGACGGACACGGGGTCGTCGTGCAGCACGATGCCGAGCGCGATCGCCCCCGCCGCGCCGATCCCGGTGAAGACGGCGTACGCCGTGCCGACCGGCAGCGTGTTCATCGCCTGCGACAGCAGCCACACGGCCGCGGCCATCAGGACGAGGCAGATCAGGGTGGGGAGCGGTCTGGTGAAGTTCTGCGTCGGTTTGATGCTCTGCGCCCAGGCCACCTCCACCAGGCCCGCCAGCACCAGGACCAGCCAGCTCATCGCGACACCGCCTCCCGCGCGGCGGCCAGCGACTCCTCGTGCGCGCCGCGCAGGTGTGCCAGCGCGGGATCGAGGCGGGCGTTGACCAGCTCGGCGTGCACGAACGTCACGTCCTCGACCGCGAAGTGCCCCTTGAAGAAGTCGCGCAGGTAGCGCTCCTCGTGGTCCACCGGCTCGCGCGGGGTGCCGGGGCCGTACGCGCCGCCGCGGGCGCCGGTCACCACGAACGAGCGGCCGGCGAGCGACATCTTGGGGAAGGTGATCTGGTCGATCCACGCCTTGAGCGACGAGGGGATGGAGAAGTTGTACATCGGCGTGCCGATGAGGATCACGTCGGCCGCCACCACCTCGTCGAGCAGCGGCTCCACGATCGCCCACGCGTCCTGCTGGGCGGGGGTGCGCACCGCCTCCTTGTAGCGGGCGATGTCGGTGACCTGGTGCTCCAGCACGTAGTCGCACAGCTCGGTCCACGCCTCGCCGATGTGCGGTACGGGGTCGGCGGCCAGATCGCGGTAGACGTACCCCGCGCCGGGGTGGGCGGCTCGCCAGGTCTCCGCGTAGCGCCGCGACAGCTCGCGGGAGAAGGAGGCGCGACGGGCACTGGCGTCCAGGTGCAGCAACATGGTGACTCCGATCACTAAACGGACACGTTGTCCATTTAACCATATCCGGACAACGTGTCCACATACACTGTGGGCATGGAGAGAGCCGATGCCGCGCGCAACCGCGCCAGGATCCTGGAGGCCGCCGCCGCCCTGTTCGCCGCCCGGCCGCCGCAGGAGGTGACCATGGATGAGATCGCCAAGGCGGCCGGAGTGGGCCGGGGCACGCTCTACCGGCGCTACCCGGACCGCGCGTCGATCGCCGTGGCCCTGCTCGACGAGCACGAACGGGCCCTGCAGGAGGAGCTCCTGCGGGGCGAGCCGCCGCTCGGGCCGGGCGCGCCGCCGGCCGATCGCCTTTCGGCCTTCTACGCCGCCATGGTGCGGCTCCTGGAGGACCACGTCCACCTGGTGCTCGGCAGCGAGGTGGGCCGGACACGGTTCGAGACGGGGGCGTACGGGTTCTGGCGGGCGCACGTCCGCTCGCTGCTCGTCGCGGCCCGGACCCCCGCGCCGGACGCGCTCGTCGACGCCCTGCTCGCCCCGCTCGCCCCCGAGGTGTACGGCTACCAGCGTGCCGACCTCGGTCTCACCCCCGCCCAGATCACCGAGGCGCTCACCCGGCTCACCCGCTGCCTGTGACGGGCGCGCCGGGGAGGGCGTGGGTCTCACAGGGCTGTGGTGGCTTCCAGCGGCTTCGTTGCCGAGTCGGGCCCGCCGGTGGCGGGGGCGGGTCGGCGCAGGACGAGAAGCGCCACGGCGAACGCGGCGAGCAGCAGCCCGGCGGAGATGGCGAACGCCAGCCGGTACCCGCCGGTCAGCGCGGCCGCCTGACCGGCTCCGGCGGCCAGCAGCTCCCCGGTGCGCGAGGCGGCCATCGTGGACAGCACCGCCACCCCGATGGCCATGCCGACCTGCTGGGTCGTGTTGAACAGCCCGGAGGCCAGACCCGCGTCGCTCTCCCGTGCGCCGGACATGCCCAGCGTGGCCAGCCCCGGCAGGACCAGGCCGCCGCCCGAGATCAGTACCATCGCCGGCAGCAGGTGGGTGACGTAGTCGGCGTCCACCGGGATGCGGGTGAGCAGGAGCATCGCGGCGAGCAGCAGCGCCAGGCCGGCCACCAGGACGGTGCGGGCGCCGAACCGGGCGCTGAGCCGCGCCGAGGCGAACAGGGAGATCGAGCCGATGCCCACCGCGGCCGGCAGCATCGCCAGGCCGGTCTCCAGGGCGCCGTAGCCCAGGACCCGCTGCATGTAGAGGGCGACGAGGATCTGGAAGGCGAACATGCCCGACAGGGACAGCATCTGGGCGAGGTTCGCGCCGGCCACGTTGCGGGAGCGCAGGATCCGCAGCGGCATGAGCGGCGCCTTGGCCGTCGCCTGCCGCACCACGAACGCGGCCAGCAGGGCCAGCGACACCGCGCCGAGACCGAGCGTGTGCCCGGCCGCCCAGCCGTACTCCTCTACCTTGACCACCGTGTAGATGCCCAGCATCAGCCCGGCGGTCACCAGGACGGCCCCGGTCACGTCCGCGCCGGCGGCCAGGCCCCTGCCGCGGTCGGCGGGCAGCGCCCGCAGCGCCAGCGCGACGGTGACGACCCCGATCGGCGCGTTGATGAAGAAGATCCACGGCCAGCTCAGGGCGTCGGTGAGCACACCGCCCAGGACCTGGCCGATCGAGGCGCCTGTCGCGCCGGTGAAACTGAAGACGGCGATCGCCTTGCCCCGCTCGGCGGGGTCGGTGAACAGGGTCACGAGGATGCCCAGCACGACGGCGGAGGCCAGGGCGCTGCCGACGCCCTGCAGGAACCGGGCGGCGATGAGCAGGCCGGGGCCGGTCGCCGCGCCCGCCAGCAGGGAGGCGAGCGTGAAGATCACAATGCCGGCCAGGAAGATCGTCCGCCGCCCGATCAGGTCGCCCAGCCTCCCCGCCAGGAGCAGCAGCCCGCCGAAGGGGATCAGGTAGGCGTTGACGATCCAGCTCAGCTCCGCGGGCGAGAAGCCCAGGTCCTGCTGGATGGCGGGCATCGCGACCGTCACGATGCTGCCGTCGAGGATCGTCATCAGTCCCGCCGCGGACAGCACGCCCAGTGCGGTCCAGCGCGAGGTGTGCGCGTACGACATGGTCTCTCCCGTCTCAGGTGACAAGGAAGACCGTAGCAGATTGTTTTGTAATAGACGATCCTCTTCGGATCTACTTTCCGCGTTCTCGCGGCCGGCGCGCCTGCTGGGTCGTCTCGGCGGGGGTGGCGAGATGGCCGGTGGCCAGCCGGTTCAGGGCGCGGACCAGGACCTCGCGCTCGTCGTCGGGCAGCGCGCCGAGGCTCGCCCGGTGCACGCCGTCCACGATCTCCTGGCTGCGCCGGGCGACGGCCGCGCCCGCCTCCGTGACCGCGATGATCCGGGCGCGCCGGTCCGTGCTGGACGGGCGGCGCTCGGCGAACCCGGCCTTCTCCAGCGCGTCCACGGTCACGACCATCGTGGTCTTGTCCATGTCACCCAGCTCGGCGAGCTGGATCTGGGTGCGTTCCCCCTCCAGGGCGTGGACCAGCACGCAGTGCATGCGCGGCGTCAGGCCGATCTCGGCGAGCGCGGCCGTCATCTGGGTGCGCAGCACGTGGCTGGTGTGGTCGAGCAGGAAGGAGAGATCCGTCTCGGTGCGTGTCGGAGCCATCGCCGTCATGCCGACAGCCTACCCAAGCGGTCCCGCAGCGGATTATCCGCGAAAAGACGACCTGGCACGGACCCCTGACGACCCCCCCGACCGTGCCGGTCAGAGCGCGTGGCCCCCGGCCACCTGCAACACCTGGCCGGTGATCCAGCGCGCCTGGTGCGAGGCGAGGAACACCACCGCGTCGGCGACGTCCTCCGGCTCGCCCGCCCGCCCCATGGGCACGATCGAGCGGACCCGCTCCTCCATGGCGGCGTCCATCCACCCGGTCTGCACCGGTCCGGGGGCCACCGCGTTCACCCGGACGCCCATGGCCGCCAGGTCGAGCGCGGCCGCCCGGGTCAGGGCGTCCAGCGCCGCCTTGGACGTTCCGTAACCGATCTGGCCGGGGAACGCGCGGGCGGCGTCGGTCGAGACGTTCACCACGCAGGGGGTGCCGCCGGCCGGCCGCCGCCGGACGAGCTCGGCGATCAGCAGGGCGGGGGCGATCGCGTTCACCTGGTACGCGCGCCGCAACGCCGATGCGGTGACCGTGTCGATCGTGTCGGGGCTCTCGCAGTGCGCGGCGTTGTTCACCAGGACGTCCACCGGGCCGAGCCGGCTCTCGACCTCGCCGAACAGCCGCGGCGGCGCGTCCGACTCGCGCAGGTCGGCCCGTACGGCGACGGCGTCGCCCAGCTCGGCGGCGAGCGCCTCGACCCGGTCCGGCGGGGGCGTGACATGCTCCCACCTCACGCCCGGAGGCGGCGGGATCTCGGCGACGCCGTGCACGGCCACCCGAGCCCCCTCGGCGGCGAAGGCCCGGCAGATCGCCGCGCCGATGCCCGCGCCGCCTCCGGTGACGAGCACGACCTTGCCCCTGAGTCTCGTGTCGGCCATCGGCCGATCATGGCAAACGGGCGAGGGTCCGGCAAATTCGTCAGGGGGTGGTGAACAGGGCGCTCACCGACTCGCCGTCGTGGATGCGGCGCATGGCCTCGGCCAGGGCCGGAGCGATCGACAGGACGGTGAGCTTGTCGCTCGGCTTGGGCGGCGGGACCGTGTTGGTGCAGACGATCTCCGCCACCTCGGGCAGCGCGCCGAGCCGTTCGATCGCGTCGCTCGCGAACAGGCCGTGCGTGCAGGCGACGCGCACCGAGTTGACGCCGCGCTCGCGCAGCCGGTCGAGCAGCTCGATGACCGTGCTGCCCTTGGCGATCTCGTCGTCGAGGATGATCACGTCCTTGCCGGCCACGTCGCCGATCACCGAGCTGATCACCACCCGGTCGTCGCTGAAGCGCTGCTTGGCGCCCATCGCCACCTCGGTGCCGAGCAGCCGGGCGAAGGCCGCGGCCTCCTTGGCGTTGCCCAGGTCGGGGGAGACGACGACGGTGTTCGACAGGTCGTACCGGCGGAAGTGGCCGGCCAGCTCGCGCAGGGCGTGCAGATGGTCGACGGGGACGCTGAAGAAGCCGTGCACCTGCGGCGAGTGGAGCGTCATCGCCAGCACCCTGCTGGCGCCCGCCGCCACCATCAGGTCGGCCACCAGCCGCGCCCCGATCGAGATGCGCGGCGCGTCCTTCTTGTCCGAACGGGCGTAGGCGTAGTGGGGGAGGACGACGGTCGTGCGGGCCGCGGACGCGCCACGCGCCGCGTCGAGCATGAGCAGCAGCTCGACCAGGTGTTCCTGGACCGGCGGGACCAGAGGCTGGATGAGGAAGACGTCGCGTTCGCGGCAGTTGGCCTGGAGCTGGACTTCCAGGACGTCGTTGGCGAACCGGTTGATCCGGACGGGGTGGAGCGGCGTCCCCAGGTGGGCGCAGATCTCCTCGGCAAGCTCGGGGTGGGCGCTTCCGCTGAAAACCGTGATGTCACGCACGTTTCCCAGAGGATAGCTCTACGGGCTCAGGTAGTGGTGCAGCAGGGCCGGCTCGCCGGCCGCGTTGAGCCACGCGGCGCGGGTGCTGCCCACGCGCCGCCAGCCGTGTCGTTCGTAGGACGCGATGGCGGCCCGGCCCTCGTCAGACACCTCCAGCGCCAGCGGGGCCGCCTGCGCCAGCACGACGTCGAGCAGCCTGGCCGCGAGCCCGCCGCCCCGCGCGCCGGGCGCCACGAACAGCCGTGTCACGGCGCCGGCGACGGGCGCGCCGACCAGCTCGGCGACCTCCGGCTCGACCCGCGCCAGCCCCACGTGACCCGTGACCCGGCCGTCCTCGACCGCCACCCAGGCCCGCACGAGGTCGGCCGGCGTCAGCCAGCGCGCAGGGTCGGCGGGCCAGTCGACGGGGTAGCGGTCGGCGGCGTGCACCTCGAACAGCGCCTTCACGCACGCGTCGAGGTCGGCGTCGGTACGGGGCCGGATCGGGGTCACGGCCGGGGCTCCTCGGGCAGCTCGGCCAGGTCGGGCACGACGAGCCAGGCCAGGGAGAGCGCGTCGGGCGCCGGCGGGTAGCGCGGGTGCGGGACGGCCACCACCCGCATGCCCGCCGCGTGCGCCGAGCGCAGCCCGTTGCTGGAGTCCTCCACCGCGACGCACGTGCGCGGATCGACCCCGAGCCGGGCGGCCGCTTCGAGGTAGCCGTCGGGGGCGGGCTTGCCGCGGGCGACCTCCTCGGTGGACACCGTCGCGGCGAAGCAGGACTCCAGCCCGGCCGCGTCGAGCACCACGTCGATCAGGGCCCGGGGTGACGAGCTGGCCAGGCCGAGGGTGTGGCGGCCGGCCAGCCGCAGGACCGCGTCCCGGGCGTGCGGCATCAGCGGGACGTGCTCGCGGTAGCGCTCGGCCATCCGGGCGACCACCTGGCGGGCGATCTCGCCGGGTGGCAGCGTGACGCCGAGCTCGTGCAGGTAGGCGGCCCACTCGGGGGTGCTCATGCCCATGAGCCTGGACTGGGTGTCGGGCTGCCACGTGCCGCCGTGCTCGGCGACGAACGCGCGCCGTACCTCCTCCCAGACCGGCTCGGAGTCGACGATCACGCCGTCGAGGTCGAACACCCACGCTCCCACCGCGAACCTCCAGACGATCAGCCGAACGTCCAGCCAATCACACCCGCCCCCCCCACCAGCCGTGGGGGTGTTTGTGTGGATTGCCGGATAAAGAGGCGGGGTTTTGACTCTGGCCGTACCGTCGGCCGGGCATGCAGGTGAGCATGGCCGACCTTCCGCTCCAGGACCAGCCGAACGACCACGACGACTTCGCGGACGCCGACCGCGGATTCATCGCCCGGCTCACCCCGGCCGTGGTCACCGCCGCCGACGGCAGGGTCGTCTGGGACCACGACGCCTACGCGTTCCTGGAGGAGGAGTGCCCCGGGACCGCGCATCCCGGACTGTGGCGGCAGGGACGGCTGTGCGCCAGGCAGGGACTGTACGAGGTGACCGGCGGCGTCTACCAGGTGCGCGGGCTCGACCTGTCGAACATGACGATCATCGAGGGCGACACCGGTGTCGTCGTCGTCGACCCGCTCCTGTCCGTCGAGTGCGCGGCGGCGGCGCTCGGCCTGTACCGGGAACACCGCGGCGACCGGCCCGTCACCGGAGTGGTCTACACCCACGCCCACGTGGACCACTTCGGCGGCGTGCGCGGCGTCACCGGCGGCGGCGTGCCGATCCTCGCCCCCGCCGGGTTCATGGAGCACGCCGTCGCCGAGCAGGTCTACGCGGGCCCCGCGGTCACCCGCCGCTCCGTCTACATGTACGGCCAGACCCTCGACCGCTCACCGTGCGGCCAGATCGGCGCCGGCCTCGGCATGACCACCTCGACCGGCACCGTGTCACTCCTGCCGCCCACGCTCGGCGTGGCCCGTACCGGTCAGGAGGAGGTCGTGGACGGGGTGCGGATCGTCTTCCAGCTCACCCCCGGCGCCGAAGCTCCGGCCGAGATGAACTTCCTGCTCCCCGCCCACCGCGCCCTCTGCCTCGCCGAGAACGCCACCCACAACCAGCACACCCTGCTGCCGCTGCGCGGCTCCGCCGTCCGCGACGCCCGCGCGTGGGCACGCCACCTCACCGAGACGATCTCCCTGTTCGCCGGGCGTGCCGACGTCGCCTTCGCCTCCCACCACTGGCCCACCTGGGGTGCGGACACCGTCACCCGCTTCCTGGCCCAGCAGCGCGACCTGTACGCCTACCTGCACGACCAGACGGTGCGCCTGATGAACAAGGGCCTGACCGGCCCCGAGATCGCCGAGACCCTGCGGTTGCCGCCCCGGCTGGAACGCGCCTGGCACGCCCGCGGCTTCCACGGCTCGCTCAGCCACAACGTCAAAGCCGTGTACCAGCGCTACCTGGGCTGGTTCGACGGCAACCCGGCCCACCTGTGGGAGCATCCGCCGCGCGGGAGCGCCATCCGCTACGTGGACTGCCTGGGCGGCGGGGCCGCCGTGGTGACCCTGGCGAAGGGCTACATCGGCGACGGCGACCTGCGCTTCGCCGCGCAACTGCTCAACCACGCCGTCTTCGCCGACGAGGGCAACAAGGCGGCGCGCGACCTGCTCGCCGAGGTCTACACCCGGCTCGGGCACGGCGCCGAGAACGGCACCTGGCGCAACTCCTACCTGACGGGCGCCCGGGAACTGGCCGACGGCATCGTGCCCGCCATCACCGCGACCGCCTGCCCCGACCTGGCGCAGGCGCTCCGCGTGGACCAGATCTTCGACTCGATCGCCATCCGCGTGCACGGGCCCAGGGCCTGGAACGAGACCGTGTCCATCGACTGGCACCTGACCGACCTGGGGGAGCGCCACCGGACGACACTGTCGAACGGGGTGTTCGTCCACCAGGTGGACCCGCCCGACGAGCCGGTGGACCTGACCCTGAGGCTGACCAAGGCGCAGCTCATCGGCCTGCTGGCGGGCCGGGGCGTGGAGGGCGTGGAACGCGAGGGGAGCATCGGGGCGCTGCAGCGGCTGGTGGCCGTGCTGGATGACCCGAGGCCGGACTTCCCCATCGTCACCCCCTGACCGGCCCGGGCCGGTCAGCGGGGCAGGCCCGCCACCACGGCCGTGCCGCCGCCCGGCGCGGACCGCACGGTCAGCGTGCCGCCCAGCGCCTCCACCCGCTCGCGCAGGTCGCGCAGGTCCCGCCCGGTAGTCGTGTACGGGTCGAAGCCGCGGCCGTCGTCGGACACGTTCAGCATGATCAGGCCGTCGAGGTAGGTCAGCGTCACCCCGGCGTTCCGGGCGCCGGAGTGCCTGCCGACGTTGCCCAGCGCGCCGCGCGCGACCCGCAGCAGCACCATGTCGTGGGCGGGCGGCAGCTCGGCGGGAGTGCCGGACACGCCGAACCGCACCGGGATCCGGGCACGGGCCGCCGTCGCCTCGCTGAGCCGGCGCACCGCCGAGACCAGCGACGACCTGCGCACCGCCGGCCGCCGGGCGGCCGCCTCGGGCTCGTACGCCTGCTCCTCGCCCCGCCAGGCGGCCCCGGCCAGCGCCACCAGCGCCGTGACGGCCAGCGGCCCGAACACGGCGGGCGCCGACACCCCGCCCGCCTGCCGGCTCACCGCCAGGACGGACGCGCAGCCCAGCAACGTCACCCCGAACACCGCCGCCCACAGCGGGACCAGCCGCATCCACGCGAACACCAGCGGCACCGCCGGCAGCACGTACCAGGCCGAGGTCGTCGCCAGCATCCCCCAGCCGAGCGTCACGGCGGCCAGCCCCGCCCACACCGGGCCGCTCCCGGCCCCGAACGGCACGACCCCGGCGGCGTAGATGACGCCCAGCAGCAGCCCGCCCACACCGGCCAGGACGCGACCCTCACCCGCTGCTCCGGCCACGGCGAGCACGAGCAGCAGCGCGAACGTGCCGTGGACCCCCCACGGCACCCTCTCACGCCTCACCCCGAACCACGCGTTCATACGCTTACCAAGCGTAGTATCCGCAGGTCCGCGGGTCAGGAGAAGCCGGCCGCGCGCCTGGGGTCAGCGGCGTGGCGGCGCTCGCTCCGCCATCGCCAACAAACGCCCAACCCTCACCCGGTCCGCCGCAAAAAACCGCAGCCGGTGCAACCCCTCCGGGCAACGGTTACGGAAAGGGACACGGGGGTTTTCATGGTGGAACGAATCTTTCCTCGCTCGATCCGGGCACGTCTCACCACGGTCGCGACCCTGGTCGCGGCGGTGGCCTTCACCACGACCTCCTCCGTCGCCCTCGCCACCGTGCCCGGCAGCCTGCGCGACGTGGTGCGGACCGGCCTGGAGGTGGCCGTCGGACAGGTGGCCGAGCAGGCCCGCGCCGGGCAGCTCCCCGCGCACCTGCAGACCCCCTCCAGCCTCCAGCTCCTCCAGGTGGTGTCCCCCGGCGGCGACGTGATCGCCGCCACGCCCGGCCGGCCGGGCGAGCCCCACCTCGCCGCCATCCGGCCGGCGCGCCCCGGGGTCGCCCACGTCACCGAGCACGTCCTGCACCGCGCCGGCGACCGCGAACACCACCACTGCATGGTCGTGGCCATGCGGGTGCGCACGCCGGACGGGCCGGTCACCGTCTACGGCGCCGCGTCGCTGAACCGGGTGAACGCCTCCCTGGCCGCGCTGTACGCGCTGGTCTTCCTTGGCACGCCGCTGATGCTGGCCGGGGTGGCCGGCATCACCTGGCTGATCGTGGGCTCGGCGCTGCGTCCGGTCGAGCGCATCCGGTCCGAGCTGACCGAGATCACCGGCAAGGACCTGAGCCGCCGGGTTCCCGTACCGGACACCGGTGACGAGATCACTCGCCTGGCCAGGACCACCAACGCCACCCTCGACCGGCTCGAACGTTCGGCCGAGACCCAGCGCCGCTTCGTCGCCGACGCCTCGCACGAGCTCCGCAGTCCCATCACGGGGCTGCGGACGCGACTGGAGTTCGCCACCACGTACCCGGACGAGACCGACTGGACTGTCACCGGGGCCGGCGCGCTGGAGTCCGCCGAGCGGCTCACGGGCATCATCGACGAGCTGCTCATGCTCGCCCGGCTCGACGCGGGCGTCACGCCCGAACGCGTCGTCGTCGACGTGTGCCGGCTCGTCGGGGAGCAGGTACGGCGCCGTGCGGGCGGCCGTGTCGCGGTGGTCGCGGCGCCCTGCCGTCCCGCGCCGGTCCTCGGCTCGGCGGTGCAGCTCGACCGCCTGCTGACGAACCTGCTGGACAACGCCACCCGGCACGCGGCCGGCCGGGTCGAGGTGGTCGTGGGGGAGGACGGGGGCGAGGTCGTCGTCACCGTCACCGACGACGGCCCCGGCATCGCGCCGGAGGACCGGGAGCGGATCTTCGAGCGGTTCACCCGGTTGGCGGCCGCCCGCGCCCTGGACCGGGGCGGCACCGGCCTGGGCCTGCCCCTGTCGAGGGAGATCGCCGTGGCCCACGGCGGCGGTCTCGTCCTCACCGACCGCCGTCCGGGCTCCTGTTTCGCGGTGCGCCTGCCCCTGTACGCGGGCTGAGGTTCACCGGCCCGGCACGGGCGGCGCGGTGGCCGCCGTGCCGGGAAGCTCACCGGGCGCGGCGGGCGCGGGCGCGGCGCTTGCCCTCGTGCATGGCCTGGACGCGGGCCACCGGGATCGTGTGGCCCTCCGCCACCAGGTCGGCGGGCAGCGGCCGCGGGTCCGGCAGCAGGGCGGCCCAGGGATCGCCGCCGCCCAGCAGGTTCGGCACGGTGCGCAGGGTGAAGTCGGCCGGCGACACCCGGTCGAGGTCCTCCCACGCCACCGGGAACGACACCGGCGCGCCGGGCCGGACACGCGGGCTGTAGGCGGCCACCACGGTCGCCCCGCCGGCCCTCGTCGAGTCGATGAACACCTTGCCCTGCCGGTCCTCCCGAATGAACGCCGTGGTCGCCAGCGCCGGGTCCACCCGCTCGGCGCGGGCCGCCAGGGCGCGGGTCGCGGCGGCCAGGTCGTCGATCGCCGTCCCCTCGGCCACGGGCACGAACACGTGCACGCCCTTGGCGCCGCTGGTCTTGACCGCGCCGGCCAGCCCGGCGTCGTCCAGCGCCCGCCGCACCAGCAGCGCCGCCCGCACGGCGAGGTCGAACGCGCCGTCGCCCGGCGGGTCGAGATCGAGCACCAGGTGAGTGGCCCGGCCGTCCCGGAGCAGCGCGGGATGGTACTCGACGGCCCGCTGGTTGGCGAACCACAGCAGGGTTCGCCGGTCGTCGCACAGCGCGTACGTCACCTGCCGCTGCGACGCCTCGGCCCAGACCGGCAGCCGCCGGATCCACGACGGCGCGTGGGCGGGCAGGTTCTTCTGCATGAAGGGGGCCTGGCCGGGCCGTACGCGGATCACGGACAGGGCCCGGTCGCGCAGGACCGGCAGGATGCGGTCGCGGACGGCGTCCAGGTAGTCGACCAGGTCGCGTTTGGTGGCCTCGGCCCCGTCGAACAGCGGCCCGTCGAGGTTGGTCAGCTTGACCCCGTCACGCGTCTCATCGGCGCTCACCTGCCCCACCATGCCCGCCGGACGCCCGGTCACACAACAGGTCGGCGAGCCGGTCGGCCGCCCGGGGCAGCCACGCCCACCGGGCGTTGCCCGCGAGGTGGTCGCCGCCGGGCACCATCAGATGCTCGCCCCGCACGGCCTGCCGGGCCAGCGGCTCGCCGTTGACCACGCCCGGGATGACGTCGTGCTCGCCGTCCACGACGAGCAGCGGCTGCCGGATGAGCGGCGCGACGCCGGACAGGTCCACCTGGCCGGCGAACTCCCGGGCGGCGGCCTCGTCCCCCGCGCGCAGGGTGAGCGTGGCGGTGACGAACGGCGGCAGCTCGTCCCAGGTCAGCGCGTACGGGCCGCTGACGGTGACGCCGGCCAGCAGCCGCGGCTCGTGGGCGAGGGACAGCGCGCCGTAGAAGCCGCCCAGGCTGAGCGCGACGAGCCCGAGCGCTGACGTGTCGAGGTCCGGGCGGTCGCCCACGACGTCGATCGCCTCGCTGACCACGCGGTGGTAGCCGGCGAGCGGCGCGGTGCCGGGGGCCAGCTCGCCCTGTCCCGGCCCGTCGAGGGCGAGGACGGCCAGGCCCCGGGCCAGCAGGCAGTCGGCCACCGAGACGAACTCCTCCTTGCCGGAGTCCATGCCGGGCACCACGAGCACCAGCGGCGGCCGGGCGGGGCCGGAGGGGCGGCGCAGCACACCGGTGAACGAGCCGCCGGACACCCGCTCGGCCGTGGGGTCGAGGTGGGCGAGGGCGCGGCGCATGCAGTCGGCGGCGGCGGCGTGCCCGGTGCGGTCCGGGTGCGGCAGGACGGTGGCGAAGTGGAACCACAGGGCCGCGTCGCGGTAGCCCTCGCCGGCCGACCTGACGTGGCCGGCCGCCTCGGCGGACCGCGCGGCGTCCCGCCGTTCCCGCGCGGTCCGGGCGAACGCCTCCGGCCAGGCGCGCAGCGTGTCCAGCGAGCCGGTCACCAGGTCGTACAGGTGCGGGTCGAGTCCCGCCGAGACGGCGCGTGAGCGCGTGCCGGCGGCGAAACCCGGCAGGACGTCGGGGGAGTCGAGGAAGGAGCCGGTCGAGCGCGCGCCCTCGTCGCCGGATCGCCGGGCCGTGGCCGGGCCGATGCCGCCGGTCGCTCCGGTGATCAACGCGACCTTGCCGTCGAATCGTGTCATGAGGCGATCCTGCGGGCTCCGCGCGGGGACACCCAGACGCGGCTCAACCTAGGTGTGGCACCACCAGGATCATCCCCGGCGGGATCATCGGCGGGACCGCCGGGTCAGCCCGCCTGGACCAGGTGGACGCCGTGCATCAGCCGCTCCAGCCGGGCCCGGGTGGCGGTGCCGGGCTTGGGGTCGTGCAGGAGCAGCCGGTGGTCGGGGTGGCCGGGCAGCGGCAGCCCGGTGAACTCGAACACCAGCTCACCCACCTCAGGATGGGTGATCACCTTGTCGCCCTGGGACACCTCGCCCACCTCGTGCCTGGCCCACAGTGCGGCGAAGTCGGGGCTCGCCGCGCACAGCTCCGCCGACAGCCGGGCGAACTCGGGGTCGTCGGGGTGTCTGGCCGCGTCGGCGCGGAACTGGCTCACCACGTCGGGCGCCACCTGCGCCCAGTGGTCGAAGGAGGCGCGGTGGCGGGCGCTGGTGAAGAACGCGGCGAGACAGTTGGTGTCCTGCTCGGAGTAGCCGAACACGGCACGGGCCGCGTCGTTGAGCGCGGCGAAGTTCCAGTGCCGGTCGAGGACGTAGGCCGGGCGGGGCGACCACGCGTCGAGCAGCCGGTGCAACCGTGGTCCCAGGGGGGCGTCGCCGGCGGGGGCGGGCGGCGGGTTGAGCCCGGCGAGCAGGTAGAGGTGGCTGCGCTCGGCCTCGGTCAGCCGCAGCGCGCCGCTGATCGCGTCGAGCACGCCGCCGGACACCTGGATGTCGCGCCCCTGCTCCAGCCACGTGTACCAGGAGACGCCGACGCCGGCGAGGACAGCGACCTCCTCCCGGCGCAGGCCGGGCGTGCGCCGGCGGCCGCCGCCGGGCATCCCGACCTGCTCGGGTGAGAGCCGCGCCCGCCGGATGCGCAGGAAGTCGCGGAGCTCTTCTCTACGTCGCCGGGCGCCGGTGGACTGCGGGGAGGCCATGGCCCCACGATAGCCGTGGGCCGCCCGGGCGGCGGTGAGCCTGGTTTGGCGTGAGCCCACGGCGGTACGTCGTGGGGAAGGGGGGAACCATGAGGAAGATCATCGCTTTCGGGCTCGGGACCCTGTCCGCCCTCACCCTGTCGACCTTCACCGTGTTCGCCGGCCCCGCCCAGGGGGACGCCTCCCAGCAGGAGGTGAGCGAACGGCAGTACCGGATCCTGCTGGCCCAGTGCCGCTACGCGGACGCTCCGGCCGTGCGGCAGAGGTGCCGGGCCACGGTGCGGGCCAACTACCGCGTCGGCCGCGCCGACCCGGACCTGAACTGCCGCACCTACTCCGGCGTGACCGTGTGCGGCGTGCTGCCCCTCAGCGCCGCGGAGCAGGCCTGTGTCGACGACTCGGTGGCCGCCGGCCTGTCGCGCCGCCGCGCCGAGGTGGAGTGCTACGTGCTCGACTGACCACGGGCCGGGCCGCCCCTACGTCCGCGCCGTGCAGGTGAGACGGGGCTCGGGCTGGTAGACCGTGTGGAAGCGCTGCTTCCTGACGGTCTTCCCGCCCTTCTTGAAGATCCGCCACACGTCGATGGCGAAGCCCTGCACGCCCTCCATCGGCAGGCAGTCGGGCCCGGAGTCCTTCATCTTGCGGAAGCCCTTGACGTTGTAGCGGCCCGAGCTCTCCGACTCGATGTCCCACCGCTTCGTGCTCCAGAAGTCCACGGTGATCGACGTGTCGGTGTACGACGTCTTGATCAGCACTCCGTGCCGGGAGTCGTTGCGCCAGCGGAAGTCCGGCTGCGGGAAGGAGACCGTCGACTCGCGGCCCGCCGGGTAGCGGGAGATGTAGTACTGGTGCGGCGTGTGCTGCACGTCCTCGAACCCGCCGAAGAACACCGCGTTGAACATCGTGGTGGCGAACTGCGACACGCCGCCGCCGACGTCGTTGACGAACCGGCCGTTCATGATCATCGGTGCTTCGACGAAGCCGCGCGCCCGGTCGCGCCGGCCGACCAGCCCGTTCAGGGAGAAGGTCTCGCCCGGCATGACCAGGTGGCCGTCCACGATGTCGGCGATCCGGTGGATGTTGGTGACGCGCGGCGCGCAGCACGGGTGGTGGGTGGTGTAGGAGCCGACCTTCTGCCGCACGCCGAGCCGCTTGGCCTTGGCGGTGGTGAGGTCGGGCTGGGCCTGGACGACCGGCACCGTCACCGCGCGCTCGCCGCTCCCGAGGGCGGTGGCGACGGCCTTGGCCAGCCCGTCGGGGTCGATGTCGCGGCCGGCGCGGCTCGGCACCACCTGCGGCTTGCCCTGGGCGATCCGGAACGCGGCGTTCCTGGGGCGCTGCTCCTCGGCGACGAGGTCATCGCGCAGGTCGTCCGCCAGCGTGGAGGCGTCGAACGCGGGCCGCATCCCGCCCCGCCCGTCGGGGACGAACCGCAGGCGGGACGCGAGCTGGGTGCGTGACAGGCTGGCCCGCTCGTCGCCGGCCGTCAGCGTCAGCGGCGCGGCCACCGCGGTCCGTGCGGTGGCAGCGGCGATCTCGCGCACCTTCGCGGCGGGCACCGACGGCGGCGTCGTGCGGACCGGCAGCGTGACCTTGTCGCGGCGGGCGAGGAACGCCTCGCGGATCGCCTGCGCGGCCGCCGCCCGGTCGAGGGCGCGGCCGGCCCTCGGCAGCGTCACCTGCGGCTCCAGCCCGCGGTAGGCGATGGCGCCCTCTCTCGGCTCGCGGTCGATCTTCTTGGCGAGGGCGGCGATCCGCCTGCCCAGCAGGTCGCCGTCCACCTCGACCGCGGGCGGGACCGTGCGGGTACCGAACAGCGAGCGGGCGATCCCGGCCGGGGTGGTGTGGCCGTCCATGGCCCGGGCCACCGTCGCGCCCGCGTCGAGGGTCATGCCGAGGTCCTTGGGCTTCATGGTGACGGTGCGGCCGGCGGCCTCGACCTTCAGCGGCCCCGGCCGGCCGAACTCCTCCTCCAGCCTGGCGCGGGCGGCCTCGGGGGAGAGCCCGCTGATGTCGACGCCGCCCGCGTCGGTGCCGGGCGGCACCTCGCCGGCCAGGGCCAGCGTGGGCATGCCGTACGCCAGCAGGAGGACGGCGAGGATCGCGGCGGCCGCCGCGGCGACGCGGCCTCGGTTGGTGCTGAGGATGCGCTTCATCGTGGGGGCGACCTCGTTCGGGGAGTCGGACGTCCGGCCAGTGTGCCACGGTGCCGATCGGCTCCCGGGCGTCTTTACCCAACGGGGGGAACTGCACCTTCAAACCACTTTCGCCAGGGGAAGTAGGTAAAAACTTCCGCGCTGAACCGCAGGTGGAGCGGGGGGTTCCGAGGTGTGCACCCGGACTTCGCTTGCACCGCTCTATACGCTTCGCTTACGTTTGGGGACACCGAGGCACACGTCCGGCACGTCAGTACCTCCGCCGGGTGATGCCTCGTTCAAACGCCGAGACCGCGTACGCACCGCCTGCATGACAGATCCGCAGGGGGCGGCGCGGCCGCCGAATCCGCGACAGATCGCGGAACCGGGGACCCAATCTCTCATGGGGTGAATCGGCACGCCCGCCACGAGCGGCGTGCCGTAGGGCACTTCCAGGCCCGAATCCGTCAGCTAACCCGGTAGGCGGCATGGAAGCAAGGAGTAAACCCCAGTATGACCATGCGTGACCTCTCCCGTGCCATCGTGCCCACGGACCTCCCGCGGCTGGCCGTCGGCCTCACGATCGCGGCCGGTGCCGTGTTCGGCGCCGTCCCGGCCATGGCCGGCCAGCCGGCCGTCGCGGAGTCGGGCCAGCCGGCCGCCCCGCAGGCGCAGGAGCAGCCGAAGACGGTCGCCGCGGCCTACCACCGGCCGCTGACCGCCGATGCCCTGCTGAAGGTGGCGGAGTCGCAGGTCGGTGTCACGGAGAACGCCGCCGGCGGTGGCACCCCCTTCCACAGCTGGTACATGTCCTCGCCGCGGGCCGCCGAGACCGTCGCCCGTGACGGTGGCAACATCGGCGCCTACGCCAACGCGCCGTGGTGCGCGATGTTCGTCTCGTGGGTCGGCGAGAAGGCCGGCGCCCGCCCCTCGGTCGGCTGGGACGCCTACACGGTGACCTACGCCAAGTGGTTCAAGGCCAACAACCGCTGGGGCTCCACGCCCAAGCCGGGCGCGGTCGTCTTCTTCGACTGGGACGGCAGCAGGAGCATCACCGCGATCGACCACGTCGGCCTGGTCAAGAAGGACAACGGCGACGGCACGATCAGCACCATCGAGGGCAACACCGGCAACGGCAAGGTCGAGCGCCGGGTGCGGCCCACCTCGCAGGTGGCCGGGTACGGCTACCCCGTCCTGCAGGGCTGACAGCCCCCTCCCACCCCCCACCCCTCACGGACGAGGCCCCCGGGCCGAGCAGAGACGTGGACGGGCCGGCGCGTCCGGCCCGCGCGTCCGGCCCGCGCGTAAGGCCATGGTTGACATCTCCTTCAGATAGCTGCACTATCTAGTAACTAGATAGCTCAACTATCCATTAAGGAGCGTCATGCAGTTCCCCCTCGTCCTCCTGGTCGCCCTGCTCACCTTCCGCGGCCTCGGGGCGCTCGGCGTCACAAGGTTCGCCTCGTGGCCGGCCAGCGCCGCCCACGCGCTCGCCGTCATGCTCCTCATGACCGCGTCCGCGCACTTCGTCCCCGAGAGCGTCACGGTCATGCCCAACCACGCCGACCTCGTCCGGATGGTGCCGCCGTTCGTGCCCTTCCCCGGCGTCATGGTCTACCTGACCGGAGTGTTCGAACTGCTCGGCGCCGTCGGACTGGTCGTCGCGGGCACCCGCCGCCTCGCCGCGTTGGCCCTGGTGGCGCTGTTCGTCATGCTGCTCCCCGCCAACGTCTACGCGGCCCTCGCCGACGTGCCGTTCGCCGGCGGCGAGGTGACCCCGCTGTGGCTGCGCGTCCCCGAGCAGATCCTCTACATCGCCTTCGCCCTCTGGAGCGCCACCCGCGCCGCCGCCAAGGGGCGGCCCGCCCGTGACGCCGCGGGGCCCGCCCGTCAGCCGACGATGATCCGCTCCTCGGGAAGCTGATAGCGGCGCGTCCGGTCCTTCAACGCCAGCGCCGACCCCAACGTCAGCGGGCCGGTCCTGCCGATGAACATGAGCACCACGAGCAGCACGTGACCGGCCGGCCCCACACTGGCGGTGATGCCGGTCGACAGTCCCACCGTGCCGAACGCCGACACCACCTCGAACAGCACCTGGTCCAGCCCGTGCGGCGTGAGGACCATCAGCAGGTAGGTGGCGACCGCCACCATGGCCACGCTCAGCAGCGCGATGGCGATGGCCTGACGCTGCACGCCCTGCGGCAGGCGGCGGTGCCCGATGTTCACGTCCGACTCGCCGCGCATCTCCGCCCAGATGACGAACGCCAGCAGCCCGAACGTGGTGATCTTGATGCCGCCGGCGGTGCCCGCGCTGCCGCCGCCGACGAACATCAGCAGGTCGGTCACCAGCCAGCTCGACGGATACATGTCGGCGATGTTCAGGCTGTTGAATCCGCCCGAGCGCGGCATCACGGCGGTGACGAACGCCGCCAGCAGCTTGCCCGAGTCGTCCAGCGCCCCCAGCGTCTTCGGATTACGCCACTCCGTCAGCAGGAACACCAGCGTGCCCGCCACCAGCAGCAGCGCCGTCACGCCCAGCGTGATCCTGGTCAGCACCGACCAGTGGCTCGGCCGCCGCCACGACCTGAACAACTCGAACACCACCGGGAAGCCCAGCCCACCGACGATCACAGCCCCCGCGATCGGCAGGCAGACCCACGGGTCGGTGACGAACCCCATGAGGTTGTCGGACCACAGCACGAATCCGGCGTTGTTGAACGCCGACACCGCGTGGAAGGCGCCCAGGTACAGCGCCCGGCCGAACGGCTCGCCGTAGCCGACCAGGAAGCGCCCGGTGAGCAGGACCGCCGTGATCACCTCACACACCAGCGAGAAGAGCGCGACGTTGCGCACCACCCGGCGCAGGTCGCTGAGCGCCAGCGTCTTGGTCTCCGCCTGGGCGAACATCCTGGCGCGCAGCCCGAGCCGGCCCGACAGCAGGACCGTGAACAGCGTCGCCAGCGTCATGATTCCGAGCCCGCCGACCTGCGCCAGCGCCACGATCACCAGCTCGCCGAAGACCGACCAGTGGGTCTCGGTGTCCACCACCACCAGGCCGGTCACGCAGACGGCCGACGTGGCGGTGAACAGGGCGTTCACCCACCCCGCCGACTCACCCGACACCGTGGCGACGGGCAGGGTGAGCAAGGCCGTGCCGACCAGCGCCACGAACCCGAAACCGGTGACGATCACCTGCGCTGGGTGCTGGAAACGCTGGAGCAACGATGACGCGAACGTCACGGACTTCTCCTGATCGCGGAGACGGAGCGAGGAAGACGGGGTGACCGGCCGGGCGTCCCGGCGGACCGCGGGCCCTACCGTAACAGGAGCCCTGACACCTCCCGCGCGTGCGGGCCGCCCGGCCCGCACGGCAGCGGCCGTAACCTGGGCGTCAGGACCCGCCGCAGGCCAGGAGCGGCAGCCAGGAGGACTCCATGTCGCATCGATCCGACCTCCGTCCCGTCCCGCTCACGACGCTCGGGGTGATCTCGCTCGGCGGGGCCGCCGGAGCGCTCGCCCGCCACGGGCTCGGCGTCGCCTTCCCGCAGCCGCCCGCCGCGTTCCCGTGGACGACGCTCGGCGTCAACGCCGCCGGCTGCCTGCTGATCGGGGTGCTCATGGTGACCATCACCGAGCTGCGGGACGCGCCCGGCTGGGTACGGCCGCTGCTCGGGGTGGGAGTGCTGGGCGGGTTCACCACCTTCTCGACGTACGTCGTGGACACCGGCCGGCTGTTGCTGTCGGGCGCGACCCCGGCCGCGCTGGCGTACCTGGTCGCCACGCCGGTCGTGGCGCTCGCCGCCGTATGGGCGGGCGGCGCGCTCACCCGGGCCGCGGCCGGGGCGGGGAGGCCGCGGTGACCGTGCTGCTCGTCGCCCTCGGCGCCGCGATCGGCGCGCCCCTGCGCTACCTCGCCGACCGGCTCGTCCGGTCCCTTCACGACGGCGTCTTCCCCTGGGGCACCTTCGTGGTCAACGTCGCCGGGTCGGCACTGCTCGGCCTGCTGGCCGGGCTGCCCGCCGGTCCGGGCATGATGGCGTTCGCGGGCATCGGCTTCTGCGGGGCGCTGACGACGTACTCGACCTTCGGTTACGAGACGCTCGTGCTGCTCCAGGACGGGGCTCGGGGCGCCGCCCTGGCCAACGTGATCGCGAGCGTGGCGGCCGGGCTGGCCGCGGGCGGCTGCGGCCTGGCCCTGGCCCGCGCGATCACCGGCTGACGCCGCACGCATACCGCCCCGCACCGGGGTAGGGGCGGGCCATGCGTGTACGCCCCGCCCCGAAGGTCGCCGTGCCGGTCATGCACCACCGCTGGGCCCACATCACCTTCCTGCACTGGCGCTACCCCGCCGAGACGCTGCGCGCCATGCTGCCCGGCGGCCTGGAGGTGGAGACGTTCGACGGCGCGGCCTGGGTGGGCATGACCCCGTTCCGCATGGACGACGTCCGGCCGCCGGGCGTGCCCGCGCTGCCCTGGCTGTCGCGCTTCCCCGAGACGAACGTGCGCACCTACGTCCGCGATGGCCGGGGCCGCAGCGGCATCTGGTTCTTCTCCCTGGACGCGGGGCGGCTGGCGGCGGCGCTGGGCGGCCGGGCCGGCTACTGGCTGCCGTACTTCTGGTCGGACATGTCGGTGCACGTCGACGGCACCCGGTGGTGGTACCGGAGCCGCCGCCGGCTGCCCGGCCGGCCGGGGGCGCGCGGCGATGTCCGGATCGAGGTGGGGGCGGAGCTGACCGGGCCCGATCGGGACGACCTGGCGAGCTTCCTGACGGACCGCTACCGGCTGTTCACCGTGGTCGCCGGCCGGCTGGCCGCCGCCGAGGTGGAACACGCCCCCTGGCCCCTGCACGAGGCGCGGCTCTGCGGGCTCGACCAGACGCTGCTGCACGCCGCCGGCCTGCCCGGGCCCGGAGCGGACCCCGTCGTGCACGCCTCGCCGGGCGTGGACGTGCGGGTCGGAATGTGGAGCTGGTAGGTGACGGGCGAGAGCACCGCCGAGCGCTGCGAGCGGGTGGCCCGCCGCGCCCTCGGCCTGACGGAGTTGCGGCCGGGGCAACTGGAGGCGATGACGGCGCTGGCCGACGGCCGCGACACGCTGGCGGTCATGCCGACCGGCAGCGGCAAGTCGGCCGTCTACCAGGTGCCGGCCCTGCTCCGGCCGGGGCCGACGCTCGTGGTGTCGCCGCTGATCGCGCTGCAACGCGACCAGGTGGAGGCGCTGCACCGCAACGGTGAGGCCGCGGCCAGCGTGGACGCCGGCACCTCGGCGCGGGCGCGCGGGGAGACGTTCGAGTCGCTGCGCACCGGCGAGACGGAGTTCCTGTTCTGCGCGCCCGAGCAGCTCGCCCGCACCGACGTGGTGAGCGAGCTGGCGGCGGCCGGCATCTCGCTCATGGTGGTGGACGAGGCGCACTGCGTGTCGGCCTGGGGCCACGACTTCCGCCCCGACTACCTGCGACTGGGCGCGGTGGCGGAGGCACTGGGCCGCCCGGTGATCGCCGCGCTGACCGCGACGGCGGCGCCGCCGGTGCGGGAGGAGATCGTCTCCCGGCTGCACCTGCGGGACCCGGCGCAGGTGGTGCGGGGGTTCGACCGGCCCAACATCGCCCTGTCGGTGCGGCGGATGCTCGACGACCCCGCCGAGGCGCTGGTCGCCGCCGTCCGCGAGCAGCCGCTGCCCGGCATCGTCTACACCGCCACCCGCCGCAGGACCGCCGAGCTGGCCGGGCTGCTGGCCGGCGAAGGGCTGCGGGCGGCCGCCTACCACGGCGGCCTGCGACGGGCCGACCGGGACGCGGTGCACGGCGCCTTCATGGCGGGCGAGCTGGACGTCGTCGTCTCCACGAACGCGTTCGGCATGGGGATCGACAAGCCGGACGTCCGGTTCGTCCACCACGCCGAGATCCCCGGCTCCCTCGACTCCTACTACCAGGAGGTCGGCCGGGCCGGGCGGGACGGCGAGCCGGCCGAGGCGACCCTCTTCTACCGGCCCGAGGACCTGGGGCTGCAGCGCTACTTCACCGGGGCGGCCCCCGACGAGGAAACGCTGACGCGGGTGGCCGAGGCGGTCGCGGACGGCGGCGACGGCGGTCTCGACCGCCGGGGGCTGCGTGAGCGCACGGAGCTGTCGCCGCGCCGCCTCACCACCCTGCTCGACCTGCTGCGCCGGGCCGGAGCCGTCCGGCTGGGCCCGCGCCGGATCGCCCCGGTGCCGGGCGGGCCGGACCCGGAGCAGGCCGCCGCCACGGCGCGGGAGCTGGCCGAGCGCCACCGCGAGATCGAGCGCACCAGGCTGGAGATGATGCGCCGCTACGCCGAGACCGGCGACTGCCGGCGGCGCTTCCTGCTGGGCTACTTCGGCGAGGACCTGGGCGAGCCCTGCGGCAACTGCGACACGTGCCGGGCCGGCACCGCCCTGGCGCCGGTCGAGGCCGGCGGCCCCTTCGCGGTGCACGCCCGGGTGGAGCACGACAAGTGGGGTCCGGGGCAGGTGATCCGGCGCGACGAGGACCGGCTGACGGTGCTGTTCGAGGAGGCCGGCTACCGCGAGCTGCTGCTCGACGCGGTGCTCGGCCGGCGGATCCTGCGCGAGCGCGGCTGAGGAGCCGGGCCGGCGGCGGAGGTCCCGCCCCTCGCCCCTGCCCCGGCCCCGGTCAGGCCGCGGCCGGGGTGAGGAGGTGGCGGCCCAGCCAGCCGACGACCTTGTCCACGAAGGCCACCCGGTTGGCCAGCCGCCGGACCTCGTGCCCCTCGTCGGGGAAGAGCAGGTAGTCGCACGGCACCCCCAGCGCCCGCGCCGCCTCGACGGCCTGCTCGGCCTGGTGGACGGGCACGTTGGTGTCCTGGGCGCCGTGCACCACCAGCAGCGGGACGCTCAGCCGGTCGAAGCGCCGCAGTGGCGACAGCGCCCGCAGCAGGTCGCGGTCGGTCTCGGGGTGGCCGTACTCGCCGACGGCCGCCGCGGCGATCCACGGCTCGGTACGCGCATAGAAGCTCTCGAAATCGGATATGCCGCACACATCGATACCTGTGCGGAAAAGTCCGGGATGGTGGACGAGGGAGGCGAGGGTCAGGTAGCCCCCGTAGGACCACCCCATGCAGGCGAGCCGCCCCGGGTCCGCCACGCCCAGCCGTACCAGCTCGGCGGCGCAGTCCGCCACGTCCTCGACCGCCCGGAACCGCAGCCCGCGATCGTCCGCCTCCCGGAAGGCGCGGCCGAAGCCGCCCGAGCCGCGCACGTTGGGCGCGAGCACCCCGATCCCGGCGGCCAGCAGACTCTGGTAGAGCGGGTTGAACGTGGGCCGCTCCTGGTCCTCCGGCCCACCGTGCAGGTACACCAGGTAGGGGGCCGGCGCGACAGCGCCCGGCGGGCGGTAGAGCCAGGCCGACAGCTCCAGCCCGTCGCGGGCCCGCAGGCGCACCGGCTCCGCCCGTGCCGCGCCCGGCAGCGGCTCCATGCCCGCGACCCGCTCGTAGCGGCCGCTGCCGAGGTCGCACAGCAGGACGTGCGACGGGTGGGCGGGCGACTCGGCCGCGAGGGCGGCGACGCTGCCGTCCAGGCTCACCCGGATCGAGGTGACGACGTCGGCGGGCGGGGGCGGCAGCGGCGTGACGGCCCTCGTCGCCATGTCGAGCAGGTCCAGCTCGGAGCGGCCGGCCACGTTCCACAGCAGGACCGCGCGCCGCCCGTCCGCGGCCAGCGCGAACTGGTCCAGGTCGGCGTCCGCGCGCTCGGCGAGCACGGCCGGCGCGCCGTCCCGGGGCACGGCCACCAGCGCCGCGCGGTCGCGCCCCACGTCGGACAGCAGGTAGGCGGTCGCGCCGTCGGGAGACAGGATGCCGTAGTCGGTGGAGCCGGCCGGCCCCGCCAACAGCTCCCGCTCCCCGCTCGCGCCCCTGCCCGCCGCCTCGCTCGCGCCCCTGCCCGCCGCCTCGCTCGCGCCCCTGCCCGCTGTCCCGCTCACCGCCCTGCCCGCGGCACCGGGCGGGAGGCCGCCCGCCCGGCTGCGGGCCAGCGCCATCCGGCGGGCCCCGCGCGGTCCCCGGCGCAGCAGCAGGGTGGCGTGGTCCCGGCTGACGGCGACGGGCCGCAGCAGCTCGCCTCCCGCGACGACCTGGCGACCGCCCGTGGCCGCGTCGACCAGCACGGCGTCGGTCCATCCCGAAACGGACGTCTCGGCGACCAGCAGCGCCTCGCCGCGCCCCGTCCAGCGGACGAACACCGCCGACCCGCCCTCGGGCGCCGCCAGCGGGCGCAGCCCGCCGCCGTCGGCCTGGACGGTCCACACCTGCGTGTGCTCGCCCCCTCCCGGCGCGACCAGCACGGCCAGCCGCTCGCCGGTGGGCGCCCAGCTCACGTCGGCCACCGGCTCCGGCCCGGTGTCGAGCGGACGGGCCGGCGCGCCGCCGCGCAACGGCCGGATCCAGGCGCGGGGCGAGCCGTCCTGGTCGCCGACGAAGGCGACCGCCCCGAGATCCGGGGCGAGGGCGGGAGCCCGGCAGCTCCACGCGGTCAGCGCGGCGTCCGGCCGCGCCCGTACGAGGGGATCGGCGGGGGACGCGGCCATCAGACTCCCTGGGTCTGCAGCCACAGTTCGAGCAGCCCGAGCTGCCACAGGGTGTTGACGCCCGTCGTGGCCCGGTCGCGGTCGGGGTCGGCGAGCAGCCCGGCGACGTAGGAGGGCTGGAACAGGCCGCGCGAGCGGGCGGCCGAGCTGGCGAGCGCGTCGCGGACGAGGTCGAGGAACGGCCCGTCGAGGTGGCGGATGGCGGGCACCGGGAAGTAGCCCTTGGGCCGGTCGATCACCTCGGCCGGCAGCAGCTTGCGCGCGGCGTCCTTCAGCACGCCCTTGCCTCCGTCGGCCAGCTTCAGCCCGCTCGGGCAGGCGGCCGCCAGCTCCACGAGGTCGTGGTCGAGGAACGGCGTGCGCGCCTCCAGGCCGTGGGCCATGGTCATGTTGTCCACCCGCTTGACCGGGTCGTCCACGAGCATGGCCGTGGTCTCCAGCCGCAGCACGGCGTCCAGCGCGGTGTCCGCGCCGGGCCTGGCCAGGTGCGCGCGGACGAAGTCGCCGCTGGCGTCGTGGCCGAGCAGGTACTCGGGGCACAGGATGCCGGCCAGCTCGTGGTGCGGCCGGTCGGCGAACTCGGCCAGGTAGGTCTCGGCGGCCCGCTCGCGCGGCACGTCCGCCAGCGGCGGGAACCAGCGGTAACCGGCGAACACCTCGTCGGCGCCCTGCCCCGACTGCACCACCTTGACGTGGCGGGCCACCTCCCGCGACAGCAGGTGGAAGGCGACGCAGTCATGGCTGACCATGGGCTCGCTCATCGCGCGCACCGCGTCCTCCAGGCCGGACAGCAGGTGGGCGTCGGGGATGCGGATGCGGTGGTGGTCGGTGCCGTACGTGCGCGCCATCAGGTCCGAGTAGGCGAACTCGTCGCCGCGCTCCCCTCCGGCCGGCTCGAACCCGATGCTGAACGTGGCCAGCCCCTCCTGCCCCTCCTCGGCCAGCAGGGCGAGGATCAGGCTGGAGTCCAGCCCGCCCGACAGCAGCACGCCGACCGGCACGTCGGCCACCATGCGCCGGCGCACCGCCGCCCGCAGCCCGTCCAGGACGGCCTGCCGCCATTCGTCGTCGTCCAGCCCGGCGTGCCCGGGCAGGGCCGTGCGGGTGTGGGCCGGGTCCCAGTAGCGCCGTTCGGTGCTCGTCCCGTCCGGCTCCACGGTCCGTACGGTGGCCGCCGGCAGCCGGCGCACCCCGGCGAGGATGGTCCGCTCGCCCGGCACCAGGGAGTGGAAGGTCATGTAGTGGTGCAGCGCCACCCGGTCGATGCCGGTGTCCACCCCGCCGCCGGCCAGCAGCGCGGGCAGGGTGGAGGCGAACCGCAGCCGCCGCCCGTCCTCGTCCAGGTAGAGCGGCTTGATGCCGAGCCGGTCGCGGCCCAGCGTGAGCCGGCCGGTGCGCTGCTCGTACACCGCGAAGGCGAACATGCCCTTGAAGTGCTCGACGCACCCGTCGCCCCACCGGTGGAACGCCTTGACCAGCACCTCGGTGTCGGAGGTGGAGCGGAACCGGTAGCCGGCCCGCCGCAGCTCGGCGCGCAGCTCGCGGTAGTTGTACAGGCACCCGTTGAACACCACCGTCAGCCCCAGCTCCTCGTCCACCATGGGCTGGGCCGCCTTCTCCGACAGGTCGATGATCTTCAGTCGGCGGTGCCCCAGGGCGACGGGCCCGGCCGACCACAGTCCCGAGCCGTCCGGCCCTCGCTCACGCATCGCCTCGGTCATCCGGTCCACGGCCCCGACGTCCGCCGCGGTCCCGTCGAACCTGATCTCGCCGCTCAGCCCGCACATACCTCTCCTTCGATCCTGATCTGATCCGTGTCATGCCGCCGGTCGGCGCGAGGTGGGGAAACCGGAACGCGTCTCGGCGAGCAGCAGGTCCACCACGTCGGCCAGGCGGCCCCGCCGCGCGTACGCCACCCGCTGCCGGCGGGCCGAGCTGCCCCGGCGCAGCGCCTCACGGGCCAGGCCGGAGACGAGCGTCCAGTCGCCGGCCTGCTCCAGTTGGGGCCGCAGGGCGTCCACCATCCGTCCGATCACCCGGCCGGGCCGGCCGGGCACGCCGAGTACGGGGTCGACGAGGGTGCCCTCCAGGCCGGCTCGCGCCGCCTGCCAGGTCGCCGCCCGCACCGCCTCCAGGCTCACCTCGCGGGCCGCCGCGCCGCACCGCTCCCGCCGTACGCACTCCAGCTCGCGTGCCACCATCGCCCGGAACAGGCCCGCGACGAGCACGATGTCGGCCACGCGCGGGCAGGAGTCGCAGATCCGCAGCTCCACGGTCGGGACGTGGGCGGACGGCCGGATGTCGAAGTAGATCATCCCGGAGTCGCCGATCACGCCCGACCGGATCAGCCCGGCGATCATCCGCTCGTACGCGGCCGCGGAGTCGTACCCGGCCATCGGCCCGGCGGTGGGCCAGCGCCGCCACACCATCGTGCGGTAGCTGGCGTACCCGGTGTCGGCGCCCAGCCAGTACGGGGAGCTGGCGCTGAGGGCGAGCAGCGGCGGCGCCCACGGTGCGAGCCGGTGCGCGACCAGGGTGGCCAGGTCGCGGTCGGCCAGCTCGACGTGGACGTGCGTGCCGCAGATGAGCTGCTCGCGGGTGAGGTGCTGGTAGTCGCGCAGCATCCGCGCGTAGCGGGGGCCGGCCGAGATCCGCGCCTGCCCGACGTCGGCGAGCGGCACGCTGCCGGCGGCGACGACGCCGAGGCCGAGTCCGGCGGCCCCGCCGATCAGCGTCTCGCGCAGCGCGCCCAGCTCGCGCGCCAGCTCGTCCAGGCAGAGGCACGGCCTGCTGTTGGACTCGACCGTGGAGCAGTGCAGCTCCTCGGTGAAGCTGTCCTTCGGGAGCAGGTTCAGCAGCGGTTCCGAGCGTGGCACGAGACGCCGGGTCCGGGCGTCGACGAGGTGGAACTCCTCCTCGACGCCCAACGTGCTCGGGGGCCCGGTCATGAGGACCGTCCCCGTCCCCGGCTTGACGGCATTCCGGGGAGCTGCCCGAAAAAGGTGGTTTTGCACCTTGTGGTGTTCGGCAGGCGTTCATGACCTGGGAAAAAGCCGTACGCATCCCGTTTGGAACCACGGGTGAGGGGAGGGTGAGGACAGGGAGGTTCGGGCCGCATCATGACTTCACAGCCACAGCACGCGCCCACGTTCACCGTCTCGCTCGCGCTGGTCGACGGCGTGGCCGTCGTCCGGGCCGGCGGCGAGCTCGACCTGGTCGCCGCGCCGGCGCTGCGCGAGCACCTGCGGGCCGCCGCGCGGCTGCCGTCGCAGCGGGTCGTCGTGGACCTGGCCGGTGTCTCGTTCTGCGACTCGGTCGGGATGAGCGAACTGGTCGTGGCGCTGAACCGCAGCCAGAACAGCGGCGGACGGCTGGTGCTCAGCGGCGTCCAGGGCAGCCTGGAGCGCCTGCTGTACCGAGCCGGGCTGCACAACCTCTTCGAACGGCACGCCACCTGGCAGGACGCCGTCCGCCAGGTGACGGCCGAGCGACCCTAGGAGCCGCCGGAGGAGGCCCCGGCCATGGACCGCTTCTCCTCGCGGGTGGCGATGAGGCCTGACGGCGCGAGGATCCGCGACTCCTCGAACGGCGCCTCGGTGCTCGGCAGCGGCTCCCGCGACCGGATCGCCTTCGCCCACACCCGGAAGGCGTCCAGCAGCACAACGATGATCAGCACCGCGAACAGCGCCGCGAGCACGCCGTCCACCGTGGAGTTGAGCACGATCTGCCGCATCGCCGCCTCGCTTTTGGCCGGCGCCAGGACCTGCCCCTGCTCCAGAGCGGTCTGGAAGCGCTCGCGCTGGGCGAAGAAGCCGAGGCCGGGGTCGGCCGAGAAGACCTTCTGCCAGCTCGCGGTCAGCGTGACCGCGACGTCCCAGGCCAGCGGCACCGCCGTCACCCACGCCCACTTCAGCCGGCCGCTCTTGATGAGCAGCGTGGTGGCCACCGTGAGGGCCACCGCGGCGAGGAGCTGGTTGGCGATGCCGAACAGCGGGAAGAGCTGGTTGATGCCGCCGAGCGGGTCGTTGACGCCCTGGTAGAGGAAGTAGCCCCAGGCCGCCACGACCACCGCGCTGGTCGCCACCAGGCCGGGCCACCAGCTCACCCGCCCGATCGGCTTCCACAGGTTGCCCAGCGTGTCCTGCAGCATGAACCGGCCGACCCGGGTGCCCGCGTCCACCGTGGTGAGGATGAACAGCGCCTCGAACATGATCGCGAAGTGGTACCAGAACGCCTGCAGCGCCGCCCCGCCGAGGAAGCCCGAGAAGATCTGCGAGATCCCCACGGCCAGCGTCGGCGCGCCGCCGGTGCGCGCCACCAGCGTCTCCTCCTGCACGGACCGGGCCGCCGCCTGGAGCTGCTCGGGGGTGATGACGAAGCCCATGTTGGTGACCGCCTCGGAGGCGGACTGCACGGTCGCCCCGACCACCCCCGCGGGGGAGTTCATCGCGAAGTAGAGGCCCGGGCTCAGCACCGACGCGGCGGTGATGGCCATCACGGCCACGAACGACTCCATCAGCATGGAGCCGTAGCCGATCAGCCGGACCTGCCGCTCCTTCTGGATCATCTTCGGGGTCGTGCCCGACGAGATCAGCGCGTGGAAGCCCGACAGCGCCCCGCACGCGATGATGATGAACACGAACGGGAACAGCGACCCCGCGAAGACCGGCCCGTCACCGCTGAAGGCGTACTTGGTGAAGGCGGTGGTCCGCAGCGGCGGCATCGTGACGAGCACGCCGACCGCGATCAGCGCGATCGTGCCGATCTTCATGAACGTGGACAGGTAGTCGCGCGGCGCCAGCAGCATCCACACGGGCAGCACCGCCGCGACGAACCCGTACGCGATGAGCCACAGCGCCAGCGCCGACGGGCTCAGCGTGAACACCGGCGCCCAGCTCGACTCCTGCACCCATCCGCCTGCCATGATCGCCAGGATCAGCAGCGCGACCCCGATCACGGTCGTCTCGACGACCCGGCCGGGCCGCAGTATCCGCAGGTAGAACCCCATGAACAGGGCGATCGGGATGGTCATCGCGATGGAGAAGACGCCCCACGGCGACTTGGCCAGGGCGCCCACGACGACCAGTGCCAGCACGGCCAGGAGGATGATCATGATGGCGAAGACGGCGATGAGCGCCGCCGCCCCGCCCACCGGCCCGATCTCCTCGCGGGCCATCTGGCCGAGGCTCCGGCCGTTGCGCCGCATGGAGAAGAACAGGATGACCATGTCCTGCACGGCCCCCGCGAAGATCACCCCGGCGACGATCCAGATGGTGCCGGGCAGGTAGCCCATCTGCGCCGCCAGCACCGGCCCGACCAGCGGCCCGGCCCCGGCGATGGCCGCGAAATGGTGGCCGAACAGGATGCGCCGGTCCGTCGGGTGGTAGTCGATGCCGTTGTTCAGCCGCTCGGCGGGGGTGGCGCGGCGGTCGTCGGCGCCCAGCACCCTGTGCAGGATGAACCGGGCGTAGAAGCGGTAGGCGATGGCGTACGAGCCGAGAGCGGCGGCGAGCAGCCACACCGCGTTGACGTTCTCGCCTCTCGACAGAGCGAGGACCGCCCACCCCGCCGCGCCGACGAGGGCGACAGCCGTCCAGATGATGATCGATCGGACGTTCACCGGTTACCTCCCGGGGTCTCCTCGCGCGACGGGACGGCCCAGGCAGCACCGCAGCCCGGCGTCCGGCGGCAGGTCGGTGGTGAACCGCCGCCAGCGCCACAGCGGGCGGCAGTCGACCGTGACCGGAAGCTCGACGAGGTGCACCCAGGCGACCGGGTGGGCGAACACCGGCTCCACGCCGAGGCGGCGGGCCCGCCGGGGCAGCCGAGACCGGCGCAGCGGCCTGACCGAGAACTCGCCGGCGTCGGCACAGCACAGGCCGGTGACGTGCCAGTCGAAGAAGACCACTTCGTCAGGGCGGAGCGCGGCGCGTGCGGCGCTCGTCAGTGTGATCCGGGACATCTGGCGCCCCTGGTCATCGGTCATCTTTCGGCTACTCGGCAGCTACCGGCGGCCGTACCCGCTGTCACGCCAGTGAAACGCCCTGTATGTCAATGAAAGTGGCATCGAACACATCAAGCTTGATCATCCAGACATGCGCGGCGCGTCCCTGGTACTTCTGGAGAGATCTTGCTCGCATCGATCACCACACGGGGAACCTCATGACCATGACGAAGCGCGGTATCCGCGCACTGACGCTCGCCACCGCGGTCGCCGCCGGCGCCTTCTCGTTCGCCGCCCCTGCCGCGGCGGCGCCCGCCGCGGCAGCCGCGCAGCCGACCGCGGCCGTCGCCGACGCGCAGGGGTACTGCCCGTTCGGCAGCGACGCCATCGCCAAGGAGAACATCAAGATCCGGACCGCGCCGAGGGTGGACGCCACGGCGCTCGGCCTCGTCCTGAGAAACCAGCACTTCACATGCCACCGCGGCCTGGACGGCGAGCGCTACACCCTCTGCTCCCAGACCTCCAAGGTGTGGCAGTACATCACCTACAACGGCATGACCGGCTACATCCCCAGCAGCTGCACCAGGCCCAGCCAGTAGGGCTCACCCGTCGCCGCGTACCTGCTCCAGGTACGCGGCGATGGCGTCGCGGTTGCGGGTCAGGCACGAGATGCGCTGCGTCATCCGGTCACGCTGGACCTCCAACGTGGCGATCATCTCCGGCGTCGCGTCGGAGAAGTGGATCACCCGCGGGCCGTCCAGGCAGGGCAGGATCTGTTTGATGATCCGCGTCGGCAGCCCGGCGTCCAGCAGGCCCCTGATCTGCAGCACCCGGTCCACCATGCGATCGTCGTACTCGCGGTAGCCGTTCGCGGCCCGGCAGGCGGCGATCAGCCCCTGCTCCTCGTAGTAGCGCAGCAGCCGCCGCGCCGTGCCGGTGCGCTCCGCCAGCTCGCCGATCCGCATGTGGCCCACCTCACTCCCTGCCGGGTTGACCTTCACATCGATGTGAAGGTTCGAGCATACGCGGCATGAGCAACGACACCCTCTCCGCCCCCGGCACCCGGGAGCTGCCCCTGGCCGCGCTGGCCGCGCTGACCACGGCCGCCTTCGTCACCGTCCTCACCGAGGCGCTGCCCGCCGGCGTCCTGCCCGCCATGAGCGGCGGCCTCGGCGTCAGCGAGTCCGCCACCGGCCAGCTCGTCACCGTCTACGCCGTCGGCACGGCGGTCTCGGCCATCCCGCTCACCGCCGCCACGGCCGGGTGGCCGCGCAAACGCCTCCTGCTCACCGGCGTGGCCGGGTTCGCCGTCGCCAACACGGTCACGGCCGTCTCGGCGCACTTCCCCCTGACGCTGGCCGCCAGGTTCGTCGCCGGCGTGGCCGCCGGCGTGATCTGGGCGCTGCTGGCCGGATACGCCCGCCGGCTGGCACCCGCCCACCTGCAGGGCAAGGCGATGGCGATCGTCATGGCGGGCATCCCGGCCGCCCTGTCGCTCGGCGTGCCGGCCGGCACCTACCTCGGCGGGGCGCTCGGCTGGCGCACGACCTTCTGGGTGATGACCGCCCTGGCCGTCGTCCTGCTCGGCTGGATCGCCGCACTCGTACCCGACCGGCCGGGCCTGCCGCGCGGCGAGCGGCCCGCGATCCTGCGCACCCTCGCCGTCCCCGGCGTGGCGGCCATCCTGCTCGTCACCTTCGTCTTCGTGCTGGCCCACACCGTCCTCTACACCTACATCGCCACGTTCCTCGACCACCTCGGCCTGGCCGCCGCCGTGGACCTCGTGCTCCTCGTCTTCGGCGTGGCCTCGCTGGCGAGCATCTGGATCACCGGCGCCCACATCGACCGGCGGCTGCGCGCCCTCACCATCGCCGGCACGCTCCTGGTCGGCGCGGCGGCCACGCTGCTCGCCCTCCCGACCGGCAACCTCGCGCTCGTCTGCGTCGCGGCCGCCCTCTGGGGCCTCGGCTGGGGCGGCATCCCCACCCTCCTGCAGACCGCCGCCGGCCACGCGGGCGGCTCCGCCGCCGACAGCGCCCAGGCCATGCTCGTCACGCTGTGGAACGCCGCCATGGCGGGCGGCGGAGTCGCCGGGGGTCTCCTCCTCGACCTGCACGGCCCCACGGCCTTCCCCTGGACCGTCCTGGTGCTCCTCCTCCCCGTCCTCGCCACGGTGGTCCTCGCCCGCACCCACGCGTTCCCCGCCGCGGTTGATCACCAGGCGCGCCGGCCGTAGAGTCCGGACGCACCCCCGTTCGGAGGCTGATACGCATGCGGAGAACCACCGTCGCCCTTGTCGCGGCGGCACTCGTGGCCGGTGGACTCGGCTGGACGGTCGCCGGACCGCCGGCCGCGTCCGGCTGCGACACGGCTGAGGAGGAACTCGTGCCGGTGCTCGCCGCCGAGCCCGTCCTCGCCGCCCACCTCACCGGCGCCGTCGAGCGCTCCCGCCACGGCGGCTGCCTCGCCGACGACCCCTTCCCGTACGCGGGCCGGTTCTACGAGTCCGGTGGCGACTACGCCGCCTTCTACGCGCGGGCGGCCGTACAGGAGGGCTGGCGGCCGTTCACCGCCGCACAGCGCACCTGCTACACCAAGATCGTCGGCGGCGTGACGGCGTTCCTGTCGGTGGCGGCGCACGAGGTGGACGGCGTACGCGGTTACGGCATCGACATCGCAGCCACCCACGAACCGCCCCCGGAGGACGGCGGACTCCTCTGCTGAGCCGGCATCGCAGCCGCCACCCGGGTCCGGGTGCCCGTTGCCGCTAGAGTCGCAGCCGTGACCGTCGCGCGATCCCTGCTGCTGTTCCTGGCCGCCGCGCTCGCCGAGATCGGCGGAGCCTGGCTGGTGTGGCAGGGGGTGAGAGAGCAGCGGGGGCTCGTGTGGATCGGAGCCGGCGTCATCGCGCTCGGCCTGTACGGGTTCGTCGCCACCTTCCAGCCAGACCCGCACTTCGGTCGCGTCCTGGCCGCCTACGGCGGGGTGTTCGTCGCCGGCTCCCTGCTGTGGGGCGTGCTGGTGGACGGGTTCCGGCCCGACCGCTGGGACGTCATCGGCGCGGTCGTCTGCATCCTCGGCGTCCTCGTCATCATGTACGCCCCGCGCGGGTAGGAGCCGGACCCCTGCCCGCGGCGGCGGCACGTGCCCGTCCGGCGGACCCGACCGGCGCCGCCCCCGCGCGCACGGGACTCAGGGGCACCTGCCCAGAAGACGCTCGGCGCTCTCGCCGGGCGTCTCTCCCTCCGTGTGGAGCACCGTGGTGACCAGCGTGCGCACCCCCGGATCATGCACCCACTCCCGCAGGAAGTCGTGCCCGTCACCGCTGACCCAGTCGGTCCCCTTGGCGGCGAGGCTGCGCCGACGCAGGATCTCGACGGACCGCTCCGGGTCGGCGCACGGCATCACCAGCACCACGTGCCGGGCGGGCCGCAGCGCCTCCCGTACCCGCCGGAGCAGCGCCGGCCGGGTGTAGTGGCTGTGTCCGGCTCCCAGGGCGACGACCGCGCCCGCGTGATCGGCCACCACGCGTGCCACGGCATGGGCCCGCGCCGGCTCCCACTCCCGCTCGGCCGCGACGCGGCCCACGGCCCCGATGCGGGCGCGCAGCCGTTCCATGCTCCAGCCCACCTCGCGGTAGTAGGGCTCGCCGAGCGCGTCCACGTCGGCGAAGTCCCGCCCGGTCGCCGCGGCCAGGCGCGCGCCGAGAGTGCTCTTCCCCGCCCCGGCGGGACCGACGAGGACCATCCACGCAGCCGCGTTCATCGGAAGAACGGTAGAACGCCGCGTCCGGCACGATCAAGAAGCCGAAGAAATGTTCACGACCGGCGTGACGTTGTCGGTGAGGAAGGCCGACGTGGATGGGACGGGCCACATGCTGATCGGAGAGTTGTCCCGGCGTACGGGCGTCAGCACGCGCTTGCTGCGTTACTACGAGGCGCAGGGACTGCTGGAGTCCAGCCGCGACACGAACGGATACCGCACCTACGACGAGGACGCCGTGGTGACGGTACGGAAGGTTCGCGCCCTGCTGAACGCGGGCCTGACCACCGAGGTGATCCGTGTGGTGCTGCCGTGCACGGTGGGCGACCAGCCCGAGTTCGACTGGTGCGCGGACCTGCGAGCCCTCATGGACCGGGAGCTGGAGGTCATGGACGAGCGCATCGACGGCCTCCGGCGTAGCCGCGGCACCCTGGCGGCCTACCTGGCACAGCCCGGAAACCACCCGTCCGGCAGGTGACCTGGCGGCGCCGGATCACGGCGACACGTCCGGCGCCTCCGCCGCCCGCCGCCGCCCTGCTGAGGCTCGGGCCAGCCATCTCGCCCCCCGGAGGCCGGCCCGCACCATGCCGAGGAGGAAGGCCACCTCGAACAGCGCCACGCACATGAGCACGGTGTCGTCGAGCACCTGCCCGCCGACCCACCCACTCGCCCATCCGCCCACGACAGGTGTGACGGCGCCGCCCAGGACGTACCCCACCAACGTCAGCGCCTCGCTGAACCCGGCTCGCATGACGTGATCGTAGGGCGCAGCCGCACCTAGCGCGGTCGCTGACCCGCTACGTCGGGCGGACCGCGACGCAGCTCATCCACCCGGACCCGCCGGAGCCGCTGTCGCTTCTGTACAAGACCTGAACGCCCGGTCCCGCGTAACCTCCCTTTCGCAGTCATCGGGCAAGTCAGGGAGCAGCACCATGGCGAAGATCATCGCGAACTTCTTCATCTCCGTGGACGGCGTGGTCGAATCGCCGGACCAGTGGCACTTTCCGTACTGGAACGACGAGATGGGCGCCGTGGTCGAGGCGGGCATGCGGAGCGCGGCGGCGATGCTGATGGGCCGCAAGCTGTACGACGAGTGGTCCGCGTACTGGACGACGACGGACGCCGACCAGGACATCGCCAGGTCCTTCAACGAGATCCGCAAGTACGTCGTCTCCAACACCCTGGAGAAGGCGGACTGGACCAACACCACCGTCATCTCCGGCGACGTCGCGGCCGGCGTGCGCGAACTCAAGGAGCGGATTGACGGCGACATCCAGATGTCCGGTTCCGCCACGACCGTGCGATGGCTGCTGGCCGACGGTCTCCTCGACGAGCTGAACCTGCTCGTCCACCCGATCGCCGTCGGGCACGGCCAACGGCTGTTCGAGGACACCCCGACCCATCCGCTGAAGCTGGTCAGGTCCGAGACGTTCCGGACCGGCGTGCTCAACCTGACCTACGTACCCGCGACCGCCTGACCAGGCTCCGGCTGGCTCGCCTCCACGCGGCCGGCCAGCCGCTCATAGCGTTGCCGCGCCGCCTGGGCGGTGCCGAGTCCCAGCCCGAAGGCGATCTCCTGCCAGGTGAGGCCACGGCCGCGCGCCATGAGCAGCAGCGAGGTCTCCACCTGCTCCATCTCGGCCCGCGCGAGCGGGACGAGGGTCAGCGCGGCGGTGATGTCGGCCTGGTCGACCTTCGGCTCGTCGTCCTCGTGCCGCGCCGTCCCGGCCGCGAGGAACGACACGAGCCGCACGGCCTCGTGCGCGCCGAGGACCTGGGGGTGGATCTGGCGGTCGCGCTGGTCCCGCGTCGCCGCGTGCCGCTCGGCGATGCGGGTGAGGGCCGCGTACGCGCGGTGCGCCCGCAGCTCGTCGGGGCTCGGCGGAACGAACGGATCTTCTGGCATGAAGTCCATCCTGGGCGTTTGAACGATCCGTTGTCAACGGATCGTTCAAATCGCTCGTATGGTCGCGCAGGTCCGCACAGGCGGCCGCGCCACCACAGGCGACATGAACCGACCTGCGGGGAAGCGGCGAAGCCGGAGGACGGATCGACCACCGGCGGACACGTCTCCGCGCCGCGTGCTTCCCCGCGGCGCGGCGGGCTCAGAGTTTGTACAGCTTCTTGAAGGGAGTCGGGATGCGTTCCTGCCGCGATCCGAAATCGACGACCACGGCCGCATCGTCCTCCACGACGGTGACGACTCCGAGGCCATACCGATCATGGGTCACCCGGTCGTTCACGCTGAACTGCTCGACGGGCGGCGCCGGAGGCGGCGGGCTGAAGGGACTGGTGGGCATGTGGCGGCGGGACGCGCCGCTAGCTGGCTTCATCCCCTCCAGTATGTGCCGCCCATGAGAACAGTCGCAACGGAGGGTCGGCAGAGCCACGTCACGAGTCTGATTGCGCACGGCTCTCCTCGCCCCTCCTTCGCCGGACCAACCAGGTGACCACCCACAGGGCCACGCCGATCGCCAGCAGCACGCCCGCGATCTCGTACTGGCCCGCCGGGCGCCCCGAGGACCAGGGCAGGACGAGATACAGGCAGGTGATCGCCCCGACCACGGGCAGGGCGCGGCCAGCCTGGAAGTGCCGCACCGCCACCTTGTCCTTGCGCAGGACGAGCACGGACACGTTGACGAACGCGAAGACAGCCAGCAGGAGCAGCGACGTCGTCCCGCCCAGCAACGCCACGACCGGGCTGTCGGGATTCATCGACAGCAGGGCGATCAGGCCGATGGCCAGGGCGGTGGTGAACAGGATCGACGTCCACGGCGTCCGCCGAGCAGGGTGGACCCTCGACAGGAAGTGCGGCAGCACCCCCTGCTTGCTCATCCCGTAGAGCAGCCGGCTCGCCATCAGCATGTTGATCAGCGCGGAGTTGCCGACGGCGAACATCGAGATGAACGGCAGGAGGTTCGTGATCGGGAAGTCGGGAGCCGCGGTCCGCACCACCTCGACGAGCGGCGTCTCGCTCGCGGAGAGCCGGCCGACCGGGACGACGGCGACGGCGCAGATGGACACGAGCACGTAGATCAGCCCCGTGATGCCGAGCCCGGTGAACATCATGCGCGGAAAGATCCGCACCGGATCCTTGGTCTCCTCGGCCATGTTGACCGAGTCCTCGAACCCGACCATCGCGAAGAAGGCCAGCGACGTGGCCGTGCTGACCGCCAGGAACACGCTCTTGTCCGCGGAGCTCTCGAAGGCGACGACCCGGGAGAAGTCCGCCTGCCCGCCGGCCATGAAGTACAGGCTGAACAGGATGACGAGCAGCAACCCCGAAAGCTCCACCACGGTGAGCACGACGTTGACCTTGACGCCCTCGCTGACGCCGCGCAGGTTGACGGCCAGGACCAGCAGCATGAACCCCACGGCGATCAGCAGGACCACGCCGTTCCCCGCGTCGAGGCCGAAGCCGGTGACGAGGTTCGCGGCGAAGGCCCGCGACGCCGCCGACGCCGAGGTGATCCCCGAGCACATGACGGCGAAGCACACGAGGAAGGTCAGGACATGCACCTGAAAGGCCTTGTGCACGTAGAGCGCGGCGCCGGCGGCCTGCGGATACTTGGTGACCAGTTCGAGGTACGAGCATGCCGTGATCAAGGCGACGACGAACGCCACGGCGAACGGCAGCCAGGCCGCGCCGCCGACCTCACCGGCGACCTCGCCGGTGAGGGCGTAGACCCCGGTGCCGAGAATGTCGCCGATGATGAACAGCAGCAGCAAACCCGGGCCCATCACCTGCTTCAGAGCGGGCTGCCCGCTGCCGGGCGCCTCGGATGGTCTGGTCTGGGTCATGGTCGTCCTCTCCTGAGATCGACCGGCGAGAGCCGGCGGGAGCAACCGCACTCGCTCCCGGACCGCCCGTCACGGTGCGGTGCGCCCGCCCCGCCGCACGCCATGGCTTCACCGTACGCCTGCACGGACCCGCTGTGACGGTGGCGTCTGCCAGGCTCTGCCCATGACGCACGACGGGCCTCCTGAGCTCACGCAGATCACCAGCCACGACGAGATGCCGCCCGAGCTGAGACGGGAGCTGATCGAGTGCTGGGTCACGGTGACCAACGCCGGAGGCGCGGCCGGCTTCCCCTTCCCGCCGGTCGACTTCGACCAGGTCGCCGTGGTGGCTGATCAGCTCATCGCCGACCTCACACCCCAACGCAGCCACCTCCTCCTGGCCCGCGTCGATGGGACGCTCGCCGGGTGGCTGAACGTGCGTAGCGACGCCAACCCGTTGATCGCTCATTGGGGCACGGTCCACCACGTCCAGACGCATCCCGGCTTCCGCGGCAAAGGCATCGGGGCCGCGCTGATGCGTCGTCTGCACCGCCTCGCACGCGAAGAGATGGGCCTCGAACAACTCCACCTCGCCGCCCGGGGCGGGTTGGGGCTCGAAAAGTTCTACGGGCGGCTGGGCTGGAAGGAGATCGGCCGGTGGCCTGGCGCGCTCCGGTTCGGACCAGGTGACGATCGCGACGAGATCCTGCTGGTGCTCGATCTCTGACTGCGTGGGCGGCGCGGACTGCAACGCAAATGCGGCCGAATACCGAAAGCTTCCGATCAGAGCCCGGGAAGGTATCGCTTGCCTGGGTTCAGGCGGTGGGCAACACTGCAGCGTGCATTCCGAAGAGCAACTGAAACAGGTGGAAGACGAGTTGCTGGGCCGTATCTACAGGGCATTACGCGACGGCGGCCTCGACGCCGAACCCGTCCTCGAACTGGCGTCCTTGCTGGAGGAGTGGGGGGAAAGCACTCCCACAACGCTAGAGATCATTGAACGCTCCGGTACCCATCTGACCATGGCCGACCTGACCCGCCTCGGCGAAAGTCTTCTCCGCGACGCTCACTTCGAGCCGAGCTTCGCCCTCGAACCCCGTCTCTGGACGACGCTGGAGCACGCATTGGAGGTCGTGAAGCGCGACGTTCGCGCCGGGGGGATCACCGTTACGCTTCGCTTGGTCACCCACGACTGGGACAGCAGAGGTCGCGCCTGGGTGGACTTTCAGGGTGGCTGTCACGGCAACGGCATCGACCCCATCGCGGGCAGCAGCGCTCAAGGTGCGCTCGGGGAAGTCGCTGATGCCGTGCAAGAAACGATCATGGGAATGATCTTGAAGGTCTGGCCCGTCTGCGCGATGCACAATCGCGGCCTGCACGCCGGATACGAGCATCAGATAGCCGTTTGGTGGTGCACCGGCGATGGGGCGCATACTGTTGCGCCAGTCGGTGAGCTGCCTTGATCACACACGGTGAATCACGTCACCTCGGCAGGAGATCTCCTCTCACCAGCTCAGCATCTTCGAACGACCGGTTGGGGCAGGCAACCGGTCCAGCAGGACCCGCGCGCCCAGCGGGACCAGGGCCACGCAGAGCAGGCCGGTGACCAGCACGTCCGGGATGGATGCGCCTTTCAGTACGCCCATCCAGGTGCCTCCTGCCAGCAGCAGCATCACGGCGCGGCCGGTGCCGAAGAGGCCTGAGCGCCAGCCGGCGACGGCCAGCAGGAGCGAGCCCGCGTACTGGCCGACCGAGGCCCAGACCGGGACCCGCCACGGCCCGTAGGAGATGTCGACGTACTCCTTCATGAGCGCATTCGTCGCCTGGTCCAGTCCGAGGACCTCGGTGAGCTGGAAGGCGGTCTGGTCGGCGCCGGCGAAGTACAGGCGGGAGGTAAGCCCCGCGACCAGCAGGGTGGCGCCCCAGAAGGCGAGGCCGCTCCCGACCCGCTGAGCCAGGGTGACGAAAGCGGGGAAGAGCAGCAGCGCCCCCAGGGCGAAGACCGCGTAGGCGAGGGTGAGGAGGGCGGGTTCTGAGGTGTATGCGAGGAGTTGGCCGTAGGCGGCGAAGGGCTGCGCCTCGGCCCATGCGTGCTGCTGAGGGGTGAGGGCGGTGGCTGTGCTCAGGTAGCGCAGCAGATATCCGGCGCACATGACCACCGGCCCCAAGATGAGCGTCACGCCGCCGATCCACCGTCCGGGAAAATATGTGTTCACGGGAGCGAGCCTGGCAAAGGCGAGCCGGGCAGATCATCTGCCGATCGTCAACCGGCATCCCTGCCGAAAGTCAGGTCACACATCTCGCCGGTGGCCGAGCGCCTTGGGAGATCACCTCTTCGTCCGCGGCCGCAAGCTCGGGTCGCGCGGCGGCCTGAACCGCCGCCCCCGACCCATTCAATAACAGTTCAGAATTGCTCACGCCGAGTCGCAGCTGTGCCGTCATGAGCGGGACACCCGGGTGCTTCCGCGGGTGCGTGGCGTATTCGAGTCTGCGATGGCTTTGCGCGAAAGGAACGCTTATATCAATGGCTCGGTCGCATGCTACCGTCGCAATGTGGCAGATCGGCTCCCCGTCTCCTCGGACACCGCACGTAATCGCCGTAGGGTCCTGTACGCGGACATCGTTGCCGTGTTCTTGCTTGTCGCGACCGGGGCTTTGTTTTTCGCAAGTCGGGAGCTGGCGACCTCCGGCCGCCTGTCAACACTGATGAACATGGTCTCGCAAGCATGTGCCGGCGGAGCGGCGCTTCTGTTGCTTGCCGGGCTTTCGCGCAGGTCGGGTTCTGGGTCGTCTTTGCTGAGGCCTGTCATCAGCGCACAGGAGACCTCTGAGCGGTTGACCGCGCAGCGCGTAGGAGAAACGCTCTACTGGAAGCTGTTGCTCCTCAGGCCGGCCGTCGGGATCATTGTTTTGCAGGCTGCTCTGATGGCCATATCCGCCGTCCTTCACCTCTGATCTCGCTTCCGGTCGACGTGGCTCGCTCGACGCCGCCTGCGCCGCACGGTCGCTTGGAATCCTTCGAGATCACGGCCTCTGAGCAGGGGACTCCGGCCTGTTCGGGATCTGGGCGGCTCGCCGCCGTCTGCTGGAGGATCCTCTCTCCCACCGGGACCTGTTCTCCAGGGTCGCCGTCGTGGGCACAGGGCTGGCCGTCGTCGGCGGGCTCGCGTATGCGGCGATCATCGGTCTGGTCGTCAGCCGGATGAGGCCTGGGTATCCCGGCCCGGTCGTCAGGGCCCTCGCCGCGTGCGGCCAGTGGTCGCTGACCTGCTATCTCCTCCAGTCAGTGATCTTCGTGGCGGTGTTCGCGCCGTACGCGGGAGGGCTCGGCGCACGTGTCGGCAACGCTGCGGCGTCCGGCATCGCCGTGGTCACCTGGCTGACCACCGTGGTGCTCGCCGCGCTTCTGTCGCCTGGCGGGCGACGGGGACCGGCCGAGGCGGCGCTGCGGCGGTTGACGTACGGTCGCTGCTGGCTCACGTGGTTCTGACGCCGTTCTGACGCCGCGGCCTGCGGGCCGACATCCGCCAACGTCGAAGATCTCTAACCAAACCAGCGACCCTCGGTCACAAGGAGACTCGCTGAGCTCTCGTCAGCGCGCAACTGATCGACGCGGTCCTCCCAACGCCAGTAGAGCGGTCGCGCAACCGCAGGAGGATGAGAGGTAGGATAGAGGGCATGAATGAGCCTACCGGCAAATATTCGATCACCATGCCGCGTGACATCGCTGAAGCAGCTCGGTCCCGGAGTGGCCCTTCCGGCCTGTCCGCCTACGTCGCCGCCGCCGTCGCCCGCCAGATCGAGCGCGACAACCTCAGCGAACTTATCCAGGTCGCCGAGGCCGAGCACGGCCCCATCACCGACGACGAGGTCCAGGCACTACGCGATCAACTCCACCAGGCCCGGCAGAGACAGGCCAATGGTGGGGCGGCTGCGTGACCCGTTCTCCCGCTACTCCGGGCGGCACCCTTGTCCTCGACAGCGAGGGACTGGCCAAGGCCGTCCTGCGCGACCGTACGGTCACCGCATGGCTTGCTCTCGCCCGTGCCGACGACCTCCGCGTCATCACCTCCGCCGCCACCCTCGTCGAGGTGGTCCACCCGCGCGTCAATCGGCCAGCCCTGGAGTGGACGCTGTCCCGCCTTGTCGTCGAGCCGGTTACCGAGCCAATCGCTCGCCACGCCGCAGCGCTCTTGTCCGACGCCAGTCTGCACGGGCACAAGTACGCCATCGATGCCATGCTCAGCGCCACCGCCCTCGCTGCCCCAGGGCCTGTCACGGTCCTCACCTCCGACCCCGAGGACCTCGCCGCCCTGTGCGGCGTACGCGTCACTGTCATCAAGGTCTGAGGTTATGCTCTGGCCGGTGTCTCTGACAGGGTGATCACCCGCCCTAATGGCACGCAGAGATCAACAACCCAGGACAGCATCAACGCCCAGGTGCCAGAAAACCGGCCTACCTGGGCTTTCACACTTGGAGCGGGTGACGGGAATCGAACCCGCGCTGTCAGCTTGGGAACTGCACCGAGCACCGCACGTGAGGGCTTTGAGCTGGGCGGAAACCCGGTCGCAAGTGACCGTGGTTGGCCCCTGATTCCCGTGGCCAATTGCACGCTAATTGCACGACGACCACGCCACCTGGTGGCTGCCATGGCCACGGGCGCTGGATGAAGCGGTGAAGCGCCCAACCGAACGACGATGGCTCGGCCTCCTGAAGGCCGGGCGCCGCACGTGATCACTGAGTGAGGCTATGCCACCTTGACCGAGTGGGGTCCGACACTGATGGTGATGTCGAGATGGCCGCCCAACGCGACCGCATAGGCGCGAAGGGTCTCCAGCTCCATGGCCTCGATGTTGCCGTTCTCGATCTGAGAGATCCGGGATTGGGACACACCGAGAATTTGGGCGACCTCGGCTTGTGTCTTTCCGATGGCCTTGCGGAGCTCTCTGAGGTGGTGGCCGGCGACGTAGGCGTCGAGTTCAGCGCGAGCCTTGGCCTGACGTCCTGGATCCGTCAACTCGGGGTGACGGCGGTGCGCCTCGGCCTTGACATCCTGCCACCGGCGGGCGGTACTCATCGATCGGCCTCCTTGTCTTGCTCCGCTCGGTAATCGGAGTAGCGGGCTTCGGCTAGCGGTATGGCTTCGTCATACCACCGGGACCATTGTCCTGCTTTATCACCTGCGACCAAGAAGATCGCTGCCCTGTCGGGGTCGAAGACGAAGAGCATCCGGATCTCTGATCGCTTACGCGAGCCCGGCCGGAGTTCCTTCAAGTTCTTGAGGTTGCTGCGCTCAAGAGTGTGGGTCCCACCTCGGCGAGGCGGTCGATGGCCTGTTCGATCAGCGCCGCCGTGTCCAGGTCGGACTCACAGAGCTTCATGAACCACATCTCCACCGGTTCCAGGAGGATGATATCCCACGCCATGCAGCGAATATAACCCAGGGCTCATGCCATGTCTTCGGTTCGGGGCACCACCCATCCCGACGACCGTGGCGTCTGAATGAGGCGCCCCAGCGCATACGTGCGGCACGGGATTCCGCAGGCTACGACGGGTGTCATCCACCTGTGATCGCCGCCACTTCGTGTGCGCACAGAATCGGGACACGGCCTGCACTGGCGTGCGGCAGCCCAGACAAGACGGCGGATGCAACAGCAACCGCGCTCTGCGACGAGAAGCCGAGAGAAGAGGGTGGCACGCGGGGGGCCCGGGGGGTCGTCCCCCTGACCAGCACAAAAGCCCCGCCGAAGCCGACCCCGAAGGGGACGGCGAGCAGGGCTCGCCGAGAGTGGGTGACGGGAATCGAACCCGCGCTGTCAGCTTGGGAACCGGCTACTGATCATCCACCCTGAGATGGGGAAATGGAGGTGCAGGTCAAGGCGGGCCGGTTGACCGTGAGTGTCCGCGAGTGACCGCGGCTCCTCGGCTGTTCTGGCACGGATCTGGCACGCGGTCGGTCGCTGTGCTTACGTGTTCGGCGTGACTTCTGATTCGGATACAGACACGCCTCCCGGACCTGTTCCGGCGAAGACGGAGCCAGCGGCAGGGAAGGCGTCGTACATGACGCCGGCCCTTGCCTTGGGCGCGATCCCACTTCTGATCCTCAACTGGTTCGTTACTGCCGCAACCTTAGGGCGCGACTGCGCCGTGTACGAGGGCGGCAACATAACAGAATGCACTTTGGGGCTTTCCGAGGAAGAGGTATCCGCTGCGTCAGGACTGATCGCGCTGGTGATGCTCGCCATCCAGATAGTGCTGATCGTCTTGATGAGACGGCGCATCCGTTCCGGCCTGCAGTGAGGTTGCATGACCAGTGACGGGCCGTCCTCCGCCAGAGCCTCGATCATCGGTCTGGCGCGTGAGTAGGAACAGACTCAGAAAAGCCGAGGCCCAGGTCGGGATTCACATCCCGACCTGGGCTCACACACGTGGAGCGGGTGACGGGAATCGAACCCGCGCTGTCAGCTTGGGAAGCCTTTCAGGATCATGACATCTGAGCAGAGGAAACGCCGACCTGGGCATATGCCGGTCGAGTGACCGTGAGTCCCCCGACCCCCTGTTGATCGCCGTCCGAACGGGCACGCAGCGGGCACGGCCTGGCGGGCGCTGAGGGGGCAAGAAGATCTCGGCATGGGAACCGAGATCCATGGGTTCGTCGAGTGCCGCACGTGCTTCCGCCCGGTGTCACGGCACCTCCGTTTCTCATGCGGCGGTGATGGCCCGAAACTCCACCGGCACGGAGACGTCACCGTGCATCACCACATCGATCTCCAACGCCGCCGCCAACCGCACCATCAGTGGAATCGTCGGCATGTGCGCTCCACCCTCCAAGCGGGAGACTTGCGGCTGCGTCATGCCCGCCCGCTCGGCCAGCTCCGTCTGCGACAAGCCCAGCTCGATCCGGCGGCGGTAGACGGCCGCGCCGAGGTCCTGCCCCAGCCGTGCCTCCTCCACCATCGCGGCGTACTCGGGACTCACCTCCTCACCGGCAATTCGCTTGGCCTTGATCGTCTTCCACTTGTTATGCCCGGCCATCCCTTCAGCTCCTTCCCTCGTAGATCTGATGCGCGACGCCGTGCTCCGAGCCGCCGGCCATGCATTCGACCATTGCCTTGCGGGCGCGCTCCACATCGCGCGGCTGCCTGTCTCGCGTCTTGTAGAAGGCAGTCAGCAACACTGCCCGGCGATCCTCGGCCAGCCAGTAGGTGAGGCGCACCGAGTGGTGTGCGATATCAAAACGCAACTCCCACAACCCGTCACCTAAGTCGCGGGCATGACCGTACGGCATCCGGTCGCCGAACTGAGCGAGCCGTTCGACGGCGGCCTCGACAGCGGCGTGATCCCGGTCGGACAGAGTGTCCAACCAAGCCTCCACCGCTGGCTCCAGCTCGATGTCGTACAGCTCTTCACTCATGCAACACAGTGTATATGCCAAGCTTTGCATAGCCCGACTCGTGCAGGGCGCGACTGTGGGCAATCTGATGTTGCGATGGCTAGACTCAGAGGTCTAGATCAATTTGGCCGCCCCGCGACGAAGATCGTGGTACGGCCGAGTGGAATTCGGGATATACAAGATCAAAGCCCAGGGTCTCGCAAACCTTCCAACCTGGGCCTTCGCATGTGGAGCGGGTGACGGGAATCGAACCCGCGCTGTCAGCTTGGGAAGCTGATGTTCTGCCATTGAACTACACCCGCATCGGCCGAGGCCGCGACAACCACTGTAGCGGAAACCTGGCCGAGTTCAGCACCGTCCCGCCGAACTCCGATGACCTTCTCGCGGGTGGTCCGGTTCACGGGTCGGCGAGCCTGCCGGCCGGGTACGCGGTAGGTTCGTCCACGTGCTGCTCTCCGACCGTGACATCCTCGCCGAGATCGACTCCGGGCGGCTGGCGCTCGATCCGTTCGATCGGGAGATGCTCCAGCCGTCCAGCATCGACGTACGGCTCGACCGCTACTTCCGGGTCTTCGAGAACCACCGGTATCCGCACATCGACCCGGCGGTGGAGCAACCGGACCTGACCCGCATGGTGGAGCCCGAGGGGGACGAGCCGTTCATCCTGCATCCGGGGGAGTTCGTGCTGGCCTCGACGTACGAGGTGATCACGTTGCCCGCGGATCTGGCGTCGCGGTTGGAGGGGAAGAGTTCGCTGGGGCGGCTCGGGCTGCTCACGCATTCCACGGCGGGGTTCATCGATCCGGGGTTCAGCGGGCACGTCACGTTGGAGCTGTCGAACGTGGCCACGTTGCCGATCAAGCTGTGGCCGGGGATGAAGATCGGGCAGTTGTGTGTGTTCAAGCTCAGTTCGCCGGCCGAGCATCCGTACGGTTCGGCCAGGTATGGGTCCCGCTACCAGGGGCAGCGCGGTCCGACGCCGTCCCGGTCGTTCAAGGATTTCCACCGCACCGTAATCTGAGGGCGGAACGGGTGGCCCGGCTGCGGGCGGAATGGAGCCGAAACTACCCGTCAGCCTCGTGTCACGCGGCGTACGGAGGGTAGCCAGTAGGCGAAGGGGACACGAAGTTCGCATTTCTCCTGGTAACCCGTACTCTTTCCACGGACCATCCCCGCACATCTGGAGAACGACGTGCGCCTGCGTCTCACGCCACGTGAGGACAGCTACTACGACCTGTTCGCCGACTCGGCGAACAACCTGGTCACGGCATCCCGTCTGCTGGTCGAGATCATCAGTGACGGGTCGGACAGGGAAGCCCTGGCCGAGAAGATGCGCGCCTGCGAGCACGCCGGTGACGAACGCACCCACGCGATCATGAACCGGCTCAATGAGAGCTTCATCACGCCGTTCGACCGCGAGGACATCTACCGTCTCGCGTCCAACCTCGACGACGTGATGGACGCCATGGAGGCCGCCTCCGACCTCATCGTCCTGTACCAGCTCGACCACCTCCCCAAGGACGTCGTGCGGCAGGTCGAGGTGCTGGAGCGGGCCGCCGAGCTGACGGCCGAGGCGATGCCGCGGCTGCGGTCGATGAAGAACCTCAACGAGTACTGGATCGAGGTCAACCGTCTGGAGAACCAGGGCGACCAGGTCTACCGGCGGCTGCTGGCCAAGCTGTTCAGCGGTGAGTACGACGCGTTGACGGTCATGAAGATGAAGGAGGTCATCGACGCTCTCGAAGAGGCGGCCGACGCCTTCGAGCACGTGGCCAACACCGTCGAGTCGATCGCGGTCAAGGAAAGCTAGGCCCCGTGGACCTCACGCTCGCCCTCGTCATCGGCGTGGTCGTCGTGGCGCTCGTCTTCGACTACACCAACGGCTTCCACGACGCGGCGAACGCCATCGCCACCTCGGTCTCGACGCGTGCCCTCACCCCGAGAGCGGCGCTGTTCATGGCCGCGGCGATGAACTTCATCGGCGCCCACCTCGGCACCCAGGTCGCCCAGACCGTCGGAAAGGGGATCATCGACGCCCCGCAGGGCAGCCACGGCCTGGTCATCGTGGCGTCGGCGCTCATCGGCGCGATCGTCTGGAACATCATCACCTGGTACTTCGGGCTGCCGTCCTCATCCAGTCACGCGCTGATCGGCGGCCTGGTCGGCTCCGCGCTGGCGTCGTCCAGCCTCGTCCACTGGGACGGCGTGGTGGAGAAGGTCGTCATCCCCATGATCCTGTCGCCGCTGACGGGTTTCCTGCTGGGCGCCGGGATCATGATCGCAATCTACTGGATCTTCCGCAACGCGCAACCGGGCAAGACCAACCGCGGTTTCCGCTACGCGCAGACCGTCTCGGCCGCCGCCATGGCGCTCGGGCACGGCCTGCAGGACGCCCAGAAGACGATGGGTGTCATCTTCCTCGCCCTCGTGGTCGGCGGCTACGCCGGCGAGCAGGACCCGATCCCGCAGTGGGTCATCCTGGCCGCCGCGACGGCGATCTCGCTCGGCACGTACGCGGGCGGCTGGCGGATCATGCGGACGCTGGGCCGCCGGATCATCGCGCTCGACCCGCCGCAGGGGTTCGCCGCCGAGAGCGCGGCGGCGATCGTCCTGTACGGGGCGGCGATCGGGTTCGGCGCGCCCATCTCCACCACCCACACCATCACCAGCGCGATCATGGGCGTGGGCTCCACCAAGCGGCTCTCGGCGGTGCGGTGGGGCGTGGCGGGCAACATCGTCACGGCCTGGGTCCTGACGATCCCGGCCGCCGCCCTGGTGGCGGCGCTGTCCTACTTCGCCCTGCACTGGATGATCGAGAGCTAGGCTCCCGCGGGTGGGACGGCGGCGTACATCACGTCGACGTCCCACCGGCTGAAGCCCAGCGACTCGTACAGCCTGATGGCCGCCGTGTTGGCCTCGTCCACGTACAGCATCGCGTGTGCGAGGCCGCGCGAGCGCAGATGGTTCAGGCCGGCCAGGGTGAGCGCCCGGCCGAGGCCGTTGCCCTGCTGGGAGGGGTCGATCCCGACGACGTAAACCTCGCCGAGCGGTTCGTGTCCGTGCTCGGACGACCCGTGGATCTTCGTCCAGTGGAAGCCGACGATCCGTTCGCCGCGCACGGCGAGGAAGAACCCGGCCGGGTCGAACCACGGCTCGGTCTCGCGCCGGCGCAGGTCGTCGAGCGTCCAGGCGCCCTGCTCCGGGTGGTGGGCGAAGGCGGCGGCGTTCACCTTGAGCCACGCCTCCTCGTCCTGGCCGGGTGTGAACGCGCGCAGCCGCACCCCGTCGGGCAGCGTGCAGGGCGGCAGGGGCGCGAACAGCGACCGGCGCATCTGCCACAGCGAGCGCACCCGGCGCAGCCCTTGCGAGGCGGCCAGCGCGCCGGCGGCCTCGTGGTCGCCGTGGGCCCACAGCCGCAGCCTGCCGCCGGCCTGGTCGAGCATGGCGCGCAGCAGTCGCCCGCCGTGCCCGCGCCGCCGGAACGAGGGGTGCACGACGAGTTCGCCGCTGGGCCCCTCGACCTCGTCGGTGGGGTCCACGTGCGCGTAGCCGGCCAGGGACTCCCCGTCGCGGAGGAGGACGGAGCGGGCGCGCGGGTCGCCGCCGTAGCGCAGGTGGAGCATCACATGCTCGTTCAGCGGGCGGACGCCGTCGGCCTCCGTCGCCGCGTCGACGAGCTGCAGCACCTCGGCGATTTCCTGGTCATCGAGCCGTTGTTCGATCTTCACGTGCGCTGTCACAGCTCGAACTCTAGGCGTACGACTGGCAAATAACGCCATGGGGTCGGCGGACGAATCGTTACCTTTGCGACATTGGCTGCCAAGCTTGCCGCCGTAACGTCTTGGGCCATGACCTCTCGCTTCCTGCTCCGGCTCACGCTGACCGGAGTCGTCGCCACGGGCACGGCCTTACTCGCCGCGTTGCCGGCGGACGCCGGCAACGCGCCCAGGACGGTGCCCGTCCGCCTGCTCTCGCTCAACGACTTCCACGGTCACCTGGAGCCCCCGACCGGGTCCTCCGGGCGGATGGTCGACGAGCACGGCCAGACGGTCGACGCGGGCGGAGCCGCCTACGTGGCCGCCCACATGAAGGCCCACGCCGACCGCGACACCATCGCCGTCGCCCAGGGCGACCTCATCGGCGCCACCCCGCTGATCTCCGCCGCCTACCACGACGAACCGTCGGTCGAGTTCCTCGGCAAGATCGGACTCAAGGTGGCCGCGGTCGGCAACCACGAGTTCGACGAGGGTTACGACGAGCTGCGCCGCATCATGAAGGGCGGCTGCCACCCGGTCGACGGGTGCTCGCCCGCCGGCGAGTGGAAGGGCGCCCGCTTCGACTACGTCGGCGCGAACGTCCTGTTCAAGAACCGGAACGCGAAGACCGACGCGCTCGCCGCGCTGGGGAACCAGCCGGCGGTCACGAAGCTGATGTCCGACTGGGGCGTCCCCGCGCTGCCACCGGTCAGCGTCAAGTGGATGAACGGCGTGCCGATCGGCTTCATCGGCCTGGTCACCACCACCACCCCGAACATCGTCACGGCCGAGGGCATCAAGAACCTCACCTTCGCGGACGAGGTCAAGGCCGCGAACCTCGCCTCCAGGGTGCTGACGCTGGTGGGCGTGCGGGCCCAGGTCGTGCTGGTGCACGAGGGCGACCAGGTCACCGCGGGCCAGTCGCCCGACGCGTGCAGCGCCGTCCCCGGCGCGGGCAACCGGATCGCCACCCAGGTCGCCCCCGAGATCGACATGGTGCTCAGCGGCCACTCGCACCAGGCCTACCTGTGCACGGTCAAGGACCCGTCGGGCCGCGACCGCCTCTACTCGCAGGGCGGCTCGTTCGGCCGGGTCATCACGCAGGTGGACATGCAGGTGGACGTGCGGTCCCGCGACATCGTCCGCTCGTCGGTCGTGGCCGACAACCACGTCGTGACGCGGACCGTCACCCCGGATCCCGAGATCTCCGCCTTCGTGGACCTGTGGAAGGAGCGTGTCGCCGGGGTCGCCAACAAGCCGGTCGGCCGGATCACCGCCGACATCGTCAACACCGCCGCCCCCAGCGGGGAGACGCCGCTCGGCGACCTCATCGCCGACGCCCAGCTCGCCGCCACCAGGACCGGCGGCAACGCCCAGATCGCCCTGATGAACCCCGGCGGCGTCCGCGCCCCCCTCACCCACGCCGGCTCACCGGCGGGCGAGGGCGACGGCGTCGTCACCTACGGCGAGGCGTTCACCGTCCAGCCGTTCAACAACCTCATGCAGGTGGTCACCCTGACCGGCGCCCAGCTCAGGACGGTGCTGGAACAGCAGTTCACCGGAGGCCCCAACAACCAGGCGTTCACCAAGATCCTGCAGCCCTCGGCGAACCTGACCTACACCTACAGCCGCTCCGCCGCCTGGGGCTCCAAGGTCTTTGACATCCGGATCGACGGCACCCCCGTCACCGACACCCAGACGATCCGTGTCGCGGCCAACAACTTCCTGGTCGGCGGCGGTGACGCGTTCCTCGCCTTCCGGGACGGCACGGACATGTGGAGCGGGCCGCTGGACATCGACGCCTTCGTCGCCTACCTGGGCGAGCACAGCCCGGCCGCCCCGCCCGCCACGAACCGCATCACCGTGGTGGACTGACCGGATCCCGTCGTACGGCAGGGCCCGGCCGCCGAGCCTGGCCGGCCCCTGTCAGGTGGGTCTCACACGTGCGCCTGGTCGGCGCGGTCGGGGACGAAGCGGTAGCCGACGTTGCGGACCGTGCCGATCAGCGACTCGTACTCGGTGCCGAGCTTGGCGCGCAGCCGCCGCACGTGCACGTCCACGGTGCGCGTGCCGCCGAAGTAGTCGTAGCCCCACACCTCCTGCAGCAGCTGGGCGCGGGTGAAGACCCGCCCCGGGTGCTGCGCGAGGTACTTCAGCAGCTCGAACTCCTTGAACGTCAGGTCGAGCACCCGGCCGCGCAGCCGTGCCGTGTAGGTGGCCTCGTCGATCGACAGGTCGCCGCTGCGGATCTCGTCGGGCACGTCCTCCCCGGCGGCCTGCGACATGCGGCCGACGGCGATGCGCAGGCGCGCCTCCACCTCGGCCGGACCGGCGCTGTCGAGCAGCACGTCGTCCACACCCCATTCGGCGGTCATCGCGGCCAGCCCGCCCTCGGTGACGATCACCAGCAGGGGGCAGTCGACGCCCGTCGTGCGGATCAGCCGGCACAGGCTCTTGGCGTGCGCTAGCTCCTTGCGGGCGTCGACGAGCACGGCGTCGGCCGGTGGCGTGTCGATGAGCGCGGAGGCCTCCGCCGGGGAGACTCGGACCGAGTGGAGCAGCAGCCCCAGCGCCGGCAGCACCTCGGACGACGGCTCGAGGGCATTGGTCAGCAGGAGCAGGTTGCTCATTCGGCCTCCTCGAACACGCAAGGACCCGGGGGCTACATCGCCCAGGTCCTGTAGGCGAGGATATATCAAGGGAAAGCGCGTCCATGGGACGTCCGGCAGGTGAACAGCCGGTCACCTGCGACGACTGTGTTAACGATGTCGCACAACGGCGTGCGGCCGAGTTTGAAGGAGCCATGGCTACAGGAAAAGTCAGGTATTGGGCCGCGGCGAAGGAAGCGGCCGGCACGGCCGAGGAAACATTCGAGGCGGCCACGCTGGGCGAACTCATGACGAAAATCACACGTGATCGCGCCGAACTCGCGCGTGTCGTGAGCCGTTCCTCCTTTCTCGTCGACGGCACTCCGGTGGGCAGACGCCCGCATGACGAGGTGGTGCTCGGCGACGGTGTGACGGTCGAGGTGCTGCCGCCTTTCGCCGGCGGGTGATCGGCGGCTTCGCCGGGGAATGAGCCGTATCAGTCGATAAGCTCGTCAACCCGCCCGAGTCCAGGGAGCCCGATGCGCAAGCTGATCGTTTTCCTGTTCCTCCTGGTCGTCCTCCTGGTCGCCGTGGACCGCGTGGCGGTCGCGGGCGTGGAGCGCGACCTGGCCAACAGGATCGCGGCCGCCGCCGACCTGAACGGGAAGCCGACGGTGACGATCGAGGGCGTCCCGTTCCTGACTCAGGCCGTGTCGGGGCACTACGCGGAGGTCCGGTTCGACCTGGGCACCTTGACCTACGGGGGCGTGCCGGTGAAGAACCTCCGGGGCGCCGCCTACGACGTGACCGCGCCGCTGGCCGACGTCCTGCAGACCCGGGCCGACGTCAGAGCCGGGCGGCTGACCGTGCGCGGCACCCTGACCAGGGCGACGATCGACAGGTTCGCCCCCGACGGGGTCCGGATCAGCGGCAACGGCCGGCGGCTCGTCGCCTCCGGCGAGGTCAGGGTGGGGGCCAACCCGGTGAAGTTCGACGCCGAGCTGCGGGTGGACGTCGCCGACGGCGGCATCAGGCTCCAGGCGGAGCGGATCGAAGGGGTGCCCGACTCACTGGCGGGCCTGGTCAACTACACCATCCCGTTCAAGGGCGGACTGCCCTTCGACGTCAAGGTGACGGGGGTGAGGAACGTGGCCGACGGCCTGGAGTTCACGGCCGAAGCGACCGACGTGCCGTTCCGTGGATGACGGTGAACCACTCCGCCCCGCCGTACGTGATGAGGGTGTGAGTCCAGCAGGAACCGCCGACGAGGAGCTCGTGCGGACCCTTTTCGACGAGCACGCCGGGCCACTCTACGGGTACGTGCTGCGGCTGACCGGTGATTCCGGACGGGCGGAGGATGTGGTGCAGGAGACGCTGCTGAGGGCGTGGCGGCATCCCGAGGCGCTCGCCGACCGCCCCATCCGCGCCTGGCTGTTCACCGTGGCCCGCAACCTCGTCGTCGACCAGCACCGGGCGCGCAGGTCGCGCCCGCAGGAGACCGGCGACGAGGCGCTGGCCGTTGTCCCCGCCGACGACGAGCTGGAGCGGGCCGTCGAGTCGTGGGCGGTGGCCGAGGCGCTGGCCGCGCTGCGGCCGGAGCACCGCGAGGTGCTGTTGGAGGTCTACTACCGGGGGCGATCGGTGAAGGAGGCGGCGGCCACGCTCGGCATCCCGCCCGGCACGGTCAAGTCACGCACCTACTACGCGCTGCGGGCGCTCAAGCTCGCGCTGCAGGAGCGGGGACTGGCGCCATGACGACGTGCGAGGAGGTACGGCTCGCGCTGGGCGCCCACGCGCTGGGCGCGCTCGACCCGGACGAGGCGCTGGAGATCGACCTGCACCTGGCCACGTGCGAGGCGTGCGGGGCCGAGCTGCTGGAGCTGGAGGGGGTCTCGGCGTTCCTCGGCAAAGTGTCCGAGCACGACGTGGCGCTCGTGGCCGGGCCGCCTCCCCAGGTGCTCGACCGGCTGCTGAGCGAGGCGCGGGCCAAGAAGCGCAGAACGCGGCACGTCCTGCAGGCCGTGGCCGCCTCGGCGGCGGTGCTCGCCGTCGGGGGCACGATCTGGACGGCCGTCGGGGCGCCGGCGCGGCAGGAGAGTTCCACGGCCTCCGCTCCCCGGCCCGCCGCGACCAGCGCGCCGCAGGACACCCGCACGGACGCGTCGCGGGAAGCCGGCACGGGCGCGCCGGAGGAAGCCAACCCGCTCATCGCCTCGGACGCTCCCGACCGGCAGCTCAAGAGCGAGCCCCGGCCGAGTCCCAGCAAGTCGCCCACGCAGCAGAAGGCGGCCGGACGCACGTTCACGGGCGAGCGCGGCGACGGCCGGACCACGGTGCGGGCCACGGTGCGGGCCACGACGCCGGGCGCGCCTGGCGGCGCCGGGGCCGAGCTGTCGGTGCGGGTCTCGGGGGTTCCGGCCGGGACGGTGTGCCGGTTGGTCGTCGTCGGGCGGGACGGCGAGCGTGACGTCACCGAGAGCTGGACCGTCACGCGCCAGGGCTACGCCGACGCCAAGGGACCCGTGCTCGACACGTCGGTGCCGCTGTCCGCCGTCAGGCACTTCGACGTCGTGGACGCCTCCGACCGGCTGCTCGTCCGCGTCCCGGCGACCGGCCGCGACTGAGGCGCGCCCCCCGACGCCGCCCCGCACGGGAAGGAATCCGGGCCGGCCGCGGTTGCACCTGACGCGATGACGGGCGTGTGGGTGGTGCTGGCGACGCTGGCACTCGGAACGGTGATCGGGGTGGTACGACTGCGCCGCGACGGACGCATGCGCGAGCAGACGGGAGACCGTCTCACCGAGACGGTGCTCGGCGCGCCGCTGGGCGAGCGGGCCACGCTCGTGCAGTTCTCCACCGCCTTCTGCCAACCGTGCCGGGCCACCCGGCGCGTCCTGGCCGACGTCAGCACGCTCGTCCCCGGCGTCGCGCACGTCGAGATCGACGCCGAGTCGCGGCTGGACCTGGTGCGCGGGCTCGACATCACCCGCACCCCGACCGTCCTCGTGCTCGACGCGGCCGGGCGCGTCGTCAAGCGGGCCTCGGGACAGCCGCGCAAGGCGGAGGTCCTCGCCGCCCTCGCGGCCGCCGTCCCCGCCGCCGTCCCCGCCGCCGACGCGGCGCCCGACCAGGGGCCGTCTCACGATCCGTCTCATGCACCGTCTCACCAACCGGACGAGATGTGACAGATGGCGAGACGGCGAGTAGTGTCATCGCCATGAACCCATCGACAGAGCTGCTGACGAAGCGGCGCGCGGTTGATTTCTGCCGCGTGGCCACCGCGCTCTGTCGCGCTGCCTGAGGACGGTCTCGCGCGGACCTTCGATCCGCCCCAAACCCGACCCCTTCAGGAGCATCCCACGATGCGTGCCGACCCGAGAGCGCTGCGCTTCGCCGCGGCCGTCACCACCCTGGTCCTGGCCCTCGTCCTCGTGACGGGCAGCGCCTGGCTGCTGGCCGCCCAGGCCGTGGTGTTCGCGCTCGGACTGGCCGGCCGCTCACCGTACGTGATGCTCTTCAAGGCGCTCGTCACGAGCGCCCCGAAGGAGACCGAGGACGCCCGCCCGCCGCGCTTCGCGCAGGGAGTGGGGCTCGTCTTCGCGGTCGCGGGGCTGGCCGGACTCCTCGCCGGGATCACGCTGCCGGCTCTCGTGGCCACGGCCGGGGCTCTCCTCGCCGCCTTCCTCAACGCAGCCTTCGGATTCTGCCTTGGCTGCGAAACGTACCTGCTTCTTCGCCGTCTACTGCCCGCCGCCAAATTGGAGGTTCACCAATGAGCCGCTCCGCCGCCCTGGTGGATGCCGACTGGGTCGAGGCCAACCTCGACACGCCCGGTGTCGTTCTCGTCGAGGTCGACGAGGACACCAGCGCCTACGACAAGGGCCACATCCGTGGCGCCGTGAAGATCGACTGGAGGCAGGACCTCCAGGACCCGGTGCGCCGCGACTTCGTGGACAAGACCGGTTTCGAGACGCTGCTGTCCGAGCGCGGCATCTCCAACGACGACACCGTCGTGCTCTACGGCGGCAACAACAACTGGTTCGCCGCCTACGCCTACTGGTACTTCAAGCTCTACGGCCACGACAACGTGAAGCTGCTCGACGGCGGCCGCAAGAAGTGGGAGCTCGACTCGCGCGAGCTCGTCAAGGACGTGGCCGAGCGCCCGAAGACGCAGTACGTCGCCCAGGAGCAGGACGTCGCGATCCGCGCCTTCCGCGACGAGGTCGTGCAGGCCATCGGCAAGCTCAACCTGGTGGACGTCCGCTCGCCCGACGAGTTCACCGGCAAGCTGCTCGCCCCCGCCCACGTCCCGCAGGAGGCGGCGCAGCGCGGCGGCCACGTGCCGACCGCCCGCAACATCCCGTGGTCCAAGGCGGCCAACGACGACGGCACCTTCAAGACCGACGACGACCTGCGCGCCCTCTACGGCGCCGCCGGCGTCGACTTCGGCAAGGACACCATCGCCTACTGCCGCATCGGCGAGCGTTCGGCGCACACGTGGTTCGTGCTGCACGAGCTGCTCGACCAGGCGAACGTGAAGAACTATGACGGTTCGTGGACCGAGTACGGCTCGCTCGTGGGCGTGCCGATCGAGCTGGGGGAGGCCCGCTGATGACCGCTCAGGGATGCGCAGCGCCGGAGCAGACGATCACGCTGCCGGCCGGGATCGACCTGTCCAACCAGGCGGTCATCCAGGGTGTGGTGACCGGGGCCGACACGGCCTACGCCCGCCTGCTCGACCACTCCGGGGAGTTCACGGGCGAGGTCGTGGTGTCCGACGAGGGCATCTTCCGTTTCTTCGCCGCTCCCGGTGACTGGACCGTCCGCATCATCGCGGGCGGCGGCGTCACCAAGGACGTCCAGGTCGAGGCCAAGCTGGGCGAGGTGTCCCAGCTCGCGGTCGCCGTCTGACGGCACCGCCACAGGCACGTGACGGGCCCGCGCCGGCGACGGCGCGGGCCTTCCGCGTCGCCGGGCAGGATCCGGAAGGGCAGAGGTGCAACCGGACCCGCTCCGGCGGTGTTACCCAGGACGTGAGTGAGATCGACTGTCTCGACCCGGTGCGCAAGGCACTGCTCGACGACCTCGATGAGGGGTTCGCCGAGCTGTACGGCGCGCACCGCGGCGTGGTGTTCTCGGCCGCGCTGCGGTTGAGCGGCCGCTGGGCGGACGCCGAAGACCTGACGGCCGAGACGTTCCTGCGCGCCTACCGCGCGGTGGCCGGCTACGACGCCGGCCGCATCGCCGCGCTGCGGCCCCGGGCGTGGCTGCTGACGATCCTCATGAACATCTGGCGCAACTGCGCGCGGGCCAAGGCGCGCAAGCCGCCGCCCGACCTGCGCGACGAGCCCGTCGACACCCCCGATCCGCGCGAGGGCGTCGAGGATACGGCCGCACGCCACGAGACCGGCGACGAACTGGCCGGGATGCTCGCCCTGCTGCCTGACGAGCAGCGGGCGGCCGTGGTGCTCAGGCACGTCGTCGACCTGCCGGTCAGCGAGATCGCCGAGGTGCTGAAGTTGCCCCAGGGCACGGTCAAGTCGCACGTTTCGCGCGGGCTGAAGCGGCTGCGCTCGCTAGGAGGTGCCCGATGACCCACGATCCGCTGCTCGCCGGACTCGCCGCCCTGGCCGCCGACGCGCCCGACGGGCTGCTCGACCGCATCGCGGCCCGCTGGGTGCGGGTCGCCGGACCGATCGGCGAGGTGTTCGTCGCCTTCACCGACGAGGGAGTCGCCTACGTCCGCGCGGCCGACGACCTCACCCACGCCGAGCCGGACGATGGTGCGAGGCGGCGGTTCGCGGCGGGCTTCAGGCGGCGTTCCGGCCGCCCGCTGCTGGCCGCCGCCCGGCCGCCCGCCGGGCTGCTGCCCGCCCTGCGCACCGGTCGCCTCGCGGGCCTCCGTCTTGACCTGCGCGGCACCACCGACTTCCAGCGGGAGGTGCTGGACGCCGTCCGGGGCATCCCGCGCGGCGAGGTCCGGCCGTACTCGTGGGTCGCCGCCCGCGTCGGCCGGCCTGGCGCGGTGCGCGCGGTGGGGTCGGCGCTGGCCGGCAACCCCGTGCCGCTGCTCGTGCCATGCCATCGGGTGACGCGCGCCGACGGGCAGGCGGGGGAGTACGTCTTCGGCGCGGCGGCCAAGGAACGGCTGCTGCGCGCCGAGGGCGTGGACCTGGACCGGCTGCGGCGGCTGGCCGGGGAGCGGGTGTTCTACCTGGCCAGCGACACGACCGGGGTGGTGTGCCTGCCCACCTGCCACAACGCGCGACGGATCACGCCGGCGCACCGGCACGGCTTCCGCACCCTCGCCGAGGCCGGCGAGGCCGGGTACCGCCCCTGCCGCACCTGCCGTCCCACCGGCCTGGCGGCGTAGGGCGGGCCGGGGTAGGGCCGGTCAGCGCGGGGCGGGCCGGCGCGGGGAGTCAGTGCGGGGCGGGCCGGCGCAGCAGCAGGCAGGCGTGGACGTCGTCGGGGCCGAGCGTCCGGTAGCAGTGCGGCACGTCCGCGCCCCACCAGACGTGATCGCCGGGGCCGGCCGTCAGCGGCGCGTCCACCGGCCCGGCGGTCAGCCGCCCGCTGAAGACCGTGACGTGCTCGCTGACCCCTCTCGGGTGGCCGGGCGCGGTCCGGCCGGGGCCGGGCGGCACACGCAGCCGGTAGAGCTCGTAGGTGACCGTCTCGTCCTCGAACGACTGGAGCAGCACCATCTCCACCGCCGAGCCGCGGACGCGGGGTGCCTGCGCGGGCGCATCGAGGATCGCCCCGATGGGCACGCCGAGCTGGGCCGTGACGGCCCACAGCGTCTCCAGGCCCGGCTCGCCCGCGCCGGCCTCCACTCCGGCCAGCACGGCCTCCCCGATGCCGGCCCGCCGGGCGAGCTCGGCCAGTGACACCCCATGCGACTGGCGCAGCCGCCGCAGCCGCTCACCGACCGCGCGCAGGTCGGCGCCGAGTGCCGGCCGTGGTTCCATGCCGCCATCGTCGCGCAACCGACGGCCGGTGTGTGCGTCAGGCGCACCTTTGTCACCGCGGGGAAAAGGCTTCGTGGCCCGCCGGGAACGTCTCCCGAAAAATTGTTTTCCAGGGCCCCACAAAGAGGTGTCGTGCCTGGTAAGAGGCGCTATGTGAATACGATGTTCGCGTTTGCCGTCCGATATCGGGCCGCCGATGATGGGGCGATGCGCATTTTGCTGACCGGAGCAACCGGAAATGTCGGCCGGATCGTCGTCGAGCGGCTCGTGCGGGCCGGAGCCGACGTGCGGGCCGTCACCCGCGACCCGCGCCGGGCGGGCTTCGACGGGCCCGTGGAGACCGTCCAGGGCGACCTGCACGACCCGTCGAGCCTGCGGCGGGCCCTCGAAGGCGTCGAGCGGATGTACCTCTTCCCCGTGGCCGCCACCGCCAAGGAGGTCGTCGCACTGGCCAAGGAAGCAGGCGTGCGCCGGGTCGTGGTGCTGTCGTCGGGCGCCGTGACCGGCGGCTACGACACGGACTTCCACCTGCCTGTGGAACGGGCCGTGGAGGAGTCGGGGATGGAGTGGACCCACGTGCGGCCCGGCGAGTTCATGCTCAACCGGCTGTGGATCTGGGGACCGTCCATCCGGGCCGGGCGGGTCGTCCGCGACCTCGGCCCTGATCAGGCCTCGTGCCCCGTCCACGAGGCGGACATCGCCGACGTGGCCGCCGCGGCGCTCCTGGAGGACGGCCACGCCGGCGCCGCCTACGACCTCAACGGACCCGAGACGATCAGCCGCCGTGACCAGGTGAACGCCATCGCCGAGGCCATCGGGGAGGACATCCGCTTCGAGGCCGTGACGCCCGCCGAGGCGAGGAAGCTGTATCTCGCGCAGGGCGGCTTCGCGGCGGACAACGCCGACTTCCTCACCGGGTTCGCCGACTACTCGGGGGAGGAGGCCGACCCGGCGGCGCTGGAGGACCTCGACCTCGCCGCGTACGGCCCGCTGCCGACCGCGGAGGCGGTCACCGGCAGGCCCGCGCGCACGTTCGCCGAGTGGGCCCGCGACCACGCCGCCGACTTCACCCGCCGCGACCCCTGAGCAGCGGGACATGCCGGGTGAGACCGGTGTGACACCAGGCCCTGGCCTGACACCGCTAACACCAGCCCTTGGTCACGGAGCAGTGCCAGAGCGCCTAACGGTGGCCTTTGGCCACGTCGTGGTGCTGCGCGAGCTGCGTCGCGGACGGCAGCGGCACATCCCACCCGAAGTCGCCGACCCAGGACTGCGCGGCCAAATCAGTCCTATTGATGGTCGGTCTCCCGACTCTCGCGAGCGGCTACGAAGGTTCCTCGGCCCCGGATCGCGATGACCAACCCCTCCTGGCGGAGGATGGCGATGGCTTTCCTGACGGTGTCGCGCCCCAATTCGTGCTCATGCATCAGCCGCTGCTCGGTCGGAATAGGCCGATTGGGCGGGAGCGTACCGTTCACGATCTGGGTCCGCAGCAGCTCAGCGAGCTGACGATAGAGCGGCGTGGGCCCTTCATGGTCGATCGTCATGGCAATGGACCGTAAATGTCCGTCTCTGTGGTCCGTCAGTCGCCCCTGTCTGCAAACAGGGGCAGACGTTTGCGTACCTTTCCGCTACGCTGCATGCAAGCCCTCACGGAGCCGACTACGCCCAGCGACGCTCCACCGGGCGAGCCCTCAGCCGGACGATGGAGGTACCGCCCATGGCCACCCCAACCGCAGACCTGAGATTCGAGTTGCTGGCAGCGAGGATCCGGCCATTGCTCGAAGAGCAGGGATACCGGCTTCCACCAGGCGGTGATCACATTCGTGAACTCGTCCTGGCTCGTGTCGACATCGCGCTCAAGAACCTCGTGGAGATCTTCGAGGGAAGGACGTGGTGACGCGGCATGGAGGGGGAGATCTCCGACTTTCACGGGCCGCACGTGGGGCCGCTTCTCCCGGGCCACCGTGTGCTGGCTTGGTACGAGCCGACGCAGCGGGTGTCGCGCATCCGTGTGGTCTCGTGGACGTGCGCATGCCTGCCGACGACGTACGAACTATGCGGCGCCGCCGGCCAAGGCTTCGTCCGTCGAACCGACCACGACAAGGGGAGCGTCCACGAAACCGCGTGGACGTTGACCGCGACCGCCAGGCGCACCTTCGAGCAGATCTTGCGTGGTGGGGCCCGATGAAAGCGACATGGCCGGTTCGGGCGACATTCAGGATTTCGTTCGAGCCGGGTGACCAACGTCACCGTGACGCGCTAGCCCTGTGGTGGGCCGCCAGGCGTGCAATTGAACATCTCGGCGAACCTTCGCTGAGCTATTCGCATGAGCTGGATGAGGTCGTGGTCCTGGTCTCGGGCAGGATTTCGTTTGACGGTGAGGGCGATGAGCGAGTTGTTGGGTCCGCAACGGAACCAGGCTTCCACCGTCCGGTAAGGATTGAGCCTGATGTCGAAGTCGGCGATCAATCCCTCGCCCAGTTCCTTCGGGAGTTCGGCCGGGTTGCTCTTCTGTGCCCATTCAAGGTATTGCTCGATCGTCCTCCGGGCACCCGAAACGTCGTAACTTGTGATGAAGAGGCTCTGCTGCTCGTTCGAGATAACGCAGCTATCCCCGATGGCGCTGCGCTTGTTGTCGCCGGCATCGTAGGGGCCCGTATAACCCGTCAGATCAGCAACCGCTGCTTGAGGGATGAAGTAGCAGAGGTAAGGGGGGCGGTCGGCAACGGAACTCCGTATGGGCGAGGGATCGGGGGTCGGAGCAGTCGTGGGCTTGTCTGGCGTGCATGCTGCAATCATCGTGACCGCGGCGGTCGCGCAGATCCATCCTCCGAACCTACTCATTTCTGGGCGCAGTCTTGAGGTTGTCATGGAATTCCTTGGCCCCCGCTGCGGCACTTTGTTGTGCTTCCTTGAAATCGCTCGGTACCGTGGTGTTCTCAGCTATCCAGCGCATGAAGCTTTCGTACTCGTCTCTGTTCATGGTGCGCGGATCCTTCACCCGCGGTGGGTGGTCGCCTGTCAGGAAATCCTGCTTATCGAGACTGGTGTGCCGATAGGTTTCGTGGACCACAGCGGACGATGCGAGCATCTGTTTCACCAACTCCTGAGCGGCCAGGTCGTTCGACGCGGCATCGCTGAATGCCTTGGCCGCCTTTCCGCCGGCGTGGCCGGTCTGCTTGACGAGCCAGTCCCCGGCCTTCGTGTAACCGCCCCTCACGAAGTTCTCGTAGATGCTGCTGGCCGCTTCGAGTCCCGCCTTGCCGACCTGGCCGGCGAACGGAACGGGAACAAGGCCGATCCCTTCCTGGACCAGTTTCCGCAACCCCTCGTCCGCCGCGTCCGTCTCCTTGCCCCGGCCGACGAGAGCCATCCGGCGTGCCTCCATCAGGTGCCCGAGCGCTGTGGAGTTGAGTGCGATCACGTTGTTCAGCAGCTTCTCGTTGCCGGTAGCCAGCCCTTGGTCGATCTTGCCGCGCATGTCCGCGATCTCCCCGCGAAGCAAGGCCTGGTAAGCCTGGTCGTCGACAGCAATCTCAAGCATGACGAGGTCGAGGTCGGTCGGGTTGAAGCGAGCAGTGTTCTTCCCGTCCACGTTTCCGGTGAGCTCGCCGTCCTCCGCTCGCGGCTGGTTCCAGAAGTAGGAGAACGCGACGTCGTCGGAGTGTTCGGCGAGGATGCGGCCCATGCTTTCGCGGATGCCGGAGAGCCGATCGAGTTCGGAGGGGTTCTTGAACTCGACCTGCCCGGCGTCGTTGAACGACACGTGCGGCTTCACCTCGTCGGCGAGGAGTTGCGTGGCCATGACCGCCAGCCGCTTGGAGTCGGCGTCGGCGCCCTTCATGGCGGCCTCCATGGCCTGGCCCAGCGACTCGCCGCGATCGCCCATCGCCCACTGCGGTCGCCGGTCCTTCATCAGGTACGTCAGCAGATCGCGGCTGTCGAGCAGTGCCTGGGCGCGCTGTGGCGAGGTGCCGGCGACGGTCATCAGCGCGGCGATCGGGTCGGCGGTGCCGATGGCGTCGGAGCCCTGGAACGGTCGCGTGTCGATGGGCGCGGGCAGGTTGTAGACGTCGGTGTCCTTCGGCAGGAACCGCACGCGATGCTGCTTCAGGTAGTCGCGGTCCCAGCGGATCATGTCCTGGCCGATGGTCTGCATGAACCACTCGCTGTACGCCTCCTTCGGCGCGGCTGCGAGGATCTGACCGAGCGACCAGTATCCGGCGTTCGTCAGCCCGCCCATGTCCGGAGCCGGGATCTCCGCGCGTCCTTGCCGTTTCAGCTCCTCCAGGAACGTCCGGCCGAGACGGGCGTTGTCGGCCGGGTCGGTGGCCGTGGCGAGTGCCTTGCTCAGCATGGACAGGACGTCGCGATTGTGCCGCCGGACGGCCGCCGCCGCATCGTCGTCGGCGTCGAGCGACTTGCGTACCCGTGTCCCCATGGCGGCGGGGATCGCGAGCAGGCCTTGTGGGCCGAGTCGCTCGATGAGGGCGGTGGCGAACTGCGGGTCGGACAGTCGTTCCGTAAAGGCGGCGAGCTTGTCCAGCGCGTCGGCGTCCCCGCGGGCGGCGGCCGTCAACAGCGGGGCCGCTTGCGCCGCCTCGGCACGGACCGTGGCCGGGATGAGTCTGGTCTCGTCGATCCGCGTCATCCCGGTCGGGACGACCGCGCCGGGCAACGGGTTGCCAAAGACGTCCACGTCAACCTTGTCGGCCTCGTACGCCAGGTCGCGCCGCCGGTAGAGGTCGGGGGCCTGGTCGGTCAACCACTGCCCTATCCGGTCGATCGCCGCCACTCCGGGGTGGGTGAGCTGAACCTCGTTCAGAATCGCCCGGAGCTGCGCCGCGCATTCGGTCAGGCTTTTTCCCGCATTCTGCACGCCGTATCCGAGCTGGTGCATTTCTCCGGCGTTGATCGAGGAGAAAGTCATTCGTCTCGTGGCCCCATCGTGGTGAGGTGCGAGATGGTCTCGTGGAGGTGGTCGATGACTCCACGCAGCCCGCGCCACAGCTCGGCGCGCTGGTGCGTCAGGTCGCCGGCGAACCTGTCGGCGGTCGGCCCCGTCCACGTCCGACCGCTCGCCATCTGCAGCAGCGGCCGGTCCAGGGAATGCCAGTGCTGGTCCGACAACTCCTGGGCGCGGCGCAGCGCGTCCACCAACTCGGCACGAGTAGCCATGCTGACCTCCCACCGAAGTTGTACGCCGTCCGCACCCAGACAGTCTCACTTTCGTTCCGATCCACTTTGCCATGCCGCCATTCCTCCGTCATGCCGCCGGACGAAATCGGTATTTTCACCAGTCGGGCACCATTCATCGGGAATTTTCCATTTTGCGATCTTGATGATGCTCCCGTGAGGCAGGTTCGACGGTGAGTGCGGGGAGCGGTCGCAGGTGGTGGGCGGCGGCCGACAAGGTCGTGACCGGTCCCCGTGATTCGGGATGACAGTGGTTCGCAAGTGGGTCGCGGTGAAGTATGGGGGTCTCGACGGGTTAAGGCGGGTATCGGTGCACCGAAGCGTGAAATGTCCTGATTGTGGGGCGTTGTTGGCCAGCGCGGGGACCGGGGCTCCGGAGCCGGTGGCCAGGTGCCCGAGGTGCGCGTTGCCCCTGCGGGGACCCGCCGCGCAGGAGCTCTGGCAGGTGGACCAGGCCCTCGCCGGGCTGAGGGATCAGCAGGCGCGGCTGCATGCCCGCCGCACGGAACTGCTCGGCGTCCTGCGCGCCGGCGCGACGACTCGGATGGCGGCAGGCACGGCCGCGGCTGGTCCGGGACCTGCGGGTGCGGGCGCGATGGGTCAGGGGCCCGCGGGTGCGCTGCCGCCGTACCCGGCGATGGCGGCCGGAGCCACGGGGCCCGGCGCCCCGACGCGGGAGGTCTCCACCGGCGCCGCGAGGAACGTCCTGCTCATCCTCGGTGGCCTGCTGCTGACGGTGGCAGCGGTGACGTTCACCGTGGTGAGCTGGGGACTGCTGGGCATCGGCGGGCGCGCTGCCGTGCTGGCCGTCGTCACCGTACTGGTCATGCTGGCACCGGTCGTGCTGATCCGGCGCATGCTCACCGCGTCGGCCGAGACCATGGCCGGGTTCGCGGTCGCGCTGCTGCTGCTGGACGGCTACGCGGCCAGGCGGGTGGGACTGCTCGGGGTCGACGCCCTCGACGCGTTGCACTACACGGCCGGGATGCTCGGGCTCACCGCCCTCGTCCTGGCGGCCTATGCGCGGGTGACCCGGCTTCGCGGACCCGCTCCGGTCGCCGTGGTGCTGGCGCAGCCGGTCCTGCCCCTGCTGACCGGCGACTGGTCGGCGACCTGGCTGGTGGCCATGCTGGTGGCCACGGCGGCGCTGGACGTCGCCCTGGTCCGCCATGGCCGGGGAGCGGTGCGGGTGACGTCCGCCCTGGCGGGCAGCGGGGTCGCGACGCTCGCCCTGCTGGGCGGCGCGGTGCACGCGCTCGGGTCCCAGTCCGTCGGTGAGGCCCTGGTCAGATCGGCGCCGCTGGTCGCGCTGGCTCTGCTCGGCGGGTTCGTGACGTGGCTGCTGGCCCGTCCGGGCAAGGCCGAGGGGCAGATCTGGGCCGCCGCCGTCACCGTCGGAACCGCGCTCACCCTGATCGCCGTGCCGGCCGCGCTGACGCAGCCCGCGCTGAACGGCGCCGGCACGGACTGGCGTCCGCTGGCGTACCTCGTCCCCGCGCTCGCCGTCGGGCTCGCGGCCACCTGGCTGCCCTGGCGGAAGGTACAGCTGGCGGGCATGGCCACCGGGGGGCTGGTGGCGCTGCTGACCACGCTGACGCTGCTGCCCCGGCTCGTGGTCACGCTGGTGGCGCCGCTCGCCTGGCTGGACATGCTCTGGACGGGCACGTGGCACGGGCGGATGTGGCAGCCGTTCGAGCTGGTCTCGCCGGCGGACGTGGTGGCGCTGGGCGCGGTGGCAGCCGGCCTCCTGGCGGCGGCCGCGCGTGGCACCGGCGGGCGGCCGACGAAGACGGCGGCTGCCAGCGGCGCCGGCGCACGGCCGATGAAGGCGGCGGCGTCCGGTGCGCTGGCGTCGCGGGCGCTGGTGTCCGGGGCGCTGGTGTGCGGGGCCCTCATGGTCGCGGTGGCCCCACAAGCCTTCGGGATGCCCTATCCGGCCGCGGTGGCGGTGCAGGCGGTGCTGGCCGTCACGCTCGCGGTGGCCGCCGCACTGGGCCGGGCGCCCTGGTGGGCGACGGCATGCGCGCTCGTCGCCGGTCCGTTCTCGGTACGGGCGGCGGCGTACGCGTTCGGCAGCGAACCCGCGACGCTGACAGTGCTGCCGATCCTGGCGTCGGCCGCGGCCGCCATGGCGCTGCTGGCCAGGATGAAAGGGCTCCGTATCTGGGGACTGGGCTTCGCCGCGCTGTTCCTCGGGCTGGAGGCCGTGGCGGTGGGGTTCTCCCTGGGCCTGCGCGTCCTGGTCGCGGCGAGCCTGGGATTCGCCGTGGCCGGGGTGCTGGTGCTGCTCACGTCGCTGTGGGCCGATCCGGCCGGCCGAGGCGGCGCGAACGGCCTCAGGTACGCCGGCGCGACGCTGCTGTTGCTGGCCTCGTGGCTGCGGCTGGCGGTGGACGAGGTCACCGTCGTGGAGGCGTACACGGCGCCGTGCTCGCTGGTCCTGCTGGGCTCCGGCTGGTGGCGACGGCGGCGCGGCGCGCCGCTCTCGTCCTGGGCGGCCTACGGCGCCGGCCTGTCCTTCACGATGCTGCCCAGCCTGGTGGCGGTGTACGCGGACACGGAATGGCGGCGGTCGCTGGCGCTCGGCCTGCTGGCGCTGGCGGTGCTGCTCGCCGGGGCCCGGCTCCGGCTCCAGGCCCCCACCGTGATGGGAGCCGTCGCGGTCGCCGGGGTCGCGGTGCGGGAACTGGCCCCGTACGTGTCCGAGCTGCTCCTCACGGTGCCGAACTGGGTGCCGATCGCGCTGGGTGGGCTGCTGCTCGTGGTGGTCGGGGCGACGTACGAGGCCCGCATGCGGGACCTGCGCCGGTTGCGTGACACGCTGACGGCGATGGGCTGACGTTCCGCCGCCGGAAGACGACCAGCCACAGTCGCTCTGAAGACATGGGGAGCCCCACGGCGCCTTCGCGGAGGTCCGGGAAGGGCTCGACCCCTGGGAGGGGCCCGTCTAAGACGTCGTCTCATTTGGCGAGTCGGCGGTAGCAAATGAGCGCTGCGGCGATGGCGACGAAGGACGCGAAGTGGTCGGCGCGGCGCTCGTAGC
>NZ_JBIDCC010000012.1:83040-280718 GCF_043204415.1 Nonomuraea sp. NPDC047897 | reverse complement strand
GGCTCCCGGTAGACGACCGGGTTGATAGGCCGGAGGTGGAAGCACGGTAACGTGTGGAGCTGACCGGTACTAATAGGCCGAGGACTTGACCACAAGGTTCTTGCTTGCGTCCACTAGGCAATTCTGAGACAGCAAACAGTTTTGTTTGTTTGTTTCATAGGGTTACGGCGGTTATGGCGGGAAGGAAACACCCGGTTACATTCCGAACCCGGAAGTTAAGCTTCTCAGCGCCGATGGTACTGCACTCGGGAGGGTGTGGGAGAGTAGGTCACCGCCGGACAATTTTTGTTGAGGGAATTGGGGCTTCACCTTCGGGTGGGGCCCCTTTTTCTATGTGGGCCTGGGCCCCCGGGCCGGACCGGTCGCGGCGGGTCAGTAGGGTTGTGATGTGGACTATCGTGCGGTTGAACGCGCGATCATGGAGCGTGGCGTCGAGTGGGACTTCGAGCCGACGCTCGACAGGATCGCGGCTCTCATGGATCTGCTCGGCTCGCCGCAGCGGGCGTACCCGGTCATTCACATAGCCGGCACCAACGGCAAGACGAGCACGGCCCGGCTCACCGAGGCGCTGCTGAGGGAGCGCAACCTGCGGGTGGGCCGCTTCACCAGCCCGCACCTGGTCTCGATGCGCGAGCGCATCACCGTGGACGGCGAGCCGCTCAGCGAGGAGCGCTTCGCGCAGGTGTACGAGGAGATCATCCCGTACGTCGAGTTGGCCGACACGCAGGGCCGCCGCATCCAGTTCTTCGAGCTGCTGACGGCCATGGCCTTCGCCGCGTTCGCCGACACGCCGATCGACGTCGCCGTCGTGGAGGCCGGTATGGGCGGCTCCTGGGACGCGACGAACGTCGCCGACGGCACGGTGGCCGTGATCACTCCTGTCTCGCTCGACCACACCGACCGGCTCGGGCCCGACATCCCGAGCATCGCGGGCGAGAAGGCGGGCATCATCAAGCCGGGCGCCACCGCCGTGCTTGGCCAGCAGGAGCTGGAGGCCGCCGAGGTGCTGATGCGCCGCGCCGCGGACGTCGGCGCGGTGGTCGCCCGTGAAGGGCTGGAGTTCGGCGTGCTCGCCCGCGAGGTGGCGATGGGCGGCCAGTTGCTGACGCTGCGCGGGCTCAAGGGCGTGTACGACGACGTCTACCTGCCGCTGTACGGCGCGCACCAGGCGAGCAACGCCGTCACCGCGCTGGCCGCTGTGGAGGCGCTGACGGGCGGCGACGAACCGCTCGACGCCGATCTGGTGCGCCAGGCTTTCGCGCAGGCTTCGTCGCCGGGGCGCCTGGAGGTGGTGCGGCGCAACCCGACGGTGGTGGTCGACGCCGCGCACAATCCCGGCGGCATGCAGGCCACGATCGAGGCGCTGCACGAGGCGTTCGACTTCGCCAAGGTGGTCGGCGTCGTCGCCGCGATGGGCGACAAGGACGTCGAAGGGCTGCTGGAGCTCCTGGAGCCCATCCTCGACGAGGTGATCGTGACCCGCAACTCCTCCCCCCGGTCGATGACCGCGGAGGAGCTCGCCGAGCTGGCCGGGCCGATCTTCGGCGAGGACCGGGTGCACGCCGTCGAGCGGCTGGACGAGGCCATCGACAGAGGCATCGCGGCAGCGGACGCGGAGGGCGAGTTCAGTGGCACGGGGGTGTTCATCACCGGTTCGGTGGTGACCGCCGGCGACGCCCGCCACCTGCTCACGGGGGAGGGCGCCTGATGGGGTTCCAGGTCACTCCGGGCATGCGCAGGCTCGGAGCAAGCGTGCTCGGCATGGAGTCCATCGTCGCCGCGCTGACCATCCCCGTCGCGATCGCCGTGGGCGGGGTGCGGCCCGTGCTGGCCGTGTGCGCCGGCGCCGGGCTCGCGGTGCTGTGCGTCGTGTCGGCCGGGCTGCTGAAGAAGCCGGTCGGGTACGTTCTCGGCACGCTCGCCCAGGTGCTGGCGATCGCCACGGGGTTCCTGGTGCCCGCCATGTTCCTCCTCGGAACGATCTTCGCGGCATTGTGGATCACGGCGATATTCGTCGCTCGCCGTGTCGAGGGCGTGACTTCCCGCTAAAGTCGGCGAACATGGCCGTCCCCCCGATTCAGCGGTCCCCGAACCAGTCAGCCACGGGACCCGCCGAGAGCGTCAGGCTTCCCTGGCTGCTCGACACCGTGCTCGCGCTGCTCGTCGTGGCGGCGCTGCCCCTGGCGATCGTCTCGATCCCCAACACCGTCTCCGTCGTCGGAGACCTGCTCCCCGACGGTTTCGACCGGCTCGGTCTCATGCGCGCGCACGGCCTCGCCCTGCCGGCGATGATGCTGACCGTGCCGCTGGCCGCGGTGGCGCTGGGCCGGGTGAAGGCGCCCCACCTCGTGACAGCGGGGCTGTTGCTGCTCGCGCTGGCCGACGCCTCGGGCGGGTACGCCGCCTCGACGTTCCTCGTCGGCGTCATGCGCGTGCTCCACGGCATCGGCGCCGGGCTGCTCGTGCCCGCCACGCTGGTCGCCGTGTGGGAGCGCCCGCCGCTGCTGCGCGCCCTGTGGGCGGGGGTGCTCGCCCTCAGTCTTGTGGGCGCCCAGGCGCTGGCGCTGTGGCCGCTCGACGGCGTGAACGACTGGAAGGTGACGCTCCAGCCGTACCCCATGGTGAGCGGCATCGCGCTTGCCCTCGCCGCCGCGTACCTCGTGGTCTGGCTGCTGCGGGACCGCAAGCCGGCCCCGCGGCCCGAGCCGCGCGAGCGCAACCGTCTCCTGCTCGCGGCCGTGCCCGCGGTGGGCATCGCGGTCGCGGCGATCAGCACCGCGAGCCAGGACTGGCAGGCCAACGTGGTGATCCTCGTGGCGGTGCTTGCCGTGGTGGCGCTGCTCGCGCTCGCGTCCGTCGGCACGGCCGAAGGGCGCACGCTCGCCTGCACCATGGTGGCCGTCGGAGTGGTGCTGCTGCCCAGCATCGCCCAGGTGACGTACGTCGAGATGGGCGGGCTCGGCGGGCCGGGGCTGAAGGGGTTGTGGATCCCGTTCGGCGTGGCGGGGCTGCTGGCCGTGGCCGCCGCCGTGCTGGTGTGCCTGTTCGCGGCGGACGGCGGACGGCGGTTGACGTCGCTGGGCCTGCTGGCGATGGTGCTCGGGCTCGGATCCGTGCGGGTCCTCGTGCCCGACCCCGACGGGCTGGTGCTGGTCGTGCCGTTCACGCTGCTCGCCGTGGGGGCCGCCGTGGCGCTCACGGCGGCGCTGCGCGCGGCCGGTTTCGGGGCGGCGATGTTCGGTGTGGCGTTGTGCTTCCCCGGGGTGCTCGCGGGCTACCTGCTGGGCACAGGGGTGCAGATGGCCATGCTGCAGGGGGTCAGGGCGCCACAGGAACTGGTGGACAGGTTCGTGGACGCGCTGCACCTGTGGGCGTTGATCGGCGGGTTCCTCGTGGTGGCGGTCATCGTGTTCGCCGCGCTGCTGGCCCGGCGTGGGGGCGTGGCCGAGGAGGATGCCGGCGTGCGAGGGGACACCGCCGAGGGCGGGCCGGGGGATACCGGGCCGCTGGGGGCGGGTCCGCAGCGGGCGGCGGAGGAGGGCGGTAGGTCGGGAGACGACACCGGGCCTGTTCCACGCGTTCCGTCAGGCCCGCCGCCCGTTCCGCCTGTCCCACGGGTTCCGCCCGTGCCGCCGGTTCCGCCGGTTCCGCCGCAGGCGGGCTCTCCCGAGGACACGGGGACGGCGTAGGCGCGGGGTCGCGTCGGACGTGTGCCGTACGGGCGTCAGGAGGGTCTGAGGCCGCACAAGCGGGCCGACGGCCGCGGGGCGGTAAGCTGAGCCGCAGCTACGGCGATCGAGGCGCTCCGAGGCGCAGAGCCGTTCCCGGCCGCCCGAGACGGAGGCTCCCCGGCGCGCGTAGCCGCATCCGCGACCCCAGACCCGTTCGAAGGAGAACCTCAAGTGTCCGAGCGCACTCTTGTCCTGATCAAGCCCGACGGGGTGAAGCGCGGCCTCATCGGTGACGTGATCGCCCGCGTGGAGCGCAAGGGCCTCAAGGTCGTGGCGATGGACCTGCGCACCCTCGATGTCGACACGGCCAAGGCGCACTACGCCGAGCACTCCGAGCGGCCGTTCTTCGGCGAGCTGGTCGAGTTCATCACCTCGGGCCCGCTCGTCGCCCTGGTGCTCGAGGGCCCGCGTGCCGTGGAGGCATTCCGCGCACTGGCCGGGCTCACCGACCCGGTGAAGTCGGCTCCCGGCACCATCCGCGGCGACCACGCCCTGGAGATCGGCGAGAACGTCGTCCACGGCTCCGACTCGCCCGAGTCCGCCGCCCGGGAGATCAAGATCTTCTTCCCGGACCGCTTCTAGTCTCGCGTCCGTCGCGCGGGTTCGCCCGCCGCGCCGCCCTTGATGCCCGCCTGGCCGTACGCGCCCGGCGGGCATCATGCTTCAGCCCGCATTTCGGGCAAAAGGGGCTTGGCGCAGAGGCGGCAGGATTTTTGAGGGGCGCGTGGGCTCATTGCGGGTCCTGGTGGGTACGTCACGTTACGATTCGAATTCGGTCCGTAGTCAAAGGCGTACGACACGGAAGGCTCCGTTCCCCATGGGCAGCAAGCTCGCGTTTCTCGGCCGTGACATGGCCGTTGACCTCGGCACCGCCAACACGCTGGTGTACGTGCGGGGCCGCGGCATCGTGCTCAACGAGCCGTCCGTCGTCGCCATCAACACCTCCACCGGCAAGATCGTGGCAGTCGGCATCGAGGCCAAGCGGATGATCGGCCGCACGCCGGGCAACATCGTGGCCGTCAGGCCGCTCAAGGACGGTGTGATCGCCGACTTCGACGTGACCGAGCGGATGCTGCGCTACTTCATCCAGCGGGTGCACCGGCGGCGCCATTTCGCGAAGCCTCGGGTGATCATCGCCGTGCCGAGCGGCATCACGAGTGTCGAGCAGCGGGCGGTGAAGGAGGCCGGCTACCAGGCGGGGGCGCGCAAGGTCTACATCGTCGAGGAGCCGATGGCCGCGGCGATCGGCGCTGGGCTGCCGGTGCACGAGCCCACCGGCAACATGGTGGTCGACATCGGCGGCGGCACCACCGAGGTGGCGATCATCTCGATGGGCGGGGTGGTGACCAGCCAGTCGATCAGGATCGGCGGCGACGAGCTCGACCAGGCGGTGATCACGTTCGCCAAGAAGGAGTTCTCGCTGATGCTGGGCGAGCGCACCGCCGAGGAGATCAAGATGGCGATCGGCTCGGCGTGGTCCACCGGCGAGGAGGCGCACGCCGAGATCCGCGGCCGTGACCTGGTGACCGGTCTGCCCAAGACGGTCGTGGTGTCGGCGGCGGAGATCCGCAGGGCCACCGAGGAGCCGGTCAACACCATCGTGGACGCCGTCAAGGCCACGCTCGACCGGTGCCCGCCCGAGCTCTCGGGCGACCTGATGGACCGCGGCATCGCGCTGACGGGCGGCGGCGCGCTGCTCAAAGGCATGGACGAACGGATCAAGGCCGAGACCGGCATGCCCGTCCACCTGGTCGAGAACGCCCTCGACTCGGTGGCGCTGGGCTCGGGCAGATGCGTCGAGGAGTTCGAGGCGCTGCAGCAGGTCCTCGTGCCGGAGTCGCGGCACTGATGAGGGACTCACGCCGCGCCAGGCTGACCCTCGGCATCCTGCTGACGGCCGCCCTGGTGATCCTCACGGTCGACCACCGCCTGGGCGCGGCCTCGCCATTCGGGTCGCTGCGCGCGGCCGGCACCTGGATCTTCGGCACGGTGGAGCAGACCGCCGGGTCGGTGACGCGCCCGCTCGGCGACTTCCTCCGGGCCATCGCGAACGCTCCGAGCGCCCACGAGGAGATCGAACGCCTGGAGCGGGAGAACGCCCGGCTGCGGACCGCCCTCATCGCCAAGGAGCTCGACACCGCCCGTTCCGAGCAGCTCAAGCGGATGCTCGGGCTGGCCGGGAGGGGCGGCTACAAGGTGGTGACGGCCAACGTGATCGCCCGGCGCGGCAGCCCCGGATTCGAGGAGGCCATCCAGATCGACGCCGGCGCCGCCGACGGAGTCCGTCCCGAGATGACCGTGCTGAACGGCGACGGGCTGATCGGCCGCGTCATCAGCGCGACCGACGACACCGCGACGGCCGTGCTCATCAGTGACCGGGGCTCGGCCACGGGGGCCAGGCTGGAGGGCGGTCAGGAGATCGGCGTGGTCCACGGCGTGGGCGAGAACGGGCGGCTCCTGAGGTTCAAGCTGCTCGACGCGTCGGCGCCGCTCGCGCCCGGCGGGCGCATCGTCAGCTTCGGATCGCAGCACGGCCGGCCGTACGTGCCGGGGGTGCCGATCGGGGTGATCGAGCGGGTGGAGGCGACGCCCGGCGAGCTGACGCGGGTCGCATTCGCCAGGCCGTACGCCGATCTGACCGCGCTGGACGTGGTGGGCGTGGTGGTGCGGGCGCCCGCGCGTGACCCGCGCGACGCCGTCCTGCCGCCCAAACCCGACCCGAAGAAGCAGTTGGCCGACACCGCGCGCCCGCCCAAACGAGGTGTGGTCCCGCCGGAACGTGACGCGCGTGACGCCGCGCTGCGTCCCACCCGCGGCCGGCGGCCCGGCACCGGCCCGCGCGTGCAGCCGCCCGTGCAGCCACCCGTGCAGCCGTCCGGGCAGCCGTCCGGGCAGCCGTCCGTACGGCCGGGCGTCCCGTCGGGGGCGCCGGACGCGCCGGCGGAGGGGGAGCGGGGTGACGGGCCGCGGAGCCCGGACGCCCCGACCGGGCGGGAGAGCGGCGGTCGCGAGCCGGTGGGGGCGGGGGTGGCACCGGGACGTGACTCGACGAGAGCGGTCCGGGGGCCGGCCGCCGAGCAGCAGGCCGCCCGTCCCGCCGCCCGTCCCTCGGCCCGTCCTGTGGCGCGGCCCTCGACCCGTCCTGTGGCGCGGCCCTCGGTTCGGCCCTCGGCCCAACCTGCGGCCCGTCCCTCCGTACGGGCGGCCGTCAGGCCCGCCGAGCGCGGCAGCGAGGACGTCGGACGGGCCCGGCCGCGCTCCGCGACACGTGACGCGGGCGCGGCGCGGCCGCCGGCCCGCGGCTCCGAGGACACCGTCAGGCCCGCCGCGCACGGCGGGCGGGCGTCGCGCGGGGAGGGAGGGCGATGACCGGCGTGCTGATCGTGCTGGCCACGGTGCTGGTGCAGGTCATGGTGGTCAACCGGATGCCGCTGCCGGGCGGGGTGACGCCGGACCTGGTGGTGCTGGCCGTGGTCGGGGTGGCCATGGCGCGGGGGCCGGCGGCCGGCGCCGTGATCGGGTTCGGCGCGGGACTGCTGGCCGACGTGATGCCGCCCACGGCGCACCTGCTGGGGCAGTACGCGTTCGTGCTGGCGATCGTCGGCTACCTGGCGGGGCGGGGGCTGGGCGGCAACGCGGTCACCACCGTCATGGCATGCGTGATCCTGGCTCCGCTGCTGGCGGCCGGGCTGGGCGGGCTGATCTCCGACCCGCGGGTGACGGTGGCCACGCTGACCGAGCAGGTGCCGCTCACGATCGCCTACACGCTGCTGCTCTCGCCGGTCGTGATGTGGCTGTCGGGCCGGACGATGCGGGCGGGGTACGCGACATGATCAGAATCAGGACCCGGCTGTTCATCCTGCATGTCCTGGTCCTGACGCTGCTGGTGGTGCTCGCCGTGCGGCTGTGGCAGGTGCAGGTGGTGCGCGGGCAGGAGTTCGTGACCAGGGCGGCCGAGACGCGGACGCGGACGGTGATCGTGCCCGCGGTGCGGGGACAGATCCTCGACTCCTCCGGGCGTCCGCTGGTCCGCAACCACACCTCGCTGGTCGTGTCCGTCGACCGGACGACGCTGTCGCGCACCCCCGACGGCGGCGTGGGTGTGCTGCGCAAACTCGGCGCGGTGCTGGGCAAGCCGCTCAGGGAGCTGCAGCAGCGGATCAGGCCGTGCGGGCCGACGGTGTCGCAGCCGTGCTGGACCGGATCGCCGTACCAGCCGGTGCCGATCGAGGAGAAGGCCGGTACCCGCGAGGCGCTGCAGATCCTGGAGCGCCAGGAGGAGTTCCCCGGCATCACCGCCGAGATCCAGTCGGTCAGGCAGTACCCCCTCGGCCAGGCCGGCGCGCAGATGCTCGGCTACCTGCAGCCGGTCACCGAGGCCGAGCTGGAGAAGCGCGAAGGGTTGAAGGCCGCCTACTCCGGTGTCGACCTGGCCGGGCGCGACGGCCTCGAACAGGTCTACGACGAGGCGCTGCGCGGCAAGTCCGGGCAGCGCCGGGTGCAGGTCGACCGGATGGGCAAGCCCATCGGGCTGGAGCAGGAGGTGCGGCCGGTCAGCGGCGACCACCTGATCACCAGCATCGACGCGGGACTGCAGGAGGTCACCGAGCGGGCCCTGCACCGGGCGATGGAGCGCGCGCCGAAGGCCGACGGCGGCGCCGCCGTCGTGCTCGACGCGCGGACCGGGCGGGTGCTGGCGCTGTCCAGCGCGCCCGGGTACGACCCGGGGATCTGGGCCGGCGGCATCACCGCGGGCGCCTACCAGCGTCTGATGTCGGAGAAGTCCGGCAAGCCGCTGGTGTCGCGCGCCATCAACGGGCAGTTCGCGCCGGGATCGACGTTCAAGGTGTCGTCGGTGGCGGCGATGCTGCGGGCCGGCTACCCCATCGACGGCACGTACGGCTGCCCCGGCTCCTACATGGTGGGCGACCGGGCGTTCAACAACTTCCGCGGCATCGGGCTCGGCACGCTCACCCTGCACACGGCGCTGGTCAGGTCGTGCGACACGATCTTCTACCGGGCGGCCTACGAGCAGTACCTGCGTGACGGCGGGCGCAGCCCGAAGAAGACGGCCAAGGAGGTCTTCGCCAACACCGCCAGGGGTTTCGGGTTCGGCAGCCCGACAGGCGTCGACCTGCCCGGCGAGTCGGCCGGGCGGATCCCCGACCGGGCCTGGAAGAAGGAGATGTGGACGCTGACCAGCGCCACCAACTGCAAGCGGGCGCAGACCGGCTATCCCGAGGTGACCGACCGGGCGCGGGCGGATTTCCTCAAGCGGCTGGCCCACGAGAACTGCACCGAGGGGTTCGTGCTGCGGCCCGGCGACTCGGCCAACTTCTCCATCGGCCAGGGTGACGTGCTCGTGACGCCGCTGCAACTGGCCCGCGCGTACGCGGCGCTGGTGAGCGACGGCAAGCTGCGCAGCCCGCGCATCGGGTGGGCGCGGGTGCGGCCCGACGGCACGGTGGTCGAGACGTACGACGTGCCGGTCGTCGGCAGGCTGCCGGTCAGCGAGAAGGAGCGTGTCTACATCAAGAACGCGCTCAGCGAGGTCGCCTCCGACGGCACCGCGGCGGGGGCGTTCAGCGGGTTCCCGATGGACGAGGTGCGCATCGGCGGCAAGACCGGCACGGCCGAGGTGTGGGGGAAGGCCGACACCTCCTGGTTCGCGTCGTTCGCGCCGACGAAGAACCCGCGTTTCGTGGTGGTCGCCATGATCTCGCAGGGCGGGATGGGGTCCCAGGCGGCGGCGCCGGCCGTACGGGAGATCTACGAGGGGATCTACGGCATCAAGCGGCCCGCCGTGCTGCCGGGCGGCAAGCCCGTCAGCACGCTGCCGACGTTCAGGCCCGACGGGACGGTGGCGCGCGGATGATCGACGGCGCGGTCACGCGGGGACGGCGGTCGTTCGCCCGGCGGGCGGTCGGCGCGCAGTCGCCGCTGTGGCGGCTGGACGGGGTGCTGCTGGTCGCGGTCGCCGCGCTGTGCGTCATCGGCACGCTGCTGGTGTGGTCGTCCACCCGGACGTGGGCGCCCGGCGCCACAGGGCTGGTCAAGAAGCACGTGCTGAACCTGCTCATCGGGACCGGACTGTTCGTGGTGACGACCGCGATCGACCACCGGGCGATGCGCGCCTACGCTCCGCTGGTGTACCTGCTGAGCATCATCGGGCTGATCCTGGTGATCACCCCGCTCGGCGCGACGATCAACGGGTCGCACTCGTGGATCCTGCTCGGGGGCGGCTTCGCGGTGCAGCCGTCGGAGTTCGCCAAGCTGGGGCTGACGCTGATGCTGGCCATGCTGCTCGCCCAGCCGGCCGACAGCGGCGAGCGGCCGCGCAACCTCGACGTGGTCATCGCCCTGGTGGTCGCGACGCTGACGATCGGGCTGGTGATGGCGCAGCCCGACCTCGGCACCGCCCTGGTGCTGGGCGTCATCGTGGTCGGCGCCCTGGTGATCAGCGGAGTGCGCAAGCGGTGGATCACGCTGCTGGGACTCGCGGCCGGGGCCGGGGTGTTCGCGGTGTTCGCCTTCCAGATGCTGGAGCCGTACCAGGTGGCGCGGTTCACGGCGTTCGTGGACCCGGGGGTGGACCCGCGGGGGGTGGGCTACAACAGCACCCAGTCGCTGATCGCGATCGGCTCGGGGCAGGTGTTCGGCAAGGGACTGTTCGAGGGCGGGCAGACGACCGGCAGGTTCGTGCCCGAGCAGCACACCGACTTCATCTTCACGGTGGCGGGGGAGGAGTTCGGCTTCCTCGGCTCGGTCACGATCGTGCTGCTGCTCGGGGTGGTGCTGCTGCGCGGGCTGAAGATCGCACGCAGATGCGACGACCGGTTCGGCACGCTGGCGGCCGGGACGATCGTGTGCTGGTTCGCGTTCCAGACGTTCATCAACATCGGGATGACGATCGGGATAATGCCGATCACCGGGTTGCCACTGCCGTTCGTGTCGTACGGGGGGACGGCGACCTTCGCCAACCTCATCGCGGTGGGCCTGTTGCAGTCCATCAGGATCCGCGAACAGTCGTTCACCTGACGTGACGCGGGCGTCACCGCCACCTTGCGCGCGCCGCTACCCTTGACATATGCCTGTCGAGTCGATTTTCCACCGCCTGGAAGCGCTGCTGCCCAAGGTGCAGAAGCCGATCCAGTACGTGGGGGGTGAGCTCAACTCGACCGTGAAGGACTGGGACTCCGCCGACGTGCGCTGGGCGCTGATGTACCCCGACGCCTACGAGGTCGGCCTGCCCAACCAGGGCGTCGCGATCCTCTACGAGATCCTCAACGAGCTGCCCGCGACCCTCGCCGAGCGCACCTACGCCGTGTGGCCCGACCTGGAGGCGCTCATGCGCGCCGAGGGGGTGCCGCAGTTCACCGTCGACGCCCACCGGCCGGTGCGCGCCTTCGACGTGCTCGGCCTGTCGTTCTCCACCGAGCTCGGCTACACCAACATGCTGACCGCGCTGGACCTGGCCGGCATCCCGATGCTGGCCGTAGACCGCGGCGACGACGACCCGATCGTGCTGGCCGGCGGGCACGCCGCGTTCAACCCCGAGCCGATCGCCGACTTCCTCGACGCGGCCGTGCTCGGCGACGGCGAGCAGATCGCGATCGCCGTCACCGAGGTCGTGCGCGAGTGGAAGGCCGAGGGCAGGCCCGGTGGCCGCGACGAGCTGCTCATGCGGCTGGCCGAGTCGGGCGGCGTCTACGTGCCGAAGTTCTACGACGTCGACCACCACCCCGACGGCCGGATCAAGCGGGTCGCCCCCAACCGGCCGGGCGTGCCGTGGCGCATCCACAAGCACACCGTCATGGACCTCGACGAGTGGCCCTACCCGAAGAAGCCGCTGGTGCCGCTGGCCGAGACGGTGCACGAGCGGTTCAGCGTGGAGATCTTCCGCGGCTGCACGCGCGGCTGCCGGTTCTGCCAGGCCGGCATGATCACCAGGCCGGTGCGGGAGCGGTCCATCACCACGATCGGCGCCATGGTCGACAACGGCATCAAGGAGTCCGGTTTCACCGAGGTCGGCCTGCTGTCGCTGTCGTCGGCCGACCACTCCGAGATCGGCGACGTGGCCAAGGGACTGGCCGACCGCTACGAGGGCACCAACACCTCGCTGTCGCTCCCATCCACCCGCGTCGACGCGTTCAACATCGACCTGGCCAACGAGTTCTCCCGCAACGGGCGGCGCTCCGGCCTGACGTTCGCGCCGGAGGGCGGCTCCGAGCGGATGCGCAAGGTGATCAACAAGATGGTCACCGAGGAAGACCTCATCCGCACCGTCACCACCGCCTACTCGCAGGGCTGGCGGCAGGTGAAGCTCTACTTCATGTGCGGGCTGCCCACCGAGACCGACGAGGACGTGCTCGGCATCGCCGACCTGGCCAAGAAGGTCATCAAGGCGGGCCGCGAGGCGACCGGCTCGCGTGACATCCGCTGCACCGTGTCCATCGGCGGGTTCGTGCCCAAGCCGCACACGCCGTTCCAGTGGGCCGGCCAGGCCGACCACGAGACCGTCGACCGGCGGCTCAGGGCGCTGCGCGACTCGCTGCGCGGCGACAAGGAGTACGGCCGCGCCATCGGCTACCGCTACCACGACGGCAAGCCCTCCATCGTCGAGGGACTGCTGTCGCGCGGCGACCGGCGGGTCGGCGCCGTCATCCGCGCCGTCTGGGAGGACGGCGGGCGTTTCGACGGGTGGAGCGAGCACTTCTCCTACGAGCGGTGGATGTCCGCCGCCGAGAAGGCCGGCGTCGACGTCGACTGGTACACCGTGCGCGAGCGCGAGGAGAACGAGGTGCTCCCCTGGGACCACCTCGACGCCGGGCTCGACCGCGAATGGCTGTGGCAGGACTGGCAGGACGCCGTGTCCGGGGCCGAGGTCGAGGACTGCCGGTGGACGCCCTGCTACGACTGCGGCGTCTGCCCGACGATGGGCACCGAGATCCAGATCGGGCCCACGGGCCGCAAACTCCTCCCGCTGACGGTCGTCTAGCCCCGCTGGGTGGGCGGGCGGTGTCTCGCCGTACAGGTGCGGAGCCGACCAGACGGCGGGGCGGCTTATTCTGAAACGAAGACACTTTGACACGGGAAGGACGACGAAGCTCTGAAACCTGTTCCTGATGGGCCACCGCCCGCGCCGACGGTGCAGCGACTGCGTGTGCGCTACGCCAAGCGCGGCCGCCTGCGCTTCACCAGTCACCGCGACATCTCGCGGGCCGTCGAGAGGGCGGTCCGCCGTGCCGGCATTCCGGTGGCCTACAGCGCGGGTTTCTCGCCCCACCCGAAGATCTCCTACGCGGGCGCCGCGCCGACCGGCGTGGCCAGCGAAGCCGAATACCTCGAGCTCGGTGTCACGACGCCGTGCGACCCGGAGCGGATCCGGGCCGACCTGGACGGCTCGCTGCCCCCCGGCCTCGACGTGCTCGACGTCGTCGAGGCGGGCTCGGGAGGGCTGGCCGACCGCCTGGAGGCCTCCGAGTGGGAGGTGCGCCTCCCTGGCGCCGATACCGAACTCGCCGGAGCCGCGGTGGAGAAGTTCCTCGCCGCGGGCGCCGTGGAGGTCGAGCGCCTCACCAAGAAGGGCCCGCGCCGCTTCGACGCGCGGGAGGCCGTGCTGAGACTCGCGGTGGCGGGGACGCCGCCCGAGGGGACAGCCAGAACCGCAGCTCAGGTGCCCGGACGGTCGTGTGTCATACTGCGCATGGTTGTTCGGCACATGACGCCTGCCGTTCGACCCGACGACGTGCTCACGGGGCTGCGCCTTGTGGCCGACTTCGCGCCGCCGGTCCCCCCAGAGGTGACCAGGCTGGCGCAGGGGCCGCTCGACGCCAGCACCGGTGCGCTTGCCGACCCGTTCGGCCTTGACCGCGAGACTACGCGCGGCGGCATCCCGGGACAGGCGAGCGAGCAGGTCGCCGGATAGGGAGTGCCTTGCGAGAGCGAGGCGCGACCGCTGACAGGACTTGGCGCCCAAGCCCCTTGACGGGGGCGGGGGCGGACAACGAAACACGAGAGCTCCTGCGCGGCGCGGCGACGCGCCCGGGAGCTGACGGGAGAGCGCCCGCATGCTCGAGAACGAGCCCAACGCCGGGGCCACTGGCCCTGACGGTGAAACAACAGAACAGTCAACGGCGGCTCCGCGCCGCAGGGCCAGCCGGCCGGCCGGGCCGCCGCCCGAGGTGCCCGACGAGCCTGCCCCGGTGACCGTGGCGCCCGCCGCGGGCACGGGTGGTCAGGTGATCACGGGGGAGCAGGCGGCCTCGACGGCGGGTTCGGCCCGCCGCCGGGCGTCGCGACCCGCCGGGTCGCCGGCGCCGGTGGAGGAGTCCGCCGGATCGTCCGTGACCGCGGCGAAGTCCACGAGATCGGCCGCCCGGAGCCAGGTCGAGGCCGCAGCGGCCGAAGCGGTGGCCGACGCCGTGTCCGACGCTGTGTCCGGGGCCGTGGCGCAGGTGGCCGCCGAGGCGGGCCTCGCCGACGACGCGGCGGACGGGGCCGCCGAGCAGGCTGCCGGGGACAAGCCCAAGCGGGCCGCCCGCACCAGGTCGACGGCGACCACGTCGCGCCGCCGTACGAGCAAGAAGGCCGCGGAGGCGGAGGACGCCCAGCAGCTCGCCGGCGGCGGGCAGCAGGCGGCGAGCGGGGCGGACGCGCAGGACCCAGGGCAGGTCGCACCGGCCGCCCAGGGCGCCGCTGCGGAGACCGTCACCCAGGACACCATTGCCCAGGACGCCACCGGCCGGGACACCGCCACGCAGGACACCGCCACGCAGGACACCGCCACGCAGGACGTCGCAGTCGAGACCGCGCAGGCCGAGGCTGCGCAGGCAGAGGCGCGGGCGGCCGCCGGCGCGGGTGACGAGCAGGCCGCCGACGAGGGCGTCGCGCCGGTCAAGCGGCGCCGCACGCGCAAGAAGGCCGAGCCGGAGCCCGTCGAGGAGCAGCCGGTGGCCGCCGCCGAGGCCGACGACATCATCGAGGTGCTGCCCGAGGACGAGCCGCTCGACGACGAGCCCGCGGGCGAGGACCTCGACGAGGAGTTCGACCGGCCGAGCCTGCTGGCCGACCCGTTCGGCCTGTCGGCGACGCGCAGGGACGACGAGCCCGGCGCCGCGATCCGGCGGCCGGCCGCCATCTTCGCGCCGCTGTTCCAGGCGCCCGACCCGAGCCAGGCCAAGCCCGTCGCCAAGCCGGCGCGCGTCGAGCCGGAGCCCGTCGAGGAGGTCGAGGAGGCCGAGGAGGCCGTCGACGAGCCCGTCGACGACGAGCGCGACACCGCCGACGACCAGGACGAGGACGAGAGCGGCGGCCGCCGTCGCCGTCGCCGCCGCGGCGGCAGGGGGCGCGGCAAGCAGCGCGAGCGTGACGAGGCCGACGACTCCGACGAGCAGGACGACGACGGCGATGAGGAGCAGGCCGAGGAGACCCAGGAAGAGGAGGTCTCCAGCTCGCGTCGCCGTCGCCGTCGCCGTCGCCGCGGCTCCGAGGAGGGGGCCGAGCCGGTCGCCGACGACCCGCCCAACACGGTCGTCCGCATCCGCGCGCCCCGCTCGGGTCGCGCCGCCGCGCTCGACACCTCCGCCGACGGCGTGCAGAGCGTGCGCGGCTCCACCCGTCTGGAGGCCAAGAAGCAGCGCCGCCGCGAAGGGCGCGAGCTGGGCCGCAGGCGTCCGCCCATCATCACCGAGTCGGAGTTCCTGGCCCGGCGCGAGTCGGTCGACCGGATGATGGTGGTGCGCCGCCAGGGCGACCGCACGCAGATCGCGGTGCTGGAGGACGGCGTGCTCGTCGAGCACTACGTCAACCGCGAGGCGAGCCAGTCCTACGTGGGCAACGTCTACCTCGGCAAGGTGCAGAACGTGCTCCCGTCGATGGAGGCGGCGTTCGTCGACATCGGCAAGGGCCGCAACGCCGTCCTGTACGCCGGTGAGGTCAACTTCGACACGGCCGGGATGGAGGGCCAGCCCAAGCGCATCGAGTCGGCGCTGAAGTCCGGGCAGTCGGTCCTCGTGCAGGTCACCAAGGACCCGATCGGCCACAAGGGCGCCCGGCTGACCTCGCAGATCAGCCTGCCCGGCCGCTACCTGGTCTACGTGCCCGACGGCTCGATGACCGGCATCAGCCGCAAGCTGCCCGACAAGGAACGCACGCGGCTCAAGACCATCCTCAAGAAGGTCATGCCCGAGAACGCCGGCGTCATCGTGCGCACGGCGGCCGAGGGCGCCTCGGAGGACGAGCTGGCCCGCGATGTCGCCCGCCTGTCGGCGCAGTGGGAGAACATCCAGAAGAAGGCCAAGTCGGCCAGCCCGCCGGAGCTGCTCTCGGCCGAGCCCGACCTGACCATCCGCGTGGTGCGCGACGTCTTCAACGAGGACTTCAGCTCGCTCGTGGTGCAGGGTGAGGACGCCTGGGAGACGGTCGACGAGTACGTCAAGTACGTCGCGCCGCACCTGACCGAGCGCCTGTCGAAGTGGGACGGCGAGCAGGGCGACGTGTTCGAGTCGTACCGGATCGACGAGCAGCTCGCCAAGGCGATGGAGCGCAAGGTCTGGCTGCCCAGCGGCGGCTCGCTGGTGATCGACCGGACCGAGGCGATGACCGTCGTCGACGTCAACACCGGCAAGTTCACCGGCCAGGGCGGCAACCTGGAGGAGACCGTCACCCGCAACAACCTGGAGGCGGCCGAGGAGATCGTCCGCCAGCTCAGGTTGCGCGACATCGGCGGCATCATCGTCATCGACTTCATCGACATGGTGCTGGAGTCCAACCGTGACCTGGTGCTGCGCCGGATGCTGGAGTGCCTGGCGCGCGACAGGACCAAGCACCAGGTGGCCGAGGTGACCTCGCTGGGCCTGGTGCAGATGACGCGTAAGCGGGTCGGCCAGGGGCTGCTGGAGGCCTTCTCCACGCCGTGCGAGTGCTGCAACGGCCGCGGGCTCATCGTCTCCACCGAGCCGGTGGAGTCCAGGTCCGAGTCGCGGGGCACGCAGGGCAAGATGGCGGTCGAGAAGGCCGTCGCCGAGAAGACCTCCGACAAGGCGGACAAGGTTTCCGCCGCGAAGGACTCGGCCGGTCGTGATACTGTGACCGGTGCGCTTGATGACGTCCCCGCAGAGGACGACCAGGCCGGTCAGACTTCCGGCCGGGGGCGGCGACGCTCTCGCCGAGCCAAGTCCGCCGAGTAGCACCACTGAGTGGTCTCGGCTGGCTGTCCGACGATCCGTCCGGTTCGCCTAGGACACCGTTAATCCGGTAACCTAGTGGATCGGTGCGTCAGGTGACGTGCCCTGTTGGCGCGCCCACTCGGGTCGTTGGTTCCAGACCATGCGGGTGCGGGCGCAGCACTCGGCAGTCAACGGTCCTCCCGTCCGGGATGACCGAAGATCGCAGCAGTAGACAGTAGAAGGGTTCCGCGGTGTACGCGATCGTTCGTTGCGGCGGCAGGCAGCAGAAGGTCTCCGTCGGTGACGTCCTCGAGGTGGACAAGGTCGCCGGCGAGGTCGGCTCTTCGATTTCGCTGCCGACGGTGCTCGTCGTCAACGACGGCGATGTGACCACGGAGGCGGGCAAGTTCATGGTGAGCGCCGAGATCCTCGGCGAGACCAAGGGCCCGAAGATCCGGATCCTCAAGTACAAGAACAAGACCGGTTACAAGAAGCGCCAGGGTCACCGCCAGCGGTACACCCAGGTGAAGATCACCGGTATCGACCAGGCCTGATCGGGAGTTTGAGAGATGGCACACAAGAAGGGCGCGTCGTCCACCCGGAACGGCCGTGACTCCAACGCTCAGCGCCTGGGCGTCAAGCGCTTCGGCGGCCAGCTGGTCAACGCGGGCGAGATCATCGTCCGTCAGCGTGGCACCCACTTCCACCCCGGCGACAACGTCGGCCGTGGTGGCGATGACACGCTGTTCGCGCTGACCGCCGGTCACGTGCAGTTCGGCCTCAAGCGCGGCCGCCGGGCCGTGAGCATCGTCCCGGTCGCGGAGTAATCCGCCGCCGGTAAGCGTTGGCACAGGGGTGGATCGGTGTCGATCCGCCCCTTTGCGTGTTCTGTGGGGGTTTCTGCCTCCGCGGGATCGCGGCGTTCCGTGCTGGTGTCCGGGCGGGTTCGCCCGGTGCGTGGGCCCGTGAGAGGAGCGACGCCGGGCGCCCCAGGCCGCACAGGCCGGGCACCCTGTCGTCGAGAAGGAAGCAGCCCCCTGCGGGGGGCCAGAGGAGAGGCAAGCATGCCGGACTTCGTGGACCAGGTCACCCTGCACGTCATGGCCGGTGGCGGGGGGAACGGCTGCGCCTCTGTCCATCGGGAGAAGTTCAAGCCGCTCGGCGGCCCCGACGGCGGCAACGGCGGCCGTGGCGGCGACGTGATCCTGGAGGTGGACCCCAACACCGCCACCCTGCTCGACTACCACCGCCGCCCCTACCGCAAGGCGGAGAACGGCAAGCAGGGCCAGGGCTCCAACCGTGACGGCGCCAACGGCGCGGACGTCGTGCTGCCGGTGCCCAACGGCACCGTCGTCAAGGACGCCCAGACCGGCGAGGTGCTCGTGGACCTCGTCGGGGTGGGCACCCGCTACGTGATCGCCAAGGGCGGCCACGGCGGGCTGGGCAACGCCGCGCTGGCCTCGGCCAAGCGCAAGGCGCCCGGGTTCGCGCTGCTCGGCGAGCCGGGCGACGGCCTCGACATCGTGCTGGAGCTCAAGAGCGTCGCCGACGTGGCTCTCGTCGGGTTCCCCAGTGCCGGGAAGTCGTCGCTGATCGCGGCGCTGAGCGCGGCCCGGCCCAAGATCGCCGACTATCCGTTCACCACGCTGATCCCCAACCTCGGCGTGGTCACCGCGGGCGACACGGTGTTCACCGTCGCCGACGTGCCGGGACTGATCCCGGGAGCCTCCCAGGGCAAGGGCCTCGGGCACGAGTTCCTGCGCCACGTCGAGCGCTGCGACATGCTGGTGCACGTCATCGACTGCGCCACCATGGAGCCTGGCCGCGACCCCGTCACCGACTACGAGGCGATCGAGACGGAGCTCCAGGCGTACGGCAAGCTGGAGGGACGCCCCCGGATGGTGGTGCTCAACAAGGCGGACGTGCCCGACGCGCAGGAGCTGGCCGAGCTCGTCAGGCCCGAGTTCGAGGAGCGGGGCCTACGGGTCTTCACGATCTCCGCGGCCACCCACGCCGGGCTGCGCGAGCTGACCTACGCGATGGGCGAGTGGGTGGCCGCCGCGCGGGCCGCCAAGCCGGTCGAGGAGCCCACGCGCCTGGTGATCAGGCCCAGGCAGCTCGGCGAGACCGGCTTCACCGTGCGGAAGGTCAACGACAACCTGTTCCAGGTCACCGGCGAGAAGCCCCAACGGTGGATCCGGCAGACCGACTTCACCAACGACGAGGCCGTCGGCTACCTCGCCGACCGGCTCGAACGGCTCGGCATCGAGGAGGAGCTGGTCAAGGCCGGCGCCACCGCGGGAGCCGAGGTCGTCATCGGCTCCATGGAGGACGGCTACATCTTCGACTGGCAGCCCACGCTGAGCGCCGAGTCCGTGCACCAGGGGCCGCGCGGCACCGACAGCCGGCTGGGGTAGGAAGAGCGATAGGGTTTCGGTCGTGCGGCAACGGATCAGCGCAGCGTCGAAGGTCGTCGTCAAGGTCGGCTCGTCGTCACTCACCACGCCCCAGGGCACGATCGACGTCGACCGGGTGGACGCGCTGGTCGACGTCCTGGCGGCGCGCCGGCTGACCGGCACGCAGATCGTGCTGGTCTCCTCCGGAGCGATCGCCGCGGGCCTCGGGCCGCTCAGGCTGAGCACCCGCCCGCGTGACCTCGCCACCCAGCAGGCCGCCGCGTCCGTCGGCCAGGGCGTGCTCGTCGCCCGCTACACCTCCTCCTTCGCCCGGTACGGGCTGCGCGTCGGCCAGGTGCTGCTCACCGCCGACGACATGATGCGCCGCGCCCACCACGCCAACGCCCAGCGGACCCTCGACCGGCTGCTGGAGCTCGGCATCATGCCGATCGTCAACGAGAACGACACCGTCGCCACCGACGAGATCCGCTTCGGCGACAACGACCGGCTCGCCGCGCTGGTCACCCACCTCATCCACGCCGACGCCCTCGTGCTGCTGTCCGACGTCGACGCCCTGTACGACGGGCCGCCGAGCCGCACCGGCACGCGACGGCTGGCGGAGATCCGCGGCGCCGAGGACCTCGAAGGCGTCGAGCTGGGCCGCAACGGCGCCGCAGTCGGCACGGGCGGGATGGTCACCAAGGTTCAGGCCGCGCGGATCGCCACCGGGGCCGGCATACCCGTCGTGCTGACCGCCGCCGCGCACGCCGCGCAGGCGCTCGCCGGGGCCGACGTGGGCACCTACTTCCACCCCGGCGGCCGACACCCCGGCACCCGGCTGCTGTGGCTGGCGCACGCCACGACGGGGCGGGGGCGGCTGCACCTGGACGACGGCGCGGTCGAGGCGATCGTGGACCGGCGCAAGTCGCTGCTGCCCGCCGGGGTGACCTCGGTCGAGGGTGACTTCGCCGCGGGCGACCCGGTCGACCTGTGCGGGCCGCGGGGGGCGGTGGTCGCCCGGGGGCTGGTCAACTTCGACGCGGTGGAGATCCCCGGGTTGCTGGGGCGGTCCACGCGGGACCTGGCGAGCGAGCTCGGTCCGGAATATGAACGTGAGCTGATCCATCGCGACGACATCGTCATACTGGAAGCCCACAGCTGACCTGACGGCGCGTTACGGGTGCCGCCAGGCGCGTGGCGGGCGGTGGCCGGCCGCGTGGCGGGCCGGCGGTCGGGCGCGTGGCGGGCGGCGGTCGGGCGCGTGGCGGGCGGCGGTCGGGCGCGTGGCGGGCGGTGGCCGGGCGGTGAGACGGGCGGGGCGGCGAAGGACGTCGCTCCGCGAGCGGCACGACGACGAGGAGCATGTGATGTCCGAGGAGTTCCTGAAGGTCGCCCGCGCGGCACGAGAGGCCGCCGCCGAGCTGGCCCCGCTGCCGCGGGCGCCCAAGGACCGGGCGTTGCGCGCCGTCGCCGACGCCCTGGTCGCCGGCACCGCTGAGATCATCGAGGCGAACGCCGGAGACGTCGAGCAGGCCCGCGCGCAGGGCACCGCCGAGGCGATGATCGACCGGCTGCGGCTCGACGAGGGCCGGATCGCGGCCATCGCCGAGGCCGTGCGGCAGGTGGCCGACCTGCCCGACCCGGTCGGCGAGGTGGTGCGCGGCGGCACGCTGCCCAACGGGCTGGAGCTGCGCCAGCTCCGGGTGCCGCTCGGTGTGATCGGCATCATCTACGAGGGCCGCCCCAACGTCACCGTGGACGCCGCGGCGCTCTGCCTCAAGAGCGGCAACGCGGTGCTGCTGCGCGGCTCGTCCAGCGCCTACTCCTCCAACACGGCGCTGGTCCGGATCATGCAGGACGCGCTGGCGGCGACGGAGGTGCCGGCGGGCGCCGTGCAGCTCGTGCCGGGGCTCACCCGCGACTCGGTCAAGGAGCTGATGCGGGCGCGCGGGCTGGTCGACGTGCTGATCCCGCGCGGTGGGGCCTCGCTGATCAACTCGGTGGTCGAGGAGTCGACCGTGCCGGTCATCGAGACCGGGGTGGGCAACTGCCACGTGTACGTCGACGCCGAGGCGGACGTGGACCTGGCCGTCGAGATCCTGGTCAACGCCAAGGCGCAGCGGCCGTCGGTGTGCAACGCCGCCGAGACGTTCCTGGTGCACGCCGACGTCGCCGACCGGTTCGTGCCCAAGGCGCTGGCGGCGCTCGGGGAGGCGGGCGTGACCGTGCACGGCGACGAGCGGATCGCCGGCTACGGCGACGCCGTCGTGCCCGCCGCCGAGGACGACTACCTCGCCGAATACCTCTCGCTCGACATCGCCGCGGCCGTGGTCGACTCGCTGGAGGACGCGGTGGCGCACATCAGGAGGTACGGCTCGGGACACACCGACGCGATCGTCACCGGGTCCCAGCAGGCAGCCCGCAGGTTCGTGTCGCTGGTCGACTCGGCGGCCGTGGCGGTCAACGCCTCGACCCGGTTCACCGACGGGGGCGAGTTCGGGTTCGGCGCGGAGATCGGCATCTCCACGCAGAAGCTGCACGCCCGCGGGCCGATGGGGCTGCCGGAGCTGACCTCGACCAAGTGGGTCTACACCGGCGAGGGACACCTGCGCACGTCCGAGGGGACGGTCATCCGGGGGTCAGCCTGCTGACCTGATTACGGCAGGCGGCGGCGTGTCGGCGTGGCCGGGCGGCGGCGACCGGTTTGGCTGGACGCATGGAGATCGTCATCGCGCTGGCCTTCTCGGCGGCCGTGCTCGTCGGCGCCGACCGCCTGCTGTTGTGGCTGGAGAGCCGCGGACACGTCCGCTGGCGCAGGACGGGTCGCCGGGACCTGTCGGCCGAGCCCACCACCCGCCTGGATTCCATGCTGTCCGAAAACGCCCGTCGATGAATCCTTCGGCGCGCCTCGGACACCACGGGCCTCCCTGACGCTAGGGTTGTGCCCCTTATGGGCACGCCGAGCAGGGAGGGACGGTGAGCAAGCTCGGCAAGGTCGGGCCGTATGCCTTGCTCGAGCGGCTCGGCCGGGGCGGCATGGGCGAGGTCTACCTCGCCAGCTCCCGGCGCGGCGAGCGCGTCGCGCTCAAGGTCCTGCACGAGCTCACCCAGGATGATTCGTCCCGTATTCGGCTTGAGCGCGAAGTTCGTGCGCTCCGGCGGGTGGAGAGCCCGTACGTGGCCAAGGTGCTCGACGCGGACCTCGACTGCGACCGTCCCTACCTCGTGATGGAGAACATCGAGGGCGTCACCCTGCTCGACCGCGTCCGCCAGGACGGGCCGCTCGACCTGCCGCGGCTCGTGCAGCTCGCGCAGGGCATCGCCGCCGCGCTGGCCATCATCCACGCGGCCGGGGTGGTCCATCGCGACCTGAAGCCGGCCAACATCATCATGGGCGCCGACGGCCCGGTGCTCATCGACTTCGGCATCGCCCAGGTGCTCGACGCGACCCGGCTGACCATGACGGGCACGTTCCTCGGCACGCCCGGCTACACCGCGCCGGAGATCTTCGCCGACGAGCAGGTGGACTCGCCGGCCGACATCCACGCCTGGGCGGCGACGGTGGCGTTCGCGGCGACGGGACGGCCCGCGTTCGGGCGGGGCACGGCCGAGGCGCAGATGTACGCGGTGCTGAACGGGCAGGCCGACCTCAAGGGCGTGCCGGTGGCGCTGCTGCCGCTCGTGCGGGCGGCGCTCAACCGCGAGCCGGCCAAGCGGCCCACGGCGGCGCTGCTGGCCGACCGGCTGTCGAGACTGGCCAAGGCGACCGGGGTGCCCGACGCCTCCGCCGCGCCCGCCGGGCTGCTCGCGGCGCCGGTCGCGGAGGAGACGCGCGATCGTCCGGGTGAGGCGCGGGGACGGACCGGTGAGTCGCGTGGCCGTCCGGGCGAGGCGCGCGGGCGCGGCGGTGAGGACGCCAGGCCGCCGGCGCCGCGCAAGGCGGCGGGGGAGGACAGCCGGGGCTCCGGGCCGCGGCCCAGGCCGGGCGGTGACGCCCTGGCGCGCGGACGCGCAGGGGCCGACGCGCCCCCCAGGGGCCGGGCGGCCGGGGACACCGATCCGCGCGGCCGCACGACGGGTGGCGGCGCTGCCGCCACAGACGGTGTCGCGCGTGGGCGGGGCGCTGCTGCGGGTGGTGCTGAGGGCGCGGTGCGTGGGCGGGGCGCTGGTGCCGGTGTCGACGGGCGTGGGCGGGAGGCCGGGGCCGAGGGCGTACGGGGTCGCGGGGGAGCGGGCACGGACGGGGGCGGTCGCGGGCGTGCGGCGGGTGGCGGGGAGACCGATCCCCGTGGCCGTGCGGCAGGCGCGGACGGCGCCCGGCGGCAGGGCGGTGACGGCGAGGTGCCCGCGCCGCGAAGCCGGGCCGCCGCGGAGGTGACGCGCGGCCGGGCCGGTGGTGAGGGTGGGCGCGGCCGGGCGGGCGCGGAGAGCGCGAGGAGCCGGGCCGCGGCCGAGCCGGGGCGCGGCCGCGCCACAGGAGACGGCGCGAGAGCGCGCTCGGCCGCGGAGGCCCCGAGGGCGCGCTCGGCCGTCGAGGGCACGCGGGCACGGTCCGCGGTGGAGGGCACGCGGGCACGGTCCGCGGTGGAGGGCGCCGCGGTGCCGGCGCCGCGGGGCCGGACGGATGCCAAGGCACGGGCACGTGCGGTCGAGGGAGCGGCGCGGGTCCGGGCACGGGCCGCGATCGGAACGGCGCGGTCGCGCGGCGGGCGCACCGCCGGGAGCGCGACCGGGGGCGGTGCCGAGCAGGGCGGCGGGCTGCCGGCCGGGAGCGCCGCGCTGCTGCTGCTGGCCGTGCTGGCCGTGCCGTGCGTGGTGGCGTCAGTGATGTGGCCGATCGCCTCGATCGGTATCACGACGGTGTTCGTGGTGCTGGCACGTACCATCTGGACGAGTCACTGGCTGGTCAGGAAGCGTCCGTCGCGGCGGTGGCGGATCGCGCTGCGGGTGCTGCTCTTTCCGTTCGCGCTGACCGGCTCGGCCGTGAGCGCGGTGGTCTGGCCGGGCGTGCCCGTCGCGGCGGCGGCGGGCGGGGCGCTCTGGCTGACCGGCGGCGGCGAGATCGGCTCCGACTGGTGGCAGCAGCCCGCGCCGGTGACCGCCGCGGCCGTGGTGTTCGGCATGCTGTGCGGCGGGATCACCGGCCGCGAGATCGAACGGGTCGGCGCGCGGTTGCCGGGGCTGCGCCGGGAGAGGCTGCGCGCACTGGCCGTGCTGGGCGGCTTCGTCGCCCTGTGCGCGGCCGCCGTGCGCGCCATCGCCCTGCTGCTCTGACTCCTGCTGCTTTGACTCTTGCCGCGTACTTGGCTGCTCCGGCTCGGTTGCTCCGACCGGGGGCACGCCGCCCGCCGGCCGGCGGGTCAGCCCTGGCCGCCGTCGCGGCGGGAGAAGCGGTTGAAGATGCGCTCGCCCGCGTTGACCGCGCCCTCGGCCACATCGCGCAGCACGCCGATGAACGGGTCCTGCGACTGCGACCATGACGCCCGGTAGGACTCGGCCGCGGCCTTGACCTCGTCGGTGACCCTGGCGTTGGCGTCGTCCTCGCGGCGCGGGTAGTCGCCGGCCAGGATGCGGTCGTAGTCGCCGCTGCGCTGCCACTTGTCCAGCTCGGCGACCCGCACCACGGCGAACGGGTGGGTGGTGCCGAGCAGGTTGAGGACCTTGAGGAAGCCGTCGCGCAGGTCGCCCGCGGTGTCGTACTCGTTGTACTGCTCGAGGAAGGCCTCGATGTTCATCTCGTGGGTGTAGTCGCCGCCGGCGAGCTTCATCAGCGCGCGCTTGGCCGCCTCCGGGTCCTGGCCGGTGAGCAGGCCGCCGCGGTCGGACGACAGCTCCGACTTGCGATACCACTCCTCCAGGCCCGCCACGATCGCCCGCAGGCCGATGTAGCCGAGGGGGATCCAGGCGACGCGGGAGGCGAGGCGCGTGAGGATGTCGAGCATCGTCCGGTAGACCGCGTGTCCCGACAGGATGTGCGAGGTCTCGTGGCCGATGACGAAGCGCTGCTCCTCCTGGTTCATCAGGTTGAGCAGGCCGGTGGTCACGACGATGAACGGGTCGTCGAAGCCGATGGCCTTGGCCTGCACCTGCGGGTCCTGCTGGACGTAGATCTCGGGGATGCGGTGCAGGTCGAGTGTGTAGGCGGCGTCGCGGCCCATGTCGTAGAGGGAGCGGAACTGGGTCTCGCTCACGCGCACGGCCGACGCGAGGTACATCAGGCGCAACCGCCGCTCGCTGACGAGACCTGACATCTGCTTGAGAACCGTGTCGAACCCACTCAACTTACGCAGAGCGACCAGCGCGGACCGGTCTGCGGGGTGTTCGTAGGCACGGGACGAGATGCCGGGCAGTTGGACGCGGTTGCGGTCCGGGGTGGTCGTCATGCCCGGCATGCTACGTCTGCATCGGGAGAGACGCGCGGGCATCGCGGCGGGGGGTGCCGTCGGGCGGGATACGCCCTCCGCGTAAGGTCCGTTTCATGATGAATGCCCCAGGTGTCGATGGGAAACGGCGTGTGGGTGTCATGGGCGGCACGTTCGACCCCATCCATCACGGTCACCTGGTGGCCGCCAGTGAGGTGGCACACCACTTCCAGCTCGACGAGGTCGTCTTCGTGCCGACGGGCCGGCCGTACCAGAAGTCGGAGCGGGAGGTGTCGGCGCCCGAGGACCGCTACCTGATGACGGTGATCGCGACCGCGTCCAACCCGCGCTTCTCGGTGAGCCGGGTGGACATCGACCGACCCGGCCCGACGTTCACCATCGACACCCTGCGCGACATCGCGCAGGTCCACGGCCCCGACACGGAGCTGTACTTCATCACCGGGGCCGACGCCCTCGGCGCCATCCTCACCTGGCAGAACGCCGACCTGCTGTTCGAGCTGGCGCACTTCGTCGGCTGCACCAGGCCCGGACACCCGCTGCACGACCCCGGACTGCCCGAGGGCAAGGTCACGCTGCTGGAGATCCCGGCGCTGGCCATCTCCTCCTCGGAGTGCAGGCAACGCGTGGCCATGGGCGAGCCGATCTGGTATCTGGTGCCGGACGGCATCGTGCAGTACATCAACAAGCGCGGCCTGTACCGCGACCCGGAGGAGTGACGTCCGGAAAGGGTAGGCTCAAGGTTGGGCATACTGCCGACACAGGAGGACCGACCCGCACCGTGACCGCATCTGACAGAGCCGTCCAGCTCGTCCGGATCGCCGCCGAGGCCGCGGCGGACAAGCTGGCCGATGACATCCTCGCCTACGACGTGAGCGAGCAGCTCGTCATCACCGACGCCTTCCTGCTCTGCTCCGCCACCAACGACCGTCAGGTCCGCGCCATCGTCGACGAGATCGAGGACCGGCTGCGCACCGAGGCAGACGCCAAGCCGGTGCGCCGCGAGGGCGAGCGCGAGGGCCGCTGGGTGCTCCTCGACTACCTCGACATCGTCGTGCACGTCCAGCACGAGGAGGACCGCACCTTCTACGCCCTGGAGCGGCTGTGGAAGGACTGCCCGGCGATCGGCCTGCCGGAGAGCGTGCTGCAGGCCAACATCCAGCGAGCGCGCAGTTGAGCAAGCGGATCGTCTGCCTCCGGCACGGGCAGACGTTGTGGAACGTCGAGCACAGGTTCCAGGGGCATTCCGACATCCCCCTGGACGAGACCGGCGTGGCCCAGGCGGCCAGGGCGGCCTCACTGCTGGCGTCCTTGCGCCCGACGCTCATCGTCTCCTCCGACCTGCGGCGCGCCAACGACACCGCGCTCGCGCTCGGCCGGCTCGTCGGCCTCGACGTGGCCGTCGACAAGGCCTTCCGCGAGCGGGGCGGCGGTCAGTGGGAGGGGCTGACCCGCGACGAGATCGCCGCCCGCTGGCCCGAGGAGTACGTGGCGTGGGACGCGCCGGACGGCGAACAGGTCGCCGACGTCGCCGCGCGGGTCGGCGCCGCCATGCGCCGCTGGGCCGCCGAGATCGACGACGACGGCCTGCTCGTCGTCGTCTCGCACGGCGCCGCGCTGCGGCTCGGCATCTGCGAGCTGCTCGGCCTGCCCGAGGAGCTCTGGCCCGCCCTCGGCGGGCTGGGCAACTGCTCGTGGTCGGTGCTGCAGGAGGGCCGCAAGGGCTGGCGTCTGCTGGAGCACAACGCGGGCACGCTGCCGGAGCCGGTCAGCAGCGACGACCGTCCCGAGACGCAGGTCTGACCACGCCCGTACGGCCAGGGCCGTACGGGCCGGCTCGGTCGATTAGGTGATTCGTACGGATGGCTATATGCTTCCCGAGCGCCGTCTTCGAGCGGGCTCGAAGCGGTGACCAGGGGCTATGGCGCAGTTGGTAGCGCGCCTCCATGGCATGGAGGAGGTCTGGGGTTCGAATCCCCATAGCTCCACCCACCTCGAAGGCCGCTTCCGGAGCGTCGGAAGCGGCCTTTGGCGCCGTGGGTGACCGGCCGGTCACTGGCTGGGGATGACCGGCGGGCCCTCGCTGGCCTGCACCAGGACGAACCCCTGCCCCTGGAAGGCGAGCTGCATGGCCTCGCCGCTGCCCCGGCCGATCAGCGCGCCGGCCTTGAAGGTCCGGTTGACGCCCACGTGCAGGCCGGCGCTCCAGCACACGGCCGACTGGCCGTCGGCGTAGGTCGGCGCCTGGGCGGCGTCGAGCAGGACGGGCGTGCCGTGCGCGGTGACCGCGACCCAGCCGGTGCCCTTGAGGGTCATGTTGAACAGGCCGCCGGCCGCGACGCCCGCGCCCTGCACCCGCTGGATGTCCCAGGTGAGGTGGGCGTCCATGGCGAGCAGGTTGCGGCCGTTGACGGTGAGTGCCTCGTTCTCCAGATAGAACAGGTGGATGTCGTCGGCGTTGTCGGCGAGGAACAACCTGCCCTGCCCCGTGACGCGCATGAGCGGCGCGCCCTCACCCGTCACCATCTTCTTGAACATCTTGCCGACGCCGCCGCCCTCGTAGCTGAAGTCCATCTGGCCCTGGAAGGCCACCATGGAGCCCTGGCGGGCGAGCACCTCCGGAGGCAGGTGGACGACGAGCATCTTGGAGTTCTGCAGGGCGAAGGTGCCGGGCACCTGCTGGGAGTCCAGGTTTCCGAAGAGCGCGCTGCGCATGTGGCCCCATTCCGCTGATGACGGTGTACACGGTGAGGACGTACGGGCGGGGGCCTCGGGTTCCCCTTGGCGGGGAGGCGCAGGTCACGCCGGGACGTGGTGCCGCAGCCGCAGCTCCTCCGGGTACGGGGCGAGGAAGGTCTGGGCGCGGACGTAGGCGGCGGCAGGTCCCTCGGCCTCGGCGTCGTGCCGCAGCAGCGTCGCCGGTACGCTCAGCGGCACGATCCCGGCCCGGTACGCCTCGATGACCTCCAGCAGGTGGTCGCGGCGGGACCGGTCGAGCGGGACCATGCCCAGCAGGTGGTGCAGCACGTTGACGTTCCGGCCGGGGCCGGCCTTCCTCGACAGCGCGGTGCGGAACGCCTCGGCGTAGTCCGCGGCCAGTTCGGCGGGCCGCCGCGCTCCCGCCCGGGCCACCAGGGCGCCCGCCGCGCGGTAGCCGACCGGGTCGTGCGCGAGGAGCTGCATCTTGTGCCGGGCGTGGAAGCCGACGAGGTCGCGCGGCCGCCAGCCGCCGGACAGCAGCTCGCGCAGCCGGGCATGGGCGAAGACCCGTTCCGCGAACGCCTCGCGCAGCACGGCGTCGTTCAGCCTGCCCTCGTCCTCCACGGGCAGCAGCGGGTGCGCGTCGACGATCCGGGCGGCGAACACGCCTCGACGGCGCCGGTCGACGGGCGGGCCGTCGGCTCCGGGGTAGAGCGGGATGCCGTGGACGCCGCAGGTGGGGCTGCGCGACTTGAAGACGTAGCCGTCCACGTCGAGCGAGGCGGCGCGGGCCGCTGCCAGGGCGGTCATCCGGTCGGTGAGGTCGGCGCGGGTGGTGCGGGTCATCAGGCGCGGACCGGCGGCGGAGCGCTCCAGCCGCAGCGTCTCGCGCGGCGTGCCCAGCCCGGCCTCCATCTCGGGACAGATCGGCACCCAGTCGACGTGCGGGTCGAGCGGGCCGGACAGGAAGCGGTCCCGGCTGTGGCCGCCGTTGTAGCGGACGGGCTCGCCGATCAGGCAACTGGACACCGCCACCCTGGGCCTGGTCATGCCGGCTCCAGCAGGCCGGACAGCCGGTGCAGGCCGCGGGCGGTCCGGGCCTTCACCGTGCCGAGCGGCACGCGCAGCCGTTCGGAGATCTCGCGCTGGGTGAGCTGGCCGTAGTAGGCCAGCTCGATGGCCTGCCGCTGGGCGGCGGGCAGCTCGGACAGCGCCCGGTGGACCAGGTCGCGCCGGGCCAGGCCATCGCTGTCGGCCCGGCCGTCGTCCCCTGCGGGCTCGCCGACGGCCTCCAGCGGGACCGTGGCCGGGCGGCGGGCGCGCAGGTGGTCCACGGCCCGCTTGTGCGCGATGCCGAGGAGCCAGGCCTGCGGGCTGCGGGCCGGGTCGTAGCGGTGCCGGGACTGCCAGGCCTCCAGGAAGACCACCTGGGTCAGGTCGTCGATGTCCGCGGTCGGAACGAAACGCCTCAGGTACGAGCGGACCAGCGGTGCGTGGGTGCGGTAGCACGCGGTGAGCGATTCCATCGCCCCCTCCTTCCACGGATAACCTCTTCAAAACTTATTCAACGCCTTCCGCGTGAGACCGGGCAACCAAGGGCGGGGAGATCAGTCCAGTGTCGCGGTGATCCGGGCGACGGCGTCCGGCAGCGAGTCCACCCGGACGGCCTTGCGCGGCAGGCCGGAAGCCCAGCCCGGGCCGCCGACGACGAGCCGGGCGGGCGGGCGGGACGCCGGCAGAGCAGCCAGCGGCGCGGGGTCGCCGGTGGCCGGCGTCTGCGACCAGACGAAGACGACCGCGGGCCCGAGGCGGCGCATCGCGTCCGCCAGCGCCGGGTACGGGGTGCGGGCGCCCAGCACTCGGCAGTCCACGTCGCGTTCGCCCGCCAGCGCCGCGGCCAGCGCGTGGACCGGCAGGCTGTGCTGCTCGTCCTCGGCGCAGGCCAGCAGGACCGGACGGGGGTTCACCGGATGGTCGGGGCGGGCCCCCAACGGGAGCAGGGCCGCCAGCAGCCGGTCGGAGAACAGGTGCTCGACGTCCACGCCCGCGCCGGTCTCCTCCTGCCGGCGGCAGATCGTCGCGAAGACCGGGCGGACCAGCCGTTCCCAGGCGCCCACGACGCCGAGCCGGGTCAGCGCGGCCGTCAGGCCCTCGGCCACGGTGCGGCCGTCGAGGGCGTGCGCGGCGCGGGCCAGCATGGCGGCCGACGGCACGTGGGGCCCGAGAACCTCGGGCGGCGCGGCCTTCGAGGAGTGCTCCGACGGGGCGGCCGTCGGGGAGGTCTCGGGCGGGGCGGCTTTCGAGGGGGTCTCGGGCGGGGCGGCCTCGGCCGGGACGCGGAGGCGCAGGGCCTGGCGGGCGGCGTCGGCGGGCGGGACGCCCGCGTGGATGAGCCGGTTCATCTCCTCCAGGCGCGCCAGGTCGGCCCGGTCGTAGCGGCGGTGCCCGCCGGGGCTGCGGCGGCTCGGGCCGATGCCGTAGCGGAGGTTCCAGGTGCGCAGCGTGGGGGCGGGCACGCCGAGCCGCCGGGACACGGCGCCGATGCCGTACCCCGGCTCCTCCTCGGTGGTCACCGAGCCGGTCTCCTCCACGCGGTGCGCCCCCTCGCGTTGCTCCTGGTCATTCTTCCGGACGCCGCCGCCGGGCGGTTGCATCCGGGTCAAACCGGCCACCCGTGAGATCACGGAACCGTTACGGCAAGTTGGGGCAACGATGATCTTTCTGCGAGGGTTGGCCCATGGACCCATGCCGCCAGGAGGACGTCACCGTCCGCGGGTTCGCCTCGGGCGACGAGGCGGCCCTGGTCGAGAGCTGGAACCGCAGCATGCCGGCCGACCCCACCACCCGCGCGTGGCTGCGCGAGTGCGTGCTGCTCGACCCGAACTTCGACCCCGACGGCCTGCGGGTGGCCGTCGTGGACGGGCGGGTGGCCGGATGCGCGTACGCGGTGCGCAGGCTCGTCCCCATCGCGCCCGGCGCCGACCTGGAGCCCGGGACCGGCTGGATCCCGTTCTTCTTCGTCGTGCCGGAGCACCGGGGACGTGGGCTGGGGCGGAGACTGCTCGACGAGGCGGTGGCGTTCCTGACGGCGCACGGCAGGACGCGGGTGGACTTCGCCTGCTACACGCCGCACTACGTGCTGCCGGGCATCGATCCGCAGCTCTATCCGGGCGGGCTGGGGCTGCTGCGCCGGGCGGGGTTCGAGCGGCTGTACTCGCCGGTCGCCATGGACCGCACGCTCGTGGGCTACCTGACGCCGGACGACGTGCACGAGCTGCGGGCCAGGCGGGAGGGTGAGGGGTACGCCTTCCGCGCGCCGCTGGACGGCGAGCTGCCGGAGCTGGTCAGGTTCGCGGCGAGCGCGTTCAGCCCGGACTGGGGTGAGGCGATCAGGCGCCATCCGAACCCGGACCGGCTCATCATCGCAGAAAAGGGCCGCATAGTGGGATTTGCCGCCTACGGGGCCTATCGCGGGATTCCTGAGCGGTTCGGGCCGTTCGGCGTCGATCCGGCGGAGCGCGGCTCCGGGCTGGGCAAGATCCTGCTCCACCTGACCATGGCGATGATGCGCGCCGAGGGGCTGCACTCGTCGTGGTTCCTGTGGACGGGGGAGACCAGCTCCGCTGGGCACCTGTACGCGCGGGCGGGCTACGGCGTCACCCGGCGCTTCGACGTCATGCGGTGGCAGGGCGGCTAGCGTCACCGCCATGGCGGCGGGCCACCGCCGCGGCCGTCACCGCGATCGCGCGGCGCAGCTCGTCCGGCTCCAGCACCTCGGCCTCGGCTCCCAGCCGCAGGAACTCGCCCGTGGCGTGGCCGACCGACTCGATCGGCACGGTCACCCGGGTCCAGCCCTCGGCGTCCGGCGGCGCGGCGCTCGCCCTGGCCGCGGCCACCACACCGGGCGTCATGAGGTTGCCGAGCAGCTCCAGCCCGCGTGCAGACAGCCGCACCACCGCCTCGCCCCGGCGCAGCCGCTCCTCGAACTCGGCCAGGTACGCCTGCCAGTAGCCCGCCAGGTCGAACCCGGCGGGCCGGGTGAAGCGCTCCTGGAGCGGGTGCAGGGCGAGGATCTGAGAGACCCGGTAGGTGCGCACGTGGCGATCGGACCGGGCCACCAGATACCAGCGCCCCGCCTTGACGACCAGCCCGTACGGCTCCAGCCGCCGCTCCACCTCCTGCGGCGCCCGCCAGCGGCGGTATCTCACCTGAAGCACCCGATCGTTCCACACCGCGTCGGCCACGGCGGGCAGGTGGCTGACCGGCTCCTGGTCGCGGTACCAGGTGGGGGCGTCCAGGTGGAAGCGCTCCCGGACACGGCCCGCCCGGTCGCGCAGCTCCACGGGCAGCGCGGCCATCAGCTTGAGCTGCGCGGCGGTCACCACCGCGCCCAGGCCCAGCTCGGCGGCCGGGCCCGGGAGTCCGGCCAGGAACAGTGACTCGGCCTCGTCGTTCGTCAGCCCGGTCAGCCGGGTGCGGTAGCCGTCGAGCAGCCGGTAACCGCCGCTGGGGCCGGCGTCGCCGTACAGGGGGATGCCGGCGGAGTGCAGCGACTCGACGTCTCGATAGATCGTCCGGACCGAGACCTCCAGCCGGTCGGCGAGCTCCCGGGCGGTCATGCGCCCGCGCGTCTGCAGCAGCAGGAGGATCGAGACGAGCCGGGAAGCGCGCATTCCACTGACACTACCTGTCAGTGACCCCGGCCTACGGTCTCCCCATGAACGACTTCGACTTCTTCATCGGCGCCTGGAACGTCCTCAACCGCAGGCTCGTCAAACCGCTGTCCGGCAGTGACGAGTGGGACGAGTTCCCCGGCACCACGATCAGCACCCGGCACTTCGACGGGGCGGCGAACTTCGACGAGATCGTCTTCCCCACCAAGGGCTTCTCCGGGCTGACCCTCCGCCTTCACGACCCGGCCACCGGACTGTGGTCGATCTACTGGGCGAGCAGCGCGCGGGGCGTGCTCGACCTGCCACCCATGGTCGGCCGCTTCGACGGGCCCAGGGGCGAGTTCTACGCCGACGACTCCCACGAGGGCACGCCGGTGCGCTGCAGGTTCGTCTGGACGGTGCACGGACCGGACTCCTGCCGGTGGGAGCAGGCCTTCTCGGTGGACGACGAGCGAACCTGGGAGACCAACTGGACCATGGACTTCACCCGCGCGTGACCACCCGGCCGCTCAGGAGGGCTGGGGCGGATGCTGCCGGCCGGGCTGCTGCGGGGGCTGCGGGTACGGGTAGGGGGGCGGTGGGGCCTGCGGCGGCTGCCAGGCCGGCTGCCGCGGGTCCGGGGCAGGTCCCGAGCCCGGGGCCCGGCTCGGGGGGCGGCGGGCGATCACGGCCCAGATCAGCAGCCCGGTGCCGACGACGGTGAGCAACGTCTGGAGCGCGTTCTCGGCCAGCAGGACGACCGTGAGGGACTGCGAGCCCACGGCATCGGCCACCATGGGCAGGGTGAAGCTGCGCACGACGCCCAGGATCAGACCGATCAGCAGCACCACGCAGCCCCACAGGCCCAGCACGGCCGCCGTGCCGTGCTCCCTCCGGCCCCGCGCCATGAGGATGACGCCCACGACCAGCAGGACGGCGACGGCCAGGCTGAGCAGGACGTTGACGAGGGTGTAGGCCATGCTCACATCAACCGCCTCCGGTAGAGATCCACCGACGGTACGTTACGCACCCCGGCCGTACTCCGCCACACGTGAGCGGCGGGCCCGACATATGAAATGACTCACCATCGTCAACGGCGGTCGACGTTCGGTGACGATGAATGGCCGAGTTGCGACCGCCCGACCGGGGGCTTATTCTCGCGGCTCATGAGAATCCGCCCTTTATCGGTGCTGGCCTGTGCCGCACTGATCCCCCTCGCGAGTCCGGGCGCGGCCGCGGCGCAGACCGCCTACCCCGTCAAGAACGCCACCCTCACCAAGAACGCCCTGTACGGGGCGGGTGCCCTGCCCACCACGACCTGCGCCGAAAAGAAAGTGCGGGCCAATGACCGCGTTTCGGCCAAGGCGTATCTCGACGGCATTGTCGAGTGTCTTGACGCCACGTGGCAGCAGCACCTCACCGGTGCCGGGCTGCCGTTCAAGAAAATTCGCGTGAAGCACGTCACCAAAACGCCGAAGAAGTGGTGTGGATTCATCACGGGCAAGTCGAACTCGCAGGCCTACTACTGCGGGAACAACAACACTCTCATGATCCAGCTCGGCAGGTCGTGGCTGAGCGAGCCGCACGACCTGTGGCTCGCCTACGTGGCCTCGTCCATGTACGGCATGCACGTGCAGAACCAAAGTGGCATCAGCGCCGCGTACGACAAGCTGTCGTACCGCAGCACGGCCGAGGACATGGAGCAGACGCGGCGCCTGAACCTCCAGGCCGAATGCCTGGGTGGCGCCTTCCTGAAGAGCGTCTGGCCGCTGGACGGCAGGCACTCCAGGGACTGGCAGCAGCTCCTCGGCCTCATGGACGGCGACGGCTGGTCCGGCAAGACGTCCAGCATCAAGGCGTGGCTGAGGGCCGGGTATGCGACGGGTGACCCGGGCTCGTGCAACACGTGGGTCGCGTCCTCCACGAAGGTCGCCTAACACCATATTTCCTGATTTCTGGGTCTTCTCAAGGTGAGCGTGGCTCGTTACGTTCGGGCAGCGCGCATGGATCCACGGGAGCGGCGCGCCCGCCGCTCCCGCTGAGCACTCCTTCGTCCCCACCCCAGCGGAGGACCCATGAAGCAGCTCCACGCCCTCCTGGCCGCTCTCGCGCTGGTCGTCGCGCTGACCCCGGCGACGCCCGCGAGCGCGGCGACCTCCCTCGCGGCACCACCCGACATCCCGCTGGCGAACGTCAAGGCCCACCTCGCCCAGCTGCAGACGATCGCCAACGCCAACGGCGGCAACCGCGCCCACGGCCGGCCCGGCTACCTGGCCTCCGCCACCTACGTCAAGGACAGGCTGGACGCCGCCGGCTTCACCACCACGCTCCAGGCGTTCACCTACAACGGCGCCACCGGCTACAACGTCATCGCCGACTGGCCCGGCGGGGACCCCGGCGACATCGTCATGACCGGCGCCCACCTGGACAGCGTCACCGCCGGGCCGGGCATCAACGACAACGGGTCGGGGTCGGCGGCGATCCTGGAGGTGGCGCTGGAGGTGTCGCGGCAGGCGCTGCGGCCGACCAAGCACCTGCGGTTCGCCTGGTGGGGCGCCGAGGAGCTGGGCCTGCGCGGCTCGCGGCACTACGTGAACACCCTCCCCGCCGCCGAACGCGCCAAGATCAAGGCGTACCTGAACTTCGACATGGTCGGCTCGCCCAACGCCGGCTACTTCGTCTACGACGGTGACGACTCCGACGGCGTCGGCGCCGGGCCGGGGCCCGCCGGCTCCGCCGAGCTGGAGCGGGTCCTGCAGTCGTACTTCACCTCGATCGGCGTCCCCACCCGGGGCACCGACTTCGACGGCCGCTCCGACTACGGCCCGTTCATCAGCGCGGGGATCCCCGCCGGCGGCACGTTCACCGGCGCGGAGGGCACCAAGACCAGCGCCCAGGCGCAACTGTGGGGCGGCACAGCGGGACAGGCGTTCGACCGGTGCTACCACCGCTCCTGCGACACGACGGCCAACATCGACGACACGGCGCTGGACCGCAACGCCGACGCCGTCGCGCACGCCGTGTGGACGCTCGGCACCGCCGTGCCGCCGCAGACGGTGTGGGCCGACACGTTCGAGACCGGCACGCCGGCCTGGACCGCCGACCCGGACGGCACCGACACCGCGACCAGCGGCCAGTGGGAGCGCGGCGACCCCGAGCCCACCAGCTCCAGCGGCGCCAAGCAGCTCGGCACCACCGTGAGCGGCGTGAACGCCCTGGTCACCGGGCGGCTCGCCGGCTCCGGCGCGGGCGCGCACGACGTGGACGGCGGCACCACGTCGATCCGGTCGCCGGAGATCGCGCTGCCGTCCGGCGGGCCGCTGCGGCTGACCCTGGCCTGGTATCTCGCGCACGGCAGCAACTCTTCGAGCGCCGACTTCCTCCGCGTCCGGATCGTCGGCGGTGGCGGCGCCACCACGGTGCTCAGCCAGGCCGGCGCGGCCACCGACCGTGACGGCGCGTGGAGCACCGCCACGGCCGACGTCTCCGCCTACGCCGGGCAGAGCGTCCGCATCCTCGTGGAGGCCGCGGACGCCGCCACCGCCAGCCTGGTGGAAGCAGGCGTGGACGACGTGACGATCACTCGCCCGTAGCGACCGCCCCTGTGCCGGTTCACCGGCGCGGCAGCGCACCGACACGTGGGAGTACCGATGAGCGGCAGCCGCCGCTGGGGCCGGTCCACCAGCACCCGCGAGGCGCTGCTCCGCGCCGCCCGCGACGTCTTCCCGGCCAGAGGGTACGGCGAGGCCACCGTGGCCGACATCGTCCAGGCGTCGGGCATCAGCGTGGGCAGCATCTACCACCACTTCGGCGGCAAGCCGGGCCTGTTCCTCGCCCTGTGGGAACAGTTCGTGCGCGCCCAGCAGGAACGCACCTCCCGGGCGGCCAGGGCGGCCGGGAGCAGCGGTGAGCGGTTCCTCGCCGGGGCGCGCGCCTACCTCGAAGGCTCGTGGGAGGACCGCGATCTGGCCCGGCTGTTCCTGGAGAGCGACGGGCCGGCCGAGTTCGACGCGCTGCGCCGGCAGCGGGGGTGGGACTGGATCGGCGGCAACAAGCGGCTGCTCGGTCTGGACGACACCCGGCGCAGCCACGTGCTCGTCGTGCTGCTGACGACCATGATGCGCGAGGCGGGCCGCGAGGTCGCCGTCTGCGAGTCGGCGCGCGAGGCGGCGGAGACCATCGACGAGGCGATCCGGCTGGTCAGGCGGGTGCTGCCGCCGCCCGCCGGGTGACGGTTCACGGCTCCAGGGCCCGCAGGTGGTCGGCGGCCTCGGCGAGGTGGTCCTCGGTGAAGACGCGGATGCCGTTGGCCTCCAGCAGTGCCGTGGTGACCCCCTGCCCGGCGGTGCGCCGTCCCTGGAACGTGCCGTCGTAGACGGTCAGCGCGCCGCACGACGGGCTGCCCTCCTTCAGCACCGCGAGCCGTATCCCGAACGACCGCGCGACCGCGAGGGCCGCCCGCGCGCCCGCCAGGAACTCCGCCGTCACGTCGGAGCCGTCGGCGGCCAGCACGCGGGCCGCGCCCGCCAGCACCGCGGCGCCGCCCGCGCCGCCCTCGATCTCGGCGGCCGGCCGCGGCGTCGGCAGCCCGCCCTCCACCTCGGGGCAGAACGGCACCAGCCGGCCCTCCTCGCGCCAGGCGGCCAGGCGCGCGTCGGCGCTCGTCCTGGCGCCGCCGTCGTAGCGCACCCGCCGGCCCATCAGACACGCGCTGACCAGGATCCTCTCCACACCTTCGATCCTACGGGCGGCCACGCGACGTGACCCCGCCGACGTGATCCCGCCGGGCAGGACAGCGTCGGCGGGATCAGGGGGCGGCCCCCGCGGACGATAGCCTTTGCGCTGATGAACACCACCGTCGCCACGATCGTCATCACCGGGTCGCTGCTGCTCGCGCTGGCGAGCCTCGTCACGGCGATCCGGGACCGGGCCATGGGCATGATCCTGCTCGTCGGCTTCGCGCTGCTTGAGGTGGCCGTGCTGGTCCAGGCCGGCATCGTGATCGCGGCCGTCGCGGGCGGCGAGGGCGCCGGCGTGTCCAGGGGCACGCTCTTCGGCTATCTCGGTGGCCAGGCCCTCATCCCGCCCGCCGGGGTCTTCCTGGCGCTGGCCGAGCGCAGCCGGTGGGGCTCGGCGATCCTCGCCGTGGCCGGATTCGCGATCGCGGTGATGACGGCGCGGCTGCTGCAGATCTGGCAGGGCGTGGCGTGAGCGTGCCGTCGCTGGGCACCGGGCCGGGCCGCGCGCTGGTCGCCGTCTACGGGCTGTTCGCGCTGGCCGCCGGGGCGCGGGCCACGGTGCAGATCGTCACCAGGTTCGAGGAGGCGCCGCTGGCCTACTCGCTGTCGGCGTTCGCGGCGCTGGTCTACGTGCTGCTCACCGTCGCGCTGGTGCGTGGCGCGCGGCGGCTCGCGCTGGCGGCGCTGTTCGTCGAGCTGGCGGGTGTCCTCGTCATCGGCACGGCCAGCCTGCTCGACCCGGCCGCCTTCCCCGAGGCGACCGTGTGGTCGGCGTACGGCAAGGGCTACCTGTTCATTCCGCTGGTGCTGCCGCTGGTCGGCCTCTACTGGTTGCTGCGCCGACGTTAGAGGCGGATCCGGCGGGGCAGTCAGCATTGCCATGAGTACGATCGAGCATTCCGTAGACGTCAACGTTCCGATCAGGGTCGCCTACAACCAGTGGACCCAGTTCGAGAGCTTCCCCGAGTTCATGGAAGGCGTCGAGTCCGTCAAACAGCTAACCGACACGCGCACCCACTGGATCACCGAGATCGCGGGGGTCAGGCGCGAGTTCGACGCGGAGATCACCGAGCAGCATCCGGACGAGCGCATCGCCTGGCACTCGACCGACAAGCCGCGCCAGGCCGGTGTGGTGACGTTCCACCGGCTCAACGACGAGACGACCAAGGTCACGCTCCAGATGGAGTACGACCCCGAGGGCTTCCTCGAGACGGCCGGTGACTGGCTGCAGCTCGTCCGCCTGCGCGTCCGTGGCGACATGGAGCGTTTCAAGACGTTCATCGAGTCGCGCGGCGGCGAGACCGGCGCCTGGCGGGGCGACGTGCCCGGCCCGCACCAGCACGGCTCCGGCTACGACGCCGGCGGCGCCGTGCCGCCCGGCACCGGTGGGAACGTGCCTCCCGGGACGGTCGGCGGTCCGGACCTCACGCCCGGCGGCACTCCGGGTGGCGGCTCCACGCTGCCCCCGCCCGGCCCGATCCCCACGCGGGACGAGCCGCCGCAGGGTCCGCGCCCGGTTCTCTAGCCGCTGAGAGGCGCGTCACATCAGGCGCGAAGAGCCCCCGAGAAATCGGGGGCTCCGCCATGTGCCAGGAATAAAACACCATTTAGGGCCTGTTAGCATGCGAGTCATCCCATGACCCCATGACCGAAGGATTGACTCCGCATGACTGCGCTCGCCCCCGAGTCCAGGGACCGGACCAGGCCCTTGGCCTGGCTCCTCGTGCTGGGGATCGTCCTCGCGGCCCTGAACCTGCGCACCGCCGTCACCAGCGTTGGACCGCTGCTGGACCAGCTCGCCGGCGCCCTGGGCATGACCAGCGTCGGCACCGGGCTGCTCACCACGCTCCCCGTGCTGGCGTTCGCCACGGTCGGCGCGGTCACGCCCGCCCTGGCGCTCCGGATCGGCGAGCACCGCCTGCTGCTGCTCGCGCTCGTCACGCTCGGCGTGGGGATGCTCGTGCGGTCGGTCGTCGGCTCGGCGACGGTCTTCCTGCTGAGCAGCGCGCTCGCCCTGTCGGGCGGCGCCGTGGGCAACGTGCTCATCCCGACGCTGATCAAGCGCCACTTCCCGGCCCGGACCGGGGTCATGACCACCGTCTACACTACCTCCCTCGCCGCGGGCACCATGCTGGCGGCCGCCGCCACGGTGCCCATCGAGCGGGCGTCGGGCGACTGGCACATCGCGCTCGGCGTGTGGGCCGCGCTGGCCGCCGTCGCCGCGGTCCCGTGGCTGGGGCTGCTGCGCAGCGAGCCCGAGCGCGGCGACGCCCGGCGGGGCACCGGTCTGCGCCGGCTCGCCCGCAGCAGGCTCGCCTGGATGGTCGCCGTGTACTTCGGCACCCAGTCCACGATCGCGTACGTCATGTTCGGCTGGCTGCCCACGATCCTCACCGACGCCGGCTACAGCACCGGGCAGGCCGGAGTCATCCTCGGCGTCTTCACCGCCCTGAGCATCCCCATCTCGATCCTGGTGCCCCTGGTCACCGCGCGCTTTCGCGACCAGCGGCCCGTCGTGGCCGGCCTGGTGGCGTTCTACGCGGTGGGGTTCCTCGGGCTGTGGTTCGCGCCCCCCTCGACCGCGATGGTCTGGGTGGTGCTCGTCGGGGTCGGCATGGGCTCGTTCCCGCTGGCGCTCATGATGCTGGCGCTGCGCACCCGCACCGCCGAGACCACGGCCGCGCTGTCCGCCTTCGGGCAGAGCGCCGGCTACCTCATGGCCGGCGCCGGGCCGCTCGCCGTCGGCGTGCTGCACGACCTGAGCGGCGGCTGGGCGCTGCCGTACGTCCTGCTCTTCGCCGTCCTGGCCGCGCAGCTCTACACCGGCCTGTACGCGGGACGGGACCGGTTCCTCGAGGACGAGCGCGACGCGAAGCCGCGCGACTTCGCCGGTGCTGGCAAGATGGCGGCGTGAACTCGACAGTCGTCACCTTCCCGAACGGTCATGTCACCGGCCGGTCGGACATCGTCGGGGTCGTGCCGGTGGGGGCCCGGCACGGCCTCGTCGTCGCCGAGACCCCGTTCCACCCGCTCGACCACACCTGGCCCGACCAGCCGGCCGACCTGGGCACGCTCGGCGGGCTCCCCGTCGTCGACTGCGTGACGGGCGCCTGGACAGAGCAGGAGGGCCTGCGCCTGGGGCCGGACATCCCCGTACGGCGCGGCGCCGAGGGCTGGCAGTGGCTGGTCGTGCACGTCACCGACACCCCGCTCCCGGTGGGGGAGACGGTGGACCTCGTGGTCGACGCCGGTCGCCGGGCGGCGCTGTCGGCCGGGCACACCGCCTGCCATCTCGCCGCGCTCGCCCTGAACGCCGCCGTCGCCGGGCACTGGCGCAAGGAGGCCACCCGAGACGGGCTCGGGCACCCGGACTTCGACCAGGCCGCGATCACCTCCTCTCGCATCACGCCGTACGGCAGCGTGGACGTCTACCGGCTCGGCAAGTCGCTGCGCAAGAAGGGCTTCGCGGGCGACGAGCTGGACCTCGACCGGGTGGCCGCGGACGTGAACGAACGGCTCACATCCTGGGTGGCCGCCGGGTCGCCCGTCCGGATCGACGTGCCCGGCCCCCTCCTCGCCGCCCGCCGTACCTGGCACTGCGCGCTGCCCGAGGGGGAGGTGTCGATCCCGTGCGGCGGCACGCACGTCACGCGCACCTCCGATCTGGGCGCGGTCACCGTCGCGCTGTCCCGCGAGGAGGCGACCCTCACCATGCGCACCACCGCTACGCCCTGACCGGCCGACCGCCTCCGGATGCCTGTCAGCATGTGTTGACAAGCGGGTGCTTGTCAGTTCATGCTGACAGCATGAACGCCACCGAGCTGGCCCGCGCGGCCGGTGACCGCGACCCCGGCGTCGGGCTGGCCGCGGTCGCGGCCCTCAGGACGCTGCTGGAGGAGCTCGAAGCCGCGCACGTTTCCAACGCCCGCTCCCAGGGCTGGTCGTGGGAGCAGATCGCCGAAGCGCTCGGGGTGAAACGGCAGTCCGCCCATCGCAAGCACGCCCGCCGCATCGGAAGGTGACGCACGTGTTCACCAGATTCACCGAGCCCGCCACACGGACCATGGTCAGGGCCGGCATGCTGGCCCTCGACGCCGGCCGGCCCACCCTGAGCACCGACCTGCTGCTGCTCGCGCTCGCCGAGACCCGGCCGTTCGCCCTCGACGCGTTCACCGCCACCCCGGAGGCCGTCCGCGGCCACGTGGACACCGGCGACGCCCACGCGCTGCTCGCCACGCTCGGCATCGACCTCGCCGAGGTGCGCCGGCGCATCCGCCCCGGCACCGGCGATCCCACCCGCTGGCGCCTGACCCGCTCGCGGCTGAGGCCGCTGCGGGTGACCCTGTACGGGCCGCTCGGCGCGATCCCGCTGGCCATGCACGCGCGCAAGGCCGTCGAGGTGGCGCAGGCGCTGCGGCGGCCCGGCCCGGTCACGGGGGAGAGCCTGCTGTGGGGCCTGCTCGCCGACGGCTCGAACGGCGCCGCGCGCATTCTGCGCGCCACCGGCGTGGACCTGTGTGCGCTCGTCCGCGAGACCGGCATGCCGGTACGCCGCGCGGCCTGAAGCCGTCGTGAAGACAGTCGTGAAGACAGCCGTGAAGAAAGCGGGCGGGCGCGGGCAATAACGGTGTCCGTTGCCCGACGAAAGGCACCTCCCGCATGAGACTCAGCAGGGGTCACCCTCCGGATCCCGTTCTGCCGGACCCCGTCTTCACCCCCCGGCTCGGCACGGGTGGCGCCGGATCACCCCACGACACCGACGCCGAGGTGATCCTGCGCTCCCTCGGCGACCCCGAGGGGTTCGCCGAGATCTTCCGCAGGCACTTCACGACGATCCACCGCTACGCCGCCGCCCGGTTGGGCGCCGCGGCGGACGACGTCGCCGCTGAGACGTTCCTGGCGGCGTTCCGCCAGCGGGAGCGCTACGACACCACGCGCCCGGACGCGCGGGCGTGGCTGTTCGGCATCGCCACCAACCTGATCCGGCGTCATCACCGCGACGAGGCACGCCTCTACCGGACGTGGGAACGGGCGCGCGACGCCTCCCTCCTCGACGCCGGCACGCGGTCCGAGGGCTCCGGCGACCAGCAGCGCCGCCTCTCGGCCGCTCTCGGCGCCCTGCGGCCGGGCGACCGGGACGTGCTGCTGCTCGTCGCGTACGGCGGGCTCAGCTACGTCGAGGTGGCCGACGCGCTCGGCATCCCCGCCGGGACCGTCGGCTCCCGGCTGAACCGGGCACGCAAGCGGGTTCGGGACATCCTGCGCTCAGACGGACGACGCGACGGAGGCCGTGACGATGGATGAGATGAAGCTGCTCCGCGACCGCGCCGGAGCCCAGCCGGAGCCGCCCCCAGAGGTCGTGGCCGCCGCCCTCGGCCGGCTGCTCGCCGAGACCCGCGAACCGTCCCCGCCCCCGTCGGCGAGTCGCCCCGGATGGTTCGCCCGGCCGGTCCGACGGGCGAGGGCGGGCACGACGCGGTCCCGCATGACCAGGGGCGTCATGGCGACGGTCGCCCTGGCCATGGTCGTCGTCGCGGGCATGGCGGCCGTGGCCGCGCGGGACTCCGGCGACGAGGGGCACATGATGATGGCGTACACGGGAGCCGGGTCGCTGCCCGCGTGGCGGGAAGGGAACCCGGAGATAGTCGTGTGGTTCTGCGGGGACGACTCGTACTGGCCCAACTGCGGAGGCCGCGGCCTCCCCGAGGGCGACGGCCCGCCGGAGGCCGTCGGCACCGGGAAGGCGGCCACGCCACAGCAGGTGGCGGCCGCGCGGCAGGCGCTCGCGGCCATGCCGCAGGTGCAGGCGGTCACCTTCGTCACCCGGCAGGAGCGCTACGACCGTTTCCGTCGCCACTACCCGCCGCCCAAGATGGCCACGGTCACCGCGGCCGACATGTCGGAGTCGTTCGAGGTGAAGCTGAAGCGGGACGCCGACGCGGGAACCGTCCTCGACGCGGCCGGGCGGCTGCCGGGGATGTCCTTCGCGATCGACCTTGAGTGCTCGATGCGGGGCTTCCTGCACAGGCTGTTCGCGGGCGGGGACGAGTGCCGTTCGAAGCCCTGATCGGGGGCGGGCGGGTCGCCGCCGGAGGGGATCGCGGCGTGGCACGCGGGTGCCGGGATTCCGGTACACTTGGCGACGGCTCGCGGGGCTATGGCGCAGTTGGTAGCGCGCCTCCATGGCATGGAGGAGGTCTGGGGTTCGAATCCCCATAGCTCCACCGAAGTCGAAGGCCGTCTCTGGTTCTCGGAGGCGGCCTTTCGCGTGCCCGCCCGCAGGGTCGTGCGGCAACCGCCTCGGTTCCGCGACACCTCTGGTCAGGGCCTCCGCCCCTGGTGGCCGGTTCGTGAGCATCGACTCGTGACTTCGTCGATCGGACAGCCGATCATGTTCATGAGGGACGGACGGGAGGGCGAGGTTTGAGGCGGCACAGGGTGTACGCGGACGAGACGTTCACCGGCCCGGGCGGTGCGCTCCGGCGTGCCGTCGGGACCCGGACCCGCCGCTGGGCAGTGGCGATCACCGTGCTGGCCGGCCTGTCGGCCGCCGTCGCAGTGACCACGGTGGCGAGGCCCGCCGAGCTGACCTTCGCCACGCTCTCGCACCTCGTGCAGAGCCTGATGTCGGTCATCGTGCCGTGTCAAGGCATCTGGCTGGCTCACGACCTGCGGCGGGCGGGCCGCACCGTCAGGGTCCTGCCGACCCTGACGGCAGGGATGCTGCTGGCTGCCGCCATCGGCGTGGCCGGGGTCCTGATCTGTGCCACCACGCTCGTGGTCGCCCCCGGCGCCGCCGCCCAGAACCCGTGGCGCCACGCCGGGACCGTCGTGGTGGGCAGCGTGCTGGTGCAGGTCGTCGCCGGGTTGGTCGGCACCGGGCTGGGCCTGCTGTTGCGGTCATCCGTCGTCGCGTTCTCGGCCAGCATCGTGCTGCCGATGGGTTTGTGGTTCGTGCTGGGCGCCGTGGACGGCTTTCGTCCTGCCCAGGCCTGGCTCGCCCCGTACGCCACGGTCCAGAACCTGCTCTCCGGGCAGATGAGCGCGATCATGTGGGCACAGTGGATCGCCGTCTTCCTGCTCTGGGGTGTGGGCCTGAACGCCATGGGCGCGGCGTGGCTGAAGCGGTGGCGGCAGGGAGACGAGTGATCCCGGGCGTGACCGCGCGCTGCGCGCCGGCCGGCACCGGATCGCCCGGCGCGCATACCGTCTCCGCCTATTTGGCGAAATGTCACTCCGGTAACACCTGTCGCGCATAGCGTGGCACGCGCCCTTTGCCCGCCCCTCCGTGAGGAGACGTGATGTTCCGTCGAGCCCTCGGCGTGCTGGTCGCCGCAGGCGCCCTGCTGCTGCCGGTGACCCCCGCCGCGGCGACGACCCGCGGCGCCGAGCCACTCGCCCGCGCCCACGCCCACAACGACTACGAACACGAACGCCCCCTCCTCGACGCGCTCGACCATGGCTTCACCAGCGTCGAGGCCGACATCTACCTCGTGGACGGCGAACTGCGCGTCGGGCACGACCCGGAGGATCTGCGGCCGGGCCGTACGCTCCAGTCGCTCTACCTCGCCCCGCTGGCCCGCCGCGTCCGCGAGGGGCACGGGCGGGTCTACCCCCGCAGCCGCCAGAGGCTCCAACTGCTCGTCGACATCAAGAACAACGGCGCCGCCACCTACACCGAACTCGACCGGGTGCTGCGCTCGTACCGCACGATGCTCACCGCCTACCACCGCGGCAAGGTGAAGCCCGGCGCCGTGACGGTGGTCGTCAGCGGGGACCGGCCGCGCGACCTGATGGCCGCCCAGCGCGACCGGTACGCCTTCTACGACGGCCGGCTGGGCGACCTGGGACTCGGCGGGGCCTCGCTGATCCCGCTGATCAGCGACAACTGGACCAACCACTTCACCTGGCGCGGCGAGGGCGAGATGCCGCAGGCCGAGCGGGACCGGCTGCGGGAGATCGTCCGGACCGCGCACCGCGACGGGCAGCGGGTGCGCTTCTGGGCCACCCCCGACACGGCCGGGCCCGCACGCGAGGCGCTCTGGCGGGAGCTCGTGGCGGCGGACGTGGATCACATCAACACCGACGACCTGGCCGGCCTCCAGCAGTTCCTGCGCGTCCACGACCGCGACCGCCGCGCAGCCGGCGCCCCGGAGGAGGCCGATGGCGCCGCCCGGTCGGTCGGCACGGACGGCGAGCACCGCCAGGCGGACGCGGCCGCCTAACGGACGCGGCCGCCTAACGGACGCGGCCGCGAACCGTCGGGGTCCTCCGGCGTGAGCGTCGGTAGATCTTTTGCTCGGCGCGCCACACAGAGGGTATGAGCGACTACATTTCTTGGATGCGTTATGCCCCTTTTGTCCTGGTTGTGGCTACGTCGCTGTCGGTCGTCGCCACGCCCGCCTCGGCCATCACCAACGGTCTGGCCGACGGTGAGGCCCACCCGGAAGTGGGGGCTCTCGTCGCCGAGCGGCCACACCCGGACAACACCTGGACGTACTGCACCGGCACGCTCGTCTCGCCGACGGTCTTCCTCACGGCCGCGCACTGCGGGGAGCGCGGCCAGAAGACGGCCAGGGTCACCTTCGCCAGCCGGTACGAGCCCGGGAGCAAGCTCTATACGGGCCGGTACATCCCCGACCCGCGGTTCAGGATGAAGTCGGATCTGCACGACATGGCCGTGGTCGTCTTCGACAGGCCCGTCCCGGGCATCCGGCCCGCCCAGTTGCCGCCGCCGGGCATGCTCGATCGCCTTGAGGCGGAGGGCAAACTGGCGTCCGCGCGTTTCACGCCCGTCGGGTACGGCTCCCTCGCCCCCACCGGGAAGGCGCGCCGGGAACGGTTCCGCTTCACCGACACCCGCCGCAGGGCGTCCATCTCGTTCAAGGACCTGTCGCCCCGATGGCTGGATCTGTTCATGACGTCCAAGGGGGACGGCAGCACCTGCACCGGCGACTCGGGTGGCCCCAACTTCCTGGGCGGACCCGACTCGCACCTCCTCGTGGCCACGTCGATCAGCGGAGCCGACGAGGCCTGCAGGGGGATCAACTACGACTACCGCCTGGACAGCGCCTCGGCCCGGCGCTTCCTCGGTGCGTACGTCACCCTTCCCGGCGCCGCCCGTGCTGATGAGTCGGTGCTGATGGCTCGCTGACCTGCGACTATGCGGCTCCGGACCCGGGCCGGGACAGCTCCAAGATCTCTGTAAATCGGCAGCCTGCAACATGGCAAGTCTGTCCGTTTTATTGTGATATTGGTTTCTCTATCCCCTTCATGGGCATGTGGCGATCGGCTGGTGACGGCCAGCCGGTGCTCGACACAGTGGGGAGCGACGTCATGAATGACCGGGCCAGAGTGGCGCTGGCCCTCGCCGCGGGCTACTACCTCGGGCGGCGCCACAAATTGCGCTTGGCGACAGTCCTGGCAGCAGCCGGAGTCGCTCGCAACCTGCGCAAGGGCGACAGCGGCGGGCTGCTGAAGCACGGGATCAAGCTGCTCGGCCAGTCCCCTCAGATGGAGGAGATGACGAACCGGCTGCGCGGGGAGCTCATGGAGGTCGGCAAGGCCGCGGCCGTCGCGGCGACGAGCAGGCAGCTCGAGACGCTGACCTCAAGACTCCACGAGCGTGCCGAGTCGCTGCGGCAGCCCGGCGAGGCCGAGGGCGGCCGGGCCAGGGGCGAGGAAGACGAGTACGACGAGGAAGACACCTACGACGAGTACGAGGAAGAGCCGGAAGAGGAGCCCGAGGAGAAGCCCAAGCCCCGCGCGAAGAGCGCCAAGAGCGCCGGCAAGCCGGTAACCCGGGCCCGGCGTCCCGCTGCCGGCACGAGCCGGACAGGGAGGTGACCTGGCATGGCTGAGGTGACGAAAGCGGCCGGGTCGGCGCGCAGGGCCGCGGGTCAGGCCGCGGGCCGGGGTCGGCAGGCCGCGGGTCGAGGCCGGCAGGCCGCCGGCAGCGCCGCGGACAAGGGGCGGCAGGCCGCCGACGAAGGTCAGAAGCTCCTGCCGGACGGGCTCACGAGCCAACTCGGATCAGCGTTGCAGAGCGTCGCCCTGGCCCTGGCCGAGCGGGCGCTGTCCTCCGTGACGGACAAGGTCGAGGGCGTCACCGACCGGCTCACCGACTTCGCCGAAGGCAACGGCGACGGCGGCGGTGGCAACCTGCTGAGCGCGCTCACCGGCTCCGACAAGAAGCCCGGATCGATGATCGCCGGGGCCGCGACGGGCGCGTTCAAGGGCGCGGTCGGCAGCCTGTTCAAACGCGGCAAGAGCGGCAAGGGCGGCAAGAAGCTCAAGCTGACCAACATCGTCGAGGCCGTCGACGTGGGAGCGCCGCGCCGCGTGGTCTACAACCAGTGGACGCAGTTCCAGGACTTCCCGCAGTTCATGAAGAAGGTCGAGAAGGTCAACCAGGAGTCCGACGAGAAGCTGACGTGGAAGGCGCAGGTCTTCTGGTCGCACCGGGAGTGGAAGTCGACGATCCGCGAGCAGGTGCCCGACGAGCGGATCATCTGGCGGTCGGAGGGCGCCAAGGGCTACGTGGACGGGGCCGTGAGCTTCCACGAGCTCACGCCGGACCTGACCCGCGTGGTCATCGTCCTGGAGTACCACCCGCAGGGACTCTTCGAGCGCACCGGCAACCTCTGGCGTGCGCAGGGCCGGCGGGCCCGCCTGGAGCTGAAGCACTTCGAGCGGCACGTCATGGCCCACGTCATGCTCCATCCGGAGGACATCGAAGAGGGCGGATGGCGCGGCGAGATCCGTGACGGCGAGGTGGTCAAGGACCACGAGACCGCCGTGAACGAGGAGCGCGAGGCCGAGGAAGGCGAGGAAGGCGAGGAAGGCGAGGAAGGCGCCGGCGAGGAGCAGCCGGCGGACGAGGCCGAGGACCGCGTGGAGGCGGGTGGCGAGGAGGAGGAGCCCGAGGAGGGCGAGCGCGCCGAGGTGAGCGACGAGGAGGAGGAAGAGGAGGAGCCCGAGGAGGAGGAAGAAGAAGAGGAAGAGGAACCGGGGGAGACCGCCGAGGCCGAAGAGGAGGAAGAGGAGGAAGAGGAGGAGCCGGAAGAGGAAGAGGAGGAGCCCGAAGAGGAGAAGCCGCGCCGCGGCCGTGCCGCCGCCCCGGCCGCCCGAGGCAGGAGCCGGAGCCAGGGCGCCGAACGTCCGGTGCGACGGCGCCGCGCCGAGGCCGAGGAGGAGGCGCCTGCACGCCGCAGGACGGGGAGCCGTGGCCGGTGACGCCCGCGCCGATCGAGGAGTGAACACATGACTGTGCAACCCGCGTCGTCCGGCGGGGCAGTGGCCCAGCGACCCTCTGCCTCGGGACTGGCCGACGTGATCGACACGATCCTGGACAAGGGGCTGGTGATCGACGCCTACGTGCGGGTCTCGCTCGTCGGGATCGAGTTGCTGACCATCGACGCGCGCATCGTGGTGGCCAGCGTGGACACCTATCTCCGTTTCGCCGAGGCCGTGAACCGGCTGGACCTCGCCGAGACGGGCAGCTCGCAGGGACTGCCCGAGCTGATGCAGAACATGACCAAGAGCGGCGCCACCGGCAAGAGCAAGGGAGCCGTGCAGGGCGTCCTGGAAGCGGCCGGCGACAAGCTGCAGGACATCGTGGGTGAAACGGCCCCGGACTCCGAACGGGGGTCCGCCCGGGGGCGGCGCAAGGGGGAGGGCTGACATGGCAGAGCGTGCTGCGACCGAAACCTCCACGGCCGGCGACCGGCCGGGCGGTGGGGAGGCCCGGCAGCGGGTCGGCACCTACCTGTACGGGATCGTCCCGGCGGACGTCGAGGTGGCCGAGGACACGGGCGGCGTGGGGGACCCACCCGCCCCGGTGACGGTGCTCCGGCACGGGGAGATCGGCGCCCTGGTGAGCGACCTGACCAGCAAGGGGCCGCTGGGCACGCCGAACGACCTCGTCGCGCACGAGCAACTGCTCGACGCCACCGCCGCCGAGGTTCCGGTGCTGCCCATCAGGTTCGGGGCGGTGATGACGGGCCCCGACGAGATCGTGGACGAGCTGCTCGCCCCCCACCACGACGAGTTCCGCTCGGCGCTGGAGGAGCTGGAGGGGCGGGCCGAGTACGTGGTCAGGGGCCGCTACGAGGAGCGGGCGGTGCTCGCCGAGGTGCTGGAGGAGTACCCGGAGGTGGCACGGCTGCGCGAGCAGATCAGGGAGCAGCCCGAAGAGGTGACCCGTGACGCGCGCATCCAGATCGGGGAGATCGTCAACGCGGCGATCACGGCCAGGCGGGAGGCCGACACCCAGGCGGTGAGCGACGCCCTGGCCCCGCTGTGCGTGATGGCCGCCCTCCGCGAGGCGACCCACGAGCTGGACGCCGTCCACCTGGCGCTCCTCGTCGAGACGGAACGGCAGGGGGAGCTGGAGGAGGCGGTGGAGGAGCTCGCCGAGCAGTGGGCGGGGCGGGTCGGCCTGCGCCTGCTCGGCCCGCTGGCGCCGTACGACTTCATCGTGACCCCGGCGGCGGGGTGAGGGGCGATGGGCCTGTTCGGGCTGCTGTTCGGCTGGCCGCTGGCGCCGGTCCGCGGCGTGATCAAGCTGGGTGAGCTCATCCAGGAGCAGGTGGAACGGGAGATGAGCGACCCGGCGGCCGTCCGGCGGGAGCTGGAGGAACTCGACCGGGTCCTGGCCGCCGGCCTGATCTCCGAGGAGGAGCACGCCGAGCGGATGCAGGAGGTGCTGCAGCGGATGATCGGCCCGCCCGCCGCGCCCGCGACGGAACCCGACGACCGGGAGAGGTGATCCCGTGCCTGCCAAGCGGAGGACGCGCGAGGCCGAAGAGGTCGAGCCCGTCGAGGAGTACGAGGAGGACGTGGGCGAGGACGTCGGCGAGGATCTCGGCGAGGACGAGCTGGGTCAGGACGGCTACGACGAGACGTCGGCGCGCCTGAACGCCATGACGGCGGGCGAGGCCGGGCTGCGCCACATCTCCGAGCTGACCGCCCGCCAGGCGGAGGGCGTCACGCTGGTCAAACCCCAGGACGACGGCTGGCTGGTGGGCGTGGAGGTGGTCGAGGACCGCCGCATCCCGTCGTCCGGCGACGTCCTCGCGCTCTACGAGGCCGAGCTGGACGGGGAGGGCAACCTGCTGTCCTACCGGAGACTGCGGCGCTACCGGCGCGGCAGCGGCGACCTGGGCGAGGCGTCGCGATGATGGAACCGATGCGGCAGGGGCCCGCCGGACGCCCGTCGTCCTCGGCCGGCGGCAGGGAGCCCACGAACCTGGGCGACATCCTGGAACGCGTGCTGGACCGGGGTGTGATCATCGCCGGTGACATCCGGGTCAACCTCCTGGACATCGAGCTGCTGACGATCAAGCTGCGGCTCATCATCGCGTCGGTAGACACGGCGAAGGAGATGGGCATCGACTGGTGGGAGCACGACCCCTGGCTGTCCGGAGGCGACCGGCACCTGGTGGAGGAGAACCGCCGGCTGCGCGAGCGGGTCGCCGAACTGGAGGACGGCCGCCCCGCCCACCGCTCCATCGAGGGGGCCGTCGACTACGAGGACGAGGAGCCGCCGCGCAGGCCGCGGGCCAGACCGGCGGGCGAACGGGAGCGCCGCGGTGGCGAACGGCCGGAAGAGAGGAGACGGCATGGCCGCTGACGCGGGCACGTACCTGTACGCGGTCGCGCGTGACACCGGCGCCGCCCCGCCCGAGGAGCTGACAGGCGTGGCCGGCACGCCCGTGCGGGCGATCACCGGGGCGGGCCTGGCGGCCTACGTGAGCACGGTGCCGCTCGACGAGTTCGGTGAGGAGCCGCTGCGGCGCTCCATGGAGGACCTCGACTGGCTGGACCGCACCGCCCGCGCCCACCACCACGTGGTGGAGGAGGTGGCGCGGCGGGCCGCGACCGTCCCGGTCCGGCTCGTCACCGTCTACTCGGGCGACGACCAGGTGCGCGCGCTCCTGGACGGGCGCCGCGACGACTTCACGCAGGCTCTCGCCCGCGTCGCCGGTCGCCGAGAATGGGGTGTGAAGGTGTACGCGGGAGCCGACGAGGGGTCGTCGAGCGGCCGGCCGGACGAGGGGACGCGGGCGGCCTCGCCGGGCACGGCGTATCTGAAACGGCGGCAGGCGGACCTGCGTAGCCGCGAGGAGGCGATGCGGCGGGCCGGGGCGCGCGCCGAGCAGGTGCACGACGTGCTGCGGTCCATCGCGGTCGCCAGCCGGCGGCACCGGGCCCAGGACCCCCAGTTGTCCGGCCGCAGGGAGGGGATGGTGCTGAACGGCGCCTACCTGGTGGACGACGAGCGGGGCCAGGAGTTCGCCCGCGCCCTGGAGGAGCTGCGCGCCCAGGGCGGGGAGATCGAGCTCACGGGCCCCTGGGCGCCCTACTCGTTCGCGGTGCTCGACGACCCCGCCGGCCCTGACGCCCAGGGCCTCGATCCCACTGGCCCCGATCCCGCCGGCTCCGACCCCGCCCGCCATGACCACGGGGGCCGGGCGTGACGTTCGAGCAGACGCGCGGCGCCGCCCTGGCCTCCGAAGGACGTCTGCCCTCGGAGCGGGTGGCGCTGGTCGACCTGCTGGACCGGCTGCTCGCGGGCGGCGTGGTCATCAGCGGCGACCTCGTCCTGTCCATCGCCGACATCGACCTCGTCCGCATCTCCATCCGGGCGCTGATCACCTCGATCCGGGAGTCCGAACCCTACGATGACCTCGACCAGCTCTGACGGGCCGGGCGAGCGTGCGCGCCCGCCCCGGCTCCGCATCGAGACCGATCCCGAGGCGGTGGAGCGCGACCTGTCGCGGCTCGTGCTCACGCTGGTCGAGCTGGTGCGCCAGCTTGTCGAACGCCAGTCGATCCGCCGGATGGAGCAGGGCGACCTGTCGGACGAGCAGGTCGAGACGCTGGGCCTGACCCTGATGAAGCTGGAGGAGGCCATGACGGAGCTGTGCGAGCGGTTCGACCTGACCCCGGCCGACCTCAACCTCGACCTGGGGCCCCTCGGCACGCTGCTGCCGGAGGACTAGCCGTGGACTAGCCGGTCGGCGCGTCGTCCGCGCGGGCCTTGCGACGCTTGCGCATGGTGCCGACGCCGCCCCAGAACGCCAGCCCGGTGATCACCACGCGGGGGCCGCCGGGCCGGCCGGGGCCGTTGGCCCGGTGGTCGAAACCGCCCATGATGCCGACGCCGCTGACCTCCACCTCGGCGTCCTCCGGCACGATGATGCCGACGCCGCCCATGACCGCGAACGCCCTGATCCGGATCTCGTTCCCGTCGAGGATCGCGTCGCGCAGGTCGATCGTGCCGCCGCCCCACACCGTCACGGAGGTGAAGGTCCGGGCGGCCCGCCAGCGGCCGGCCCGGGTGAACCCGCCAATGATCGCCAGCCCGAGCCTGCCCGCCCGGCTGACCGCCCCGCCGCTCGCGGGCGTCGCCCGCCGCGTGGTGTCGGGCAGGTCGTGCGTGATGCGTTCCAGCTCGCCGTAGGTCTTGGCGGAGTAGACGAGGTCGAGCCGTTCGTTGAACTCCGCCATCGGCAGCCGGCCCTCCTCGGTGGCGGAGCGGAGGATGTCGAGCGTGCGGTCGCGATCGCGGTCGGAGGGGCGCATCTGGCGCGGGTCGCGATCGGGGAGGTCGGCCATGATCCGAGCGTAGCGGTCATTTCCCCAGATTTCATGCCGGGGTGGTCGCCGGTGGAGCAGGCCGGGTGTCCGCCCGCGCGGCCGCGGCAGGCGGGGGCGCGGCGGGTGTCCGCACTCGTCGCGGCGGGGGGCGTTCACGCACTTCTTGTTAACGCTAACCCCCTGAGTCGGATGGCCGCAACAGTTTTGAGGTTTCCTGGTAAAGGCCCTCCCGCCACCGATGTCGAGAGTGCGCCCGGTGTGACTCGACCGTAATCCGCGCACCTCTTGACGAGACCCATTGTTAACGCTCACAGTCGTCTCAAGTCAGGAAAGGAGCTGTTCGTGGGATCGATCCCGGGTCGCCGCCCGCCTGTCATGGCCGATGTGGCCAAGGAGGCCGGCGTGTCGCACCAGACGGTCTCACGGGTGCTCAACGAGCATCCCAACGTGCGCGGCGAGACCCGCGCCAAGGTGCTCGAAGCGATCGACAAGCTCGGCTACCGCCGAAACCTCGTCGCCCGGGCGCTCGTCACCCGGCACTCCCGGACCCTCGGCGTGGTCAGCTTCGACACCACGCTGTACGGCCCGGCGAGCACCGTCTACGGCATCGAGCAGGCGGCCAGGGCCGCCGGCTACTTCATCAGCATCGTCAGCCTCAAGTCGATCGACCGGGGCGGCGTCCGCGACGCCCTCGACTATCTGGCGGACCAGGGCGTCGACGGCATCGTCGTGGTGGCTCCGCAGCGCTCGGCCGCCCGGGCGCTGACGGACCTGCCCCCCGGCGTGCCCACGGTCGCCGTCGAGGGCGGCGAGGCCGGTGAGGTGTCGGTGGTCTGCGTCGACCAGGTCGAGGGGGGCAGGCTCGCGACCGAGCACCTGCTGTCCCTGGGGCACGAGACGGTCTGGCACGTCCGCGGCCCCTCCGACTGGCTGGAGGCCGAGGGGCGCGTGGCCGGGTGGCGGGCCGCGCTGGAGCGGGCGGGCCGGGAGGCTCCGCGGCCGCTCGCCGGTGACTGGAGCCCGCGCTCGGGTTACGAGGCGGGGTGCAGCCTGGCGAGCATGACGGACGTGACCGCGGTCTTCGTCGCCAACGACCAGATGGCGCTCGGGGTGCTGCGGGCGTTCACCGAGCGGGGCGTGCGGGTGCCCGACCGGGTGAGCGTCGTCGGTTTCGACGACGTGCCCGAGTCGGAGTTCTTCTCGCCTCCGCTGACCACCATCAGGCAGGACTTCGACGCGGTGGGCAGGCACAGCATCGGGGTGCTGCTACGGCAGATCGAGGGTGGGGAGCCGCACGGGCGCGAGCGCCTCGTGGTCCCGCCCTCCTTGGTCGACCGGGCCAGCACGGCCCGGATCTAGTCGGGGACAGGTTTGGCGCGGCGCTGACGCGGCCTTCGTTGTTAGCGCTCACATCAGGAAGGAACTCCCCACGTGTTGAAGAGGATCTCGACGCTGGTGCTCGCCGGGCTCACCGCGGTGACGCTTGCCGGCTGCGGAGGCGGCGACACCAGCGCCTCCAGCGGCGGCGACGGCTCGATCACCATGGGCTTCTCGCAGGTCGGCGCGGAGAGCGGCTGGCGTACGGCCAACACCAAGTCGATCCAGGAGTCGGCCGGGACGGCCGGCATCACCCTGAAGTTCTCCGACGCCCAGCAGAAGCAGGAGAACCAGATCAAGGCCATCCGCTCCTACATCCAGCAGAAGGTGGACGTCATCGCCTTCTCGCCGGTGGTCGAGTCGGGCTGGGACACCGTCCTGAAGGAGGCCAAGAACGCCAAGATCCCGGTCATCCTGACCGACCGGGCCGTGGACTCCAAGGACACCAGCCTCTACAAGACCTTCCTCGGCTCCGACTTCGTCGAGGAGGGCCGCAAGGCCGGAAAGTGGCTGCTGGAGGAGTACAAGTCGGGCACCGACCCGGTGAACATCGTCGAACTGCAGGGGACCACGGGCTCCGCTCCGGCCAACGACCGCAAGGCCGGGTTCCAGGAGGTCATCGGCGGCGAGGCCAAGTTCAAGATCATCGCTTCGCAGACCGGCGACTTCACGCGGGCCAAGGGCAAGGAGGTCATGGAGGCCTTCCTGAAGGCCCACCCCGACATCGACGTCCTCTACGCCCACAACGACGACATGGGCCTGGGCGCCATCGAGGCCATCGAGGGCGCGGGCAAGGTGCCCGGCAAGGACATCAAGATCATCACGGTCGACGCCGTCAAGGACGGCATGCAGGCCCTCGCCGACGGGAAGATCAACTACATCGTCGAGTGCTCGCCGCTGCTCGGCCCGCAGCTCATGGACCTCGCCAAGAAGGTCGTCAAGGGCGAGTCCGTCCCCGCCCGCGTGGTGACGGAGGAGACCACCTTCACCCAGGAGCAGGCCAAGGCCGCGCTGCCCCAGCGTCAGTACTGACCGGTGGCCGGCCCGGCCCCGGCGCGGTGACGCCGCCGGGGCCGGCCCGGCCCGTGCGACGAGCGCGAACAGGAGAGGGGACGCCGCGATGGCCGAACCCGCACCCATCCTGCGCATGAGCGGGATCGGTAAACAGTTTCCCGGAGTGAGGGCCCTCGACGGGGTCGACCTGAGACTCCTCCCGGGCGAGGTGCACGCGCTGATGGGCGAGAACGGCGCGGGCAAGTCCACGTTGATCAAGGTGCTGACCGGGGTGCACCCCTGCGACGAGGGCACCGTCGAGCTGGCCGGCCGCGCCGTGGCCTTCGCCGGTCCGCTGGAGGCCCAGCAGGCCGGGATCAGCACCGTCTACCAGGAGGTCAACCTCTGCGCCAACCTGTCGGTGGCGGAGAACGTCTTCATCGGCCGCGAACCACGCCGGCGCGGCCGCATCGACTTCCGGCGCATGCGGGCCCGGGCCGCCGAGCTGCTGGCCCGGCTGGAGCTGGACGTGGACGTCTCGGCGCCGCTGTCGTCCTGCTCGCTGGCCATCCAGCAGATGGTCGCCATCGCCCGCGCGATCGACGTCGACGCCCGCGTGCTCATTCTGGACGAGCCCACCTCCAGCCTCGACGCCGGCGAGGTCGAGCAGCTCTTCCGGGTGATGCGCACGCTCAAGGAGGAGGGCATCGCCATCCTCTTCGTCTCCCACTTCCTCGACCAGATCTACGAGATCTCCGACCGGATGACGATCCTGCGCAACGGCCGGCTCGTCGGCGAGTACCTCACCAGCGAGCTGAGCCAGGTCGAGCTGGTCGCCAAGATGATCGGCCAGGAGCTGGCCGACCTGGAGAAGCTGCACGGCGAGGCCAGGGTGTTCGACCGGCCGCTGGTCCAGGCGCGCGAGCTGGGCAGCGCCGGCGCCGTCGAGCCGTTCTCGCTCACCATCCACGAGGGCGAGGTGGTGGGGCTGGCCGGGCTGCTCGGCTCCGGCCGTACCGAGATCGCCCGGCTGCTCTTCGGCGCCGACCACGCCACCACCGGCGAGGTCGCGGTCGGCGGCGCCCCCGTGTCGCTGCGCACGCCGCGCACCGCGATGACGCACGACATCGCCTTCTGCTCCGAGAACCGTAAGCAGGACGGGCTCATCCCCGACCTCACGGTCAGGGAGAACATCATCCTCGCCCTGCAGGCCACCCGCGGCTGGACCAGGCCGGTGCCGCGCGAGCAGCAGGACGAGCTGGTCGGCCGGTACGTCAAGGCGCTGCGGATCAGCCCGCCGAACCCCGACCACCTCGTGCGCAACCTCAGCGGCGGCAACCAGCAGAAGGTGCTGCTGGCCCGCTGGCTCATCCTGGAGCCCAAGCTGCTCATCCTCGACGAGCCGACCCGCGGCATCGACGTCGGTGCCAAGACCGAGATCCAGCGCCTGGTGGCCGAGCTGTCCGACGGCGGCATGGCGGTGCTGTTCATCTCCGCCGAACTGGAGGAGGTGCTGCGGCTCAGCCACCGGGTCGGCGTGCTGCGCGACCGCAGGCTGGTGGCCGACCTGCCCAACGACGACGCCTTGACCACCGACGTGCTCCTGGAGACGATCGCGAGCGGAGGGCGGGCATGAGACGACTGCTGTGGCCGCTGGCCATCCTGGCGGCCCTGATCCTGCTGAACGTGGCGTTCTCGCCCGGCTTCCTGTCGATCCAGATGCGTGAGGGCCACCTCTACGGCAGCCTGATCGACATCCTGCGCTTCGGCGCGCCACTCATCCTGGTGTCGCTCGGCATGACCCTGGTCATCGCGACCGGCGGCATCGACCTGTCGGTCGGCTCGGTGGTGGCCATCTCAGGAGCGCTGGCCTGCCTGCAGATCAGCCAGGACGCGGGCGTGTTCACCGCCGTCGTGCTGGCGCTCGGGCTGTCGGTGCTGCTCGGCGCGTGGAACGGCTTCCTCGTCGCCGGGATCGGCATCCAGCCGATCATCGCCACGCTGATCCTCATGGTGGCCGGGCGCGGCCTGGCGCAGCTCATCACCGACGGGCAGATCATCACCGTCAACAGCCCCGCCTACAAGCTCATCGGCGGCGGCTACCTGCTGACTGTCCCGTTCGGCATCCTGCTCGTGCTCGTCGTGCTGGGCGTCACCGCGTTCCTCACCCGCAAGCTCGCGCTCGGCATGCTCATCGAGTCGGTCGGCGGCAACGCCGAGGCCAGCCGCCTGGCCGGCATCCGCGCGCGCGGGATCATCGTCATGGTCTACGCGTTCGCCGGGCTGTGCGCGGGCGTCGCCGGACTGATGATCAGCTCGAACGTCTCCAGCGCCGACGGCAACAACGCCGGCCTGTGGATCGAACTGGACGCGATCCTCGCGGTGGTCATCGGCGGCACCTCCCTGGCGGGCGGGCGCTTCTCGCTCGGCGGCACGGTGGTCGGCGCGCTCATCATCCAGACACTGACCACGACCATCTACTCGGTGGGCGTGCCGCCGGAGACCACGCTGCTGTTCAAGGCGCTCGTGGTGGCCGCCGTCTGCCTCATCCAGTCCCCGTCGTTCCGTGACAAGGTGTTCCGCCGCCGCGGGACCGCGGCCGGGCCGCGACCGGCGGCCGAGGAGAAGGTGCGGGTGACGGCATGACGCCCCCAGCGATGACGTTCGACCGGGGCCCGCTGCGGGCCGTCCCCGCCAGGTACGTGCCCGTGCTGGTGACGGCCTGCCTGTTCGTGGCCATGTTCGTGGCGGGCGGCGTCCGCTACGAGGGTTTCGCGAGCGGGCAGGTGATTCTCAACGTCTTCATCGACAACGCGTTCCTGCTCGTCGTCGCGGTCGGCATGACGTTCGTGATCCTCACCGGCGGCATCGACCTGTCGGTCGGCTCGGTGGTCGCGCTGTCCACGATGATCTCGGCCAGCCTGATGGCCGGGCCGGGCTGGCCGCCGTACCTGGTCATCCCCCTGGTGCTGCTCATCGGCTGCACGCTGGGGCTGGTGATGGGCTACATCGTGCACGCCTTCGACATCCAGCCGTTCATCGTCACCCTGGCCGGGATGTTCCTGGCCCGCGGCCTGTGCTACACGATCGGCACCGACTCGATCCCGATCGACGACCCGACGTTCACCGCGTTCGCGCAGACCAGGATCGACCTGTTCGCCGACCTGTGGATCTCGCCCAGCGTGATCGTCGCCGCCGTGGTGGTGCTGGGCGCCGCCTACGTGCTGCACTACACGAGGCTCGGCCGGACCGTCTACGCCACGGGCGGCAGCGAGCAGTCGGCACGGCTCATGGGCCTGCCCGTGGGCCGCACGAAGATCGCGGTCTACACGATCAGCGGGTTCTGCTCGGCGCTCGGCGGCGTGCTGCTGTCGTTCTACATGCTCTCGGGCTACGGGCTGCACGCCGTCGGCATGGAGCTCGACGCCATCGCCGCGGTCGTCATCGGCGGCACGCTGCTGACCGGCGGCTCCGGCTTCCTGTTCGGCACGGTGCTCGGCGTGCTGGTGCTGGGGCTGATCCAGACCGTCATCAGCTTCGAGGGCACGCTGAGCTCGTGGTGGACGAAGATCTTCATCGGCCTGCTGCTGTTCGTCTTCATTCTGCTGCAGCGTCTATTCTCGGCGCGGCGCCGTACGTGACCGGCTGTGCGGCTGTGCCGTACCGACCTTGGGGAGTGTTGTGTGAGCGCTAACAATGACCGCTTCGTGATCGGTGTCGACTTCGGGACGCTGTCGGGACGCGCCGTGGTCGTGCGCGTGTCCGACGGAGCCGAGCTGGGCACGGCCGTCCACGAGTACGGCCACCGCGTCATCGAGGACCGGCTGCCCGGCACGGACGTCCGGCTGGCGCCCGACTGGGCGCTCCAGTCACCGCACGACTGGCTCGACGTGCTGCGCACGGCGGTCCCCCAGGCCGTGGCGGACGCCGGGATCGACCCGGCCCGGGTGATCGGGATCGGCACCGACTTCACCGCCTGCACCGTGCTGCCGGCCAGGGCCGACGGCACGCCGCTCTGCCACGAGACGCCGGAGCGGCCGCACGCCTGGCCGAAGCTGTGGAAACACCACGCGGCCCAGGCGCACGCCGACCGGATCAACGCGCTGGCCGCCGAGCGCGGCGAGACGTGGCTGCCGCGCTACGGCGGCAGGATCTCCTCGGAGTGGCAGTTCGCCAAGGCGCTGCAGGTGCTGGAGGAGGACCCCGAGGTCTACGCCAGGACCGAGCGGTGGATCGAGGCGGCCGACTGGATCGTCTGGCAGCTCACCGGGGTGGAGACCCGCAACGTCTGCACCGCCGGCTACAAGGGCGTCTTCCAGGACGGCGGCTACCCCTCCGAGGACTTCCTGGCGGCGCTCAACCCGGGCTTCGCCGGCTTCACCGCCAAGCTGGGCCACGAGCTGTCCCCGCTCGGCGGGCTCGCCGGACGGCTGACCGCCCGGGCCGCCGAGTGGACCAAGCTGCCCGAGGGCATCGCCGTAGCCGTCGGCAACGTGGACGCGCACGTCACCTCCGCCGCCGCCGACGCGGTCCGGCCCGGCCAGATGGTCGCCATCATGGGCACCTCCACCTGTCACGTGATGCCCTCCGACCGGCTCGCCGAGGTGCCCGGCATGTGCGGCGTCGTCCGCGACGGGATCGTGCCGGGCCTGTGGGGCTACGAGGCCGGCCAGTCGGGCGTGGGCGACATCTTCGCCTGGTTCGTCGACAACGGCGTGCCCGCCTCCTACACCCTGACCGCCGGGGAACGCGGCCTGTCGGTCCACGAGTACCTGACCGAGCTGGCCGCCGCGCAGCGCGTGGGCGAGCACGGGCTGGTCGCGCTCGACTGGCACAACGGCAACCGCTCGGTCCTGGTCGACCACAACCTGTCCGGCGTGATCGTCGGCCAGACGCTCAGCACCCGGCCCGAGGACGTCTACCGGGCGCTCATCGAGGCCACCGCCTTCGGCGCCCGCATGATCGTCGAGACGTTCGAGGAGGCCGGCGTGCCGGTCGAGGACTTCGTCGCCGCGGGCGGGCTGCTGAAGAACGGCTTCCTCATGCAGATCTACGCCGACGTGCTGCGGCGCCCCCTGTCGGTGATCGGCTCCGACCAGGGCCCGGCACTCGGCTCGGCCATTCACGCGGCCGTGGCCGCCGGAGCCTACGCCGACATCCAGCAGGCCGCCGCCGCGATGGGCACGCGGCGGGACGACGCCTACCTGCCCGACGAGGCCAGGGCCGACGCCTACGACCGGCTCTACGCCGAATACCGCACACTGCACGACTACTTCGGGGACGGACGGATGCTGCACACGCTGCGCGCGATCAGGAACGAGGCCAACGGATGACCATCGCGGACATGCGGAAGACGGTCAGCGACCTGCACGCCGAGCTGGTGCGCAACAACCTCGTGGCGTGGACCGCCGGCAACGTCTCCGGGCGGGTGCCGGGTAAGGACCTGTTCGTCATCAAACCGTCGGGGGTGAGCTACGACGAGCTGTCACCGGACGCCATGGTCGTCTGCGACCTCGACGGCAACCTGGTCGACGGCGAGCACGCACCGTCCAGCGACACCGCCGCGCACGCCTACGTCTACCGCAACATGCCCGAGGTCGGCGGTGTCGTGCACACGCACTCCACCTACGCCACCGCCTGGGCGGCCCGCGGCGAGGCCGTCCCGTGCGTGCTCACCGCGATGGCCGACGAGTTCGGCGGCGAGATCCCCGTCGGGCCGTTCGCGCTCATCGGCGACGACTCCATCGGCCAGGGCATCGTGGAGACGCTCAAGGGACACCGCTCGCCGGCCGTGCTGATGCGCAGCCACGGCGTCTTCACCATCGGCAGGGACCCGAAGGCCGCCGTGAAGGCGGCCGTCATGTGCGAGGACGTGGCCCGCACCGTGCACGTCGCCCGGCAGCTCGGCGAGCCGCTGACGATCGCCCGGGCCGACGTGGACCGCCTCCACGACCGCTACCAGAATGTCTATGGACAAAGGAGCCCGCGTTGAAGATCTGGTTTCTGACCGGCAGCCAGGGACTGTACGGCGACGAGACGCTGCGGCAGGTCGCCGAGCAGTCGCGGCGCATCGCCGAGGCGCTGCCGCTGCCCGTGGAGTGGAAACCCGTGCTGACCGACGCGGCGGCGATCCGGCGGATCATGCTGGAGGCGGGCGCGGACGACACCTGCGCCGGGGTGATCGCCTGGATGCACACCTTCTCGCCGGCCAAGATGTGGATCGCCGGGCTCGACGCGCTGCGCAAGCCGCTGCTCCACCTGCACACCCAGGCCAACGTGGAGCTGCCGTGGAGCTCCATCGACATGGACTTCATGAACCTCAACCAGGCCGCCCACGGTGACCGGGAGTTCGGGTTCGTCCAGACCCGGCTGGGCGTCGCGCGCAAGACCGTGGCCGGGCACGTGAGCGACCCGTACGTGGCCGAGCGCATCCTCGCCTGGGCGCGGGCCGCCACCGGCCTGGCCGAGCTGCGCACGCTCCGGCTCGCCCGGTTCGGCGACAACATGCGCGACGTCGCCGTCACCGAGGGCGACAAGGTCGAGGCGCAGCTCCGCTTCGGCGTCTCGGTCAACACCTACGGCGTCAACGACCTGGTCGGGGCCGTGGACGCCGCCTCCGACGCCGACGTGAACAGCCTGGTCAAGGAGTACGGGGAGCTCTACCGGGTGGCGCCCGAGCTGCTCGGCGAGCGCCGCGAGTCGCTGCGCTACGCCGCCGGGATCGAGCTGGGCCTGCGGAGCTTCCTGGAGGACGGCGGGTTCAAGGCGTTCACCACGAACTTCGAGGACCTCGGCGGGCTCCGTCAGCTCCCCGGGCTGGCCGTGCAGCGGCTGATGGCCGACGGCTACGGCTTCGGCGGCGAGGGCGACTGGAAGACCTCCGTGCTGCTGCGCACCCTGAAGGCCATGGCGCCCGACGGCGGCACGTCGTTCATGGAGGACTACACCTACCATCTGACGCCCGGCGAGGAGCTCATCCTCGGCGCGCACATGCTGGAGGTCTGCCCGTCGATCGCGGCCGGCACGCCGTCGTGCGAGATCCACCCGCTCGGCATCGGCGGCCGGGAGGACCCGGTCCGGCTGGTGTTCGACGCGGCGCCGGGACCCGGCGTGGTGGTCGGCCTGGCCGACATGGGCGACAGGTTCCGGCTGGTGGCCAACGAGATCGACATCGTCGCCCCGCCCCAGCCGCTGCCGAAGCTGCCGGTCGCCCGCGCGGTCTGGCGCCCGCGGCCCGACCTGCGCACCAGCACGGAGGCGTGGCTGACCGCCGGCGCGCCGCACCACACCGTGCTGTCCACCGCCGTCGGCGCCGAGGAACTGGCCGACCTGTCCGACATGCTGGGCGTCGAACTGCTCGTCATCGACGCCGGCACCACGACCCGGCAGTTCACCAAGGAACTGCGCTGGAACCAGGCCTACTACCGTCTGGCGCAGGGCCTGTAGTGGCGGGCGCCGCGCCCGCGGGGGCGACCAACTGGGCCGGCAACGTCGCCTTCCACGCGAGCCGCGTGCACCGGCCCGCCACGCTGGAGGAGCTGCGGCGGCTCGTCGCCGCGGCGTCCCGGGTCCGGGCACTGGGCAGCGGCCACTCCTTCAGCGACGTGGCCGACTCGCCCGGCGAGCTGGTCCGTCTGGATCGCATGCCGCCGGAGATCGCCCTCGACGGCGCGGCCGGCCGGGTGCGGGCCGGCGCGGGCGTCACCTACGCGCGGCTGGCCGACGCCCTGCACGCCGGTGGGTTCGCGCTGGCCGCCATGGCGTCGCTGCCGCACATCTCGGTGGCGGGGTCGGTGGCGACGGGCACGCACGGCTCCGGCGACGGCAACCGGAGCCTGTCGGCCGCGGTGTCGGGCCTGGAGCTCGTCACCGCCGACGGCTCACTCGTCACGCTGCGGCGGGGCGACGCCGACTTCCCCGGCGCGGTGGTCGCGCTGGGAGCCCTCGGGGTGGTCACGGCGCTCACCCTCGACGTGCTGCCCGCCTTCGAGCTGCGCCAGTACGTCCTGGAGGGCCTGCCGTGGGACGCCCCCTTCGACGAGGTCCTGGCCGACGGCCACAGCGTCAGCCTGTTCACCGACTGGCACTCGGTGCACGCGTGGCTCAAGCGCCGCGACGAGTTGCCGGCCGGCGAGCGGTGGGGCGCCCGGCCGGCGGACGGGCCGCGCCACCCGGTGCCCGGCATGCCGGCCGGCGCCTGCACGGCTCAGCTCGGCGTGCCGGGGCCGTGGCACGAGCGGCTGCCGCACTTCCGGGCCGACGCGCCGCCCAGCAGCGCGGGGGACGAGCTGCAGTCGGAGTTCGCGCTGCCCAGGGCGCGCGTGGGTGACGCGCTGGCCACGCTGCACGCCCTCGGCGACCGGATCCGGCCGGCGCTGCAGATCTCGGAGGTGCGCACGGTCGCCGCCGACGACCTGTGGCTCAGCCCGTTCCACGGCCGTGACAGCGTGACCGTGCACTTCACCTGGGTGAAGGACTGGGCCGTGGTGCGTCCCGTGCTGCGGCTGGTCGAGGACGCGCTGGCGCCCTTCGACCCGCGGCCGCACTGGGGCAAGCTGTTCACCCGGTGGCCGGCCTGCCCGCCGCGCTTCGCCGAGCTGGTGCGCAGGTACGACCCGGACGGCACGTTCGGCAACGCCTTCGTGCGCCGGCTGCTCGACGTACCTGACGCCGGCTGACAGGTACGTCGGGGACGATGCCCGCATGACATTCGCGAAAGGCCCCTTCGACACCGCCGACTGGAACGCCCGGCCCGCCTTCGACGACCGTGACGGCGTCGCACTCTCCCGGGTCACGCTGAGCAAGACCTTCCACGGCGACCTGACCGCCACCTCGGTGGTGCACATGCTCATGGTGACCACCGAGGTCGAGCCGTCGCGCGGGTACGTGGCGGTCGAGCGCGTCGCGGGGACGCTGCACGGCCGTACGGGCTCGTTCGTCGTCCAGCACCACGCGGTCAGCGGCGACGGGCAGCAGGCGCTGCGCGTCACGGTCGTCCCCGACTCCGGCACCGGCGGGCTGCGCGGCATCCGGGGCGAGATGGACGTCGCCGTCGCCCCGGACGGTTCCCACTCCTACGTCCTCGACTACCGCCTGCCGGAGTGACGCCTCACTCGCTCGGCCGCATCCAGTCGAAGCTCCGCTCCACCGCCCGGCACCAGTTGTCGTACTCGGCCGCCCGGCGCTCCGGCTCCATGACGGGCAGCCACTGGGCGGCGCGGTGCCAGTTGCGGCGCAGCCCCTCCAGGTCCGGCCAGTAGCCGACGGCCAGCCCGGCGGCGTACGCGGCGCCGAGCGACACGGTCTCGGCCACCATGGGGCGCACCACCGGCACGCCCAGCACGTCGGCGATGTACTGCATGAGCAGGTTGTCGGCGGTCATGCCGCCGTCCACCTTCAACGTGCGCAGGGCCAGCCCGGAGTCGGCGTTCATCGCGTCGACGACCTCGCGGGTCTGCCAGGCGGTCGCCTCCAGCACCGCGCGGGCGAGGTGACCCTTGGTGATGTACGAGGTCAGGCCGACGATCACGCCCCGGGCCTCGCTGCGCCAGTGCGGGGCGAACAGCCCGGCGAACGCGGGGACGATGTAGCAGCCGCCGTTGTCGTCCACGGTCTTGGCCAGCGTCTCGATCTCCGCGGCGCTGTTGATCAGGCCGAGCCCGTCGCGGAACCACTGCACCAGGGCGCCGGTCACGGCGATCGGCCCCTCCAGGGCGTACACGGCCGGTTCGGCGCCGACCTGGTAGCCGACGGTGGTGAGCAGCCCGTGGGACGAGCGGACCGGCTCGTTGCCGGTGTTGAGCATCAGGAAGCTGCCGGTGCCGTAGGTGCACTTGGCCTCGCCCGGCGCGAAGCAGGTCTGGCCGAACAGCGCCGCCTGCTGGTCGCCGAGCGCGGCGCCGATGCGCACGCCGGGCAGGACCCGGCTGGCCACGCCGTACGTCTCGGTGGACGGGCGGATCTGCGGCAGCATCGCGCGCGGCACGCCGAAGAAGTCCAGCAGGTCGGCGTCCCACTCCAGGGTGGCCAGGTCCATCAGCAGCGTGCGGCTGGCGTTGGTGACGTCGGTCAGGTGCAGGCCGCCGTCGGGCCCGCCGGTGAGGTTCCAGATCAGCCAGCTCTCCATGGTGCCGAACAGCACCTCGCCGCGTTCGGCCCGTTCACGCAGGCCCGGCGTCGCGTCGAACAGCCACCGGATGCGCGGCGCCGAGAAGTAGGTGGCGAGCGGCAGGCCGCAGCGTTTTTGCACCATGGCCGCCTCGGGCCGGGCCGCCAGCTCGTCGACCAGGGCGTTGGTCCTGGTGTCCTGCCAGACGACGGCCCGCCGGAGCGGCAGGCCGGTCCGGCGGTCCCACAGCAGGGTGGTCTCGCGCTGGTTGGCGATGCCGATCGCCGCGATCTCCTCCAGGCCGACGCCTGCCTGCCGGAGCGCCTCGGGGGCGATGCGTTCCAGGTTGCGCCAGATCTCCATGGCGTCGTGCTCGACCCAGCCGGGCCGCGGGAAGTGCTGGCGGTGCTCGCGCTGCGTCACCGAAACCAGGCGTCCCCGCTGGTCGAAGACGATGCACCGCGTCGACGTCGTCCCTTGGTCGATGGACATCACATAGCGCATGACCATGTCGTTCACCTCGGTAGGTGTGGAAGTGACTGGCTACCAGCGGGACGCACCGAGGTCCCGGGACACCGCGCGCGCGGCGTCGCGCACGAACGTCACCAGGGTGGTGTTGGGCTGGCCTTTGGCATCGCAGATCCGTTCGACGGCGCCGGAGATCCCCATGGCCCCGACCACCAGGCCGCCGTGACCGCGGATGGGCGCGGCGATGGCCGCCTCGCCCACGGTCATCTCCTCCACCTGGGCGGCCCAGCCCACCTCGCGGATCGCGGCGAGGGCGCGGGACAGCGCCTTGGGCTCGACGACGGTCCGGCGGGTGAACGCGTCGAGCGGACCGGCGCCGAGCGCGGCGCTCGCGCCCGAGTCGAAGGCGAGCAGCACCTTGCCCAGGGCGGTGGCGTGCATCGGGAGCAGGGAGCCGACGTCGAGCGTCTGCAACGAGTCGTCGGGACGGAAGACGTGGTGCACCACGAGGACCTGGCCGTCGAGGACGGTGCCGATCTTCACGGATTCGCAGCTCCGGGCCGCCAGCGCGTCCGCCCAGTTGATCGCCCGGGAGCGGAGCTCGTTGACGTCCAGGTAGCTCGTGCCGAGGTGGAGCAGGGCGGCCCCGAGCTGGTACTTGCCCGTCGTGTCGTCCTGTTCCACGAAACCGACCAGTTGCAGGGTGCGCAGCAGGCCGTGGGCCGTGCCGCGCGGCAGACCGAGCGAGGTGGCGATCTCTCCCACGCCGAGCCTGCCGGAGCTGCGGGCGAGGAGACGCAGGATCGCCGCTCCTCGCTGGATGGACTGAACGGGACCTGGCACGGTCCAGAGCGTAGCCCGCTGCCGGGCGTTGTTCGACATTGTCGGCAGAGCGAGCCCGAAAATCTACGCACACTTCGACAAGCGGCGCGACGGTGGGCGGGGTCATAGCCCATAGACGATAAACCGGCATGTCATAGCTGACTAGTGTTCGACATTGTCGGCACCTTGTCGTTGACCCGCCCGATTTCCTCACCTAACTTCCAGTCAACTGTGAGGCACCCCAGCGCCTCACCGGACTTCCCGCCTGCGACGACGCCAGTTCCGGCGCGGTGGCGCGGCGGGGGAGGAGGAAAGCATGGCGGAACGGCTGAAAGCCCGAGGACTGCTCGGGGAGATGGCCGCCGAGTTCGCGGGCACCATGATCCTGATCCTGTTCGGGGTCGGCGTGGTGGCGCAGGTCGCGGCGGCCGGCATCGGAGATCACGACAGTATCGCGTGGGCGTGGGGTCTCGGCGTGACCCTCGGCGTCTACGTCGCCGCCCGGATCAGCGGCGCGCACCTCAACCCCGCCGTCACCATCGCGCTGGCGGCGTTCAAGGGCTTCTCCTGGCGCAAGGTGGCCCCCTACGTGCTGGCGCAGACCGTGGGGGCGTTCGTCGCCGCGCTGCTCGTCCGCTTCAACTACGCCGAGGTGCTGACCAAGGCCGACCCCGGCCTCACCATCAAGACCCAGGGCGTCTTCTCGACGCTGCCGGGCAACGGCACCCTGCCGGTCGGCACCTGGGGCGCCTTCGGCGACCAGATCATCGGCACCGCGATCCTGCTGTTCCTCATCCTCGCGATCACGGACATGCGCAACAACGCGCCGCTCGCCAACCTCGCTCCCTTCATCATCGGCCTGCTCGTGGTGGCGATCGGCATGGCCTGGGGCACCAACGCCGGCTACGCCATCAACCCCGCCCGCGACTTCGGCCCCCGGCTGGCGTCGTTCCTCACCGGGTACGAGACGGCCTGGCAAGATCAGTACGGCCAGCTCTACTTCTGGGTGCCCATCGTGGCCCCCATCATCGGCGGCCTGATCGGCGCCGCCCTCTACCAGCTTCTCGTGGGTCGCTTCCTGCCCGTGGACGACGACACCGAGCCGGGCCGGGTGCCGGAGAAGACCTCGTACGAGACCGTCTGACCATTCCACCCCCTTCTGAGGAGGCACGATTCCATGCCGGACTTCGTCGGAGCCGTCGACCAGGGCACCACGAGCACCCGCTTCATGATCTTCGATCACGGTGGCAACGAGATCGCCCGCCACCAGCTCGAACACGAGCAGATCCTGCCCCAGGCCGGCTGGGTGGAGCACAACCCGACCGAGATCTGGGAGCGCACCCGGGCGGTCATCGAGACCACGCTGAACAAGGCGAGCCTGCGGGCCTCCGACCTGGCCGCGCTGGGTATCACCAACCAGCGCGAGACCACGGTGGTGTGGGACCGGCGGACCGGCCGGCCGTACTACAACGCCATCGTCTGGCAGGACACCCGCACCGACCGGATCGCCTCCGCCCTCGACCGCGAGGGCAAGGGCGACGTCATCCGCCGCAAGGCGGGCCTGCCCCCGGCGACGTACTTCTCCGGCGGTAAGATCCAGTGGATCCTGGAGAACGTCGACGGGGTCCGCGAGGCGGCCGAGGCCGGCGACGCGATCTTCGGGACCACCGACACGTGGCTGCTGTGGCACCTGACCGGCGGCGTCGACGGCGGTCTGCACGTCACCGACCCCACCAACGCCAGCCGCACCATGCTGATGGACCTGGAGACGCTCGACTGGGACGACGAACTCCTGTCGTTCTTCGGCATCCCGCGGCAGATGCTGCCGATGATCGTGCCCTCCTCGCACGCGGAGGCGTACGGGCGCACCCGGGCCGGCGGCCCGGTGGGCGGTGAGGTCACGCTCGGGGGCGTCCTCGGCGACCAGCAGGCCGCCACCGTCGGCCAGGTGTGCTTCGACGTCGGCACGGCCAAGAACACCTACGGCACCGGCAACTTCCTGCTGCTCAACACCGGCACCACCCCGGTGCGCTCCCAGCACGGCCTGCTCACCACGGTCTGCTACCAGCTCGGCGACCAGGCGCCGGTGTACGCCCTGGAGGGCTCGATCGCGGTGACCGGCTCGGCCGTGCAGTGGCTGCGCGACCAGCTCGGCATCATCTCCGGGGCGGCCCAGAGCGAGTCGCTGGCCCGGCAGGTGGACGACAACGGCGGCGTGTTCTTCGTGCCCGCCTTCTCCGGGCTGTTCGCCCCGTACTGGCGCTCCGACGCCCGCGGCGCGATCGTCGGGCTGTCGCGCTACAACAACAACGCGCACATCGCCCGGGCCACCCTGGAGTCGATCTGCTACCAGAGCCGCGACGTGGTCGAGGCGATGCGCCAGGACTCCGGGGTCGCCCTCGACGTGCTCCGGGTGGACGGCGGCGTCACCGCCAACGACCTGTGCATGCAGATCCAGGCCGACGTCCTCGGCGTGCCCGTCTCCAAGCCCGTGGTCGCCGAGACCACCGCGCTGGGCGCGGCCTACGCGGCCGGGCTCGCGGTCGGCTTCTGGAAGTCCTGCGAGGAGCTCAAGCACAACTGGCAGGAGGACCGCCGCTGGGAGCCCCGGTGGTCGCAGGACCAGCGCGACACGGCCTACGCCACCTGGAAGAAGGCCGTCACCCGCACCCTCGACTGGGTCGACGTCGGCTGAGCCGGGCGACGCCCGGGGGTACGGGCGCGTACCCCCGGGCCGTTCTTCCTTTTTTCGCGAAATAAGGAGCACTACTGTGACATCTGTACCGCTGGGACCGGCGTACCGCGCGGAAGCGCTGCGGCGGATGGACGAGAGCGAGTTCGACGTGCTGGTCGTCGGCGGCGGTGTCGTCGGCGCCGGAGTGGCGCTCGACGCGGTGTCGCGCGGCCTCTCGGTCGCCATGGTCGAGGCGCAGGACTGGGCGGCCGGCACCTCCAGCCGGTCCAGCAAGCTCATCCACGGCGGCCTGAGATACCTCGAACAACTCGACTTCCGGCTGGTCAGGGAGGCACTCCGGGAACGTGACCTGCTGCTGACCAGGCTCGCCCCGCACCTCGTGCGCCCGGTGCCGTTCCTGTTCCCGCTGCGCCACCGGCTCTGGGAGCGGGTCTACGTCGGCGCCGGCATCGCCCTGTACGACCTGCTCGACGGCGCGCGCACCCTGCCCCGGCACCGCCACCTGAGCAGGCGCCGGGCGCTCGCCGCCGCGCCGTCCCTCAACGCGCAGGGTCTCGTCGGCGCCGTCCAGTACCACGACGCCCAGGTGGACGACGCGCGCTTCGCGATGACGCTGGCCCGCACCGCCGCCCAGTACGGCGCCGCCGTCGCGACCAGGGCACGGGTGACCGGGCTGGTCCGCGACGACGGCCGGGTCACCGGCGCGCGGGTGCGCGACCTGCAGAGCGACGCGGAGATCGTGGTGCGGGCCCGCCAGGTGATCAACGCCACCGGGGTGTGGACCGACGAGACCGGCGAGCTGGCGTCCGCCCAGGGCGGCCTGCGCGTCCGCGCCTCCAAGGGCGTGCACATCACCGTCCCGCGCGACCGCATCACCCTGCACACCGGCCTCATCCTGCGCACCGAGAAGAGCGTGCTGTTCACCATCCCGTGGGGCCGGCACTGGATCATCGGCACCACCGACACCGACTGGAGCCTCGACAAGGTCCACCCGGTGGCCAGCCGCGCCGACATCGACTACCTGCTCGACCGCGTCAACCAGGTGCTGGACACCCCGCTCAGCCATGACGACATCGACGGCGTCTACACCGGCCTGCGGCCGCTGCTCGCCGGGGACGCCTCCGACACCGCCAAGCTGTCCCGGGAGCACACCGTCGCCCGGCCCGCGCCGGGGCTCGTGGTCATCGCGGGCGGCAAGTACACCACCTACCGGGTGATGGCCAGGGACGCCGTCGACGTGGCCGCGCGCGACCTGGGCACCGCCGTGCCCCCGTCCGTCACCCACCGGCTGCCGCTGCTCGGCGCGGAGGGCTACGAGGCGCTGCGCAACGCGCGCACCCGGCTGGCCGCCCGCGCCGGGCTGGACGTGGCCCGCGTCGAACGCCTGCTCACCCGGTACGGCTCGGCCGTCGTGGACGTCCTCGGCCTGATCGAGGCGGACCCCGCGCTGGGCGAGCCGCTCACCGGCGCGGCCGACTACCTCAAGGCGGAGGTGGTGTACGCCGTGTCGCACGAGGGGGCGCTGCGGCTGGAGGACGTGCTGGTCCGCCGTACCCGCATCTCGATCGAGGAGCGCGACCGTGGCGTCTGCGCCGCGGGCGAGGTGGCGACGCTGGTCGCCCCGGTCCTGGGCTGGGACGAGGAGGACGTGCGGCGCGAGACCGAGCGTTACCGGGCCATGGTGCAGGCCGAGATGTCGGCCGAGCTGCAGCCCGACGACGTGTCGGCCGACGCGGAGCGGGCGCGGATCTGGGAGCCGTTCGACCCGCACGCCGGTTCCCGCGCGGTCGCCTGACGCGCACGCCGGCTTCGGCGCGGTCGCCTGACCCGGTCAGCCGGGGGCCCCGCCGCCGAAGGTGCGGCGGTAGGCCGAGGGGGAGATCCGCATCGCGCGGGTGAAGTGGTGCCGGAAGGTCACCGGGCTCTCGAACCCGACCGCCAGCCCCACCTCCTCCACCGGCACGGTCGTGGCCTCCAGCATCGGCAGGCTGGCCGCCACCCGCTGCGCGATCACCCAGCGCAGCGGGCTGGTGCCGGTCCGCCGCCTGAAGTGGCGCAGGAACGACCGCTCCGACATGTGCGCCGCGGCAGCCATGCCGGCCACGCTGATCGGCTCGGCCAGGTGGTCCAGCGCCCAGTCCATCGCCCTGGCCACCGCGTCGCCGTCGGCCACCGGCCGGACGGCGGCCTCGATGAACTGCGCCTGCCCGCCCTCCCGGTGCGGCGCGATGACCAGGCGGCGGGCGACCGCGTTCGCCACCGTCGGGCCGTGGTCCCGGCGCACCAGGTGGAGGAGCAGGTCGAGCCCGGCGGCGCTGCCCGCGCTGGTCAGCACGTCGCCGGTGTCCACGTACAGGACGGAGGGGTTGACCCGGACCTCGGGATGGCGCCGCTGGAGCAGGTCGGTGTACTTCCAGTGGGTGGTGGCCTCGCGGCCGTCGAGCAGCCCGGCCGCCGCCAGCGCGAACGCCCCCGAGCAGACCGACACCATCCGGGCGCCCCGCCCGTGCGCCAGCCGCAGCGCCGCCACCAGGTCGCCGGAGACGGCGGCGCGCACGTCCGGGACGCCGGGCACGATGACCGTGTCGGCCGTGGCCAGCACGTCGAGCCCGTGGGCGGCCTGCACGGTGAACCCGCCCACCGCCCGCATCGGCTCGCGCGTCTCGGCGCACACCCTCAGGTCGTACCAGGGCACCCCGAGCTCGGGACGCGGCAGGCCGAAGATCTCCACGACGCAGCCCAGCTCGAACGGAGCCATCCCGTCGAAGGCGAGCACGGCCACGGTGGGGAGGCGCGCGGGCGGAGCTACGGCACGGGGCATGGCCGCATGGTAGCCAGGCGACGGCGGCCGGCGCGCCCCCGGACCCGCACCCGTGCCGCAAGCGCGCCCCTCCGGTGGCATCCTGGACCCATGACCGACATTCTGCCGCTGATGACGCGCGCCGCTGACCGTACCGCCCACCTCATCGAGACGACGAGTGAGGAGCGGTTCGCGCTGCCCACGCCGTGCGCCGAGTACGACGTGAGGGCCCTGATCGCGCACCTGGAGTGGGTCGCCACACTCTTCGAGCAGATGGCGGAGGGCGGGCCGATGCCCGAGCAGGGCCCGTACTCGGGCGACTTCCGGCCGCGGGCCGAGCGCATGCTGGCCGCCTGGGAGCGCCCGGAGGCGTGGGAGGGCGTCAGCTCCGGCATGGGGCTGCCGATGACCGTGCTCGCCCGCATGTGCCTGGGCGACCTGATCGTGCACGGCTGGGACCTCGCGGTGGCGACCGGGCGGCCGTACCAGGTGGACGAGGAGGAGGCGGCGCGGCTGCTGGAGTTCGCCGAGGAGATGGGGCCGACGGGCCGGAAGATGGGCGCCTTCGGCGACGAGGTCGCGGTGCCCGCGGACGCGCCGCCGCTGGAGCGGGCGCTCGGCCTGCTGGGCCGCGACCCGTCCTGGCGCCCCTGACCCTTCCTCGTGCCGGGGCCGTCCCGGGCGCCGGTCACCATGGACCGCAGGTCGCCGGCCGGACACGGCCGATCACGGCCGATCACATGGTGATCGCGGTTTGTGCTCGCTTGCGTCACTGCCCCGGCCTTCGGGCGACGGGAACCGTCGTACGGCGTGGAGGTGGTAAGCAGTGAAATTCCGCCCTTTGGTAGCCAGTGTCGGACTTATCGGATTACTCGCGCTTGCGGCGTGCGGCGGCGGTCCCGGCGGCTCGCCCCACCACGCGGCCGAGCGCGCCCCGGCCGGTCAGCACGCGCAGCCCACCACGTCCGCCCTGCCGGACGACCAGGACACCACCAGCGCCCAGATCTCCACGTTCGCCCTCGACGTGGACACCGCCTCGTACGACTACGCCCGCCGCGCCCTGAAGGAAGGCCGCCGGCCCGAGCCGGGCCGGATCCGGCCGGAGGAGTTCGTCAACGCCTTCAGGCAGGACTACGCCGAGCCCCAGGGCGACGGTTTCACCGTGCACCTCGACGGCGCGCGGCTGCCGTCGGGCGACGAGGCCGTGCTGCGGGTGGGACTGCGCACCCGCGGCTCCGACGCCGCGGCCCGCCGCCCCGCGAACCTCACCTTCGTCGTCGACGTGTCCGGCTCCATGTCCGAGACGGGCCGGCTCGACCTCGTCCAGCAGGCCCTGCACACCCTGCTCGACCAACTCGCGCCCGGGGACCAGGTGTCGATCGTGTCGTTCAGCGACCAGGCCCGCCTGATCGCCTCGATGACGCCGCTCACCGCCCGCAGCGAACTGCACGCCGCCGTCGACCGGCTCGCCGTCGAAGGCGGCACCAACCTTGAGGCAGGAGTGGTGACCGGCTACCGGGAGGCCGCCCGGGCGTTCCGGCCCGCCGCCACCAACCGCGTCGTCCTGCTGTCCGACGGCCTGGCCAACCAGGGCCAGACGGCCTGGCAGGGCATCCTCGACCGGGTCAAGGAGCACGCGGGCCGGCAGGTCACGCTGCTCACCGTCGGCGTCGGCAGGGAGTACGGCGACGAGCTGATGGAGCGGCTGGCCGACAACGGCGACGGCGCGGCCGTGTACGTCAGCACCAGGGAGGAGGCCGAGAAGGTCTTCGTCTCCCAGTTGCCCGCCACCCTCGACGTGCGGGCCCGCGACGCCAAGGCGCAGGTGGTGTTCAACCCGTCCGTCGTGGCCGGGCACCGGCTCGTCGGCTACGACAACCGGGCCCTGACCACCGAGGAGTTCCGCGACGACGACCGTGATGGTGGCGAGATCGGTCCCGGCCACGCCGTCACCGCCCTCTACTCGGTACGGCTCAGGCCCGGCGCCACCGGCCAGCTCGCCCAGGCCGCCGTCCGCTGGCAGCACCCCGACACCAGGGCGCCCGCCGAGGAGAGCCGGTCCATCGACACCGGGGAGCTGACGGCGGCGGTGTGGGAGGCGCCGCTGCGCCTGCAGGTGGACGTGGTCGCCGCCGCCTTCGCCGGCCACATGCGGGACCGGCAGGCGTTCGGCCTCGACCTGCCGGCGTTGAGCGCGCAGGCCAGGCGGCTCGCCGGTGCCGCCGAGGACCCGATGGTCACCGAGCTCGCCGACCTCATCGACAGAGCCCGCTCGGTGCCGCGCTGATCCGCCGTCCCGTCCGGCCCGTCCCGGCCGTCCCGGCCCGTCCCGGCCGTCCCGGCCCGTCCCGCCCCGGGCCGGCCGGGACGGCCGGCCCGGAGCTCGCGTGTGCGTGAGCGGCCGAGGATTCCGATACACTGGTGCACGCGGCAAGGGGCTATGGCGCAGTTGGTAGCGCGCCTCCATGGCATGGAGGAGGTCTGGGGTTCGAATCCCCATAGCTCCACCCTCACCGGATCCCGTCCTGACACAGGGCGGGATCTCGTCGTTTCGGCCCGCGCCGTCCACCGGCCGCCTCCGGGCGGCCGCTCCCCGGGAGGAAACGATGACGGAGACTCTGCCCGGCTGGCTGTCCGCCATCCCGGGCGAGCAGCCGCAGCCGGTGGCGTTCGCGACGGTCAGCGGGGCGCATCTCTACGGCTTCCCGTCCGCCGACTCCGACGTCGACCTGCGGGGCGTGCACGTGCTGCCGCCCGACCTGGTGGCGGGGTTGCGCACCGGACCGGAGACCCTGGAGCGGACGTGGACCCGCGACGGTGTCGAGGTCGACCTCGTCACGCACGATCTGGCCAAGTTCTGCCGGCTGCTGCTGCGGCGCAACGGCTACGTGCTGGAACAGCTCCTGTCGCCGCTGGTCGTGACGTCGTCGCCGGTGCACGAGGAGCTGGTCGCGCTGGCGCCCGGCTGCCTGACCCGCCACCACGCCCGGCACTACCTGGGGTTCGCCCGGACCCAGTGGCGGCTGCACGGCCGGACGGGCGAGCTGAAACCGCTGCTCTACACCTTCCGTGTGCTGGCCACGGGGCTCCACCTGATGCGCACCGGCGCACTGGAGGCCGATCTGACCCGGCTGTACGCCTACGGCCCGCCCTACCTGCCGGACCTGGTGGCCGCCAAGCGGGAGGCGGAGCACGGCGCGGCGCCGCCCGTGCCCACCGCCGGCGACGACGTGGCTCGGATGACGGCCGGGCTGGAGGCCGCGTGCGAGGCGTCCGCGCTGCCGGAGGCGGCGGCCACGACCGCGCACGACGCCCTGCACGACCTCGTGGTGCGGACGCGGCTCGGCTGACGGGCGGCGACCGCCGCCCGCGGCACTACAGCACGCCGTCCAGGCTCTGCTGGTAGAAGGCGAGGTCGCTCTCCAGCCGCTCCCGGGTGAAACGTTCCGGCTCCTGCTCGCGCGTGGACGTGCCGAGGGGCGTCCAGAACGCCGGGAGCGGCAGCTCGTCGGCGTCCTCGGGGAGGAACTTGAGTGCCTCGGCCGCCGCGTCGCGGGCCAGCCGCCAGCCGTCGGCGGCGCCCGACGCCGACAGCAGGTCGTCCTCCAGGGCCTGGCGGGCGTAGGCGGCGCCGGTCAGCACCCATTCGCCGGCGTCCACCAGGGTCGAGACGCCGGAGCCGAAGGTCGAGCCGTCACGCCGGGCCGCGACCTCGCCGGCCCGGGGGACGCGCAGTTCGATGTGGTGCTCGCCGCGGTCGAACACCAACGTCCAGAACTCGCGGCCCTCCGTGACCGTCGTCCACGCCCGAGGGTCGGGGGCGCCGCCGGGCCCGCTCTCCGCGACGGCGAGACTGATGTGGAGGTACGCCTCGGCGAGGGTCCGGGCCTCACGCATGGTCGTCCATGCCGGGGACGTGGGCGGCGGCCAGGTCGCGATAGGTGTCGCGGACGACGAGCAGGCGGTCCAGCGCGAACCTGCCCGGCTGCGCGGCGCGCACGCCACGGCCCTGCGCGGACCAGAACGCGTGGTCGGGCACCTCGTCCTCGCCCGGCGGCACGAACTTGACGACCTCCTCGACGGCGGCCGTGGCGATGGTGAGCGCCTGCCGGGCGGCGGCCGGGTCGTCGGCGGGGACGTTGCCCGCCGTCAGGTCGGCCACCCAGAGCCACTCGCCCGCGTCGAGGAGCTGGGACGGCTCGCTGCCGCCGAACGTCGGGAACTCCCCGGTCAGCGTTTCGCGCTCCGGCAGGCCGAAGAGGAACTCGCGCTGTCTGCCGCAGTCGGCGCAACTGCCGGAATAGCGCGAGACCAGCTCGCCGCCTGACTGGGCGAGCGTCGTCTCCCAGGTGGTCTCGACCGAACCGCAGGTGCACGGGTGCAGATCGAGGTAGAGGTGTGCCTCGTCCCGCGTGCGGGCCACCGCGAACGGCATCATGCCTCCCTTGCTGTCATGACCATCATGCCAGGACGCGTGGCGCGGTCTCGTCCGGCGACGCGGGGTCCGAGGGCCCGGCCGGCCCGCTGGGCTCGCCGGGTTCCGACGGCTGCGCCGGTGGTGTGGTCACCGGTGGTGTGGTCGGCGGCGGCGTGGTCGGCGGCGGCGTGGGCGTGGGCGGCGGCGTGGTGGTGGGCGGGGTGGTCGGAGGCGTCGTGGTGGGAGGCGGCGTGGTGGGCGGCGTGGTTGGAGGCGGCGTGGTCGGCGGCGGGGTGGTGACGGGCGGAGTCGTGGGGTCGGACGGGCCCGTGGGCGGAGCGGTGGGCTCCGCGGGCCGGGTGGGCTCCGTCGGCCGGGTGGGCTCCGTCGGCCGGGTGGCGGGCTCCTGCACGTCGGTGGGCGAACCGGAAGGGTCGCCGGGGTCGGCGGGCCGCTCAGTGGGCTCGGACGGAGCGGGCTCGGACGGAGCGGGTTCGGACGGAGTGGGCTCGGAGGGGGTGGGTTCGGACGGGGTGGGCTCGGACGGCTGCTCCGGAGAGCCGGACTCGCGGTCGAGCTCGTCGAGCAGCTCGTCGACGCCCGGCACACCGGCGCGTCTGCGCAGCTCCTCCTCCGGAAGCCACCAGCCGGTCCCGTTGGCGATCCGGCGCATCCGCTCCCAGAACTCGTGCCGCGACTCGCCCCGGACGCTGCGGTCGAGCACCTCGGCGAGCTGTGCGGCGAGCGGACCCGGCAGCGCGGCCCGGTTGGCGTCGCGGCCGGGCGACCGCCGGCCCAGCCCGTGAGCCTCCGCCACCTGGACGAGCTGGTCGAACCGGCCCGAGCGCTGCTGGGGCGTCGCCGTACGCACCTGGTGGACCAGTTCGTGCAGCTCGGCGACGAGCTGGGCCTTGGCCAGGAACGCCGCGCTCTCCGCGGTGACCGGGCCGGTCCGCGGCACACCGGACGCCGTCGCGACCAGGCCGGCCATGGTGACCGCCACGGCGCGCTGCACGAACGGCACCGGGTAGCCGCGGTTCACCGTCAGCACGTGCACGCCGTCGCGCTCGGTCAGCTCGACGGGGCCGGCGATGGGGGTGTCGCTGAGTTCCACCTGCACCGCGATCGGCGTGCCGCGGCGCGTGGTGACGTCCACCAGGGCCGCGCCGTACGCGGTGGTGGTGGCGCCGTGCAGGGCGGCGGCGCGGGACAGGGCGGCGATGGCGGCGGTGACGGCGTGGTGCGGGGCGCGGCCGGCGAACTCGTTGACGGCGTCGAGGTGCGCGGCGGGCAGCAGACCGGCGCGGGCCGCGCTCACCTGCCGGGCCGTGGCCCCCTCGGTGCCCGGCATGAGGCCCGCGCTGGTGAGCTCGGCCCGGAGCTGGTCCTCCACGAAGCCCCGCTCCAGCAGGGACGCCTCGGCGCGGGCGGCGATCAGCGCCCGGATGCGGACCAGCGTGGCGGCGTCGCCGCGCCGGAGCTCGGGTACGGCGTTCAGCGGGCCGGGGACCAGCGCGTCGCCCGGCGGCAGACCGGCCTGCCGGGCGACCGCCTCGGCGATCAGCTCGGCCACGCGCAGGCGGACGGCCGACCCGTCGGCGGGTGAGACGACCACCGAGAGCCGGCCGGGGTCCGACGCGCGGACCGCCGCCTGTCCGGGCGGCAGGTCCGCCTCGGCCACGTCAAGGGTGAGGTCGCCGGCGGGCGTGGAGACGGTGAACGTGCCGGAGGTCACGGGGGCGACGCTCGCCCGAGGAGCGCCGTCCGGGGTGATGGAGGTGGCGCCGGCCAGGTCGGCGAGCGTGTCGAGGCCCACGCCGGTGGTCGGCAGCGCGCCGATGGAACCCGCGTGGAAGCCGGGTTGCGTCTGCCGCCCGGCCGACCACGGGAAGGACGGGTGCGTCTGGCCCTGCCGGAGGAGGGCGTCGGCCAGGGCGCGCAGCTCGTGCGTCCACTTGGCCACCTCGTCCCGCGTCTGGGGTGTGGGCTGCTGGTCGTGCGCCGCCCGGGCGGCCACCCACCGGCGGGACAGGTACCGGAACTCGTCGAACTGGGCCGCCACGCACTCGTCGCGGCCCACCGACGACCGTAGCGCGGACGTCCAGCGGCGCAGCACCCCCTGCTCGGACCTGGCCGCGTCGGCGGCGATCCGGCGTCCGGCGTGCGAGATCTCGTGCTGCACCGCGCGGGCGAGCTGGTCGTTGGCCGTGCGCGGCGGCACCACCAGGTTCCGGGTGCGCAGGTTCGTCTCGCCGACGTTGCCGCGGGTGATCCCGCCGACCGAGACCTCGAACCGCAACGTCCCCCACGACTCGGTCCGCACGGTCAGCGTCGAGTCGGACCACGTCCAGCCGAGCACCTTGCCGCCAAAGTCCGAGACGCGCAGGTCACGCTCCACCGCTTCCTTCAGCTCGGCGAGCGTCACGTCGGGCAGGTGCGGCGCCCGGCCGTCGGCGACGAACGCCGAACCGGCGATCTCGGGCGCGTTCACCGACGGTGGGCTCGGCGCCGCCGGGCCCATCGCCGCCCCTTCCGAGCCCACGGCCCGGGCTCCCCCGCCGGGGTTGCCGTCGCCGTCCGGCTGCGGCGTCGGCCAGATGGCGCCGTGGTCGTCCACCGAGGACACGTCCACGCCCTGGCCGACCAGCTCGGTCAGGACCCGCAGGGCGAAGCGCTCCTGGGTGCGCGGGCCTTCGTACACCTGTCGCAGGTTGAGGCCGGCGTCGTCGGCGAGCTGCACGAGCTCGGGGCCCAGCGTGGCGAACGCCGCGGCGAACCCGCGGTCGTGCTCGTCGCCGTGCAGCGCGCCCTGGGGGGTGGCGAGGAAGACCCGGTCGGAGCCGTCCGGCTCGCGGATCTGGACGAGGACGTCCTCCCCCTCCGCCTGGGCGTCGACGCGGGCCTGCCACAGCGCGGTCCAGGGGCGGGCCGGATCGCTCACCGGGGGAGCGCCCTCGGTGGGGGCCGGGGTGCCGGGGACGAGCTGCCACTCGGGGCCGAGCGTCCCGCCGGACTCCAGGATCTCGGTCATCGCCTTGTAGTCGGTCTCGGACATGACGACGATCGCCTCACCCGTGGCGGCGTCCGGGATGTGGACGGACCGGCCCTTCTCCTTGATCTGCTCGGGGGTGAGCGCCTGCATGGCGACGGTGAGGCCGTAGTGGGTGGTGATCCGGACGATGACGGCGGAGTCCTTCTCGAACCGGCTCATCTCGCGGCGGTTGCCGCCGCCGTCCGAGACGCTCACGGACGCCTGCTCGCGCGCCGAGACGCCGCCGCTCAGCCCGGTGGAGCTCTCCTCCAGGCCGGTGCCGCCGCCGATCGGCAGGGCCATCCCGCCGGAGGTGTTGGAGCTCGTGGTCCGTTGGATACGCCAGACGTTGCCGAGCTCCACGTCCTTCAGGCCGCGGGCCAGCACCTGCAGGTCGGTGTGCGACGCCCCGTGGACGCGCATGCTGACCGCGCGGTTGCGCAGCCCCTCCACCGGCACCGTCATCGTGTGCCCCTGCTCGCCGTTCATGCGCTCGAACAGCGTGGTGGTGGCCGTCTCCGACAGCAGGTTCAGCAGCTCGGTGTGCAGCAGGGCGGCGTCGTCGCCGAGGAGGTCGGTGAAGGCCCGCACGGCGGCCGGGTAGAGGTCGGTGCGTACGGAGTTCGCGGCGAAGCTGCGCGGCAGCGTGACCTGCCGCGGGTCGTAGCGCCTGGCCGGTTCGGCGGTCTGGTTCTCGGCGGCCCTGACGAAACCCGTGGGGACGAGCCGGACCATGCTGCCGGTGAGCTCCACCGTGGGAGCGGAGACCGTGGGACCGGAGCGGGGTGACAGGCCCGTTCCGCGCGCCTGCTGCGGGGTGCGCTGCACGTCCACGGTCATCCGGACGTTCTGCATGATCCGGTCCATGCCGTTGAACATGGCCAGCCGCTGGATGCGGGTCTCCTGCTCGGCGGCCACGCCGGTGGCCGACTGGCCGCGATCGGTGCTGAGCGAGGCGTTGCTGCCCTGCCCGTCGCCGGACCTGTCGCCGCCGACGTTCACCGCGTTCGAGGTGGAGTGGGTCTCCGCCAGGATGTGTTCCAGGTAGGTGTAGTCCTGCCAGATCCCGCCCACGTAGTCGGTGTGCTCCAGGAAGACCGTCGGCTCGTCGGTGAACTCGCCCCGGACGTTGATGACGATCTCCTCGCGCCTCCCGATCGTGTCGTAGGGGGTGTAGTAGCGGATCTGGAGACCGTTCTCGCTGAAGATCGTGTCGATCGGGCCGTGCCAGCGGTTGTCCGCGAAGATCTTGCGCAGGCTGTCGGGGATGGCTGGATCGGCGAGCGCGTCCGGCGCGACGGAGGCGACGGCGCCGCGGACCGCGTCGAGCAACTGCACGTCCTCGTCGCCCTGCCGCAGCGACGTGCTCTCGACGAGGGTGTGGCCCACCCGGTCGCGCAGCCACGACGCCATCTGGATCTCGCGAACCGCCTCGACGAGTTCGGTGGCCTTCATGAGGAACTCGTCGACCTGCGTCACCTTCGAGTCGACGTCCACCAGCGGCTTCAGCGCCTCGACCAGCGCCTCGGGGGTGTGCCTGTCCGCCAGCGGGACGGGCGAGGCGGACTGCTCCAGCGCGGCCAGGTAGCGCTTGACGAGCGGCACGGCGACCGCGCGGTCCATCGTGAGGTTCTTGTCGAGGAACCGCTCCACCACGTCGGCCATCTGGGCGAGCGGCAGGTCCAGGCTCCCCTCGGCGTACATGCGCAGGACGTGGCGCTCGGGAATCGTGTAGAGGACGGCGCCGTCGGCCGTCCGGTGCGCCTGCTGCGCGCCCTGCAGGCCGCCGGACACGTCGAAGCCGACCCCGGCCAGGAAGACGTACTGCTTGCCCGTCTCGATGCCGAGCCGCTCGCGGCCCCAGATCGACAGGTTGGTCCGGGCACGGGAACGCGTGCCGGAATGGGAGCCGCCTCCCTTGCCGCCCTCGCCTGATTCGTCGGCGTTCTGGAAGGCGACGCCGGCCGAGCCCTCGACCTTCCCGCCGTGGGAGCGGGACGAGGTGACGCCCATGCTCGCCAGGGTGAGGTTGATGTCGCCGTTCACGTCGTCGACCACGCCGACGAAAGTCGACTCGCCGAGGTTCGCCCGCACGCCGACGGAACCCTTCTGCGGGGTCGCGCCCTGCGGCCGGACGACGAAGGAGGTGTCGTAGTCGGTCCCGAACATCTCCGGGTGGGCGGTCGCGGCGTAGGAGTTGAGGAAGTCGGTCACGAGGTGGTAGGCGGGCGAGTCCGGGGCGACGTTCTTCAGCAGCGACCGTGCCACCCGGGGCATGTCGCCCGTGTCCATGCTCTGGACGGTCGCGTACTTCCACGCCTCGTCCGGCATCGTGACCTGCTCGCCGAACGGCGACGCGCCGTCCACGGGCAGCAGGTCGCTCGACATGAGCAGGTGGGCGCTGCCTTCACGCTCCGCCAGCAGCCGCCACGTCCCGTCGGCGTGCAGGCGGTCGACCCGGGCGGTGTGGCCGACGCGCAGCTTCGCCATCCGCGCGCCGTTCTCCCGGAGCTTCACCTTGTTGATGGTGAGCCCCTGGGTGTGGGAGGTGCCGCGGGAGTAGTCCCGGCCGCCGCCCGCGCCGACGTTGGGGCTCGTGCCGTCGGTCTTCTCGGGCAGCACGTGCTTGACGCCGACCCCGGCGCCCCAGCCGGCGTTCTCCGAACGGCTGTGGGACCACACGTTGGTGTCGCTGCCGATGGGCAGGGCGGCCTCCGCCTCGGAGTCGGTCACCTCCAGCAGCTCGGGCGGCTTCCTGCCGTGCTCGGCGGTGAAGTGCTGCTCAAGCGTGACCCGCAGGGTGTGGACCTGCGGCCGGCGGCCGGTGCGCCGGACGACCAGCTCGATCGGGATGCCGTCCTGGGCGGCCTGGGTGTAGCCCGACTGGAGGCGCTTCTTGTCGATCTGCTGGTCGATCTCCTGCTCGTTGGCCATCTGGCTGAGCCGTTCGAGCCGGTCCTTGGAGTACTGCCGCTTGCCGTCGACGATCGGCGCGAGGATGCCCTCCTCGCGAAGCTGCCTCTTGACGTCCTCCTTGAGCTGCTCGGCCTCGGTGATGGCGCCGACCCGGGCCGGACCGGCGCCGCGCAGCTTCCCGGGCTCGTTGCCGTAGATGGGCGGCAGCTCGCCCTTGCGGCCCGGCGGTGGGTCGGGCGTGCCGTCGTCGCGGTAGGTGAACCGGCCGTCCGCATCCACACCGGTGATCGCGGCGGCGTCCACGGGGCCTCCGTACTGGTGGAGGTCCTTCTCGGCGAACCTGAACAGGCCCTCGCCGTGGCCCTCGATGGGGTCGAGGGTCTTGCCGCTGTCGACCAGCGTGGCGGTCACCACATAGTCGAACTCCATCTGCGCGCCCTGCGAGTGGCCGGTGAAGCGTTGCACGTCTGGGTGGTAGGTGACGCCCTCCGCGCTCAGCCCGTCGGAGACGGAGCCGCCCATGCCGCCCCGCCCGTTCGGGCCGAACCCGACGGCGTACTCGCCGTCGCCGGGAACCACGTCGGGCTCCGGCAGCCCGGTGACGCCCAGCGTGGCCGACGTGCCGAGGGACCGGCTCATCGACTGGTTGCCCGTGGCCTTGACCACCTCGACGCGCAGGCGTTCCTGCCAGTGGTCCCGGCTGGCCGCGCCGACCCGTCTGGCCGTCTTCAGCCGCGGTACGGCCTGGATGTCCAGGTGGACGAACGGCTTGCCGTCGACGTGGATCACCCGCTGGATCGAACCGTTGACCGCCTCGTCCATGCGGCTGTACAGGTCGTCGATCATGGCAGTGTAGAGCTGCTGCCGGGCGACGCCGCCCATCGGGAAGTGCTTGTCGCCCAGGACGCGCGCCGTCTTGTCGGCCAGCTCGACCAGCCCGGTCAGGCCGAGCGGGACGTTCTCGGGGAAGGGCGTCCGGCGCCACTGCTTCGGGTCCAGCCGCGCCTCGCCGGGCGGCGCCGGCTCGGTGTAGGCGTGGGAGACGTAGACCCGCAGGTTCGCGGCGTCGTCGTGGTCGCCGTGGCTCACGGTGACCGGGTCGGACCAGTGCGGGTGCTTGGCGGTGCGCACTCGCACCGTCCAGGTCGCCGTCGCGTCGTACAGGACGGACTCGCCGCGGTTGTCCTCCACCCCGCCGGGGAGCGCGAAGTTGCCGGCGCTGCCGGTGAGCGACCGCGACAGGGCCGCGTTGACCGACAGGCCCAGCTCGATGTGCTTGAGGAACTCCTTGGCGGTGCTCTCGGGCAGTGCCTTGACCAGGGTGTGCACCTTGAAGGCGGCGTTGGCGCCCACGTTGTGGTTGGCGGTGGCTCCGACGGTGCGTCCGCCCTGCGGCAGCACGCCGTTCATGATCTCGGAGGCGACCTTGGTCGCGCCCAGCACCTCCACCAGGTCGGAGATCGACAGGCCGACGAGGAGCTCGCCGGGCTTGCCGCGGCCCACCCGCATCAGCGCGCCCTTACCGGCGACGATCCGGCTGAACTCCTCGTGCAGCAGGCGGTCCATCGCGTCCGTGGTGAACGTGTGGTCGATGCCGTGCTGCCACATCAGCTTGTTGACGGTGCGGGTGAGCCGGTTGAGGTGCGGCAGCCGGTCCGCGGGGACGAAGCTGGGCGTGGCCTCCGGCGGGGGCGCCGTCTCCCGCAGCGCCTCCTGGAAGTCGGTCAGCCAGCTCTGCGCCTTGTCGGCCAGCCGGGTCAGCTCGGCGGACGACGGCGACGTGCCCTGCTCCAGCTCGGCCAGCAGATCCTCGTACGCCTCCCGCGCGTGCTGGGCGTACTCGGCCGCCTGCTCGTAGCTCGCGGCGAGGCGGTTGTGCCGCTGAGCCATGACGTCGGCCTTGTCCGCCTCCTTCGTCATCTTCGTGGCCCGCTCCTTCGCGGCGCGGTCACGCTGGCCGGAGTGCTCGTCGCGTGCCTCTCGCGTGTCCTCGGCCCTCTTCGCGGCCGCCTCCGCCGAGGCGCGCTTGTCCTGGGCGCGCTCGGTCAGGCCCGCCTCGGTCGAGGTCAGCGAGTCGATCGTGTGACGAACGTAGGAGATGAGGTCCGACAGCGGGGTTTCGGGCGCGGTCGGCGCGTCGGGCGTGTGGTGCTGCCCGGCCGACCAGGGAGGCAGCGGCGGCGTCTGGCCCCGCTCGCGCAGGTCGGCCATCAGCCGGTTGATCTCGTGGGCCCAGATGTTCCGGTCGTCCATCGTGGTGGCCGCCCGCCAGTTGTCCGACAGCAGGCGGAACTCGTTGAGCCGCGGCAGCACGCACGCGTCCACGCTCGGGCCGGGGGCGTTCCGCGACAGCCAGCTCCGCAGCACGCCCTGCGGCCGTCCGGCGGTCTCGGCCGTCCCGGTCTGGAGGTGGTGGGAGATCTCGTGCAGGACGGCGCGGGTCAGCGACTGGTTCGGGCTGCGCGGCGCGATGCGCATGATGATCGGGTCGGTGGCGGTGCCGGTGCCCCCCGACGAGCGGGCCATGTCGTCCCCGACTGGACCGACCTCGACCCGGTAGTGCAGCGTGCCGTTGTTCCTGGTCTCGACCACCAGCAGGTCGGACGGCCCCGGCCAGGTCAGGTCGAGGACCAGGCCGCCGAAGTGGGTTGGCTTCAGCTCGGCCGTGACCGCCGCGTGCACCTCGGCCACCGTGGCGTCCGGGTGGTGCGCGGGGCGCCGGTGCTGGAACAGCGACTGGGCGATCTGCCCGGCGGTCACGGTGCCCGGCCGGCTCGTCGTCGCGCCGTTCGCGCCCGTGGCAGCCGTGGGGTCAGGTGCCGGTGCGGACAGGTTCGCGAGCCGGTCGGCGATGTGCTGGGCGGCCGTCTCGTAGAAGCCCGGCCGCAGCGCGGCGTCCGGGCCGGGGGCGCGGGCCGCCAGGCCGGCGGCGAGCCGGTCCGCCAGGTCGGAACCGGAGGTGTCCACGTCCAGACCCTCCGCCGCGGCGGCCGGGGCGGCGCCCGAGTCGACGCGGGAAAGCAGGTCGAGCCCCTCCATGGCGCCCTCGGCCGGGGCCCGGCCGGCGGCGACGGCGATCTCGGTGCCCAGCGCGGCGGCGGCCGCGGCGCGCAGCCGCTCGGGGCTCGTGCCGTTCGCCGTCCGGATCATGACGAGGTTCTGCACCCGGCGCATGGCGTCCGGGGAGAGGCTGACGACGCGCCCGCGCGGGTCGGTGATGAGCAGGCCGCCGTCGTCCAGCGTCAGGCCGTGCGGGAAGGCCGTGCGCTGGACCTCGGCGATCGTCCGCTGCGCGATCTGGTTGGCGAGGTCGGAGATGCTCGCCCCGGCTGTGGTGGTGGGCGCGGTCGCCGCCTGGCTGGTCTGAGCGGTCTGGCTCGGCTGGCTGGTCTGGCTCGGCTGGCTGGTCTGGCCGGGCTGACCGGACTGGCCGGTTTGACCGGTCGCCTGGCCAGTCGTCTGTCCGGCCTGCTGGTCGGGCGACGGCGCGGCCGGCTGCTGGGCCGCCGGCTGGGCGGTGGTGTCGGGCGCTCCCTGCGACGGACCCTGGTTCGCGGGCTGGCCGCTCTGCCCCGCCTGACCTGCGCCGGGCGCCTGGCCGGGGTCGGGCGTCTGGGCGGGGTCGGGTGTCTGGGCGGCGGGTGCGGCCGGTCCGGATGGAGGGGTCTGCCCGCTGGGCGCCTGACCGGGCTGTCCCGGCGTGGCGGGCTGTCCCGGCGCGGGGGACTGGCCGGAAGGCGTCTGGGGAGGTTGCTGGTTCCCCTGGCCCGGCTGCGGGCCGGCGGGCGCGGGCTGCTGGCCCCCCTGGAGCGCGCCGGCCGGTGTCTGCGGCGACGCCGGCGCGGACGGCGCGGACGGCGCGGACGGCGCGTTCGGCGCGTTCGGCGTGGTGGAGGGCAGGGTGGAGGTGGCCGCCGCAGGCAGGCTCGGCGCGCCCGGCCGCTGCGGCGCCGCGGGGGACCCCGGCACGGGGCCGGAGGGGGCGGGGGAGCCCGGCATCGGGGACCCCGGCGTCGGGAAGCCGGGGAAGCCGGGGGAGCCGGGGGAACCCGGGGAGCCGGGTGGGGCGGACGGCCCTGGGCCGGGGTCGGTCCTGGTGGACATGGCCTGGTTGACCGCCCGCTCCAGGTCGCTGCGCGCCGCCAGGTCGGTCGCCCGGGCCAGCGCCGCGCCCGGGTCGACCAGCACGGAGCCCACGTCCATGCTGAACGGGCTGATCGATCCGGCTCGACCGAGACCGCCCATGAACCCGCCGAAGGCAGCCTCCGGACTCGGCAGGACGATCCGCTGGTTCACCACCAGCTCGCCGAAGCTGCCGCTGATGGGGGAGACGATCGCGTTGGTCGAGGCGGTGCTGAGCGCCCGTCCCGGGAAGCGCAGGAAGGCGTTGCGCCAACCGGGCGCGTCGCCCGCCCTGCGGTTGAGTCGGCCGATGCCCGGCAGCCGGTTGACGAGGCGGGAGATCCGGTCGGCGACGCGCAGGCCGAGGGCCGCGCCGCCGCCCGCGCTGACCACCGTGACAGCGGTCCTCTTCCAGTCCCACTCGTCGCGGGTGCCCAACTGCCACTGCTTGAACTGGGTGTAGAGGTCGATGAAGCCCTCTTCACCGATCTCCTCGAACAGCTCCCGGCCCAGCGGCGAGGCCGCCACCCGGGCGACCGCGGCGCTGACCGCGCTCAGCGTGGTCGACCGGGCGACCGTCGCGGTGACGAAGCCGCGGCCGGCGTTGATGGCGAGGATCTCGATGATCCTGCTGGTGGCCCGGCGTGCGGCGGCCGCGTACGGGCCGACCAGCCACGCCGTGGAGCCCGCGGAGAAGAACGCGGCCAGCAGTGCGATGAACGCCGCCGTGACGGCCACCCAGAAGGCCACGTTGATCGAGATCTTGGAGTACTGGGTCTCCCGGGCGAAGGCGTCGAACTGCCTGGCGTAGCCGTCGGCCCAGGCGGCCACCCCGCCGGCGCCGGTCTCCATCCCGAACAGCTCGGAGACCCGCTTGAGATGGTCGGGGGTGCCGGGGGCGTCCCAGCCGTGGACGAAGTTGGTGACGGCCTTCTCCGTCGGGTCCAGGGCGTCCAGCAGGGCCAGGACAGTGCGCTCGTGCGGCTTGCTGAGCGCCCACAGCCCGCTCTCACTGGCGTGCGGCCAGGCCTGGCCGGAGGCGAGCAGCGGGATGAGGACGAGGTTCACCCAGTCCGGGAAGGCCTCGGTCTCCCACACCGGCTGGACGTCCGTGGCCGACGTGCCGCCGCTGCCACGAAGTTCCCCGCCTCCGGGGGCGTCCGTGCCGACGCTGCCGTTCCCGTAACCCGCCATGCCACCCCCGCCCCCCTCTCGTCACCGGCCGTCACCCCGCCCCTGCGGGATGGTGTTCGACGGCGGTCAGGCCCCCATGAGAAGTCGTTTGATGCGCTCGGCCTCGAAGTCGTCGGCGGCGACGGAGATGGCGATGGTCTCGCGCATGGTGGGGGCGGCCTCCTCGATGTCGCCGAGGACCCGCCGGGCGACCTGGCACATCTTCAGCGGCCCGCCCTTCTTGAGGAGGGCCTGGTGGAACCTGATGCCCTCGATCCCGCCGCCCCACGGGGCCGCGGCGACGTGCCCCTCGATCTCCGCGGTGGCCTCGTCCCACACCTTCTTCAGGTCGGAGACCATCTCTCCCCACATGGAGATGCCCGTGGCACAGAGCTCCTCGTTGAACCGCACTCCGTCGCGCATCGCGTTCACCTCTCCCCGGTCATACGCTCCGCGAGCTGTCGCATCGCGGTCTCGACGTCTCCGTCGATGTGGGCCGCCATCTGCTCGGGCGGGATCACGGGCTCGAAGATCTCGATGACGCGCTCGCGCGCCTTGGCGGCGGCACGGGCGATGGTCTCCGTGATCGTGTCCGCGAGCTGGCGGGAGTCGGGACGGCGGTAGAGGCGCGGGTCGAGATCAAGCCGGACGAGGTCGCCGCGCGGACCCACGGTGGCCGACACCAGGCCGTCGGGCGAGGTCTCCGTCACCTGGACGGCACGGGCCTTCCTGTGCAGCTCCAGGCCTTCGTCCTGCATGCGCATGAACATCGCGCGCAGCTCGTCCGCGTACGCCTGCATCCCCGCGGCTTCCGGTGATCCGAACTCCAACGCTCCACCCCGACACCAGCAGACACAAATTCCACTTCTACCCCTGATTTTCCAAAAAGTTAACAAACTGCACAAGGGGTAGACGGAAAACGTATACGTCACAAAGGGACGGCATGCTGCCGGAGGGCGGTCACCTCGTGCCGGGGTGCCCGGCCGCGGTGCACGCCGCGCTCCACCCGTTCCAGCCCGAGCCGCCGGGCCACGGTGACCCGTCCGCCCACGTACTCCAGCAGCAGGTCGCCGTCCCGCTCGCCGTACACCTGGAACGGCTCGCCCCGCCACTCGCAGACCGTCGTGACGAAGACCGCCCACTCGCACTCGGCGGCCGGCACGGCCCGGACGAAGCGCCCGGGCTCCACCTCCTCGAACCCCTCGGCGGCCGCCGGGGCGCGCAGGCGCAGCCACAGGCCGTCGTCGCCTGGGTCCGGCGTGGCCTCGTAGTCCACGCCCCGCCAGCGGGCCCGGTACCCGGACCAGGTCACGCGGTCCCCTCGCGTGGCCTGCGCTGCACGAGGAACCATCGTCCGGTGTCGCCGTCGTGGACGGCGCGGCGCATCTCGGCGCCCTCGACCGTGAGCTCCACGATCTGGGCGCCGTGCGTGAGGAGCACACCGTCGACCTTGTACTCGCGGATCACCTGGCTGGGCACCAGGCCGAGGCCGACGAAGGGCGGCTCCTCGACCACCCATCCGGCCACCGCGGCCATGCCCTCCTCGTCCAGCGCCCCGTACGGCGTGCGGTAGAGCGCGGGCCCGGCCGCCCGCCAGCGCAGGATGTTGACCGAACCGTCGGGCGTCACCATCTCCGGCTGCCCCAGGGCACGTGCCAGCAGCGTGGGAGTGGCGATGTGCGCGACGTCCAGCGCGTGGTGGCAGTAGCCCGACACCCGGTTCTCGCCGTCACCGAGCAGCGCGTGCAGATCGGCGGGCCCCAGCAGCTTCTGCACGACCGGCAGGCCGGATGCGGGGTCGAGGACGAGGTCCTGGGCCATGGTGGGGACGGCGAGCCGGGCGAGCGTCCCCGACTCCAGCGGGAAGCCGATCGGCAGGCCGGGGTTGACCGCCAGTCCCCAGTGCGGGTTCGGCCACACCGAGGCGAGCTCGACGAGGGAGCTGACCCGGTAGGTCGCGAATCCGGTGATCGCCCGCATGGCCTCCACCGAGGTGAACGCGGCGACCCAGGTGCGCCCGCCGCTGTCCATGGTCGCCCAGACCGGCTGCTCCCGCCCGGCCGCCGCGGCCTCGGTGACCGGCAGCGCGAAGTCGGCGTCGCGCAGCAGGGCCAGTCCCCGGGCCGGCTCGCCCGCGGTGACGGCGGCGTGCAGCTGCTCCTCAAATGGACTTACCGGCTTCCATCCCCCCATAGAGGCATACTGTAGGTGGGGATCTTCGTCCGCACGGCGGGGGCCCGGCTGCCGGCCATCAGGCATGCTGGGAGCCGATGAACGACACCGAGTTGATGGTCCTGCCCCTGGTGGTGCGGATCGAGAGGAGCGCGCCGCCCGAGCGCACCGACGCGCTGGAGACGGCCGCGATGGCCGTGCTGAGCCTGCTCGACGACCCGGGGGAGTGGGCCGGCGAGGTGCACGCCTGGGAGTCCACGGGGAAGATCCGCAAGGTGGTGCGCCGGGCCAGGGGCGCCGAGTGGCGCCGGGCCATCGCGCTGCCGGGCCGTACCCTCGGGCACCGCACGGCCGAGGTGCGGGTCCATCCGCCCGTGCCGCTCGACGACTGGCCGCGCGACCTCGCGCGGCTGCAGGTGTCGGGCACCGAGCTGGTCGACACCGGCGAGCCGGGCTCGATCACGACGGGAGTGCCCGTGCTGTGGGAGAACCCGAGCCTGGCCATGTCGGCGGGCAAGGCCATGGCCCAGGCCGGGCACGCCGCCCAGCTCGCCTGGTGGGCCAGTGGCCCGGCCGAGCGAGCGGCCTGGCGGTCCGCCGGCCTGGCGGTCCACGTGCGCACCGCGGGCCGGGACGACTTCGCGGCCAAGGTCGCGGCGGGGCTGCCCGTGGTGCGCGACGCCGGCTTCACCGAGATCGAGCCGGGCTCGTGCACGTTCGTGGCCGAGGCGCCCTGGCGGTACGGGCGGCTGGCGCGTTCGTGAGGCCGCGGCCGGTCAGCACAGCACGCGCACCCGGCCGTCCAGGTCCATGCTCGGCCCGGTGAGCAGCAGCAGGTCGTCGCCGCACGGGCACAGCTCCACCTGTTCCACGAGCTTCATGATTGCACTTCGGTTGCTTCATAAGCGGAATGGCTGGATATGTCGTACGCTCCGCTCGTGCTCGATGGGGAAGTTGGGACCGAAGGGGCCCCTGGGAAAGCGACCGTGAGACCGGGGACCCCTGCCTCTCCGCCCAGGCGCTCCCGGATCGGTGATCTGCCGATGCGGGTCATCTACCGGGGGCTGGCCGTGGTCGTGACGGTGGTGGTCGCCGCCGTCGCGCTGGTCTTCGTGCTCCCGCAGGAGCCGGACGAGGTCGCCGCGGGGCCGATCGCCGCGCCATCGACCCCGCCGTCCTCGTCCGGCCCCGACCCCGCAGCCTCGGCCACGCCCTCGCAGGCGGTCGCGGCCACCGCCGCCGCGGCGACCCCGCTCGCCACCTCCCCCGCCACCTCCCCCTCTGCCTCGCCGCACCCCACGGCGTCGGGCCCCGCCTTCTCCGGCAGCGTCGCGTCGGCCACTCCCCGGCCCACGCCCACGCCCGGAGCGTCGCTGGCGCCCGGCTACACGGCCATGGAGGCCCTGTACGCCGACGCCCGGCTGCCCCGGCTGCCGGCGAAGGTCGCGCGCATCCCGTTGCGCGGCCCCGGCAAGCACGTGATCAGGGACAGGCGGAGCGGGCTGGCCGTCCCGCGGCTGGGCCGTCCGTGGAAGACGTACGGGCCGGCCCCGTTCACCAGCAGGCAGGTGCTCCCCAAGACGCGCGGCTCCAAACTGCGCGGCATGGTCGCGACCTGCCCGCTCCCCATCGAGGCGCAGCGGCACCCCCGCGACACGGCGCTGCTGGCGGCCCGCTGGACGCTCAACCACCACCCGAAGGACGCCACGGTCAGGTGGCTGGCCTCACAGCCGGTCAAGGGCGGCTGGATGCTCGCCTACCACGTCACCTACGGCAAGCGCAGCTCGCGGGCGGCGGTGGCCGTGGTCGACGGGGGAATGTCCAAGCCCGGTCTGGCGTTCGTCACTGTGCCCGACGCACAGAAGAAGCGCTGGCGCGACATCACCCGCGTCGTGTCCGGAGTACGTGCCCTAGGGTAGAAGATCATTATTGCGGCGAGGTGGGGAGTGACGCCGTGGAACGCTCGGAAACGCCGCAGCCGCCGGACCGTCGCACCGGGACGCCGAAGGCGCCCGACAACAAGGGCAAGTCCAAGCCGCCGTGGCGGGCCGAAGGCCTCCCCGGCACCCCCGGCGGACGACCCAAGATCAACTGGTGGCGGTTCGCCGCCACCCTTTTCGTGGTGTACGCGGCGTTCTTCCTCGTCTCGTCGTTCACCGACAGCGGACAGGTGGAGACCATCTCCTACACCCAGTTCGTGCAGCAGGTGAACGCCAAGAACGTCAAGGAGATCTACGCCACCGGCCTGTCCGTCGAGGGTGATCTGAGGACGGCGGCCAAGGACCCCGACAGCGGCAACCAGGCGTACACCCAGTTCACCACCGAGATCCCGGCGTTCGCCAACACCGAGCAGCTCTCGCAGCAGCTCCAGACGGCCGGCGTCGACATCAAGGCCGAGCCGATCAGCGGTGGCCGCGGCTTCTTCCTCAACCTGCTGCTGTCGCTGCTGCCCGTGCTGCTGCTCGCCGCGCTGTGGATCTGGATCATGCGCCGCGGCGCCGGCATGATGGGCGGCGGCGGGCTGGGCGGGCTCGGCAAGTCCAAGTCCGCCAAGCCGGTCGAGGCGGCCAAGGTGCGGGTCACGTTCGAGGACGTGGCGGGCATCGACGAGGTCGAGAACGAGCTGGTCGAGATCGTCGACTACCTCAAGGACCCCGGCAAGTACCGCCGACTCGGCGCGAAGCTGCCCAAGGGCGTGCTGCTCGCCGGCCCGCCCGGCACCGGCAAGACGCTGCTCGCGAGGGCCGTCGCCGGTGAGGCGAAGGTGCCGTTCTTCTCGGCGAGCGCGTCGGAGTTCATCGAGATGATCGTCGGCGTGGGCGCCTCGCGGGTGCGCGACCTGTTCGAGGAGGCGCGCAAGGTGGCGCCGTCCATCGTCTTCATCGACGAGATCGACGCGATCGGCCGCGCGCGGGGCGGAGCGGGCGGCATCGGCGGCCACGACGAGCGCGAGCAGACGCTCAACCAGATCCTCACCGAGATGGACGGCTTCTCCGGAGCCGAGGGCGTCATCGTCATCGGGGCCACCAACCGGCCCGAGGTCCTCGACCCGGCCCTGCTGCGGCCAGGCCGGTTCGACCGCACGGTCCAGGTCGGCCTGCCCGACGCCGCCGGCCGCATCGCGATCCTCGGGGTGCACACCCGCGGCGTGCCGATGGACGAAGCGGTCAGCCTTGAGCAGATCGCCCGCACCACGCCCGGCATGACCGGCGCCGACCTCGCCAACCTCGTCAACGAGGCGGCGCTGCTCGCCGCCAAGCGCGGCAAGGAGAAGGTCACCGGCGTCGACTTCGCCGACGCGCTGGAGAAGCTGCAGCTCGGTGCCGCCCGCAGCATCGTGATGCCGGAGGAGGAGCGCAGGCGCACCGCCTTCCACGAGGCGGGCCACGCGCTGCTCGGCATGCTGCAGCCCGGCGCCGACCCGGTCAGGAAGATTTCGATCATCCCCCGCGGCCGGGCGCTCGGCGTCACGCTGTCCACCCCCGACAGCGACCGCTACGCCTACGACGAGCAGTACCTCCGCGGGCGCATCGCCGGGGCGCTCGGCGGGATGGCGGCCGAGGAGGTGGTGTTCGGCGTGATCACCACCGGCGCGGAGAGCGACCTCGAACAGGTGACCATGATCGCCCGCGGCATGGTGGGCCGCTGGGGCATGTCGCAGAAGGTCGGCCCGCTGACCATCCTGCCGTCCGACGGTCAGCAGCCGCAGGCCTCGCCCGCCACGCTGGCGCTGGTGGACGAGGAGGCGCGGCGGATCGTGGACGAGTGCTACGAACGGGCGCTCCAGGTGCTGCGCGACAACCGCGACAAGCTGGAGGCGATCGTCGAGGCGCTGCTGCAGCACGAGACCCTCGACGAGGCCGACGCCTACGCGGCGGCGGGGCTGGCGCGGGGGAGCGTCCCGGTCGGCGCCTAGGACGGGCTCCGGTCCGAAGCTCAGGTCGTTGAGTCGGGGAGTACGCCCGGGGCCGGGTGCCGGCTTTCCCGAGAATTAGCGGAAATAGGGATATAGAGGGATTTAGCGGTGGGAAGTGCCCCGGAGAGGAGAGGGGGCTCCCATGACACTGCACGAGGAGCTTCTCGCCCGGCTCGGCGACCCCGGCATGGAACAGATCGCCGGGATGCTCGGCACCGACCAGCCCACCGCGCGGACCGTGCTGCAGACGGTCTCCGGCACCATCGTCGGCGGCCTCGCCCGCAACGCCGGCGACCTCGACGGCGCGGAGGCGCTGCGCGCCGCGCTGGACGACCACGCCGACGCCGACCCCTTCAACGGCGACGTCGCCTCCCTCATGCGCGACGGCCAGAACATTCTCGGCCACGTCCTCGGCGGCCGCGGCATGGAACAGGCCACGACCGTGGTCTCCCGACTGGCCGGCGTCGACCCCGCCGCCGTCATGAAGATCCTCCCCCTGACCGCCCCCATGGTCATGACACTCCTGGCGACCCAGGCCGGCGATCACGACATGGACGCCGAGGAGGTCGCCGCCCTCCTCGCCCGGGAGTCCACGGCCCTGCCCGACGACGTGCGCGCCGTGGTGGCCGATCTGCTGGCCGACATCTACGGCCCGACCGGGTACCAGCACGGCTACGGCGACCCCTTCCCCGCCGGCCCCAGCCCGTACGGCGAGGTCCTCCCCGGCGCGACAGGCGGCTACGGCGACCCGCTGGCGCCGTGACGCCCCGCCTCCGCGTGAGGTGAGTCGGCCCGCCGGCGCCGCGGCGGTGGCCCCAGCGGCGGCGCCGGTGGTGACCGGTAAGCTGGGACGGTGATCGTTCTGGCCTCAGCCTCGCCCGCCCGTCTCGCCCTCCTGCGCAGCGCCGGCCTCGACCCCAAGGTGATCGTCAGCGGGGTCGACGAGGACGCCTACTCCGCCCATTCACCGGCCGCGCTCAGCCTCGTGCTGGCGAAGGCCAAGGCGGCGGCGGTCGCGAGCGGCCTGGAGGAGGGGCTGGTCATCGGCTGCGACTCCATCCTGGAGCTGGACGGGCGCCCGTACGGCAAGCCCGCCGACAAGGACGAGGTCGTCGAACGGTGGCGCATCATGCGAGGCCGCACGGGCCGCCTGGTCACCGGCCACTGCGTCGTCGACGTGGCGGCCGGCCGGCAGGTCGCCGAGGTGGCCACCACCGTGATCCGGTTCGGCCGGCCGGCCGACGAGGAGATCACCGCCTACGCCGACACGGGCGAGCCGCTCGGGTTGGCCGGCGCGTTCAGCATCGAGGGGCGCGGCGGGTGGTTCGTGGAGAGCATCGAGGGTGACCACGGCAACGTCCTGGGCATCTCCCTGCCGCTCGTCCGTCACCTGTTCGAGGAGCTCGGCTACGCGGTGACGTCGTTCTGGCGCTAGCCTGCCGGGCATGCGATCAGTGCGTGACTTCCTGGCGGGCGTGGGCTTCTTCTTCCAGGGGATGAGATGGGTGGCCGCGAACGGTCGCTGGTGGCTGTTCGGGCTGATCCCGGCGGTGATCGCTTTCGCGATCTACGCCGCCGTGCTGATCTACCTGGGGACGAACGCGCTGTCGCTCGCGGAGACGTTCACGCCGTTCGCCGACACGTGGGCGTGGCGCGAGGCGTTCCGGGTGATGCTGGCGATCGCGCTCTTCCTGGGCGGGCTGGCGCTGGCCGTGGTGACGTTCACGGCCGTGACGCTGGCCATCGGCGACCCGTTCTACGAGAAGCTCTCCGGGGCGGTGGACCCGCTGCCCGGTGAGACGGACGAGCCGTGGTGGCGCTCGCTGCCGCGGTCCGTCAAGGACAGCCTGGTGACGCTCGGCTACGTGCTGCTGTTCACGGTTCCGCTGTTCGCGCTGGGCTTCGTGCCCGTGGTGGGGCAGACGGTGGTGCCGGTGCTGGGGGCGGCGGTCTCCGGCTTCTTCCTCACCGTGGAGCTGACGACCCTGTCCCTCGAACGGCGGGGCATGGCCCGCAAGCAGCGCTTCGCCCTGCTCCGGGGGAACAAGTCGACGGCGCTCGGGTTCGGGGTGGGGGTGTTCCTGCTGTTCCTGGTGCCGCTGGTCTCGGTCGTGCTGATGCCGGCGGCGGTGGCGGGCGCCGCCCTCATGGTCCGCGACCGCCTCTCCCCCCACCCCGCCGGCTGATCACCCTCGCGGCGGAACCATGCCGGAGTGACCCGCGCCCGAAGCACGTGCCGACCTCCGTACGGGCTCCGCGGCTTCGGGGTCGAACGCCTGCGGGACCTGACGGCTTCCGCGAAACATGAGCCGCTTCTCCACAGCCTGGCAGCTGTCACTGCGCATCATCCCCAGAACCGCGTTCGACCCCACGGGGCCGCCCCCGGCACCGGCACTCTCATGCCCATGACGACCGACACGACCGACCCCGTCCTGACGCTGGCCACTCCCGCCGACATCCTCGCCGCCGTGCCCTACCTGGTGGGCTTCCACCCGACCGACAGTCTCATCGTCGTCGGCATCGCCGGCGACGGCCGGGTCCAACTGGCGGTCAGGTGGAGTCTCCCGTTCCCCGCCGGCACACTCGCGCCCCTGGGCCCGCTGCTCGCGCGGGAGGGGGTCACGCGGATCGTGGTCGTCGGCTACGGTCCCGGTGGGCAGGTCACGCCCGCGGTGGACGAGGCGCGGGCCGTAGCGGCCAAGTCCCGCGTGCGGGTCGAGGAGGCGCTGCGCGCCCACGAGGGCCGCTACTGGTCCTACATCTGCGACCGCTCCGGCTGCTGCCCGCCGCAGGGCACCTCGTACGACACCTTCGCCGGCCGGGTCGCGGCCGAGGCGACGGTCCGCGGCATGGTGGCGTTGCCCGACCGCCGGGCTCTCGAACGCACCCTGGCCCCCCTCACGGGCCCCGTCCGGATGGCGATGCGCCGTGCCACTGTCGAGGCCGTCGCCGAGGTGCGCACGCGACTGGCGGATGTCGGGCGCTCAGGCGCCGGTGCCGACCGGTTCGCCGGGGAGTTCGTCGGCCGCGGTCTCGTCCGCGTCCGAGCCGCCCTGGCCGCCCACGCCGAGGGTGGGCGGATCGACGACGTCGAGGCGGCTCGTCTCGGTCTCGACCTGGCGGTGATCCGTGTCCGTGACGAAGCCTGGACCCTCATGGACGACTCGCACGCCGGCCTGTGGAAGGACCTCATGCGCCGGCTGGAGCCCCGCTTCACCCCACCCGCCGCGACGCTGTTCGCCATGGCCGCCTGGCGCGGCGGCGACAGCACCCAGGCCACGATCGCACTCGAACGCGTCCTGGCCATCGACCCGGCCTACTCCATGGCCAACCTGCTCATGCACGCGCTGCAGAGCCTGCTCTCGCCCAGCACGCTCCGCGGCCGACTGCCGACCCCCGCCGAGCTCGACACGGCCATGGGCGCTCCCCACGCCGGCTGGCTGCCACCCCTGCTCGCCCTCCTCGACGAGGAGCCCCATGCCGATCCGGCCGCCTGCTCCCACGCGTCCAGCTGGGCCGGGCCCAGCCGACGCGGAGGGTCAACGGACAACGACACACCCGCCAGGCCGGCCATCGCACCCGAGCCGGCGCCCACGCGACCTCATGCCGGCAGCGCCTTCTCGTAGCAGCGGCTCAAGGGGTCGTGCACGTACTTGCCGTACGGCTCCACACGGGTGTAGTCGCACTTCTCGTACAGTGCGATGGCCTCGGGCTGCCGTGCGCCGGTCGCCAGCCGCAGCCGGTGGTAGCCCTGCTCGCGAGCCAGTTCCTCCAGCGCGCGCAGCAGCGAACGTGCTATGCCGCGCCCCCGGTGGCCCGGCACGACGTACATCCGCTTCAACTCGCCGGTGCGGTCGTCCATGCGCTGGACGGCACCGCAGCCGACCGCCTGGCCCTCGACGGCGGCGACCAGAAACCGTGCGCCGTCGCTGACCTGCGATCGTCCTTCGGGCCCGTAGCGGGCCACCAGTTCCCCGAACGCCGCGTCGAGCAGGACGCCGAGGTCGCGGTCGGTACGCAGTCGTTCTTCGATGACCATGTGGTCATGTTAGGGAGGCCGTGTCCTGCCGCGTCCTGTTGCGTCCTCCCGCCGCCGACGGTCCGCCGGTGGGTCAGAGGTGGTCGCCTTCGCGGCGGCGGCGCTCGTTGTAGGCACGCATCCGCGGGGGATAGCCGGTGAGCTGGACATCGTACACGGGGAGGGCGAGGTCGCGGGCCACCTTGTGGATCACCGCCGGGGAACCGACCCGGCGCCGGGTCCACTCCCCGTCGTCGGCGACCGCGACGGCGGTCGTGTCGGTCGCGAACGTCTCCGGTTCCACATAGAACTCGACGCCACGCCGCGATCGGGCGAAGGCGATGAGCGCTTCGATGTCGGCGTCGGTGGCCTCACGGTCGAATTTCGCGATCTTAGGACCGCGTAGACGTCGGATGCCGTAGCGGTCTCGCCATCTCATGAATCCTTTTTATACCGTCAAACGCTTGAGTGCGCCCGGGGTTGATCTAGGGGACACATCCGGGATCCTCCGGATGTCCATAAAGCCGAGGTTGGGAGCAGTATGAAAGGGACCGCCCGATCCAAGGAGAGGCATGGGTGTTATGGCTGGGGTATCCACACCCGCGGGCCCGGGACAGGTGCCGCCGGCTCACCTGCGTGTCACCAACCAGGACCGCGAGCACGTCGTCGAGCACGTCAAGGCAGCCTACGCGGAGGGACGCTTCGACAAGTTCGAGTTCGACGAGCGGCTGGAGCGCGCGATGACCGCGCGCACGCACGGTGACCTGGTGCCGATCATGACGGAGCTGTACGGCACGCAGGCGGTGCCGGTGCACCGGCCCGACCCGGTGCCGCCGAGGCGGCCGGAGGCGCCGCCGGAGAGCGGCGAACGGATCGGCGCGTCCGCGGCCCACCTGCTGGCGGCCGTGGGCTTCCCGATCGCCGGCCCGCTGATCCTGATGCTGACCGGCGGCAAGACCTCCCCGTACATCCGCCGGCACGCCGTCGAGGCGCTCAACTTCCAGCTCACGATGCTGGCGGCGACGATCCTGCTGCCGCTCACCGTGATCGGCATCCTGCTGCTCCCGGTGATCTGGGTGGGGGGATTCGTGCTGTCCATCGCGGGGGGCGTCTCGGCGCTCTCGGAGAGCCCGTTCCGCTATCCGCTGACGTTCCGCATGGTGAAGTAGTCACGCCATCGGCATGCGGCGGTTGCCGGAAGCCGAGCCTGCCCGACATCGGCCGATCTGGTAGCTCCCGTCAGCGCCCGAGGACCTCGTACCTGACCGTCATGACGCCCGCGCCGGTGTTGCCGATCGAGGAGAAGGCCGCTTCCGACAGGTCGAGGCAGCGTCCGCCCACGAACGGCCCGCGGTCGTTGATGCGGACGGTCACCGAGTCGCCGTTGGCGGGATTGGTCACGCGGACCTTGCTGCCGAACGGCAGGGTCTTGTGGGCGGCGGTCAGCGCCGACGGGTTGAAGCGCTCGCCGTTGGCCGTCATCTGGCCCTCGTTGTAGAACGACGCGCCGCAACGGCCCTGCGCGAGCACGCGGGCTCGGGGCTTGGCCGCCTGCTTCTCGGTCTTGACCGTCTCGCTCTTGTTCCCGGCGGAGGCCTTGGGGGCCGAGCCGGAGAGCGGCTTGGTGGCGTTCGCGGACAGCCGGGCGGGCTTGGCGCCGTTCGGGGAGGAGGTCTCGACCGGAGCGGTGGCGGACGGCTTGGTGGTGGTGGGGGCCGCTGACGGTTGGGGCCGGGAGGCGGACGTGCCGGGGGACACGGCTAGAGGCGGGAGCCCGGCGGCGGCGGTGCCCTGGGAGGTGTCGTCGTTGCCGACGGCAGCCCAGGCGGTGGTGGAGGCGGCGATGACGGCAGCCCCCGCGGCCACGGCGGCCCAACGGCGCTTACCCGGTGCCGTCGCGCGGGCGACGGGGCTCTGCGTGGACGTGTCGGTACGCGAGTGCTGGCCCAAGGAAAACCACGGTCCTAGCTAGGGGACAGGACTTCAGAACGACCGGGGCGAGGAGGAACGGACGCCCACCAGCCGGTCCGAGCGGGACGGAGCCCGCGACGGGGAAGAACATATGCGACAAACCGCTAGTAAAGGCAAGATAACACAACATTCAGTGGTGTATCTCACTTTGGTAACGGGATCTTCCTCGCCGCAGCCATAAGCCGCCTCGCCCGCTCCACCCTTGGTCACGTTCGGGCCGGTGGCCGGGGTTCGCAGTCGGCGGGCCAAGCGCTCTGCCGGTCGAGCCTCTGGCGGCCCGAAGGGGCGAACTGCATGCGCCCTGGATCGCTGGACGCCGCGGTGGACGAGTCCTTCGAGTCGCGGACGTCCTTCGGGTCGCGGACGGCGGCGGGGTGCTCGACGGCCTGCGGGCCCGGCTGCCCTGGGCCGCCGCAGGATCTCGACCGGCGTTGACAGATCTTGGTGAAGATCCGTAGCGTGTCGGGCAAAGGCCGAAATGTGGGGCACATCCGGATGCCCTGCAGAAAGGAACAGCGTGCGACGCAGACTGACGCAAGCAGCCTCAACGCTCCTGGCAACGGCATTCCTGACGGCGGGCGGAGCTTTCCTTGTGACCGCTTCCGCGCAAGCCGAATCAACGCGGCAGACCCACGCCGCGGCAGGCTGGTCACCGTACAAGAATTACGCCACCTATGCGGCCTGTCAGCGCGAGGGAGGCGAGCTGCTGAACGCTGGCATCATCAAGGATTATGAATGCTCGTGGGACAGTCCGTACTGGCTGCTGAGCGTTTACAGATAATCGCCCGCAATTGATCGAGGGTGGCAGATCGGTGATCTGCCACCCTCGATCGACCTAGGTTACCGCATGTTCTCGGCTATTCGATGCGAACGCGAAGCAGCCAGAACGGGCTGTCGTACACGCACTCATAGGCTATGACGACGCCGCCGCCGAGCATTTCCCGGCCCTGTTGACGGCAGGCCTCGTAAGTCGCGTAGTTCTTGTAGTCCACCCAGACCGCGGCGGGGGCCGCAGCTTCTGCCCGGTGCGTGGTTTCGGCTTGCGCGGAAGCGGCTGTGAGGAAGGTTCCTCCCGCTGTCAGGAATACTGCTGCCAGGAGTGTCGAAGCGGCTTGCGCCAGTCTACGTCGCACGCTTTTCCTTTCCGCAGGACGCATTTCGCCCTTTCCTGACACGTTACGGATCTTCGTCAAAGCGTGTCAATACTGAAATCGGGTTTCCCGTATTAGGGGAAAGGTGCGCCAGCCGCCGAGGGTGGGGTCGGGTGCGACGCGGCGACGCCGCGATGGACCACGCGACACGGATCTGGCCTCGGGGGCGACGGAGCGGCCCGCAGCGCTCAGGCCTGTCGTACGTCGACGGTGCGTTCACCCGCACCCCGTCGGGTGGGAGAGCGGCGGGAGCAGCGGCAGGGAGGGAAGCTCTTGCCGTCCTCGCAGGTGCGCGTCGTCGCCGAGCACTCCCTCACAGGGACGGGCCACCATGCGGCACCACGCTCGGATGGAGAGCAGGCTCGACGTAGGGGCGGTCGAGCACGACCATGAGCGACTCGACAAGCGCGGCTGACCTGGGCGTTCGCCGCGGCGGTTCGTCCGCGACGCCGGCCGGGAAGGCTCACAGCATCAGCGAGCGTACGGTCTGCACCGTGTCGGCGTCCTCGGCCCGTTTGTCCGGCCGGTATCGCAGCACGCGGGCGAACCGCAGCACCATGCCGCCGGGATAGCGGGGCGAGCGCTGCACCCCGTCGAAGGCGATCTCCACGACCAGCTCCGGCCGCACCGTGACCGTCCACGCGTCGGTCGGCCCGTCGGCCAGCTCCAGGAACCGCTCGGTCTGCCAGGCCAGCAGCTCGTCCGTCAGGCCCTTGAATGTCTTGCCCAGCATGACGAACCCGCCCCCCTCGGGGTCGCGGGCGCCGAGGTGGAGGTTGGACAGCCTGCCCTCGCGCCGCCCGTGGCCCCACTCGGCCGCCAGGACGACCAGGTCGAGCGTGTGCCGGGGCTTGACCTTCACCCAGCCGGCCCCCCTGCGGCCCGCGGCGTACGGCGAGGACAGCGACTTGACGACCAGCCCCTCGTGCCCGGCCTTGACCACGTCGGTGAAGAACGTCTCCGCCTCGGCCACGTCGCCCGTGACCAGGTGTGGCGTGAGCAGCTCCGGGGGCACCGTGCGGCCGAGGACCCGCTGCCGCTCCTCGTACGGCAGGTCGAGCAGGTCGGCCCCGCCGACCCGCAGCGCGTCGAAGAAGAACACGCTCAGCGGCGTCCGCTCCCGCAGCCGCGCGACGTCGAGCTTGCTGCTCACCCGGCTCGCCGTCACCTGGAACGGGTGCGGCCGCCCGTCGGGACGCAGCGCGATCACCTCGCCGTCGAGGACGAGGTCGGCGGACGGCAGGCCCAGCACCGCCTCCACCAGCTCCGGCACCTGTGAGGTGATGTCGTCGAGGGTGCGGGTGAAGACCCTGACCTCGTCGTCGGCGCGGTGCGCCTGCACCCGGATGCCGTCGAGCTTCCACTCCAGGGCGGCCGGGACGCCCGCCTTGTCGAGCGCGGCGGCGACGTTGGGCGCGCTGCCGGCCAGCATGGGCGAGACCGCCCGCCCCACCTCCAGCGTGAACGCCCGCAGCGCCGTCACTCCGCCCGCGAGCGCGGCCGCGCCCACCGCGGGCAGCCAGCCGCGCAGGGTGAGTGCCCGCCGGACGTCGGCCGCCGGAGCGCCGGACGCCTTCGCCACGGCCTCGATCATCACCCCGTCGAGCGCGCCCTGGCGCAGCTCCCCGCCGAGCAGCCGCAGCATGAACGCCTGCTCCTGGCTGGTCAAACCGGCGAACAGCTCGCCCACCAGCGCCCTGCGCGCAGCCTGTGAACCCTGCCCGGACACGGCCTTGATCGCGGTCAGCCGCGCGTCGACCTCGGTCAGCGTGGCCATGGCGGCCAGCCTGGGTTGCGGCAGGTCCTGGAGGCTGCGCCAGCCGACGCCGATCTGACGCTGGGGCAGCTCACCGGAGAGGTAGGCGATGGCGATCTCCGCCTCGCCGGCGCTCACCCGGCCGAGCAGCTCGGCCAGATGGCCGATCTTGCCCAGACGGGCCGGCGTGCGCGTCACCGCCTCGGACGCCCGGACCACCTCGATCAGTAGCACACCGCCTATGGTGCCTCAAGACGCCGACATTTCCCCACTTGGAGGTCGTCCGGGCCGTGGGGCGGGGCCGCGAAGGACCCCGCCCCGACGTGCACGCGGGTCAGCGGACGGCCAGCAGGTCGACGACGAAGATCAGCGTCTCGCCCGGCTTGATGGCGGCCCCGGCGCCCCGGTTGCCGTAGCCCAGGTGGGGCGGGATGACCAGCTTGCGCCGGCCGCCGACCTTCATGCCGGCGACGCCGCGGTCCCAGCCGGCGATGACGCGCCCGCCGCCGAGCGGGAAGTCGAACGCCTGGCCGCGGTTCCACGACGCGTCGAACTCCTCCCCGGTCGAGAAGGCGACGCCCACGTAGTGGACGCTGACCTGGTGGCCCGGCTTGGCCTCGGGGCCGTCACCCTCCACGATGTCGACGATCTCCAGATCGGCGGGCGGGTTGCCCTCCGGAAAGTCGATTTCCGGCTTCTCGAGTGCCACGAAACGCTCCTGTTGACGATGACTGCGAACCCGACGACTCTATGCGGTCGGGATAGGGTCGTCGGTCGTGGCGGCCATTTCTCCCGACGGGATCCTGCTCACCGGGCGCGTCGCGGTGGTCACCGGGGCGGCGCGGGGCCTGGGACACGCCATCGCCGCGGCGTTCGCCGACTTCGGCGCCCACGTGGCGGTCTGCGACCGCGACACGCCGCCCGGTGACATAGGGGCCGAGCCGGCGATGACGCTTGACGTGCGCGACCAGGTGGCCGTGGGGGTGTTCGCCGAGGCCGTCCGTGAGCGGTGGGGCCGGGTGGACGTCCTGGTCAACAACGCGGGCGGGACGTTCTGCGCGGCGTTCGCCGACACCTCCGTCCGGGGCGAGCGCACCCTGGTGGAGGAGAACTTCACCCAGGTCACCGGCATGATCCGGCACCTGCTGCCGCTGATGGGCGAGGGCGCGTCGATCATCAACGTGACCTCCAGCGAGGCGCACCAGGCGGCGCCCGGGTTCGCGGTCTACGCGGCGATGAAGGCGGCGCTGGAGAGCCTGACCAGGTCGCTGGCGCTGGAGCTCGCTCCGCGCGGCATCCGGGTCAACGCCATCGCCCCGGACGCCCTGCCCACCGAGGGCGAACTGCAGATGCGCGAACTCGTACAGGAGGGGACGCTGCCGTACGAGCCGGTGCGGCTGCCGCCCCTCGGCCGGTTGGGCGAGCCGTCCGACGCGGCGCGGGCCGCGCTGTTCCTGGCCGGGGACTTGGCGCGGTTCGTCACCGGGACGACGGTGCACGTCGACGGGGGCATCCACGCCGCGGGCGGCTGGCGCCGCACCCCGTAGCCCGACGGCTGCCGCGTCTTTGACAGGCGGGCGGGACGGGGTGAGCCGTCCCGCCCGGCGCGTCACCAGCTCTGGTGCAGCGGCATGCCCTCGGCGTAGCCGGACGAGCCCTGGATGCCGATCACGGCGCGGTCGTGGAACTCCTCCAGCGTGGTGGCCCCGGCGTAGGTGCACGCCGACCGAAGTCCCGCCACGATGGCGTCGATCTGGTCCTCCACGCTCGGCCGGCGCGGGTCCAGGTACATGCGCGAGGTCGAGATGCCCTCCTCGAACAGCGCCTTCCTGGCCCGTTCGAACGCGCTGTCCTCGGCCGTGCGCAGCCGCACCGCGCGGGCCGAGGCCATGCCGAAGTTCTCCTTGTAGCGGCGGCCGTCGGCGTCGGTTCGGGTGTCGCCGGGCGACTCGTACGTCCCGGCGAACCAGGACCCGATCATCACGTTGGCCGCACCGGCCGCCAGGGCCAGGGCGACGTCACGCGGGTGGCGCACGCCGCCGTCGGCCCACACGTGCCGCCCGAGCCGCCGAGCCTCGACCGAGCACTCCAGCACGGCGGAGAACTGCGGCCGGCCCACGCCGGTCATCATCCGCGTGGTGCACATGGCGCCCGGCCCGACGCCGACCTTGAGGATGTCGGCTCCGGCGTCCACCAGGTCGCGCACGCCGCCCGCCGTCACCACGTTGCCGGCCGCGACGGGCACCGGCGGGTCGAGCGCCTTCACGGCGCGCAGCGCGGTGATCATCTTGTCCTGGTGGCCGTGGGCGGTGTCGACGACCAGGCAGTCGATCCCGGCGTCCAGCAGGTCCTTGGCCTTGGCGGCGACGTCGCCGTTGACGCCCACCGCGGCGGCGACGCGCAGCCTGCCGCCGGAGTCGATCGCCGGCCGGTAGAGCGTGGCGCGCAGCGCCCCGGTGCGGGTGAGGATGCCGACCAGGCGGCCCTCGCCGTCCACGATGGGCGCCAGCCGGTGCCGGCCCTCGTGCAGCCGGTCGAAGGCCACCCGCGGCTCCAGCCCGGCGGGCAGCGTCAGCAGCCCGCTCGACATCACCTGCGAGAGCTGGGTGTACATGTCGACGCCCTCGCAGTCCGCCTCGGTCACCACGCCGACCGGCCGGTTGTCCCAGTCGACGACGATGACGGCGCCGTGCGCGCGCTTGGGCAGCAGGTGCAGCGCCTCGCCGACGGTCTCGTGCGGGGTCAGGGTGAGCGGTGTGTCGTGGATGAGGTCGCGTTCCTTCACCCACTTGACCACGTCGGCGACCACGTCGAGGGGGATGTCCTGGGGGATCACGGCGATGCCGCCACGACGCGCCACCGTCTCGGCCATCCTGCGGCCGGCGACGGCGGTCATGTTGGCCACGACGATGGGGATGGTGGTGCCCGTGCCGTCGCGCGTCGACAGGTCGACGGAGAGGCGGGAACCGACCGAGGAACGCGACGGGACCATGAAGACGTCGCTGTAGGTCAGGTCGTGATGCGGCTGGAGGCCGTTGAGAAACTCCACGTTCGTCCATCTTATGCGGTGACAGGTTCATCGTGGGTTTCCCCCTTTCGCGGGGGCTTATGATCTGCCGGGGACAGTCAAGGGGGATGGAGGGCCTGTGGAGATCACAGACCGTGATGAGCTGACCGTCGTCGGGTTCGTCGTCCGCACCACGAACGCCGACGAGCTCGACCCGGCGCGGGCCAGGCTTCCGGCGCTGTGGCAGCGGGCGGGGGCGCCCGGGGCGTTCGCGCACGTGCCGGGACGGATGGACGAGCACCTGTACGCGGTGCTCACCGACTACGAGAGCGACCACTACGGCGCCTACACGCAGATCGTGGGCATCGGCGTGCGCACGGCGCCGCGCCTGCCGGAGGGGATGGTGGCCGTGCGCGTGCCCGCCGCCAAGGCGTTCCGGGTGGCGGCCCGCGGTCCGATGCCGCAGGCGATCGTGGAGGCGTGGCAGCAGGTGTGGAAGCACACCGAGTCGGGCGGCGCGCCGCCGCGGGCGTTCACCACGGACCTGGAGGTGCACCACCCCGACGGAGTGGACCTCTACATCGCCGTCTGACGGCCCGCGCTCCGGCCCGCGCTCCGGCCCGCGCTCCGGCCCGCGCTCCGGCCCGCGCTCCGGCCCGCGCTCCGGCCCGCGCTCCGGCCCGCGCTGTCGGACGGGGCGCCCGCGTGCCAGTGTCGGGACGGCGTGCGGGCGTGACAGGCCGCCGAAAGGGCGTGTGGGCCGCCGTCAGGACGGCGTGCCCGGGCCGAGCGCGGCCGCCGCCGCCTCGACCGCCGCGCCCTTGACCTGCTCCAGCGGCAGGTGCGCGTACTCGACGGTACAGTCGGACATCCCGCCGAGCGCCACCGTGGCCCGTATGTGCTGGGTCGCCGAGACCTCGGGCCCCAGCAGCAGCACGATGAGCCGCCGCCGCCAGTCGAACATGCGCTCCGCCAGGTTCAGCTCGGCCAGCGTCGACAGGTCGCGCACCACCATGACGGTCACGTCCCGGTGCCGCCACATCAGCTCGAAGTAGTCCTCCAGCAGCCGCCGCCGCCCGGCCGCGTCGTGCTCCGGTGTCCTCTCACGCGCGGCGACGAACCGTTCCAGGTCGTCCACCATCGGCTGGACGATGCTCCGTACCAGGTCCTCGCGCGAGGCGAAGTGGTAGTAGAGCGCGGGCTTGGTGATGCCGAGCCGCTCTGAGATCTGGCGCAGGCTGGTGTCGCGCACGCCCTGCGAGGCGAACAGCTCGCGTGCCACGGCCTGGATGCGCGCCCGGGTGTCGCTCTGCCTCGCCATGCTGAACAGCGTATCCCTTACCTATCGTTAAGTAAGCCCTTGCGGTGGCGCCGCCCGGCGACTTACCATCCGTTAAGTAAGGAGGTAGGCATGCACGTACTGATCTCCGGCGCCGGCATCGCCGGACCCACCCTCGCGTACTGGCTCGTCCGGCACGGCTTCGACGTGACGGTGGTGGAGCGCGCCCCGGCGCTGCGTGAGGCCGGCGGGCACGCGGTCGACCTCTTCAGGCCCGCCATGGACATCGTGGAACGGATGGGGTTGCTCGGCCCCGTCACGGCCCGCCGGACCGGCACCGACCGGCTGAGCATGTTCGTGCCGGGCCGCTCCCGTCCCGTGGAGCTGGAGACGCGCCGGATCGTCGCGGCGGTCTCCGACCGGCACGTCGAGATCATGCGCGACGACCTCGGCAAGGTCCTCCACGACGCCACGCGCGACGACGTCGAGTACGTCTTCGCCGACTCCGTCGCCGCCATCGGGCAGGACGGCGAGGTGCGGTTCGACAGCGGGCGGACCCGCCGGTTCGACCTGGTGATCGGCGCGGACGGACTGCACTCGAACGTCCGCCGCCTCGTCTTCGGCCCCGAGTCCCGCTTCGCCACCTGGATCGGCGCCTACCTCGCCGTCGCCTCCGTTCCCAACCACCTGGGTCTGGACGGCCGTATGGAGGGCCTGCTGGACGTCGACCGGCTGGCGGCCGCGTACGGCGCGGCCGGGCTGACCGACGCGCGGGCCCTGTTCCTGTTCAGGACCCCGGAGCCGCTGGACTATCACCACCGCGACACGGCGCGGCAGAAGGAGCTGCTGCGCGAGCACTTCGCCGGCCTCGGCTGGGAGACGGCCCGCCTGCTGGACGAGGCCGACCGCGCCCGGGCCTTCTACTTCGACTCGATCACCCAGCTCCGCCTGGACACCTGGTCACGCGGGCGGGTGAGCCTGGTCGGCGACGCCGGGTACTGCCCGGGGCCCGCCGTCGGCGGCAGCACCAGCCTGGCCGTCGTCGGCGCGTACGTGCTCGCCGGCGAACTGGCCCTGGCGGGCGGCGACCACGAGCCGGCCTTTCCCGCCTACGAGGCGGAGCTCGGCGACTACGTACGGCGCAGCCGCGCCTTCGCGCTGGCCGCCGCCCGGCGCCTGGTGCCGCGGTCCCGGCTCGACCTGTGGGGACTGGTGCAGGCGGTGCGGCTCCTCGGCGTCCTGCCCACGGCTGTCACGCGGGCGGCGAGCAGGTTCGGCGGCGGGACGCGCCTGCACGACTCGTTCCGCCCGAAGGACTACCCGGCGCTCCTGCGATCCGCGTCAGGCCAGCACGCCCTGGGCGCGGAGCTTCGCGGCGACCTCTGCTGACAGGCCCCAGGCGGACAGGTCGTCCAGCCGGGTGGCGGGGGCGAGCCCGGCGGCGGGGGCGCCGAGCAGGCGCGGCGCCGGGCGCGGCTGGGTGACGCCGCCGACCTCGACGAACGTGCCGCGCGCCACGTTGTGCGGGTGCCGGGCGGCCTCGGGCATCGACAGCACCGGCGCGACGCACGCGTCCGAGCCCTCGAACACCGCCTCCCACTCCGCCCGCGTCCGCGACCGGAACGCCTCGGCCAGGCGGGCCCGCAGTGCCGGCCACTGGGTCCGGTCGGCGCGGTCGGGCAGGTCGGTCAGCCCCATGCGGCCGACCATCTCGTCCCAGAACCGCGGCTCCAGCGGACCCACCGCCACGTGGAGCCCGTCGGCCGTCTCGTAGGTGTCGTACATCGGCGCGCCCGTGTCGAGCAGGTTGGTGCCGCGCGGTCCCCAGAAGCCGCTCTGCACCCCGTGCGCGAACATCGCGAACAGCAGGGCCGACCCGTCGACCATGGCGGCGTCGATCACCCGCCCGCGGCCGGTCCGCTCCCGCTCGATCAGGGCGAGCAGGACGCCGTAGGCCAGCATGAGGCCGCCGCCGGCGAAGTCGCCGAGGATGTTGATCGGCGGCGTGGGCGGCTCGCCCGCGCGGCCCAGCAGCGACAGCACGCCGGAGACGGCGATGTAGTCGATGTCGTGCCCCGCGTGCGGGGCCAGCGGGCCGTCCTGCCCCCACCCGGTCATCCGGCCGTAGACGAGCCGCTCGTTCACCGCGTGCAGGTCGTCCGGGCCGATGCCGAGCCGCTCGGCGACGCCCGGCCGGAACACCTCGATGACCACGTCGGCGTGGGCGGCCAGCTCCTTGAACGCCGTCACGCCCTCCGGCGCCTTCAGGTCCAGGCCGACCGTGCGCTTGCCGCGGTCCATCACGTCGGTGCGGGGCCGGTCGGACACCGCGGAGACGCGGTCCACCCGCAGCACCTCGGCGCCGTGGTCGGCGAGCATCATGCCCGCGAACGGCCCCGGCGCGAGCCCGGCGAGCTCCAGCACCCGTACCCCGGCGAGCGGGCCCTGGGGGGTTCCGGTCATGGATCTCTCCTCACGTGCGAGCCGTCGGCGCCGCCCCCAGTAGAACAACATTCGGTGAACTGTGGCAAGCCGCCTTCCCGACGACCCCGCGAACCAAGGTCATGTATGGGAAACTTGCCCACTGATCGGGTGGTCTACAGGGGTAGGACATGGTTTCGGAAAGCACGCCGCTGATCGCCGGGCGTTACCAGTTACTCCGTGAGCTGGGGCGTGGCGGCATGGGAGTGGTCTGGGAAGGCCGCGACACGCTGCTCAACCGGCAGATCGCGATCAAGGAAGTGCTGTTGCCCGACGGGCTGCCACGCGCGGACCAGGAGCGCGTGCTCCTGCGGACCGCTCGCGAGGCCAGGACGGCCGCCAAGCTCAACCACCCGTCGGTCGTCGCCGTCTACGACGTGGTGGAGGCGGACGGCCGCCCCTGGATCATCATGGAACTGGTGCGCCACCCCTCCGTCGAGGAGGTCGTCGCCACCACGGGGGCCCTGCCCATCCGGCAGGCGGCCGACGTCGGCAGGCAGGTGCTGTCCGCGCTGCGCGCCGCCCACCAGGCCGGCATCCTGCACCGCGACGTCAAGCCGAGCAACATCCTGCTCTCCGACGAGGGCAGGGCGGTGCTGACCGACTTCGGCATCGCCACGGCCGAAGGTGACTCCTCGCTCACCAGCACCGGCATGGTCACCGGGTCGCCGAGCTTCCTGGCGCCCGAACGGGTGCGCGCCGCCGAGGCCGGACCGGCCTCCGACCTGTGGTCCCTGGGCGCCACCCTGTTCGCCACGCTGGTCGGCCGCTCGCCGTTCGACCGCGGCGAGCCGATGGCCACGCTGAACGCCCTGCTCAACGAGGAACCGGACTACCGCCGCATCCCCCCGGTGATGCATCCGGTGCTCAAGGGCCTGCTGCGCAAGGAGCCGGAGGACCGGCTCACCGCCGAGGAGACCGACCGGCTGCTCGCCGAGATCGTCGCCTCCCGGCCGGCCGTCAACGACCTGGACGTGGCCGAGCCCAGGCCCTCGCGCGGCCGGGGCCGGACCCTCGTCGCCGCCGCCGCGGCGGCCGTGCTCATGCTCGCCGGCGGCACGTTCGCCTACTTCGAGCTGACGCCGCCCGCCGAGGGCAGCTCCGGCGTCGCCACGCGCGCCGCCGCCAGCAGCCCGTTGCCCGGCACGCCCGTCCCCTCCACCGCCGCGCCGACGCCGTCGGCCGCCGCCACCCCGTCGGCCACGCCGACGCCGAGCACCCAGGAGCCGGCCGTACGGGCGTGGAAGTCGCGCGACGGCTGGTCCATCGCCCGCCCCACGACCTGGCGCGGGGCCCGCAGCGAGGCCTACACCGAGTGGACGCGGCGCGGCGGGCGGGCGCACCTCGGCGTCCGGGCCGTCTACGTCGCCCGCGACCCGTACCAGCTCCTGCGCGACTCCGAGGACGAGCTGCGGCGCGCCGCGCCGGACCTGCGCGTGGTCGGTCGCCGGGCGGTCGCGCACCAGGGCGCCAAGGCCGTGGAATGGGAGTTCGCCTACACCGCGGGCGAAGGGCTGGCGCCGTGGGCCCGGCAGGGGGAAAGGTACCGGGAGGTGCGCCGCGTGGTCGTCGCCGACGACGCCGCCTACGTCCTGTCGTGGACGATGCCCGAGCCGCAGTGGGGCCGTACCAGGGGCCTGATGCGGCAGGTGATCGCCAGCTTCACCGTGGGCGCGTGACGCCCCAGGCGGTCCCCGCGCCGTGCCCGCCCCGTCGGGGGCGGGCGGTCGTAGCGGACAGCCCTGGCCAGGTTTCGCCACGAATTGAAGGTAGATTTCCGGATACGCCCGCCATTTAGCCGTTCACCTGGCACGATGAACAGTTTTCGTGTCTTTAACGACCCCGGTCTGTTCGATGTCGGCCCAGGGAGATACTTTCTTACGGACGATCTCTACCGGCTCAAGGGGGTGCGTTGAGGTGACGACGACGATGTCGACACACCGACGGGCAGTAGAGCAGATCCGCCAGTCCTACGCGGAGATCCCCGGCGGCGCCGCGCCCCGGCTCGCCAAGGCCACGTCCAACCTCTTCCGGTTCCGTGACCAGGGCCGCACCGCCAAGCTGTCGGCCAGGGATCTCGACGAGGTCATCAGCGTGGACCCGGTGACGATGACGGCCGAGGTCCAGGGCATGACGACCTACGAGCACCTCGTCGACGCCACCCTGCCGCACGGCCTCATGCCCTTCGTGGTGCCCCAGCTCAAGACCATCACGCTGGGCGGCGCCGTCACCGGCCTCGGCATCGAGTCCACCAGCTTCCGCGACGGCCTGCCGCACGAGTCGGTCGAGGAGCTCGAGATCCTCACCGGTGACGGGCGCGTCGTCGTGGCCCGCGACGACAACGAGCACCGCGAGCTGTTCCGCGCCTTCCCCAACTCCTACGGCACGCTCGGCTACGCCCTGCGCATCAGGATCAGGCTCAGGCCGGTCCAGCCGTACGTCAGGCTCACCCACATCCCGTTCTCCGACGCCGGCAAGTGCATGATCGCCCTGCAGGAGATCTGCGAGCGCATGGAGCACGACGGGGAGCGCGTCGACTTCGTCGACGGCGTGTTCTTCGGCCCGCAGGAGATGTACGTGACGGTCGGCCGCTTCGCCGAGCGCGCGCCCTACGTCTCCGACTACACCGGGATGCGGATCTACTACCAGTCGATCAGGAAGCGGCACCGCGACTGGCTGACGGTCCGCGACTACCTGTGGCGCTGGGACACCGACTGGTTCTGGTGCTCGCGCGCCTTCGGCGTGCAGCAGCCCGTGGTGCGCTCGCTCATGCCGCGTCGCTGGATGCGCTCCGACGTCTACCGCAGGCTGGTGGCGCTGGACCGCAGGTTCGGGGTGACGGCGCGGGCCGACCGGTGGGCCGGCCGGCCCGTGCAGGAGTCGGTCATCCAGGACGTCGAGACGCCGGTCGAGCGGGGGGCCGAGTTCCTCGAGTTCTTCCACGACAAGGTCGGCATGACGCCGGTGTGGATGTGCCCGCTGCGGTCGTCCTCCACCTGGCCGCTCTACCCGCTGGAGCCGGGCCGGCTGTACGTCAACTTCGGGTTCTGGGGCATGGTGCCGCTGCCTCGGGGGCAGTTCGACGGCTACTACAACGGGCTCATCGAGAACACCGTCCACGAGCTCGACGGGCACAAGTCCCTCTACTCCACCTCCTTCTACGCCCGAGAGCAGTTCTGGCGCCTCTACAACGGCGATGCTTACTGGCCGGTCAAGCGGGAATACGATCCGGACGGGCGCCTGCTGGACCTGTACGACAAGTGTGTGCGGGGAAGGTGAGCAGATGCTGGCATCCATCTTCGAGAAGATCGTCGGCCCCGAGGCGAACATCGCCTTCCAGGCCTACGACGGCAGCAAGGCGGGGCCCGACGGGGCGGACGTCACCCTGGAGGTGAAGTCCCCCATCGCGGTCGCCTACCTGGCCCAGGCTCCGGGCGAGCTCGGCCTGGCCAGGGCGTACGTGGCGGGGCACATCGACGTCCACGGCGACCTCTACACGCTGCTCGACCGCATGTGGACCATCACCACCCACGACCTGACGGCGGCCGGGAAGCTCGCCGCTGTCCGGTCGCTCGGCCTCAAGCCGCTGCTCATGCGGGTGCCGCCGCCCCCCCAGGAGGTGCGGCGCGGCGCGCTGGCCCGGCTCGGCCAGCGCCACGCCAAACAGCGTGACGCCGAGGCCATCCACCATCACTACGACGTCTCCAACCGCTTCTACGAGTGGGTGCTCGGCCCGTCCATGGCCTACACGTGCGCGGTCTTCCCCTCCGAGACCGCGACGTTGGAGGAGGCGCAGTACGCCAAGTTCGACCTGGTGGCGCGCAAGCTCGGCCTCAAGCCCGGCATGCGGCTGCTCGACGTGGGCTGCGGCTGGGGCGGCATGGCCGTGCACGCGGCCCGGCACTACGGCGTCCAGGTCCTCGGCGTGACCCTCAGCAGGCAGCAGGCCGAGTGGGCGCAGCGGGCCATCGCCGACGCCGGGCTGCGGGACCTGGCCGAGGTCCGCCACATGGACTACCGCGACGTGACCGAGAGCGGGTTCGACGCGGTCAGCTCCATCGGCCTGACCGAACACATCGGCAAGGCCAACCTGCCGTCCTACTTCTCCTTCCTGTACGACAAGCTCAAGCCCGGCGGGCGGCTGCTCAACCACTGCATCACCCGGCCGACCGGCACCGAGAAGACCTTCAACAAGGGCGGCTTCATCAACCGCTACGTCTTCCCCGACGGGGAGCTGGAGTCGGTCGGTCACCTGATCAGGCGAATGGAGGACATCGGCTTCGAGATCCGCCACGAGGAGAACCTGCGCGAGCACTACGCCAGGACGCTGCGTCACTGGTGCGACAACCTCGACGCCACGTGGACCGAGGCCGTCCAGGAGGTCGGCATGGGCACCGCCCGGGTGTGGGCCCTGTACATGGCCGGCTGCATCGTCGGTTTCGAGCGCAACAAGGTGCAGCTCCACCAGGTGCTCGGGGTCAAGCTCGACGACGCCGGCGGCTCCGGCGTCCCGCTCCGCCCGGCCCGCGACTGGCCCTGATCGGCGTACGGCTCCGGCGCGCCCCCGCCGGAGCCGGGGATCCGCGTCGGCGGGTGGGCGTCAGCCCTGCCGGGCGCGGGCCAGCTCGTCGGTGGCCTCGCGGTAGGCCGTGGCGGCCCGGCCGAAGTAGTCGAACAGCGTGGCCAGTTCCTCCTCCGAGTAGCTCCCCAGCAGTTCGCCGATCCGCCGCCTGGTTCCGGTCAGCACCTTGTCCAGGCTCTCCGGCTGCCCGGTGGCCTCAACGATCACCTTGCGCCGGTCGGCCGGGTCCGGCACGCGGCGGACGTGCCCGCCCTTCTCCAGCCGGTCGATGAGCCGCGTCGTCGCGCCGGTGGTCAGGCCCGTGCGCGCGGCCAGCTCGCCGGAGGTCAGCGGGCCCGCCAGGTCGAGCAGGTTGAGCGCGTAGTAGTCGGTGGCGTTGAGCCCGGCGGCCTCGGCGGTGGTCAGGCTGTTGAGCACCATCGCGCTCAGGTAGCGGCGGAAGACCTCGGTCGGCGGCGTTGACACCCGAATTCCTCTTCTCTAATCTAATATCTGCAACAGTGCAGATAAATCCTCGACACAGATACTGTGTCGAGCAAGCTATCAGAGGGGTGCCCCATGACCCAGCCCGCCGAGAAGGCCGTCCGCGAGCTGTTCGCCGACCTGCGCGACGCCTGGGACCGCGGTGACGGCGACGCCTACGGCGCCTGCTTCACCGAGGACGCCACCTACACGACCTTCGTCGGCACCGTCTACCGCGGCCGCGCCGACATCGCCGCCGGGCACCGGGCGCTGTTCGGCGCGTTCCTCAAGGGCACCCGCATGTACGAGCGGATCGACGAGATCCGCTTCCTCGGACCTGGCGTGGCCGTCGTGGTGGGCAGGGGAGAGGTGGCCAAGAAGCGGCCGCGCGAGCTGGGCAAGGCGCAGACCTACACCCTCGTCCGCGAGGCCGACGGCCGCTGGCGCGTCGCCGCCTTCCACAACACCAAGCGCAGAAGCCTGATGGAGGCCGTCTCCTTCACGCTCCTGCCCGCCAGCAGGCCCCGGAGCGCCGCCCCCGGCGCTAGCGCAGCTCGCGCTTGAGGATCTTGCCGGTGGCGGTCATCGGCAGCGCGTCACGGAACTCCACGATCCGCGGATACTTGTACGCCGCCATGTTCTCCCGGCACCAGACGATCAGCTCCTCCTCGGTGACCGCCGAGCCGGGGGTGCGGATGACGTACGCCTTGACCTCCTCGCCGTGGGAGTCGTGCGGCACGCCGACGACGGCGGCGAGCGAGACCGCCTCGTGCGTCATGAGCACCTCCTCCAGCTCGCGCGGATAGACGTTGAACCCGCCACGGATGATCATGTCCTTGGCCCGGTCGATGATCGCGTAGTAGCCGTCGGCGTCGCGGGTGGCGACGTCACCGGTGCGGAACCAGCCGTCGCGCATGACCTCCGCCGTGGCCTCGGGCCGGTTGTAGTAGCCCTTCATGATGTTGTGGCCGCGGATCGCGATCTCGCCCGGCCCCTCGCCCTCGACCGTCTTCCATCCGCCGTCGATCAGCTTCATCTCCACGCCCCAGATGGGCGTGCCGATCGTGCCGGGCTTGGCGGGCCGGCCGGGCTGGTTGAAGCTCGCCACCGGCGAGGTCTCCGACAGGCCGTACCCCTCCAGGATGCCGACGCCGAAGGTGCGCTCGAAGTCCTTGAGCACCTCCACCGGAGAGGAGGCGCCGCCCGCCACGGCCACCTTCAGCGAGTCCGGCGCCTCGCCGCCCTCGGCCTGGATCCTGGTCAGCAGGCCCCAGTACATGGTGGGCACCCCGGCGAAGAACGTGACGCCCTCCTTGCGCATCAGCGCCAGGGCGTCGCCCGGCTCGAAGCGCGGCATCAGCACGACGGTGGCGCCCCTGCGGAAGCCGGTGTTCATGATGACCGTCTGCCCGAAGGAGTGGAACAGCGGCAGCACCGCCATGAACACGTCGCCGTCCGGGGCCGAAGGGAACATCTCATCGCAGACCAGGACGTTCATCAGCATGTTCTGGTGGCTCAGCTCGGCGCCCTTCGGCTGGCCCGTGGTGCCGGAGGTGTAGAGGATCACCGCGGTGTCCTCGGCCGAGGTCTGCACCGTCTCGAACTCCGACGGCACCCCGCCGAGCGCCGCCCAGATCGACTCGCCGTACTCCGACTCGGTGGCCAGCGGCGTGGCGGGCAGCACGACGAACTGCTCGCAGCCCTCGGCCGCCTCGAAGCCCGCCCGGCCCCGCTCGCCCAGCGGCAGCTCCGGCGTGCCCTCGAAGCAGAACAGCGCCTTGGCCTCGCAGTCGTCGAGGTGGTAGGCGATCTCCCGGCTCTGCAGCAGCACGTTCAGCGGCACGACCGTCGCGCCGGCCTTGAGGATGCCGTAGTAGACGAACGGGAAGTACGGCAGGTTGGGGCAGGCCAGCGCGACCTTGTCGCCCCTGCCGATGCCGCGCGAGACGAGCAGGTTGGCCACCTGGGACGCCATGGTGTCGATCATGGAGTACGGCAGCCGCATGTCCCCGAAGACCACGGCCGTGCCGTCGGGGTTGTTGCGGGCGCTGTCCTCCAGGACCACAGACAGGTTGAGCATCGACGCCTTCCTCCCTCTTCGCGGCTTGCGCGCTATCCTCGCAGCGCACCCTACCGGCCGGTACGTGACGTGGGCCACACATGGTTATGGACGAGCCTGTCCGCCTGGAGTAAGCAGGTACCACGTCGCTCATCCCTGGAGGAGTTCATGGAGTACGACTACGTGGTCGTCGGCGCGGGGTCGGCCGGTTGCGTGCTGGCCAACCGGCTGTCGGCCGATCCCGGGGTGTCGGTGGCGCTGGTCGAGGCGGGTGGCCGCGACGACAAGCTGGAGATCCGCATGCCCGCGGGGTTCGCCAAGCTGTTCAAGACCGCCTACGACTGGAACTACACGACGGCCAAGCAGCCCGAGATGTCCGGCCGGGAGCTCTACTGGCCGCGGGGCCGGGTGGTCGGCGGCTCGTCGTCGATCAACGCCCAGATGTGGGTGCGCGGCCACCGGCTCGACTACGACCAGTGGGGGGTGCCCGGCTGGTCGTACGACGAGGTGCTGCCGTACTTCAAGCGGGCCGAGCGCCGGGTCGGCAGCAACCGGGGCGGCGTGTACGGCGAGGCCGGCCCGCTGTACGTCTCCGAGCTGCGCAGCCCCAACATCACCACCGCCGCGTTCCTGCGCGCCTGCGCCGAGCTGGGCCTGCGCCGCCTGGACGAGCTGAACGGCCCCTCCAACGAGGGTTACAGCCCGACCCCCGTCAACCAGAACCGCGGCCGCCGGTGGAGCGCCGCCGACGCCTACCTGCGTCCCGCGCTCAAACGGTCCAACCTCACGGTGATCACCAGCGCGACCGTGGACCGGGTGGTCTTCGACGGCGCCCGCGCCACCGGCATCGAGCACAGCGGCGGCGCCCAGATCAGGGCCAGGCGCGAGGTCATCCTGGCGGCGGGCGCCATCGGCTCGCCGCACCTGCTCATGCGGTCCGGCGTGGGCGCCGCCGACGAGCTGCGCGACGCCGGGGTCCCGCTCGTCCGCGCGCTGCCGGAGGTCGGCAAGAACCTGCAGGACCACCTGTCCTCCGGGGTGTTCGTCCAGTGCCGGCAGCCGGTCACGCTGACCAAGGCCGAGTCCGTCAGCAACCTGCTGCGCTACATCGTGCTGCGCTCCGGCATGCTCACCACGAACGTGGGCGAGGCGGTCGCCTTCGTGCGGACCTCGCCGGTGGAGCCCGCGCCCGACATCGAGCTGATCTTCGCTCCCGGCCCGTTCATCGACCACGGCCTCACCCCGCCGACCGGCCACGGGCTGACCGTCGGCGTGATCCTGCTGCAGCCGGAGAGCCGCGGCAGGGTCGGGCTCAACGGCCGCGACGTGGTGATCGACCCGGCCTACCTGTCGCGGGAGGCCGACGTCCGGCGGCTGGTCGCCGGGCTGAAGACGGCCAGGCAGATCTTCGCCACCGCCGCCATGAAGCCGTACGCGGGCGGGCCGATGGCGCCCTACGCGGGGCAGGAGAGCGACGAGGAGCTGGCCCAGTGGGTGCGCGAGCGCGGCGAGACCCTCTACCACCCGGTGGGCACCTGCCGCATGGGCGCCGACGCGGAGTCGGTGGTGGACCCCGAGCTGCGGGTGCGCGGCGTCGAGGGGCTGCGGGTCGTCGACGTGTCGGTCATGCCGACACCGAATCGCGGGCACACCCACGCGCCTGCCATCATGATCGGCGAGAAGGGCGCGGACCTGATCCTGGGCGGGGGACGCGGGCGCCCTTGACGCAAGTGATCACTTGCAGAAAGCTGTTCGCATGACGCTCTACGCCGACCTGGAGATGTCGCGGCTCGACTTCTGGGGGCTGCCGCAGGCCGCGCGGATGGAGGCCTTCCGGCGCCTGCGGCGGCTCGACCGGCCGGTGTTCGTGCCGGAGCTGGCGGTGCCGTTCATCAAGGCGGGGCCCGGCTACTACGCGCTCGTCCGGCACGCCGACGTCCTGCAGGCCAGCCGCGACGCCGAGGTCTTCAGCAGCGAGCCGTGCGCCAACAGCATCCCCGACATGCCGCGCTGGCTCGCCGTCTACTTCGGTTCCATGATCAACATGGACGACCCGAAGCACGCCAGGCTGCGGCGGATCGTCTCGCGGGCGTTCACCCCGCGCGTGCTGGCGAAGATGGAGACCGACCTGGCCGTGGCCGCCACCGAAATCGTGGACCGGGCGATCGAGGAGGGGCCGCAGGACTTCGTCACCCAGATCGCCGCCCGCCTCCCGGTGCGCGTCATCTGCGACATGATGGGCATCCCGCCCGACCACCACGACTTCGTGCTGCGCCGGACCAACATCATCCTCGGCAGCGTCGATCCCGAGTACACCGGCATCGGCGTCGAGCTGAGCCGCCTCAACACGGCCCGCGGGCTGGTCAGGCTGCTGCGGGCCGGCCGCCAGCTCAGCCGCCTGGCCGCGCGGCTGGGCAAGGAGCGCCGCCGCCGGCCGACGGGCGACCTGGTCAGCCTGCTCGTCAACGGCGAGGAACGGCTCACCGCCCAGGAGCTCGGCTCGTTCTTCATCCTGCTCGTCGTGGCGGGCAGCGAGACGACCCGCAACGCCATCTCTCACGGGCTCAAGCTGTTCACCGACCATCCCGCCCAGCGCCGCCTGCTGCTGGACAACTTCGAGGGGCTCATCGGCAAGGCCTGCGACGAGATCATCCGCTACTCCACGCCGGTGATCCAGTTCCGCCGCACGGTCACGCGCGAGCACGAGATGAACGGCATGACCTACCGCAAGGGCGACAAGGTGCTGCTGTTCTACAACTCCGCCAACCGCGACGAGGCGGTCTTCACCGACCCCGACGTCTTCGACATCACCCGCGACCCCAACCCGCACGTCGGCTTCGGCGGCCCGGGCCCGCACCACTGCCTCGGCGCGCACCTGGCCCGCAGGGAGATGACCGTGATGTTCCGCGAGCTGTTCACCCGGCTGCCGGGCATCAAGGCCGTGGGCGAGCCCGACTACCTGCTGTCCAACTTCATCAACGGCGTCAAGCACCTGCGCTACACGTACTGACCCCGCTCCGGACCCCGCTGCCGGGCCGGGCCGGGGTGCTAGGTTACGCAGCCATGGAGATCAGGACTATCCACGCCAACGGTGTGGAGTTCGCGTATCTGGCCGTAGGGGAGGGGCCGCTGGCCCTGTGCCTGCACGGCTTCCCCGACACGGCGCACACCTGGCGGCACCTGATGCCCGAGCTGGCCGCGCGCGGCTACCGCGCCGTCGCCCCCTTCACCCGCGGGTACGCGCCGACCGAGATCCCCGCCGACGGCGCCTACGAGGGCGCCGCGCTGGTGGCGGACGTGCTCGCCCTGCACGAGGAGCTCGGCGGCGACGGCGACGCGGTCATCGTCGGCCACGACTGGGGAGCCTTCCCCGTGTACGCCACGGCCGGACGCTTCCGGCGGGCGGTCGCCATGGCCGTGCCGCCCGCGGGCGCCCTGCTGCCCGGCTTCCTGGAGTACGAGCAGCTCAAACGGTCGTTCTACGTGTTCCTGTTCCAGACCTCGCTGGCCGAGATGGCGGCGTCCGCGCCCGGCTTCCTGGAGGGCCTGTGGCGGGACTGGTCGCCTGGCTACGACGCCGGCCAGGACATCGAGTTCGTCCGGCGGAGCATCGGCCGGCCCGCGAACCTGGCGGCGGCGATCGGCTACTACCGCGCCATGCTCGGCACCACCCCGCCGTCCGGCCGTCACCCGGAGCCGGACCCCGCGCTCACCGGTCCGGTCCTCTACCTGCACGGAGAGCAGGACGGCTGCCTCGCGCCCGGCGTCGCCGAGGGTGTGCTCGACCATCTGCCCGACGGGTCCCGCGCCGAGCGGGTGCCCGGCGCGGGGCACTTCCTGCACCTCGAACGGCCGGAGGAGGTCAACCGGCTGGTGCTCGACTGGCTCGGCCCGGCCCGCTGACGCACCCACGTACGGCGTACGTCGTAACCATTGACGCGGAAGGGTCCTTCTCCGAATGATGGCCTCATGAGCGCCGTCGACTTCGATCTGTCCGAGAGCGTCTTCTGGGCCAGGCCCATGGCCGAGCGGGAGGAGGCGTTCGACCGGCTGCGCGCCCTGGACGAGCCGGCCTTCTTCGAGGAGATGGAAGTCTCCTTCGCCCCGAAGGGGCCGGGCTACTACGCGCTGGTCAAGCACGCCGACATCGTCGAGGCCAGCCGCAACCCCGAGGTCTTCTGCTCGGGCGGTGGCGGCGCGACGAACATCCCCGACATGCCGGCGGAGTTCGCCGAGTACTTCGGCTCCATGATCAACATGGATGACCCGCGCCACGCCCGCCTGCGCCGGATCGTCTCGCGGGCCTTCACCCCGAAGATGGTCAAGCAGTTCGAGGCCGACGTGGAGACGGCGGCGGCGAAGATCGTGGACGACCTGCTCGCCCAGGGCCCCGGCGGCGACTTCGTCACCGACGTGGCCGCCCGGCTGCCCTTGAAGATCATCTGCGACATGATGGGCATCCCGGAGAGCGACTACCGGTTCGTCTTCGACCGCTCCAACGTCATCCTCGGCGGCTTCGACCCCGAGTACACCGGCGGCGACATGACCACCGTCGCCGAGCGACTGCTCACCGCCGGGATGGAGCTCCAGCAGCTCGTGCAGGACCTGGCCGCCTACCGCGCCGAGCACCCCACCGGCGACCTGACGTCCTCGCTGGTCAACGCCAACATCGACGGCGAGCGGCTGACCATGCAGGAGCTCGGCTCGTTCTTCATCCTGCTCGTGGTCGCGGGCAACGAGACCACCCGCAACGCGATCTCGTACGGGCTGCGCCTGCTCACCAAGAACCCCGACCAGCGCGCCCGGTGGCTGCGGGACATCGACGGCCACGCGCCCCGCGCGGTGGAGGAGATCGTCCGGCTCGCCTCACCGGTGAACTTCATGCGCCGCAAGGTGACCCGCGACTTCGAGATGAACGGCCACCTGTACCCGAAGGGCCACAAGGTCGTGCTGTTCTACTGGGCGGCCAACCGCGACCCCGAGGTGTTCGACGACCCCTACCGGTTCGACATCACCCGCGACCCCAACCCGCACGTCGGTTTCGGCGGGCCGGGTCCGCACTTCTGCCTGGGCGCCCACCTGGCGCGCCGCGAGATCACGCTCATGTTCAGCGAGCTGCTGCGCCGGGTCCCGCAGATCGAGGGCGGCCGGCCCGACCGCCTCCACAGCAGCTTCATCAACGGCATCAAGCACATGGAGTGCTCGTTCTGACCCCTACGGGTTCGCCGAGGTGACCTTGAGCTGCCGGACCACCGTGTTGACGTCCGGCAGCAACTGGCGCGCGGTGGACGGGACCGACATGTAGACGATCGCCGGGACGTCGTTGCCGGTGTTGACGGCGGCCGTGACGATGGTCGCCCGCTGCGTGGCGGAGGTCAGCGAGTAGGCGATGAGCTGGCCGGAGGCCGTCCCGACCTTCAGCGGCTGCTGGGCGATCTTGCGGACCTTGTTGTCCGGCGGGAAGAACTTCTTGCGCGCGTTCACCACGACGGCCTTGATCGCCGGCTCCAGGTCGGTGTCCGAGGTGTGGAAGGCGGCCATCCGCTCCGGCAGCGGACCGGTCATGACCTGGGCGTAGACGCCCGGGCCCGTCTGGACGTACTGGCGGGTGGCGAAGCCGTACGTGCCCTGCACGGTCGGACGCTGGTCGAGCTGCCAGGTGCCGCCCAGGCGGGGCACGGTGACCCTCGCCTGCTGGTCCTGCACCACGCCGACGACCGGGGCGGCCTTGCCGCGATACCTCGGCAGCGACGGGATCGAACCGGCGCGCCTCGTGGGGGTTCCGGAGGTCTTCGGCGTGGCCGGTGGCGAGGCGGCGGCGGCCTTGGGGTCCTCGCCGGCCAGCGGGCCCGCCAGGAACGCCCAGCCGAGCGCCGCCACCAGTGCGATCGCCACGGACCCCGCCAGCGCGTAGATCCAGATGGGCCGGCCCTGCTCCTCCAGTTGCTCGGGCTCGTCCATGGCCTCGTAGTTGTCGCCGAAGACGGTGTTCCAGAGCTCCTGCTGGCGCTCCGGCGGCGGGGTGCGCGAGCCGCTGATCTGCCCGGCCGTGACGAACGGGCGGTCGGGGTCGGACGGGTCGCGGCTCAGGTTCGCGCCCGGCCTGGCGGGGTCGTGGAACTGGCCGTCGCCGGGCGGGGCGGCGTGCCCGGAGCCGCCGGCCACGCGCTCGTCGCCGGGGTGCGCCCGGCCGCGCGGCACGGCCCGCTCGTCGAGCGGCGTGCCACCGCCCTGCCGGGGATCCGGCTCGGCGCCCGGCCCCCGGCCGTGGGGGTCCTCCGGCACGCCGCCCGGGCTCCCCCCGTACGGGCCCTGCTGCGCGGCGCCGGCGGCGGGCGGGGCGTACGCGGCCGTGCGCTCCATCGGGTCGGCGGGGACGGGGGCGGGCTGGGCGTCGGTGCGCGGCCACGGGGCGGGTGAGCTGAGGTTGGACCACGCGCCCGCCGACGGCTGGGCCTCCTGCCAGGCAGGCACGGGAGCCTGATGGGCGGTCGGCGGGTCGTCGGCGGGCGCCTGCGGCCAGGACGGATGCGACCCCGACCCCGGCCGCCCGGGCGCCGCCTGCGCGGAGGGCCCGGCCGGCGGGGTCGAGGGCCGGTCCGAGGACTGGTCCGAGGACTGGGGGGCCGATCGGCGGGCGGACGACGCCACCGTGACATCCGGCCAGGACGGCTGCGCGGAAGGTTCGGGCCACGACGTGGGAACGTCCTGGCGGCCGCTCTCGGGCCAGGACGTGGGGACCTCGCGCCGGGAAGCCTCCTGCGGAGGCACCTCGGGCCAGGATGGTGGGGGGTGCGGTGCTCCGGAATGCTCCGTTGCCATGGCTCCCGTACCTCCTGGTGGTGTTATGTCCTCGTTTGGCGCATGGCGCATGATCTCATGGGATTTTCCAGGAGACTCAGCGCGTTCCGCAGCGAAACGAGCGAAGCCGTAGGGATCTGTGGGCGGGTCCTGCATGGGCAGGCCGGCCGCGGATCCGTCGTACTCCGCCCGAGGTCTCACGAGGTCGAGGGTAATCTAATGGGACATATGAGGTCACAACGGATAGATCACCATCGGGTATCGCGTAACTGACGTGCCTCTGGTGCGGTCCTGCCTGCCTGGAGTATCGGCAATCCCCTGAAGAGGTGCGCTAGGCTTGACCTATGCGTGCCGCGACCCTGCTTCTTAGCGAGCCGCGACGGCCCTAGGTCTCGCCGTCGCGGCTGCCCCTCGTCCTGCGCACGAGGGGTTTTCTTATGGGTCCGAGTCGAGCCAGAAGGACAATCGCCGTGAGTGAGTACGATCCGCAGGCGCTGCAGGCCAAGTGGCGGCAGCGATGGGAGGAAGTGGACCCGTTCCGGGCGGGTGAGGACGCCGCCGACCCCCGGGAGCGGCGTTACATGCTCGACATGTTCCCCTACCCCTCCGGCGACCTCCACATGGGGCACGGCGAGGTCTTCGCGATCGGCGACGTCGTCGCGCGCTACTGGTTCCAGCGCGGCTACAACGTGCTGCACCCCATCGGCTGGGACTCCTTCGGCCTGCCCGCCGAGAACGCCGCGATCAAGCGCAACGCGCACCCGGCCGAGTGGACCTACGCCAACATCGAGACCCAGGCGCACTCCTTCAAGCGCTACGGGATCTCCTTCGACTGGTCGCGCCGCCTGCACACCAGCGACGCCGACTACTACCGGTGGAACCAGTGGCTGTTCAACCGGTTCTTCGAGCGGGGCCTGGCCTACCGCAAGGGCGGCCTGGTCAACTGGTGTCCCAACGACCAGACGGTGCTGGCCAACGAGCAGGTCGTGGCCGGCCGCTGCGAGCGCTGCGGCGCCGACGTCATCCGCCGCGAGCTGACGCAGTGGTACTTCAAGATCACTGATTACGCGCAGCGGCTGCTGGACGACATGGGCCAGCTGGAGGGCGGCTGGCCCGAGCGCGTGCTCACCATGCAGCGCAACTGGATCGGCCGCTCCGAGGGCGCCGACGTGCTGTTCGAGATCGAGGGGCGCGAGGAGCCGGTCCACGTCTACACCACGCGGCCCGACACCCTGTTCGGCGCCACGTTCTTCGTGGTCGCCGTGGACGCGCCGCTGGCCGACGAGATCGTCACCGACGAGCAGCGCGAGGCGTTCGAGGCCTACCGCGCCGAGGTCGCCAAGCTGAGCGACATCGAGCGGCTGTCCACCGACAAGGAGAAGACCGGCGTCTTCCTGGGCCGCTACGCGATCAACCCGGTCAACGGCGAGCGCATCCCGGTCTGGGCCGCCGACTACGTGCTGTCCGACTACGGCCACGGCGCCATCATGGCGGTGCCCGCCCACGACCAGCGCGACCTCGACTTCGCGCTGAAGTTCGGGCTGCCGGTCAAGGTCGTCGTCCACACCGGCCTGGCCGACCCGGGCGAGACCGGCGAGGCCACGCCGGGCGAGGGCACCCTGGTCAACTCCGGCCCGCTCGACGGGCTGAGCAAGGTCGAGGCCATCCGCAGGATCATCGAGATCCTGGAGGCCGACGGCAAGGGCACCGCCTCGGTCAACTTCCGGCTGCGCGACTGGCTGCTGTCCCGCCAGCGGTTCTGGGGCACGCCGATCCCGATCATCCACTGCCTCGACTGCGGCGAGGTGCCCGTCCCCGACGACCAGTTGCCCGTCACGCTGCCCGACCTGCGCGGCGAGGCGCTGGCGCCCAAGGGGATCTCCCCGCTGGCCGGCGCCACCGACTGGGTCAACGTCGAGTGCCCCAAGTGCGGTGGTCCCGCCATGCGCGACACCGACACGATGGACACCTTCGTCGACTCGTCCTGGTACTACCTGCGCTACTGCTCGCCCGGCTACACCGAAGGCCCGTTCGACGTCGAGCAGGTCCGCAAGTGGGGTCCGGTCGACCAGTACGTCGGCGGCGTGGAGCACGCGGTGCTGCACCTGCTGTACTCCAGGTTCTTCACCAAGGTCCTGCACGACATGGGCATGGTCGACTTCACCGAGCCGTTCCTGCGCCTGCTCAACCAGGGTCAGGTCATCAACGGCGGCAAGGCCATGTCCAAGTCCCTGGGCAACGGCGTCGACCTGGGCCAGCAGATCGACGCCTACGGCGTCGACGCGGTCCGGCTGACCATGGTCTTCGCCGGGCCGCCGGAGGACGACATCGACTGGGCCGACGTCTCGCCGGCCGCGTCGCAGAAGTTCCTGGCCCGCGCCTTCCGCGTGATGGACGAGGTGAGCAGCGCGCCGGGCGTCCCGTTCGACGGCGGCGACCTGGAGCTGCGCAAGTTCACCCACCGCACGGTCGACGAGGTCACCCGGCTGGTCGAGTCGCACCGCTTCAACGTCGCGGTGGCGCGCATGATGGAGCTGACCTCGGCCGCCCGCAAGGCCATCGACTCCGGGCCCGGCGCCGCCGACCCCGCGGTGCGGGAGGCCGCCGAGGCGCTGGCCGTCATGCTGTCGCTGGTCGCCCCCTACACGGCGGAGGAGGGCTGGGAGCGGCTGGGCCGCACCGGCTCGGTGTCGCACGCCGGCTGGCCCGTCGCCGATCCCGCCCTGCTGGTGCAGGGGTCGGTGACCTGCGTCGTCCAGGTGGCCGGCAAGGTCCGCGACCGCCTGGAGGTGCCGCCTACCATCGCCGAGGACGAGCTGCGGGCCCTGGCCCTGGCCTCCGACAAGATCACGCCCTACCTCTCGGGCGAGCCGCGCAAGGTCATCGTGCGGGTGCCCAAGCTGGTCAACATCGTCCCCTGACGAGGCGTCGCCCGCGCTCCCCGACGGCTACAGCTCGCGGAGCGCGGGCAGCAGTTCCTTGCCCGCCCAGTCGAAGAACGGCTCCTGTTGGTCGTGCCCGACCTGCACGAGCGCGAGGTGCGTATGCCCCGCCTCGACGTACGCGCGCACCGCCTCGACCACCGCGCCGACGTCGTCGCCGCACGGCACGCTGGAGGCGACGTCCTCCGGCCGCACGGTCTGCGTGGCGGCGGCGAAGTTCACCGGGCCCGGCAGCTCCGCCATGACCTTCCAGCCCGACGTCGCCCACCGCCACAGTCGGTGGGCCCGCTCCTTGGCGGCCTCGGCGTCGGCGTCGTACGACACGGCGAGCTGGCCGTACACCGGCTTGCCCGAGCCGCCGGCGGCGCCGAACCGCTCGACCACCTCAGGAGCCGGTTCGGTGGAGATCAGCAGGTCGCCGTACTCGGCGGCGACGCGGGCCGACCTCGGGCCCGAGGCGGCCACGCCGATCGGGACCGGCTCCTCCGGCAGGTCCCACAGCTTGGCCGAGTCGAGATCGAAGTACTCGCCCTGGGAGGTGACGTAGCCGCCCTCGAACAGCTCCCTGATGATCTGCAGCGCCTCCCGGAACATCCGGTGCCGCGTGTCCGCGCTCGGCCAGCCCTCGCCGATGACGTGCTCGTTCAGGTTCTCGCCCGCGCCGAGGCCGAGCGTGAACCGCCCGCCGCTCAGCACGCCCATGGTGGCGGCCTTCTGGGCGACGACGGCCGGGTGGTAGCGCATGATCGGGCACGTCACGTACGTCATGAGCGGCAGCCGCTCGGTGGCCTGCGCCACCGCGCCGAGCACGGACCACGCGTACGCGGAGTGCCCCTGCTCCTCCAGCCACGGGAAGTAGTGATCGGAGATGACCGCGTAGTCGAAGCCGGTCCGCTCGGCCGTGACGGCGTCCTCGACGAGCTGACGCACCGGTGTCTGCTCGCACATCAAGGTGTATCCGATTTGTACCATGATGGCGGGCTACCCAGCAGAGCGCCGGACTAGCGTCAGGGACCTGTCAGCGGTGGAGCAGCTCGTCCAGCACCAGCCCGAGCCCGATGCCGAGCAGCCAGACGTCCTTGGCGAGCTGGATGCCCTGCGGCGACGGCCGCAGGCTGCTCTCCTGCCGCATGCCCGGCGTCTTCAGGTACAGGCCGAGCAGCCCGCCCGCGAACCCGGTCAGCGCGGCTCCCGCCAGCAGCGACGGCACCGCCGGGACGAGCAGCGCCACCCCCATCGCGATCTCCGCCTTCGACAGCAGCCGGGTGAAGACCTCGGGATCCTGCTTCCGCAGGAACGGATACGTGCCGACGGCCATGCCGTGCAGGCCTTGCGCGGTGTCCCGGTCGGCGTTGTGCTTGGACAACCCCGAACTCAGGAAGAAGGCGCCGGCCGCCACGCGGGGCGGCATCTGGTGTGCCTGGGCGAACATCCTCATGATCCCTCGCAGTGTGCTCTGGTGCGACGTCACCCCTGCCCAGGCGTCCTGCGCCCATCCCCGGCCGGCCACCAGGGCACGACAAAGTTACGCCCGCCCACGATCGACGGCATTAGTGTTCACGTGTGACTACTGGCGCATACCTGAGATATCCGCATCTGCACGGTGATCTGGTCACCTTCGTCGCCGACGACGACGTCTGGCTGGCCCCGCTGGCGGGAGGCAGGGCCTGGCGGTTCACCGCCGACCGCGTCCCCGTGTCGTACCCGAGATTCTCACCCGACGGCACCCGCATCGCGTGGACCAGTCACCGCGAGGAGGCGCCCGAGGTGTTCGCCGCCGAGATCGACGGCCCCGAGGGCGATCGGCTCACCCACTGGGGCAACGCGATGACGGGCACCCGAGGGTGGACCGCCGACGGCGACGTGCTGGCGGTCACCTCCTTCGGCCAGGGCGGACGCAGCCGGATGTGGGCCCACGCGGTCCCGCTCGACGGCGGACCGGCCAGGCGCCTGCCGTACGGCTGGGTCAGCGAGGCCGTGACCAGCGGCGACAGGGTCGCCACCGTCTCGGCCCTGTGGCGCGAGCCGTCGCAGTGGAAGCGCTACCGCGGCGGCACCGCGGGCAAGATCTGGGTGGACGCCCAGGGCGACGGCGCGTTCACCCGGCTGTTCGCCGACAGCGCGGCGCAGCACTGGTCCGTCATGTGGGTGGGGGAGCGGCTGGCGTTCCTGGCCGACACCGACGGCGTCGGGAACGTCTACTCGTCCCTGCCCGACGGCTCGGACCTGCGACGGCACACCTCCCACGACCAGTTCTACGCCCGCCACGCCTCGACCGACGGGCAGCGGGTGGTCTACAGCCACGCCGGCGACCTGTGGCTGCTCGACGGCCTGGACGCCGAGCCGTACAAGCTGGACATCACGCTCAGCGGGCCGCGCCCGGCCCGCGCCCGGCGCCCGGCGCCGGCCCGCGTCGGCGGCTTCTCGCCGGACGCGACCGGACGGGCGAGCGCAGTCGAGATCCGCGGCACCGCCCACTGGGTGACCCACCGTGACGGTCCCGCCGGCACGCTGCGGGCCCAGCCGGGCGTCCGGGTACGCCTGCCGCGCGTGCTCGGCCGTGACGGGCAGGCCGTCTGGGTCTCCGACGCCTCCGGCGAGGACGGGCTGGAGGTCGGCACGCCCGGCGGCGACATCCGCACCCTGGCCGCGGGCGAGCTGGGCCGGGTGCTCGACCTCGCCGCCGCGCCCGACGCCAAGCACGTGGCCGTGGCCACCCACGACGGGCGGCTGCTGCTCGTCGACGTCGAGTCCGGGCAGAGCAGGGAGCTCGACCGCACCACGCACGGCGACATCAGCGGGCTGACGTTCTCCCCGGACTCGGCCTGGCTGGCCTGGGTGCACCCGCACCAGAGCCCCCTGTCACAGATCAGGATGGGCCGCGTCGACGGCACGTCCGTCATCGACGTGACCCCGGTGCGCTTCTCCGACTACGACCCCGTCTTCACCCGGGACGGCAAGCACCTGGCCTTCCTGTCGGTGCGGACGTTCGACCCGGTGTACGACGCGCACGTGTTCGACCTGGCCTTCCCCTCCGGGTGCCGGCCGTACCTGGTGCCCCTGCTGGCGACGACGCCCTCGCCGTTCGACCCGAGTCTGCAGGGCCGCGGCTTCAACGGCGAAGACGACAAGCCCGGCAAGGACGACAAACCAGGCAAGGACGACACGCCGCCGCGGACGGAGGTCGATCCGGACGGGCTCGCCTCCCGCGTCGTGCCCGTGCCCGTGCCCGCCGGCCGCTACGACAACCTGCGCACCGCCAAGGACGCGCTGCTCTGGCTGCGGCTCCCGCTGACCGGCCAGCTCGGCGACGGCACCGAGAACACCGGCGAGGTCGTGCTCGAACGCTACGACCTCAAGAAGCGCTGCAAGGTGGAGCTCGGCAGGGAACTGCGGGCGTTCGAGGTGAGCGGCGACGGCACCCGCCTCGTCCTCAACGGCAAGAACGGCCTGCAGACCCGCTCGGCCGGCGAGGGCGAGGAGGTCGTCACCATCGACCTCGACCGCGTGTCGGTGCAGCTCGACCCCGTCGCCGAGTGGCGGCAGGGCTACCTGGAGGCCGGCCGTCTCATGCGCGACCACTTCTGGCGGGCCGACATGAACGGCGTCGACTGGCAGCGCGCGCTCGACCGCTACCTGCCGCTGGTCGACCGGATCGGCGCCTACTCCGAACTGATCGACCTGCTGTGGGAGGTGCAGGGCGAGCTCGGCACCTCCCACGCCTACGCCCGCGCCAACGGCATGCCGGCCGACCCGCGCCGCCGCCAGGGCCTCCTCGGCGCCGACCTGACCCGCGACGACGACGGCACGTGGCGGGTGACCCGCATCCTGCCGGGGGAGACGTCCGACCACGACGCCCGCTCGCCGCTCCTCGCCCCCGGCGTCGCCGTACGGGAGGGCGACGCGATCGTCGCCGTCGGCGGGCGGCCCGTCGACCCCGTGCGCGGCCCGCTCCCGCTGCTGGCAGGCACCGCGGGGCGGCCCACCGAGCTGACGGTACGGCCCGCCTCCGGAGGCGATCCGCGCCGCGTCGTCGTCACCCCCGTCGACGACGAGACCACGCTGCGCTACCACGACTGGGTGGAGGGCCGCCGGGCCTACGTCCGCGAGGCGTCGAACGGCCGCCTCGGCTACCTGCACGTCCCCGACATGGTGGCCTCCGGCTGGGCGCAGTTCCACCGCGACCTGCGGACCGAGATGGCCCGCGAAGGGCTCGTCGTGGACGTCCGCGAGAACGGCGGCGGCCACACCTCCGAGCTGGTGCTGGAGAAGCTGTCGCGCAGGGTCACCGGCTGGGCGCACGCCCGCGGCTACGAGCCCACCCGCTACCCCGACGACTCGCCGCGCGGGCCCATCGTGGCCGTCGCCGACGAGTTCGCCGGGTCCGACGGCGACATCGTCAGCGCCGGCATCAAGAACCGCGCCCTCGGCCCGCTCGTCGGCACCCGGACGTGGGGCGGCGTGATCGGCATCGACTCGCGCTACTCGCTGGTGGACGGCACCGTGGTGACCCAGCCGCGCTACTCGTTCTGGCTCGAAGGGCCGGGATGGGCCGTGGAGAACCACGGCGTGGACCCGGACGTGGAGGTCGTCATGACACCGCAGGACCGGGTGGCGGGGCGTGACCCCCAACTGGAGAAGGCGGTCGAGCTGGCGCTGGCCGCCCTGGAGGAACGCCCGGCGGCGACCCCGCCGGCCCTGCCCCCGCTTCCGTAGCGGCCCCGCCAGGAGACACTCCCCCCACCAGACCGGCCTCGGGGAACATCGGCACAGCGGTTGACGCCAAGCCGGTGATCATGGACTTGGGGCCGGTCACGGACGGGCCTACCGAGTCTCGGCCTTCGGGTGGGGTCGGGCCTGGAGCCGTTCGCAGCAATCGAGCTGCGGGTCCTCGGCCCGGCGGACTCGTACGGGTCAGGGCCGCAGCGTTCCGGTGTGTCGCAGGCCCCGTATCGGCGGGTCGAGATGTGGTGCGTGCGGCAGGCCGAACGCTGTTGCCGGTCATTCGAGCACGCTGCTAGGCTCCGCTCGCGTCCTCGACCGCGAAAGGGGGGTGGGAACCGTGAGCCAGCTGACTCTCATGTGCTCCCACCCCGTTCTGAGGACGCCGAGGATCTGAAGGGGAGCGCGCCGCTACCCGGAAGGACCCCTCACGTGACCGATCTGGTCATCCGCCCCCTCGTCACGGGCGAGGAAGCACTTTTCGACTCCCTGCCCGATCCCGGCCTGGTCGGCTTCGCCGCCTTCGGCGACACCTACAGCGAGATGGCCGCCGCCGGTGAGTACCGCCCTGAGTGGACCTGGGTGGCCCTGCGAGACGGCGTCGTCGTCGCGCGAGCAGCCTGGTGGGCCGGGCCAGAAGACGACAAACCGGTCGCTCTGGACTGGTTCGACTTCACGGACGCCAATGCGGCCGTCCAACTGCTCCGCGCCTCACCGCTGCAGGCCGAGTACTCACTCAAGCTGCCGCCCGGCTGGCGCGACGTCCCCGCAGTCCGGGAGCAGGCCCAGGCCCGGATCGACGCGGCCATCGCCGCAGGAATGTCGCCTCTGGCCGAGCGGTACCGCTACCGCTGGACGCCGGACTGCGGCGTGCCCGCGCGCCCCGGCCGCCTCGAATTCCGTCCCGAGCCCGACGACGCGGCGATCCTCGACGTCTTCCGTCGTATTCACCAGGGCAGTCTCGACGCCCATGCGCGCCGCACCGTCGCCGCATCCGGGCTGGAGGCGGCCGCGCAGGAAGAACTGGATTACCTGCGCTGGTTGCCGAGCCCGCGCGAGTGGTGGCGGCTTGCCTACACCCCTGCCGGGGAACTCGTCGGCCTCAGCGTCCCCGCCCGCAACTATGGAGACCCTGTCATCGGCTACATCGGCGTCGTACCCGAGCACCGCGGCCACGGATACGCCTACGACCTGCTCGTCGAGGCCACTCACAAGCTCGCTGACGAGGGCGTGGACCGCATCGTCGCCGGGACTGACCAGACCAACGTTCCGGTGGCCGCCCACTTCGCGAGGGTCGGCTACCCCATCGCCCAGGAACGCGTCGACCTGATCTGACGCAGAGACAGGAATCGGTGTGGGACTCGGGGTGTGACAACCGAGCCCCACACTTCGCTCCTGCGACTCAGTCGCGACCCCGGCCCGAGAGCGCGTCGCGGATGCGGTCCACGAGACCCGTTCCGGGTCCGAGGAGCTTGTTGGCGGGCGGGGTGTCCGGCGCGGAGGGATGCGGCCGGGTCGGCGCCACCTTCTTCGCCCGCTCCACCTTGGCGCCCAGTTCGGTGAGCTCCTCCGCGGTGCAGGCCGCCCGCAGTCGCGGGAACAGGTCGTTCTCCTCGTCCTGGATGTGGTGGCGGATCTGCCGCATCAGCTCCTCCAGGGTGGGCCAGAACTCGGCGTCGCCCGGCTCCAGGGCCTCAAGCCGCTTCATCGTCTCCTCGGCCTCGGCGTGCTCGGCGATCTCGTGGTCGGCCTCCTTGTCGCCGCCGGGCACGTGCTTGCGCACCGCGGGGTACAGGAACTGTTCCTCGGCCACCGAGTGGCGGACCAGCTCGATGACGACCTGCTCGGCCAGCGTCTTGGGTCGCTCCCCGATGGCGCCGACCATCGTCTCCAGTTCGGAGAACATCTGCTCGACCTCACGGTGGTCGGTCACCAAAACCTCGATCACGTCCCGCTGCTGCTCGCCCATGTCCCATCCCTTCCTCGACCGGATGCCGGGCCTCGTCGCCAGGGCCCGGCCTGTGCTGCTCCGGCATCTGCTTTCCGCACAGGGAGGGTGAAAACCAGGACCACCACACGCGCCGCCCGCCCGCCCAACTGCCGGTCGGGCCGTCGGGCCGTTCGATCGTCCGGATATCGGGCCTGCCTGACTGCCGGGCCCGCGCCGACCTCCTCGTGTCGGGCCTGCCTGACTGCCGGGGCCGCGCCGACCTCCTCGTGTCGGGCCTGCCTGACTACCGGCCCGCCCGACGTCCTCGTGTCGGGCCTGCCTGACTGCCGGGCCCGCGCCGACCTCCTCGTGTCGGGCCTGCCTGACTACCGGCCCGCCCGACGTCCTCGTGTCGGGCCTGCCCGACTGCCGGGGCCGTCTGACCTCCTCTTGTCGCGCTGCCCGACCTCACCGTCGGGCGGCCGACGGCGGAGTTGGGCCGCCCGACGTCGGGCTGTCCGACCTCACGGCCAGAGGCGGTCCAGGATCTCGGTGAGGATCTCTTCGGTGGTGGCGAAGTTGAGCCGTACGTGCTGCTCGCCGCCAGGACCGAATGCGGCGCCGTCGCTCAGCAGGACCTTGGCCTCCCGCTCCAGCACTTCGGCCATCCCCGGCCGGCCGTAGTCGAGCCAGGCCAGGTAGGTCGCCTGCGGCATCCGGTAGCCGACCGTCTCGGGCACCCGGGCGGCGATCGTCTTGCGGTTGCGGTCGAGCACGGCCCGGGTCTCCTCCAGCCAGGCGTCTCCGTGCCGCCAGGCCGCGACTGTCGCCTCCACCCCGAACAGGTTGGCCGAGCCGTAGATGAACGGCGGCTGCGCGTCCAGCCTCCTGCGCAGCTCCGGCACGCCGACGTGGGCGACCGAACACCGGATGCCGCCGAGGTTGAACGCCTTCGTGGCGGAGGTGAGCGTGACCGTCCGCTCGGGCAGGAGGGTCGCGAACGGGATGTGCTCGTGCGGCGCGTACGCGAGGTCGGCGTGAATCTCGTCGGCGATCACCAGCAGGTCGTGCCGTTCGGCGTGCTCGGCCAGCTCTTCGAGCTCCTGCCGGGTGAACACGCGGCCGGTGGGGTTGTGCGGGTTGACCACCAGCAGGACCCGGCACCCCGACAGGTCGGGCACCTCGAAACGCCACGAGTCGCCGTCGGGGTGGAACTGGACGGGCCGCAGCGGGCGTTCCATGTCCTCCAACGTGGTCAGGAAGGGGTGGTAGGCGGGAGTGTGGACCGCCACGCCGTCACCGGGCCGCGTCCAGATGTGCAGGAGCACCTGGAGCGCCTGGTTGATGTCGGAGTACGTGCGTACGTGCTCCGGTGCGGGCCGCCAGCCGTAGCGGGTGGTCATACGTTCGGCGAACGCCTCGGCCAGTGGGCCGCCCTGGGGGGCGTCGAGCCAGGCCGGATAGCCCAGGTCACCTTCGGCGCGACGCTTGAGTGCCTCGACGACCGCGGGTGCGGTGGGCAGGTCCATGTCGGCCACCCAGGCCGGAATCACTCCCGGGCCGGCCTTGGCCCACTTCAACCCGTCATGTGCGGTTTTGATGTCATTCAGGTAACTGGCGTCCTTCACCACATCAGTCTAGATGTGGGACCTTCCACGGCCTGGGCCGCACGTGACGGCCGATTGACCGGGGGACGGCACCCGGGCCCGCCGGCCTGGCTCGGGTCGCCTCCTGCCGGCGGAGACCGAAGCACGTGCCGCCACCGGCCGGTCGGGCAGGGCATCCGGTCAGAGGCGTCGCAGCACCGCCACCACCTTGCCGAGGACACTCGCCTCGTCACCGGGGATCGGGTCGTAGTTGGGGTTGTGCGGGACCAGCCAGACGTGGCCGTCCTTGCGCTTGAACGTCTTGACCGTGGCCTCGCCGTCGATCATGGCGGCCACGATGTCGCCGCTCTCCGCGACCGGCTGCTGGCGGACGACGACCCAGTCGCCGTCGGCGATGGCGGCCTCGATCATGGAGTCACCGGTGACCTGCAGGAGGAAGAGGGTGCCCTCGCCGACGAGCTGCTTGGGCAGGGCGAAGACGTCCTCGACGCTCTCCTCGGCGAGGATCGGGCCACCGGCGGCGATCCGGCCGACCAGCGGAACATAGGCGGCCGTCGGCCGGTTGACCGTGGATTCCTCGCTGCCGGCGTCGGGGTCGACCCAGAGCACGGGCTCGCCGGGGAGGCGAACCTCCAGGGCGCGGGGCCGGTGCGGATCGCGGCGCAGGTAGCCCTTGCGCTGCAACGCCGTCAACTGGTGCGACACGCTGGACGTGCTCGTGAGCTGCACGGCCTCGCCGATCTCACGCATGGACGGCGGATATCCGCGCTGCTGCACCGAGTCGCGAATCACTTCGAGAATCTTGCGCTGCCTGGGAGTCAGGCCCAGGGAGTCGCGCCGGCGCACCGCGAGGTCGGTGACCCCGTTTGCGTCATCTCGCTCGCTCATGCTCTCCTCCTCGCCAGCCGGGTCGCCGCAACCGGCGCACCTCCCGGTCCGTGGTCTTCGTGTCGCACACAGCGACCGTATCTCTGTTGAAGATCATCTTCAAACAATTGTTCGAGTCTTCCTCGAAATTGTCGCCAGTGTGGTGTACAACATCGTACGGGAGTTCGATCGACACCGTGTTCGATTTGCTGATCATAATCAGAGCTTTTTCTCGGGCCGCGACGGTGTGGGAGGTCAATCGTGCGAGCGATCTCAGCCACTGACCTGACCGACGGCACCAGACGACCGGGCCTGGTCATGGGTGCTGTCCGGCCCTGTTCCGGTTCCGCGAGGGGCGGGCCCGAAACGGAGCAGAGCATGCGCAGTGCCGTTCGCATGACGATTTCGCCCGATGTCGACGTTCGCGGGTGGGTGTGATGTCGAGACGCGATGCGACGTTCTGCGGCGGTCGCGGTCATGGGGCGGGTGGCCCGGTCCGGCGAAAGGCGGGCGTTTCGCGGCCTTGGGTCATTTCCGGGCGAGGAAGCGGGTCGCCCGCCAGACCCCCGACGGCAGGAGGGTGCGAAGTCCGTTCGTGACGCCCATACGGCCCGATGCGGTCGGAAGACGATGGGAGAGCGCGGCCGGCGCGGGATGGGGAGTTTCGGGCGGGCCACGTCGAGGGGTGGAGTTCTGATGCGGGAGGACGGGCCGCGGCGCGGCGGCATGTCATCAGGTGGGGCGAAACTGCCGGAAGGGGGAGCCGGCCCCGTGCGGGGACAGAGCCGGATGGACGGCCCCGAGCCGAACGGCCGACCGGTGGGTCGCTGTGGTGCCGTGGAGGAGGAGCGCGGTGCCTCGCAGGGTTCCGGGCGGCGCGACGGCGGCTCGCCCGCGCGGGAGTGGGCAGCCGGCACGCCCCCGCACTCGTCCGGCGGCGCGGGGGGCGGGGGCCGCTCCGCGGCGGGCCGGCGGCCACGGCTCTGGCTCGTGCCGCCACCGAGGGGCGGGGCCGACTCCGACGACTTCCAGTCCGGTGGTTCCGGCGATTCCGCCGGCACGGACCGGGACCCCGGGAAGCCCGCCGCGCGGGGCAGCGACGTCCGAGGCCCCGCCCGGCCGGAACCCCGTGCGAGAGAGACTTCCGGAGCCTGCCGGGAGGTGGACGCGGACGCGCGGCCGGACGATGTGACGCGGGGTGTTGTGCGGTCCGGTGGGGGTGGGGATAAGGCTGCAGGGCCGGACGGCGTGGACAGCAGGGGCGTCGCACCATCGGCTCTTGGGAGGGAAGACGCGGTGCCGGCGGTTCCTGGGGTGCCCTACCCCGCCGGCTCCGGTCAGCAGGAGCGGCGGGCCGTGCGAGGGGGTGGCGAGGTGGGCGACCGGGCGCCGGCCGTCCGTGGGGTGCGCGACCTCGCCCGGCGGGAACGTCGCGAACCTCCTGACGTCACGCCGGGACGAAGGAGCAGGTACGCCGTCACTCCAGGGCGGCGAGGCGAGGGCCCCGTTCCGCCTGGCCGGAAGGGACTGACGGATCACTCACCGGCCCGCAGGACGCCGGCAACCGGGCGCGGGGCAGGACAGGAGCCGCAGCGGTGGAGCGGCCGGGGGAGGCCGAGCGAGGCCGGGTGGCAGGACGAGGAGAGCCGAGCCGGTGAGGCGGCCGCTCGCCGGGGTCGCGTCGGCCCTTCCCGTGGTGAGGCGCGGCCGGGCGAGGAACGGAAGCTCCTTCGGGCGGGGGCCGGAGAGTCCGGCGGAGGCGAAAGGCGGGGTGTGAGGGGTAGTCACCTCGCCGTGGTGCCGGGTGGCGGGGGCGGTTCCGCCGGGCGCAGGGCAGGTGTCGGGTCGCCGCCCGAAACGCGGCGTGAACGGCCTTTGTCGCCACAAGCGGGGAAAGGCCGGATGGCGTCCCCCACTGCGGGGCGGCGTGGGCGGGCGGTGCCCACTGGAGGGCAGCGTGGCGGGCGGGCGGTGTCGTCAGGAGGGCGCCGTGGGCGGGTCGTGCAGCCGCCCGTACGTCTGACGCGGCGGGGACGGGCGGCGGTGCTGCTCTGTATGGTGCTGCTTTCGCTTGGCGGGTTCTGGCTGGGGACGAGGACAGCCGGTCATGCGGACGTCCGTCCTGGGCTGCCGGGGCCGGCAGCGGTCGAAGCGGGATCATCGCGCGGGGCCGACGCCGCCCGCGCCGGTGAGCCGGGCTCGTCGCCGTGCACCGCGGCTACTTCGAGGAGTTTGCGGCCCGGTGCCCGGCTGGATCCGGGGGACGACGCCGCGCGCGGGCACCTCACTGGTTGAGGCGCGCCCGCCGATCGGGGGACCGCCCGCTGCCGCGATGCCCCGTTGGTTGGTGGGGTGCGCGTAGCCGGAGTGTCGCGCCGCTTCGGTTGGTGGGTGAAACGCGCTGTGGTGGTGTCGCGCCGCTTCGGTTGGTGGGTGAAACGCGCTGTGGTGGTGTCGCGCCGTTTCGGTTCTGGTGGGGTGCGCTGTGGTGGTGTCGCGCCGCTTCGGTTGGTGGGTGGAAACGCGGTGTGGTGGTGTCGCGCCGTGGCGGTTGGGGTGGAACACGGTGGTGTTGCGCCGCGTCGGTTACGAGGTGGCGCCTTGGTGGCGTGAGGTGCTCGGGGCGGACGGGTCAGGTGGCCTCGGAAGTGGGCAGAAGGCGCATCCTCGGGCGACACGCCGGGATGCCGGGGTGGCGGCCGCGCTGATCAGCTACTTCCGCGGCGCGGGCCCGGCCAACTTGCGTTCATGGTCGCTCGCTTCTACGGTTGGACCACAACATCTAGTAGTTACACCGATGTAGTTCACCACACCTTGTGTTTCCGTGACCGCCCCATGGGGAGCCGTGGGGCGTGCGCGAGCGTCCCGTGACGGGGATCGCGCGCCTGTGGTGACCGCCGGTCAAGGAGGCGAAAAGCGTGCATTGTCCGTTCTGTCGCCATCCTGACACCAGGGTCATCGACAGTCGCTCGACGGACGACGGTGCCGCCATCCGGCGTCGCCGCACCTGCCCCGAATGCGGACGCAGGTTCACCACCCAGGAGACCGTACTCCTGATGGTGAGCAAGCGCAGCGGCGTGACGGAGCCGTTCTCGCGGGACAAGGTGGTCGCAGGCGTGCGCCGGGCCTGCCAGGGCAGGCCGGTCAGTGAGGACTCACTGGCCCAGCTCGGCCAGCGGGTCGAGGAGGCCATCCGGGCCAAGGGCGCGGCGGAGATCCCGTCCAACGAGGTGGGGCTGGCGATCCTCGGGCCGCTGCGGGAGCTGGACGAGGTCGCCTACCTGCGGTTCGCATCGGTATATCGCGGTTTCGAGAGCCTGGCGGACTTCGAGGCCGAGATCGAACAGTTGAAGGCGGAGAAGGGGGAGTCATGACGGAGACGGCCAGCGGTTCGGTCGCGCGCGGCGGCAGTGGAGGCAAGCGCCCGCGCAAGGGGCTGAAGATGAAGCGGATCTTCACCACGCCCGGTGTGCACCCGTATGACGAGATCACATGGGAGCGCCGCGACGTCGTCATGACCAACTGGCGCGACGGCTCGGTCAACTTCGAGCAGCGGGGCGTCGAGTTCCCCGAGTTCTGGTCGGTGAACGCGGCCAACATCGTGACGACCAAGTACTTCCGCGGCGCGGTGGGCACGCCCCAGCGTGAGTGGAGCCTGAAGCAGCTGGTCGACCGGGTCGTCGGCGTCTACACGCGCACGGCCGTCGAGCACGGCTACTTCGCGGGCGAGGAGGACGCCGAGATCTTCGACCACGAGCTGAAGTACGCCCTGGTGCACCAGGTCTTCGCTTTCAACTCGCCGGTCTGGTTCAACGTGGGCACCCAGTCGCCGCAGCAGGTCAGCGCCTGCTTCATCCTCTCGGTGGACGACCAGATGGAGTCGATCCTCGAGTGGTACAAGGAAGAGGGTGTGATCTTCAAGGGCGGGTCGGGCTCCGGCGTCAACCTGTCGCGCATCCGCTCGTCCAAGGAACTGCTGTCCAGCGGGGGCACCGCCAGCGGTCCGGTGTCGTTCATGCGCGGCGCCGACGCCAGCGCGGGCACCATCAAGTCCGGCGGCGCCACCCGCCGGGCCGCCAAGATGGTCGTCCTCGACGTCGACCACCCCGACATCGAGGAGTTCATCGAGACCAAGGCGCGCGAGGAGGACAAGGTCCGCGCGCTGCGCGACGCCGGGTTCGACATGGACCTCGGTGGCAAGGACATCGTCTCGGTGCAGTACCAGAACGCCAACAACTCGGTCCGCGTCTCCGACGAGTTCATGCGCGCCGTGGAGAAGGGCGACCGGTTCGGCCTGCGCGCCCGCCTCACCGGCGAGGTGATCGAGACGGTCGACGCGCGCGACCTGTTCCGCAAGATGGCCAAGGCGGCCTGGGAGTGCGCCGACCCGGGCGTCCAGTACGACGACACGATCAACGACTGGCACACCACGCCGGAGACCGGCCGGATCACGGCCAGCAACCCGTGCTCCGAGTACGTGCACCTCGACAACTCCTCCTGCAACCTGGCCAGCATCAACCTGCTGAAGTTCCTGAAGGACGACAACACCTTCGACATCGCGAACTTCGTCAAGCTGACCGAGCTGATCATCACCGCGATGGATGTGTCGATCACGTTCGCCGACTTCCCGACCGAGAAGATCGGCGAGACCACCCGCGCCTACCGGCAGCTCGGCATCGGCTACGCCAACCTCGGCGCGCTGCTCATGGCCACCGGCCACGCCTACGACTCCGACGGTGGCCGGGCGGTGGCCGGGGCCATCACCTCGCTGATGACGGGCGTGTCCTACCGGCGCAGCGCGGAGCTGGCCGGGGCGGTCGGCCCGTACGACGGCTACGCCCGCAACGCCGAGCCGCACAAGCGGGTCATGCGCAAGCACGCCGCGGCCAACGACAACCTGCGGACGATCGGCTCCATGGACTCCAAGATCCACTCGGAGGCGTCGCGCCAGTGGTCGGAGTGCCTCAAGCTGGGCGAGAAGAACGGCTACCGCAACGCGCAGGCGTCGCTGCTCGCCCCGACCGGCACCATCGGCCTGATGATGGACTGCGACACCACCGGCATCGAGCCCGACCTGGCGCTGGTGAAGTTCAAGAAGCTGGTGGGCGGCGGCTCGATGCAGATCGTCAACCAGACGATCCCGCGTGCGCTCAAGCAGCTCGGCTACCAGCAGGAGCAGATCGAGGCCATCGTCGAGTACATCGCCGAGCACGGCCACGTCATCGACGCTCCGGGGCTGCGCCAGGAGCACTACGAGGTGTTCGACTGCGCGATGGGCGAGCGGGCCATCGCCCCGATGGGTCACGTGCGGATGATGGCCGCCACGCAGCCGTTCCTGTCGGGCGCCATCTCCAAGACGGTCAATCTGCCCGAGTCGGCCACGATCGACGACATCGAACAGGTCTACCTGGAGGGCTGGCGGCTCGGCCTGAAGGCGCTGGCCGTCTACCGCGACAACTGCAAGGTCGGGCAGCCGCTGTCGGCCGGCGGCAAGAAGGACGAGGCCAAGGACGCCAAGCCGGCCGAGCCCGAGGTCAAGGTCATCGAGGTCAACCGCCCGACCCGGCGGCGGATGCCCAACCAGCGTCCGAGCACGACCACCCGGTTCACCGTCGGCGGCGCCAAGGGCTACATGACGGCCTCCTCCTACCCCGACGACGGGCTGGGCGAGGTCTTCCTGAAGATGTCCAAGCAGGGCTCGACGCTCGCGGGCGTCATGGACGCCTTCTCGGTGGCGATCTCCATCGGCCTGCAGTACGGGGTGCCGCTGGAGACGTACATGAGCAAGTTCGTCAACATGCGCTTCGAGCCGGCCGGGATGACCGACGACCCGGACATCCGGATGGCCACCTCGGTCATGGACTACATCTTCCGGCGCCTTGCGCTCGACCACCTGCCGTACGAGGAGCGGGCCGCGCTCGGCATCTTCTCGGCGGCGGAGCGGGCGGCGCAGCAGCGCGGCGAGGACCCGGCCGCCCTGCAGGAGACGGTCGACAGGGAGGCGCTCGCGCAGTCGGCGCCGATCGAGGAGAAGCCCGAGCCGCAGCGCTCGGCCAAGGAGCTGACGCTGGAGAGCCACCAGCGCTTCACGGCCGACGCGCCGCTCTGCATGACCTGCGGCACCAAGATGCGTCCGGCGGGTAGCTGCTACGTCTGCGAGGGCTGCGGTTCCACCAGCGGCTGCAGCTAGCTCCCGGGGCATCCGCACCTGACCGGGGCATCCGCCCCTGACGGGGGCTCGGCGCTGCGGCTGAAGTCCGGCTGATGCCGGGTCCGCGAAGAGGTCCGACCTTCCGGTCGGGCCTCTTTCGCTCCGGGAGAGGCGAACCCGTGGCCTCCTGGAGGCAGGACAGGCGCGCGTCGAGGTCACGGGCGCGGGCGGTGCGGCAGCTTTGGCATGGGCCCGTGTCCTGTGATCACGGGCTCATGAGCCGATCGCGAGGTCCGTCGCCCTATCCGGCGACGAAGAACTCCAGGAGCTCCGGCGCGAGCGACCGTGCCGCCACGGCGTGGGTCTGGCCGGCGAGGACGCGATGGCCCGCGCCGGGCACGGCGGCGGCGACCGCCCGCCCCGCGTCGCGCATCCAGGCCGGGCTGTCGGCGCCGTTCAGCACGAGGGTGGGGAGTCTGAGCGAGGTGAGCAGCTCGGTGGGGAGGGCGTTGCCCGGCCCCATGACCGCGGCCTCGTAGGCGAGCGTGTGGGCGAGCGCCTCCAGCTCGGGCCAGGAGGGGGCGGTGCGCATGGCGGTCACCGCGTCGGCCGGGACCTCGGCGGCCGCCACCATGAACAGCTCGACCGCGTCCCCGCGCCGGCCCTGCCGCACCAGGCTCTCCAGCGTCGCGGCGAAGCCGGTGGGCAGGCTCGGCGCGCCGGCGCCGACGTGGTACGGGGGTTCCCACAGGGCGAGCTTGGCGACGGCCGGGTCGCGGGCGGCGGCGGCCAGCGCCAGCGCGGCGCCGGACGACCCGCCGAACAGCATCACCGGCCCGCCGGGCGGCCGATCAGCCGGCCCATCGGACGCCCCATCAACCGGCCCGCCGGACGGCCCATCGGAGGGCCCGCCGGAGGAGCCGCCCGAAGCAGCCAGGGCGACGAGAGCCGCGAGATCCTCGACCTCCCGCTCGGCGCTGTGGGGCGGAGTGTCGCCGCTGCCGCCCCGGCCGCGGCGGTCGTAGTTGTAGACCGTGAACCACGGCGACAGCGTGACCGCCACCTCCCGCAGGGTCGGGTGGTCCTTGCCGGTGAAGGCGCCGTGCACGAGGACGAGGGCCGGCCCGGCACCGGACCGGTGGAACGCGATCGGGGTGCCGTCGGCCGAGGTCACCTCGCCGGCCAGGAGCGTGTTCATGCCGTCAGCTCGCCGGGGGCACCAGGCACAGGGCCGACCACTGGTGGCCGTCGGGGTCGGTGAAGCCGCGCTGGTAGCGCATGCCGTCGTTCAGCGGCTCGCCCACGGGGGTGGCGCCGGCCGCGAGGGCCTGGTCGGCCAGTTCGTCCACCTCCTGCGGGGTGTCGAGCCCCAGGACGAGGATCACCTCGGTGCTCTTGCCCGGGTCGGCGACCTCCGCCCGCGCGTACGAGGCGAAGGTCGGCTGGGCGAGCAGCATGACCTGGGTCCGCTCGCTGATGACCACGGAGGCCATGTCGTCGGTCGCGCCGAAGAACGGGAACCCGAGCGCGGTGAAGAACGCCTTGGACCTGGTGAGGTCGGACACCGGCAGGTTGACGAACAGCGTGGCGGAGCGGGGGGCGGGCTGGGTGCCGGACATCGGGGGCTCCTCTTGCGGAGTGGGGGATGCGTACGTCTTCAGTGTGCTGTCCGGCGCGCGGCCGGGCTTGTGTTCCCGTGCCGCGCGGTTGACGATCCGTGCCAGGTGTCAGAGCCGGGCGCGACGGTACTCGGCGGGCGGCATCCCGTACGCCTGTTTGAACACCCGGCTGAAGTGGGCCGGATCGGGCAGGCCCCAGCGGGCGGCCACGCCGCCCACGGGCACGTCGCGCAGGGCGGGGTCGGCGAGGTCGCGGCGGCAGCGCTCCAGGCGGCGGTGCCGGATCCACGCGGCCACGGTGTTGCCGCGGTCCTCGAACAGCCGGTGGAGCTGGCGGGGTGAGACGTGGCAGGCGGCCGCGACGGTGCGGGGGCCGAGGCCGGGGTCGGCGAGGTGCGCCTCGATGAAGGCGTCCACGCGCAGGGACAGCGTCCGCACCCGCGACTCCTCGGGCAGGGCGCCGGCCCGCTCGGCCCGTTCGGCGATGACGGTGGCGAGCAGGTCCATGACGACGGTGGACAGCCGGGCGGCGCTGGCGGGCGGGTAGGTGTCGAGGTCGAGGGTCACCCGGCGCAGCAGGGGCGCGGCCAGCGCGGCGGTGCCGTCGTCCGTGGCGATCGGCTCCGCGGTGAGGCGGGCGACGGACTCGTACGGCAGCGGCAGGGCCTCGCGGGGCAGGCTGAACACGGCCAGGTCCACGCCCGCGGTGTAGCCCAGCCGGTAGGGCCGGGCGAAGTCGTAGAGGGTGAACTCGCCCGGCCGCAGCCTGGTGGACCTGCCGTCCTGCTCGACGACGGGGCCGCCGGCCAGCGCGAGAACCATCCGGTAGAGCTCGCCGCCGCCTCGGCGGATCAGGCCGGGGGTGCGGTGGACGCTGTGGGGTGTGGAGGTGCGCACCCTGCCGACGCCGACGGGGCCGAGCAGCCCGGCGTCGATCTCGCCGCGCAGCGGCGCGTCGGGGTCGATGCGGATGTCGAGCGGGCCGAGCGTGTCGCACACGATGCCGCGCCAGGCCTCGTGGCGCCGGGCGGGCGGCACGTCGTCGGTGCGGATCAGGACGGACATCTCTCGCCCTCCGTCGGCTGGTTGCCCGCCATGGTAGTCCCGCTGCCGCGTGGCGCGGGGCGTGTTATGTTCGGCGGCATGCCCAGGGGGACCGGTGAAGTCAGCGAGCCCATGTTCTACGTGCTCACCGCACTGCTCGACGGGCCGTTGCACGGCCACGCGATCATGAAGGTGGTGGGGGAGCTTTCGGGCCGGCGGGTGAACCCGTCCGTGGGCACCCTTTACGGCCTGCTGGAGCGGCTCAGCGACCGGGGGCTCATCGTGGTGGACCGGGAGGAGACGGTCGCGGGCCGCAACCGCCGCTACTTCCGGCTGGCCGAGGAGGGGCGCGCGGTGCTGGAGGCGGAGGCGTTGCGCATGCAGCGGGCCGCCGCCCTGGTCATCGACCGCCCCGCCACGGCGTGACGCCGCTCGAACGCCGCTACCGGTGGCTGCTGTTGGCCTATCCGCGCGCCTACCGGTCCGCCCACGGCGAGGAGCTGCTGGGTGTTCTGCTCGACTGCGCCGAGCCGGGCCGTACGGTGCCGGAGGCGCGGCAGGCGGCCGGGCTCGTCGGCGGTGGGCTGTGCGAGCGGGTGCGGCACGCGGCGCGGGGCGACGCCTGGCGGGACGGCCTGCATCTGGGCGTGACCGCCGTGATGGCCGCGCAGCTCGCTGTGCTGTTGCCGTATGCCGGGACGATTCCCGTGTGGGCGTTGGCGTCCGCGTTGGGGTTGCTGGCCCTCCTGCGCGGCCGCGTGTGGGCGGCGCTGGCCGGGGCGGCGCTGAGCGGGACGAAGGCCATGATGATCGCCACGGCGTGGCAGCCGGTGGACGTGACTCTGCTGCCGGTCTATCCGGGGTTCCTCGCCGACCGGCCGCTGTTCGCGGCGAGCGGGCCGGCGGCCGTCGCGGTGGGGTACGCGGTGGTGTGCTGCGGCCTGCTGGTGCTGGCGGCCGGGGATCGGCCGCGGCCCCGGTCCTGGTGGTGGACGGCGGCGGTGCCGGTGGCGGCGTGGGCGGGGCCCGCCTGGATGCCGGACGGGCCGGCGCCCGCGATCGGTCTGACCAGGCTGGTGCTGGAGGTGGCGGTGCTGTGCCTGGCGGTGTGGGCGGCGCGCCAGGCCCGTGACGGGCGCTGGGCGCTGGCCGCGTCGCTCTACCTGCTGGTGGTCTCGGTCCAGCTCGGGGAGCACCTCGCGGGCCTGACGCGCCAGCATCTGGCCTACTGGGGGCTGCTGGCGGTGCTGACGGCCGCCGCGGCGTTCGTGCCGGGGGACCATCGCCGCGCCGTCCTGGATTGACCATACTCCGTTAAACGGAGTATTGTCCTCTGCCATGCCCAGACGATCACTAGGGGCCGCGGCCCTGCTCGGCGTGCTCGCGGGATGCGGGACGAGCGCGGCGACGCCGCCCTCGCCCGCGCCCGCGCCCGCGAAGGACACGGCCCGCCAGATCCAGGCGGCGCTCGCGGACTGCATGAAGGGCCGGGGCTTCACGTACGTCCCGTTCGTGGCGCCCCCGCTCGAGTTCAGCGACGAGCAGAAGAAGGCGCACAACGGCGACTACGCGGCGATGAAGGCGGAGCGTTCGAAGCAGGGCTTCGGCGTCTTCTACAACCTCGTTCACCCGCGCCGGCCCAAGGACCTCGACGACCCCGGAGCCAACCCGAACTGGGAGATCAGGAGGGACCTCTCGCCCGCCCAGCAGGAGGCCTACGACGAGGCGGAGCAGTCCTGCCAGTCGGGGGCGATCACCAAGGTCACCGGCAAGGTCGTGAAGTCCGAGGAGGACCGCTTCGCGCAGATCAACCGGCTCATCGACCAGACCGTGCAGCGTGAGCTCGACGGTGACCCCGAGCTCGTCGGCCTCGCCTCGACCATGGCCGACTGCCTCTCCGGCAAGGGGCACCGGACGACCTCGGCCAAGCCGACTGCCATGAACCTGTGGGGGTGGAAGCTGTTCACCGCCCAGAAGGACGAGATCGCCAAGAACGACGACATCCCGGACACGGGCCTGCCCGCGGGTCAGTACTACGAGCCGACCCGGATGAGTCCCGCGGAGGCGCGCCGGCACCTGGATCGGGAGATCAAGGTCGCCCTGGACGACCTGGAGTGCGGCAAGGACTTCCACGCGGCGTACCAGCCGAGGTTCCGTCAGATCGAGCAGCGGGTCAGCGAGCAGTTCGGGGTGACGGGCTGATGACCATGCGATCGGCGCCCGTGGGCGTGGCGCTCGCCCTGGCACTCGGGGGGTGCGGGACGAGCACGGCCACGCGGCCTCCGTCCACGTCCACGTCCACACCCACATCCACATCCACGTCCACCCCGCGACACGACCGCGAGCACGAGGTGCAGGTGCTCAAGGCCGACTGCATGAAGGGCAAGGGCTTCAGATACGTCCCGTTCGTCTACCCGGACACCCCGTCGTCTGAAACGGACTGGCCACTGCGGTCCGGCGACCACGAGGCCGAGAAGGCGTTCCGGACGAAGTACGGGTTCGGCATCTCCTCCATCCTCGTCTACCGCGACGAGATGCCGGGAAGCGGCCCCCTGCCCGACAATCCCAACGACGCCATCAGGAACGACCTGTCGGACGCCCAGCAGAAGGCGTACGCGAAGGCCTCCAACGCTTGTGAGTCCCAGGCCATCAAGAAGGTCACCGGCATGGACGTCACCGACGCCCATGACCACAGCTCGAAGGTCAACGTGCTGATCAACCGGCAGCTGCGCAGCGAGATCGACGGGGACCCCGAACTGGTGCGGCTGGCCTCCGCGATGGCCGACTGCATGGTGACCAAGGGCCACCGGATGACCTCGACCAAGCCGCTGGACGTCGCCAAGTGGGGCGGCGCGGTGATCGGGCGGGAGCTGCACGAGCTGGCGCGCAGGGACGACACGTCGATCCCCCCGTACGACCCTGAGAACGACTCCGGCTACCTCCCGAAACTCTCGCCCGCCGAGGCCCGCCGCGTCCTGGACAGGGAGATCCGGCTGGCGCTGGACGACCTGGAGTGCGGCAAGGACTTCTACCGCCTCTACCGGCCGAAGGCCGACAAGGTCGTGGCCGAGGTCGACGAGCGATACGGCCTGTAGCCGACGGTCATGAGATCCCCTCGAAAGGTCCTGCTCGTCATGCTCGCCGGCGTCCTCCTGATCGCGGGCGCCGGTTGGGCCGTCAGCACCCGCCTGCGCTCACCGGCCGACGAGGCCGCGCTGCGCAGGCCGCCGAAACCGTCGCTGGTCACGGCACCCGTCGAGCGCGTCAAGCTGACCAGCACCGTCGTCGTCAGCGGCACTCTGGAGTACGGCTCCCCCCTCGCGGTCACGCTGGCCGGTGTCGTCGGCGGGCAGGACACGCTGCAACGGGCCACCCGGGCGCCGCGTCCCGGCCGGCTCGCCGAGGGCGGCCTGCTCATGGAGGTCAACGGCCGCCCCGTGTTCGTCCTCACCGGCAAGGTGCCGATGCACCGCACGATCGTCCCCGGCGCCGAGGGGGCCGACGTGCGGCAGCTCCAGCGGGCGCTGCGCCGGCTCGGTCACCGGCCGCCCGTCACCGGGGTGTTCGACCGGGCGACCGTCGCCGCCGTCACCCGCTTCTACGCCCGAAAGGGGTACACCGCCCAGCAGCCGACCCTGGAGGCCCGGCAGCAGCGCGAGACGCTGCGCAAGGCCGTACGGACCGCGCGCGAGACGCTCGCGGCCGAACGTCAGGCGCTCGACGCCGGCCGGGACGTGCTGCCGCTGAAGATCAAGGTGAGCAATGCCAAGGCGGACCTGAAGGCGGCCGAGCGCGCGCTCGACCGGGCCGGGCGGCGGCTCACCCCGGAGGAGGAGGCGAGGCGGGACGCCGCCGAGGCCGCCGTGCGCGCCGCCGAGGAGAAGCTCCTGGAAGCCGAACAGGCGCTCGCCGAGGCCACGAGACCCACCACCGCCCCTACCGCGCCCACGACCGCGCCCACGACCGTGCCCACGAGCACGGCCCCCGGGCCGGGACCCGCGCCCACGCCGCCCGCCGACACCCGGCTGCTCGAACTGCGGGTCGCCAACGCCCAGGCGGAGCTGGACGCCGCGCGGGCGGCGCTCGACCGGCTGGACCGCGAGGCCGGCGAGGCCAGGACCGGGCGGCTGGAGGAACTGCGCAAGACCGTCCGCGACAGGAAGGAGGCCCTGCGGACCGCCGAGCAGGCACTGCGCCAGGCCCGGCAACTCTCACCGGCGCGGCTCAAGGTGGCCGGCGCGAAGGCGGACCTGGCAGCCGCGGGGGCGCTGCTCGCCGAGTTCGAGCGTACGTACGGCACCACCATCCCGCCCGGTGAGATCGTCTTCCTGCCCAAGCTGCCCGCCCGCCTGCACGAGACCCGGGTCAAGGCCGGTGAGACCGTCGAGCAGGCGGTCGCCACCGTGACCAGCTCGTCGTTCGTCGTCGCGGGCGCCGTCGAGGCCGCCGACGCCGACCTGCTCAAGGAGGGCATGCAGGCGGTCATCGAGACCGAGACCGGCAGGACGTATCCCGCCACGCTGACCGCCATCGGGCAGCGGGCGGCCGGCCTGACCGCCGGGCGGAAGGGCGGCGACGACCAGGCGGCCGGCTCCGAACCCGTCCTCATCACCCCCTCCTCGACGGCCGGGCTGAAGCGCTGGTCCGGGAAGACGGTCACGGCCCGCGTGACGGTGGGCGCCACCGGCGCGCAGGTGCTGGCCGTCCCGTCGGCCGCCGTGGTGACCGCCGCGGACGGCCGGCCACGGGTGCAGGTCGAGGTGGCGCCGGACCGGGTCAAGGAGGTCGAGGTGCGCACCGGGCTCACCGCGGACGGCAAGGTCGAGGTGACCGGCGACCTGCGCGCCGGCGACCGGGTGGTGGTGGGCGGTGCCTGAGCCGGTCATCGAGCTGGCGGGGATCGGCCGCGACTACCCCGCCGACCCGCCCGTCCGTGCCCTGTCGGACGTCAGCCTGAGCGTCGGCCGGGCCGACTACCTGGCCGTCGCCGGCCCGTCCGGCTCCGGCAAGTCGACCCTGCTCAACGTGCTCGGCCTGCTCGACCGGCCGTCCACGGGCAGCTACCGGCTCGACGGCATCGAGACGACGACGCTCGCCGACGGCGCGCGGACCAGGCTGCGCGGCCGGCGCATCGGGTTCGTGTTCCAGGCGTTCCACCTGCTGCCGCACCGCAGCGTGGTGGAGAACGTGATGCTCGCCGAGTTGTACGGCGGGCACTCCCGGCGCGGACGGCGCGAACGCGCCCTGGCCGCGCTGGAGCGGGTAGGGCTCGGGCACCGCGCCGGATTCCCGCCCGACCGGCTGTCCGGCGGCGAGCGGCAGCGCGCCGCGATCGCCCGCGCGCTGCTCGGCGGCCCGTCCCTGCTGCTGTGCGACGAGCCCACCGGCAACCTCGACAGCCGCAACACCGCGGGCGTCCTCGACCTGTTCGACGAGCTGCGCGCACAGGGCCTGACCATCGTCGTCATCACGCACGAGACCGAGGTCGGCGAGCGGGCCGCGCGCCGGGCCAGGATCGTCGACGGCGTGCTGACGGAGGAGTGACCATGGACGTGCGCGACCTCGCCGGCGAGGCGCTCGCCGGGATGCTGGCCAGGCCGGTCCGGACGGCGCTCACCACGCTCGGGACGGTGCTCGGCATCACGACGCTCGTGGTCACGCTCGGCGTGGCGGCCACCGCGGGCAACCAGATCGTCGGCAGGTTCGACGAGCTGACCGCCACGGCCGTCACCGTGGACGTGCCCGAGCACGACTCGCCGCTCGTCGCCTGGGACGCCGTCGACCAGGTCACGCGGCTGCGCGGCGTGGCGTCCGCGGCGGCCCTGGCCGAGAGCGAGGGGGGCGCGAACATCCCCGTGCGCGCCAACCGGCTGGTCGACCCGACCCGGGCCACCGGGCGGACGCTCACCGTGGTGGCCGTGACGCCGGGGCTGCCGCTGGCGGCGCGCGGGCGCATGGTGCGGGGTCGCTTCTTCGACCAGGGGCATGTGGAACGGCGGGAACGGGTCGTGGTGCTCGGCGAGCAGGCGGCCCGGCTGCTCGGCGTCACCCGGCTCGACCGGTCGCCCGCCGTGTTCATCGGCGAGCAGCCCTACACGGTCATCGGTGTCCTGGGCGACCTGCGCCGCGAGCGGAACCTGAGCAGCGCCGTGCTCATCCCGCCCACCATCGGCCGCAGGTTCGGGCTGCGCGACGTCACCCGGGTGCTGGTCAACACCCGGCTCGGCGCCGCCGAGCTGATCGCCGGGCAGGCGCCCGCCGCGCTCAGCCCGGGCAACCCGAACCTGCTCCAGGTCACCGCGCCGGCCACGCCGACCCGGGCGCGGGACGCCGTGCAGGGCGACGTCAACGCCCTGTTCCTGGTCCTCGGGCTGGTCTCGCTGGTGGTCGGCGCCGTCGGCATTGCCAACGTCACGCTCGTCACGGTGATGGAGCGCCGGTCCGAGATCGGGCTGCGCCGGGCGCTGGGCGCGGCCCGCCGGCACATCGCGGGCCAGTTCCTGCTGGAGTCGACGCTGGTCGGGCTGACCGGCGGGGTGATCGGCGCCAGTCTGGGGGTGGCGGCGATCGTCGCGATCTCGGCCGCCCGGCAGTGGACGCCCGTGCTGGACGTGCGGCTGGCTGCGGCGGCGCCGCTGGCCGGAGCCGTGGTGGGGTTGCTGGCCGGGCTGTACCCGGCCCTGCGCGCCGCCCGCATGGAACCGGTGGAGGCGCTGCGCTGAGCGGCTCTCAGCGGCGGGCCTCCGCCGGGACCCGGGTCCCGTACAGCCGCGTCACCCGCAGCCTGATCACCATGCGCCGGTCGGCGACCATCCGCCGCAGGTACGCCGCCTCCTCCGCCGCGTCGCGGGGCTCCGGCCGCAGGGCCAGCAGCTCCCGGCCCACCTCGTCGCCCGGCTCGGCGCTCACCGGTGACAGCTCCGCCAGGCCCTCGGCCACCGCGAACGCCCCGAAGTCGTCGCTGGCCACGTAGAGGGCGCCGCGCGGGTCGTCGTGCAGCCGGTCCACCTTGAGCCGGTCGGCGGTCGTCGAGATCCGGACCACCCGCTGCGCGGCATCCCAGGCGTAGCGGACCGTGGACACGTGGGGGCGGCCCCCGCCCGCGGCGGTCGCCAGGGCGCCGAACCGCTGGCTGCTCAGCAGTCCCGACAGTTGCGCGTCACCGAGAGGCGCGAGACCCTGTGCGTGGCTTTCGTCCGGCATGGGTGAATTTCCTCCCTGTTTAGGGGAACTGTACCGGCGTTCCGCACGAACGCACGGGTGGATCGAGGCCCCGCAAGCGGCCGTCAAGCGTCCGTAGACAGCATCCGTAGAGAGGGGCGGATCCATAGTGGGAGGCCCACCGAGAAAGGCGTGACGATGACGGTCCACCTCCGGCCCGCGCTGCCGATCCACCGGCCCAGCAAGGCACTGCTGGTCGGCCTGGTGATCTCCAGCCTGGTGGCCGTCGTCGTGCTCGGCGTCTTCATGAAGGGCGGCGGGCCCGTCGGCTTCGGCCTGTCGCTGCTGCTGGCCGTCGCGCCGTTACCCGTGCTGCTCGCCGCGGTGCTCTCCCTCGACCGGCTGGAGCCCGAGCCGCGCCTGCACCTGGCGTTCGCCTTCGCGTGGGGCGCGGGCGTGGCGGTGGTGCTGGCGATCGGGCTCACGCTGGCCGGCCAGGCGCTCTTCGCCCGGGCCGGGTACGGCTCGCAGGTCGTCGACGCGGTGGGGACCGTGTTCCTGGCTCCGGTGATCGAGGAGGCGCTCAAGGGATCGGCCTTACTGCTGCTCCTGCGCCGCAGGCGGGAGATCGACGGGCTCACCGACGGCATCGTGTACGCCTCCCTGGCCGGACTCGGCTTCGCGGCGGTGGAGAACGTCGGCTACTACCTCAGCGCGTACATGCAGGCCGGGATGGACGCGACCCTGCAGCTCTTCGTGATCCGCGGGCTCGTCGACCCGCTCGGCCACCCGGTCTACACCTCGATGATCGGCCTCGGCGTCGCCTACGCGCTGACCCGGCGCGGTCCCGCACGGCTGGCCATGATCCCGCTCGGCTACCTCGCGGCGGTCGTCCTGCACGGGCTGTGGAACGGCGGCGCCTCGATGCGGTCGCTGCCCTGGCTCGGCGGGGCCTACCTGGTGATCATGATGGCGCTGGTGCTGCTCGTCGTGGTGACGGTCCGCGAGCGCCGCCAGCTCGTCGCCCGGATGGGCGCCTACCTGCCCTGGTACCAGTCGACCGGCCTGGTCACACAGCAGGACATCACGATGCTCAGCTCGCTGCCCGGCCGCAGCCGCGCCCGCAGGTGGGCGAGGGGCCGGGGGCTGGGCCGGGCGATGGGCGACTACCAGCAGGCGGCGACCGAGCTGACACTGCTCCACCTGCGGGCCGAGCGCGAGGGCGTCGATCCGGACCGGTTCGCCGCCGAACGCGACGCGCTGCTCGACGTCATGGCGCGCGCCCGCCGCTGGTAGCCCGCACGCCTTCGACGACCCCGCCGCGGGCCGGGCCCGCCCTCCTGACAGGATGTGCCCGACTTCGAAGGGAGATCGCATGAGCTGGGTGGAAATCGGGTCCGAGGCGGAGTTGCGTGAGCTGCTGGGGGAGGTCATGCCGCGCGTGGCCGGCAAGGAACGGCCCCGCCTGCACGAGCGCGACCGGCAGTGGCTCGCCGCCTCGCCGTTCTGCCTGATCGCCACCTCCGACGCGGAGGGCAACTGCGACGTCTCGCCCAAGGGCGACCCCGCCGGCTTCACCCACGTCATCGACGACACCACGATCGCCGTTCCCGACCGGCCCGGCAACCGCCGGGCCGACGGCTTCCGCAACGTCCTCGCCAACCCGCGCGTCGGGCTGCTGTACCTGATCCCGGGCCGCAACGAGACCCTGCGGATCAACGGGCGCGCCCGGCTGCTGCGCGACGCCCCGTTCTTCGACGAGATGGTCGTCAAGGGCCACCGCCCCCGCCTCGCGCTCGTCGTGGAGATCGACCAGATCTTCTACCACTGCGCCAAGGCGTTCATGCGCTCCTCGCTGTGGCGGCCTGACCGGTGGGGCCCGGACCCGTTGCCGTCGCACGCGGTGCTGGTCAAGGAGGTGCAGCGGGTCGAGGAGTCGGTCGAGGACCTGGAGCGGTACTACGGCGAGTCCTATGCCCGGCGGCTCTACGGCTGAGCCGTGGACACGCGACGGCCCGCGCCCCCGGAAGGGACGCGGGCCGTCGGTCGTCAGGCCGCGGGAGTGGGCCCGCCGGGAAAGTGGATCACGTTGCGGCCGGTGTAGGCGCGCAGGTCGACGACCTTGGGATCGGGGGGTGCGGGCCTGCGGCGATCGGCGGAACGGATGTCGCGGACCTTGTGCCTGACGACATGCGGTGACACCACCGCCAGCCTCTTCATTGGATCCCCCCGTGATGTTGCTGTTACCAAATCTATCTACAGAAACATCTGTAAGGCCAGTGTAAGAAGAGACTCGGCGGGGCGTCCCGCCCGCTACGCGCCTGCGGGCGTCTGGCGGGTCGGGACGGCGATCCGGTTCCAGGCGTTGATCATGGCGATCGCGACGACGAGCGTGGCGAGCTGCTCCTCGTCGTAGTGCCCGGCCGCCTCCTGCCAGACCTCGTCGGGCACGGCCACGCGGTCGGCCAGCCTGGTCGCCTCCTCCGCCAGCGCCAGCGCCGCCCGCTCGGCCGGCGTGTAGCAGGCCGCCTCCCGCCAGGCGGCCACCGACCAGATCCGCTGGTCGCTCTCGCCGTTCTGCTTCAGGTCACGGCTGTGCATGTCCACGCAGAACGCGCAGCCGTTGATCTGGCTGACCCGCAGCTTGAGCAGCTCGATCGTGCTGTGCGGCACGCCGCTGCGGGCCACGAAGCCCTCCACGGCGAGGAAGGACTTGAACGCCTCGGGGGCCAGTTTCGCCACGTTGAGCCGCGGGCTCATCGCGAACCTCCTTGAGTCGGGAGTGTCGTACCGAACCAAGGACGGGACAGCCCCGCCGGATGTGACAGCCCGGGCGCTAACCCCGGCAGTTGCCCCAGGAGGTGCGGCCGCCCCACGCCGTGACCCGGTTGTCCGGGTCGCGGGTCCAGCCCTCGTACGTGACGCACTTCCAGCTTCCGTCGACGTGGCCGGTCTCGGCGTAGTAGCGGTAGCGCTGCACGTCCTCCGACCTGCCGCCGCCCTTGACCACGAGCCGCGCGCCGGTGACCGTGCGCTCGCCGGCCCACCGCGTCTTGATCGCGGCCACGCAGTTCTCGCCGCTGCGCTTGCTGTACATCAGGTAGACGTGCCCGTACACCGTGCCGCTGGGCGTCCGCATCGCCCGGTGGCCGTCCTGGACGCGGTGGAATCCCTTGCCGCAGACCTGCTCCGGGGTGTGGCGAGCGGCAGTGGCGGTGGCGGGTGCAGCGGCGTGGGCGGTGGCGTGGGCGGCGGCCGGGGCGGCGGCGATCCCGCCGGCGGCCAGGGCGGCCGCGATGAGCGTGCGTGTGAGCACGGTGCTCCCTTCGTCGGATGGCATCGTCGATCTTTACCATGGCCTGACGATCACGTGAGGCTATTTGGTGAAATATCGGCGGTGTGGGAGCCCTGGCCCGAATATGGGCATCCGTTGGGAAAACCCGGGCGGGCGGCCGGGTATGGCACCGGCGAACCCGCAGCCCGAGGAGATCATCATGGCCGTCTGCGAAACCTGTGGCAACGACTACGACATGTCGTTCGAAGTGCACGCGCAGGGCGCGGTGCACACCTTCGACTCCTTCCAGTGCGCGATCCAGGCCATGGCGCCCATCTGCGAGCACTGCGGCACCAAGCTGATCGGGCACGGCGTCCAGTCGGGCGAGCACTGGTACTGCTGCGCCCACTGCGCCCGCCAGGAGGGCAACGACGGCATCGTCGACCGCGTCATGGCCGGGATGGCGGGCTGACGGTCAGCCCGCCTCCTCACCGGCCAGCCGGTCACGGGCCCACGCCAGCGCGGCGTCCTGGTCCACCGTACCCAGCACGGTGAGCCCGCCGGGGCCGGGATTGCGCACGAGGTCGGCCAGCGACACCGTGGGCACGACGCTGGCCAGGCCCACGCACCGCTCGGCGATCAGCGCGGCGTGCTCCGCCCAGAAGCCGTGCAGGATCTCGGTGGCGCCCTTCTCCGGGGCTCCCCGCTCCCGCTGGTCCACGACCACCGCGAAGCGCCTGCCCTCGCCCTCCGAACGGGCCAGCGCCTCAGACAGGCCGTCGCGCAGCTCGGCCGCGTCCTGGACGCTGAGCCGGCCGTCCTGGCGCGCCCGGACGAGCGGCCAGTCGGCGAAATCGACCAGATTGCCCATGCTCTCGTTCCTCTCAGAAGTGGGCCGTGGCGCGGGAGCGCCACAGCAACCAGACGAAGTACGGGGTGCCGACCAGGGCGGTGACCAGGCCCGCCGGGATCTGGGCGGGGGCGATGACGGTCCGGCCCAGCGTGTCGGCGATGCTGACCAGCAGCGCGCCGAGGAGCGCCGCGAGCGGCAGCACGCGGGCGTGCGCGCCTCCGGCCAGGGCGCGGGCCGCGTGCGGCGCGACCAGCCCGACGAAGCCGACGACGCCGACGGCGGAGACCGCCGTGGCGGTCAGCACCACCGCGCCGCCGAGCGCGGCCAGCCGTACCGGCTCCAGCGGGACGCCGAGGATGCGGGGCGAGTCCTCGTCGAGCGTCAGCAGGTCCAGGTCGCGGCGCAGCCAGGCCAGCAGCGGGACGGCGACGAGCAGCGCCAGCGCGACCGGGACGAGCTGGACCGGCACCCGGCCGTAGGTCGAGCCGGACAGCCAGGTGAGCGCCTTGGCGGTGTTCCACGGGTCGGACCGCACGATGATCAGCACGGTGATCGCGGTGGCCGCCGCCTGCACGCTGACGCCGATCAGCACGAGCCGGTCCGAGCTCAGCCCGCCCCGCCAGGACAGCCCGTACACCAGCCCGAACGCCACCAGCGCGCCGGCTCCCGCCGCGGCCGACATCGGCCAGATCCCGGCCAGCGGCACGGCGGTGAGCAGCGTGATCGCGCCGACGCCGGCGCCGGCGGTCACTCCGAGGACACCCGGCTCGGCCAGCGGGTTCCGGCACACCGCCTGCACGGCGGTGCCTGCCACGGCGAGCGCGGCCCCGGCCAGCACCGCTGCCAGGACGCGCGGGTAGCGCTGGTCGAGCACGTACGTGAGCGCCCGCCCGGTGCGCCCCTGCAGCCAGTTGGCGAGGTCGCCGGTGAGCAGCCAGGTGTCGCCGCCGAGCATCCCGAGGACGATCGCGCCCGCCAGCAGCGCCGCGCACAGCGCCAGCATGACCGCGAACCCGGTGCGCGACCGGGCGGCGACGGTGCGCACCGCGGGTGGCCGCCGGGCCGGGCCCGCGTCGCGGTAGCGGCGGGCCAGCCACACCATCGCCACGGCACCCAACACGGTGGTCACCACGCCCGGCGGCACCTCCACCCCGGCCTGCCCGCCGAGCGCGGCGCGCAGCACGATGTCGGCGCCCAGCACGATCAGCACGCCGGCCAGCGCCGACAGCGGCAGCAGCAGCCGATGGCGCCGCAGACCGAGCGCCGAGCCGGGCAGCAGCCGGACGACCACGGGCGCGCACAGCCCGACGAAGCCGATCGGCCCGGCGACGGTCACCGCGGCGGCCGAGGCCAGCACCGCCAGCAGGGTCGCCCACAGGCGCAGCCGCCGCACGTTCACACCCAGCACCGAGGCGGTGTCGTCGCCCAGGCCGAGGATGTCCAGCCGCGGCCCGGCCAGCATCGACGCCAGCAGCACCAGCGCGATCACCGGGCCCAGCTGGGTGACGGCCGTCAGGTCGGTGTGCGTGAGCGAGCCGCTGCCCCAGGCGTACAGCCCGGTCGTCTGCTCCTCGAAGAGGATCATCAGCAGGTTGGTCAGCGCGGCGAACGCCAGCGCGGTGGCCGAGCCGGCCAGGATGAGCCGGGTCGTGCCCGCCCGGCCGCCCGCCGACAGCGCCAGCACCAGGCCGGCCGCCGCGAGCCCGCCCAGGAAGGCCAGCCCGCCCGCCATCGGCAGCGGCAGCGCCAGGCCGAACGCCGCCGCGGCGACCACCGCCAGGTAGGCGCCGGAGCTGACGGCGAGCGTGTCGGGCGAGGCCATCGGGTTGCGGGCGATCGACTGCAGCAGCGCGCCCGCCACGCCCAGCGCCACCCCGACCGCGACGCCGGCCAGCAGCCGGGGCAGCCGGGAGGCGACGAGGACCCGGGCCGCCTCCTGGTCGTCGCCGCCGAAAGCCAGCCCGAGCAGGTCGAGCGCGCCGATCGACGAGGTGCCCTGCGTGAGGTGGACCGCCGCGATCAGGACGGTCACCGCGGCGGCGATCGCGAAGACCCCGGCGGCCCCGAGCCGCCGCAGCGGGGTGAGCGGGGGCGCCGGGGTCAGCAACGGAGTGCTCAAGCGGTGTACGCCTTCACCAGAGCCTCGGCGTACTGGGCGCACGACAGCGGGCCGCCGAAGGTCCAGATGCCCGGAGGCAGCTCGTTGACCTGCTGCTTCTGCACGAACGGCAACGACTTCCAGATCGCGTTGGTGGCCAGGCCGTCGGCGAAGACGTCGACGCCGTCGGAGGCGTTGTAGAAGAAGCGGATGCCGGGGTCCTTCAGCGCGGTGAGGCCCTCCACGTCGGTGGTGCCGAGCCCCCAGGCCGGATCGACCTTGCCGGTCCAGGCGTTCTTCAGGCCGAGCTGCTCCGCGACGTCGGAGACCAGCGAGCCCTTGCCGAACAGGCGGATCGAGATCGTGCTGCCCTCCTTCCAACCGTCGGCCATCACGAACGGCTTGCCGGCGGCCCCGGCGGCGGCGAGCTTCTGCCTCCCGTCGGCCAGCGCGGCGTCGAGGTCGGCGAACAGCTTGTCGGCCTCGGCGGTCTTGCCCACGGCCGTCGCGATCATCTTCAGGTCGTCGCGCATGCGCTGCATGTTGCCGCTCGCGTCACTGCCCTTGGCCACGATGACCGGGACGATCTTTTCGAGCTGGCCGACCAGCGGCGAGTCACGCTCGTCCTCCATGACGATCAGGTCGGGCTGGAGGGCGGCGATGGAGTCGACGCTCGGCTCCTGCCGGGTGCCCACGTCCTTGACGGAGGCGTCCAGCTTGGCGGCGGTGACCCAGGTGCCGTAGCCCTTGACGTCGGCGACGCCGACCGGCATGACACCGAGACTGACCAGCGCCTCGGCCTCGCCCCACTCCAGGGCGATCACCTTCGTGGCCGGGCGGTCGAGCTTGACCTGCTTGCCCCGGGCGTCAGTCACGGTGATCGGGCCGGCGGGGGAGCCGCTCGCCGTGCCGGCGGCGGCCGGCTGCGCGGCGGGGGTCTCGGTGGTGCCGCAGGCGGCCAGGGCCAGCACGGCGATCAGGCCGGTGAGGGTGCGGCGGAGGAGGGGCATGGTGATTCCTGTCGTGTTCGTGCGGGACATGCTGTCCTGGTGGGGCGCGGGTTCCGGCTGCGCTTGAGGGCTGTGCGAGCGCCGACTGTGCGAGCGCCGACTGTGCGGTGCTGGTTATGCGGGTGCCGGTTGGGCGGCTGCCGAGGCCGCGGCTGCCGGGTGTGCGGCCGGGTGTGCGGGTGCCGAGGCCGCGGGTTCGGCGATCGCGGGCCTTTCACGGGTGGGTTCGGTGTGCCGGCCGATGGGCCGCGTGCGCACCACACCCGTCCGGGGGTCCCGCGTCGCCTCGATGCGGATCCCGTACGTGCCGGTGAGCAGGGCCTCGGTGAGGACCTCCGCGGGCGGGCCCTCGGCGCGGACGCGCCCCTGGCAGAGCAGCACCACCTGGTCGGCGATCTCGGCGGCCTGGTTGAGGTCGTGCAGCACCACCCCGACGGCCACGTCGTGCAGATCGGCCAGGTCGCGCACGAGCTCCAGCAGCTCCACCTGGTAGCGCAGGTCGAGGAACGTGGTCGGCTCGTCCAGCAGCAGCACGCCCGTGTCCTGCGCCAGGCAGGTGGCCAGCCAGACGCGCTGCAGCTCGCCGCCGGACAGCTCGTCGACCGGCCGTCCGGCCATGGCCGCGACGCCGGTCAGCTCCATCGCCCTGGCGATCGCCGCCGCGCCGTCCGGGTCGCCCGCACGCCACCGGCCCCGGTACGGGTGCCGGCCGTAGCCGACGACGTCCTGCACGCGGACGCCGCCCGGCGTGGGACGGCTCTGGGCGAGCAGGGTGACCCGCCGGGCGAAGTCGCGGGGCGCCAGGTCCAGCGCGGAGGCGCCGTCGTCCAGCGTCACCGTGCCCGTCTCGGGCCGGTGCAGCCGGGCCAGGGCGCGCAGCAGGGTGGACTTGCCGCTGCCGTTCGGGCCGACGAGCGCCGTCACCTGGCCGGGGCGCAGGACGATGCGGCCGTCCTCCACCACGGTGGCCCCGTGGTAGCCCAGGCGGAGGCCGGCGCCGCGCAAAGAGATCCTCTCGGTCACGTCGCTTAGGTTAGGCTAACCTTGCCGTCCGATCAATATGTCGGAATAGGTGCTTTTGGTCACTTAGGTGTGGATCGGTCGCCGGAGACGACCGCCGGCGCTCAACCGCCGTTCGAGCGTCGCCGGCCGCGCTCGGCCATCCAGTCCGGCAGCATCTCCTTGTTCAGGTCCCAGCCCATGCGCACGTCCTTGATAGTCCTGTACCCCATGAAGGGGAGCTCGACCTCCTTGAACGGGATCTCGTCCAGCACCCCCTCCGCCGCGCGCAGCCGGTGATTGCCGTCGACGACGAACGTCCTGCCCTCGTCGTGCACCACGAAGACGGGGCGGCCCACCCATCCCTTCGTCGCCATGCTCTCCCTGAGCTGGGCCACCCTCTTCTGCCCGTACTCGCCCGCGGGCGGGTCGGCCGGCTCCAGGTCGTACGGGGAGGCGTTCCCGGCGCTCGGCGGCGGCGTCTTCGCGACGACCGGCGGCGCCTCCTGGGCGGCCTCGTGAACCGGCTCCCGGGCGCTGGTCGATGCGGACGCGGGCGTGTCGTGAGCCGTCTTCGGGGCGACGGGTGATGCGGCCACCGGCGTGTCCGGAGCCGTCTTCGGGGTGACGGGTGGCGTGGCCGCCGGCGTGTCGTGAGCTGTCTTCGGGGTGACGGGTGGCGCGGGCGCCGGCGGGTCCTGGGCCGCCGTCCTCGGCGTGTCCGGGCGCGCTCCCTTCGCCCGCGCCTGCGTGGCGGTCCGCCGGGCCGCCACGGTGACGCGCGGGCCTCGGGCGTCGAGGACGCGGCGCAGGCGGGTCGCCACGCCGCGGGTCACGGCGTTGCCGAGGAACTGTTCGAGCCGGCGCCGGAAGACCGCCACGAAGCGCCGGGCTACGGAACGCAGACCGGCGATCACCATCCGCACGTGCAGCGCGGCGGCTCCGCCGCCGACGGCGGCTGCGATCGCGCCCCAGACCAGAGCGGCGGCCACGAGGCCCGCCAGCACGATCAGGAACCGCTTGGCGCCCGCGACGAAACCGGCGGCCAGGTCGTGGACGTCGGCCAGGACGGCCAGGACGGTGGCGAGGCTGGACAGGTGTCCGGAGTCGTCGCCCTCGTGGTGGTAGTCGGCCCAGAACACGGTGACGTCGTCGATGGACTCTCCCGCGTTGTTCGCCCTGGCGTGTCCGATGGCGTGGTGGGCGGCGGGGATGACCTCCGTGGCGAGGACGCGGGCGCAGGTGCGGTAGGCCGCGGCGCACGCGCGCAACGCTCCCTCGTCCTGGGTGAACCACGGCACGCCCAGCATCCCGAAGGCGGTCTCCAGACCGGGCGGGAGCATCAGGCCCTGCTCCGCCGGCGGCGCCGGAGCGGGCGCAGCGGCCCAGCGCCCCCCGGCCGGCGCGTCGCCGGCCGGGCCGGCTTCCAGGCCGGTGTCCGGCCGGGACGTCGCGCCCGCGGCCGGATGCGCGACGCCGGCCGACGCGAGCACGGCGGCCATCGCGGACTCGCGGGCGGTGGCGTGCAGGCCGGCCATCGTCCGCAGACCCGCACTGCTCGCCCCGAGATTGCCGTTCAGGTGACGGCAGGCCTCGCCGAGCAACTCGTTGACGCGATCCATGGCCACGCTGACGACGCCGATTCCCCAGGGTGAGCGCGCGCCGCCGCCGGTGACCGCCAGCAACGCCTCGGTATGCCGCCTGAACAGCTCGGCGGCGTCCCGCAGGTCCCGCGCGGCACGGAGCAATGACGCCTCATGGATCCTCATCTCCGATCTCACCGGCACATCATCCGGTACGGACGTCAGACCACGCAGGTATGCGGCCGAAAACTACGAAATATCCGGCAGACCTTGTCGGTGGCAGCCGCTACGCTCCGAGAGGCTCATCAAGAGGAGGCGTGGAGTGCTGACCAGGGCTGTGGGACGGTGGCTGCCGGGGTTCGTGGCGCTCGCCGCGATCTGGGGCAACAGCTTCTTCTTCATCAAGATCGCCGTGAGCGAGCTGGAGCCGCTGCAGGTGTCGTTCGGACGGATGGCGGTGGGGGCGCTCACCCTCCTCGTCGCCCTAGCGATCGGCCGCAAGGCGCTCCCGCGCGACCCCCGCCTGTGGGGACACTTCCAGGTCGCCTCCGTGGTGCTCACCACGCTCCCCTTCACCCTCTTCGCCTATGGCGAGCAGTACGTCTCCTCGGTCGTCGCGGCCATCTGGAACGCCACCACCCCGCTGTGCACCCTCGCCTTCACCCTGCTGCTGCGCACCGAGAGGGCCACCCCCAGCCGGATGGCGGGGCTTGGACTGGGATTCGCGGGCGTCATGGTGGTGCTGGGCGTGTGGCAGCCGCTGGGCGGCGGGCAGCTCGCCGGCAGCCTGGCCTGCTTCGCCGCCGCGATGTGCTACGGCGTCGGCGGCGCCTATCTGGGCCGGTTCGTCACCGGGCGGCGGAGCGAACCCGCCGTGGTGCTGGCCACCGGCCAGCTCCTGAGCGGCACGGCGCAGCTCGCGGTCGTGACGCTGCTCGCCGGCGTGCCGCTGGTGGACACCGGCGCCTCGGCCGCCGTCTGGTGGAGCATGCTGGCCCTCGGCGGGCTCGGCACCGGCCTGGCATACCTCCTGCTCTACTGGGTGCAGGTGCGGGCCGGGGTGACGATGACGTCCACGGTGACCTACCTGCTGCCGGTGTTCGCGGCGATCTCCGGCGTGCTGGTGCTGGGGGAGACGCTGTCGTGGAACCAGCCGGTGGGCGCCGTGGTCATCCTGGCCGCCATCGCCCTCACCCAGGGACTGCCGTTCCGGCGCCGCCGCGTGGGTGAGGCGGCGCCGGTGACGGACAAGGCGCCTGCAAGCCGCGAGTGAGCTCTCCGCCCTGCGCGACGCCCTGTCCCGACACCCTGGTCCCGGGACCTGGAGCACGGGTTCGGCGCCGGGCCCGGTGACGCTCAGCCGCCGGAGGAGGTCCGGCGGCCGCGCGGCTGTGGCTTCTTGCGACCGGCCACCAGCGTGTCGCCGGGCACGGAGGGGACGGGGCCGTCGCCCGGGGCGGGTTCGGCGTCCACGGCGGCTTGCGGGGCCGTGTCCGCCATGCGATCCGCCAGATCGTCCTCCGGGGCTTCGGCGGGCGCGCCGCCCACCGCGCGGTCGCCTACTGCGGGGTCGACTCCTGTGCGGTCCCCTACTGCGGGGTCGCCCGCTGCGGGGTCGCCCGTCCCGCGGTCAGCAGTCCGTCGGTCGTCCGTCGAGCCCGGCTCCGCCGCCGTCTCACTCGCCGCGCCGCCCGCCGTGCCTCCGCCGGCCATGCCCGCGACCGTCGCGTACGGAGCGGTGCCGCGCCGCGCGGTGGCGCCGGAGCCGGACGGGCCGGGCGGGTCAGGGTCGCGCAGCGAGGCGAGCACCTGGTCGGCCTCCGAGTCGGCGGCGAACTCGCTGGCGGCGGCCGACTCCCTGCGTCTGATCACCACCATGTGGTCCACCGACACGCGTCCCGCCCCCACCACGGCCAGCAGCAGCGCCGCCACGCCGAGCAGGACGAGCTCGTTCAGACTGATGGGGTTGAGCGGCGGCGCCACCACGAAGACCGCCAGCGACTCGGCGAACAGCAGCAGCCCCACCACCGGCACGATGAGCCCGGCGATCAGCAGCGCCCCGCCGATCAGCTCGGCCAGCATGGTCACGGTCGCCCAGGCCCGGGGCGCCGGGGCGCCCTGCGCCAGGAAGCCGGCGCCCGTGGAGTTGAGGCCCTCCTCCAGCTTGTGCCAGCCGTTGGCGAAGGCGATGCCGCCGACGCCGAGGCGGGCGACTAACGCGGCGATGTCACGCAGGGCCTGTTTCACGGTAGATCTCTGCCCGGAGCGGGTCACGGCACACCTCAATCACGGCGCAGCAGCACGGTCACGGCGATGGCGGTCAGGCTGAGCAGGACGACGCTCACGACCACGGTCGTGTGCAGGGCGTTGACGAATGCCCACCGGGCCGCGGACAGCAGCGCGTCGCCGGTGCTGCCGCCCACCTCGCCGGCCACGTGGGCGGCGCCGGCGAGCGACTGCCGGGCCTGGTCCATGCCGCCCTCGGGCACGCCGGGGACGGCCTCCAGCGCGGGCGCGTAGACGATGGTGGTGATCGTGCCGAGCACGGCGACCCCCAGCCCGGCGCCGAGCTCGTACGCGGTCTCCTCGATGGCGGCCGCGCCGCCCGCCTGGGACTCGGGGCAGGCGGACATGATGGTGTCGGACGCGGCGAGCAGCGCCACCTGGACCCCGAATCCGATGCCCACGAAGCAGACCGCGAGCATCACCGGATGCCCTTCCACACCCCAACCCAGCGTCGGGGTCAGGGACAACGCCACCAGGCCGAGCCCGCCGCTCATGGTGCCTCGCAGGCCGAGGTGCGGCAGGATGTGGGCGGCGGCCAGCCCGCCGGCGACCGCCGACAGGACGAGCGGCAGCATGCGGACCGCGGCGCGCACCGGGCTGTCGCCGAGCACGAGCTGGAGATACTGCGCCAGCATGAGCTGCAGCCCCACCAGTGCGAACACGCCGAGCAGCACCCCGGCCACGCCGGTGGTGAACCCCCGGTTCCTGAACAGGCCCACCTCCAGCAGCGGCGTCGTCAGCCGCTTCTGCCGCCGGACGAACCACACCAGCAGCGCCACCCCGCCCGCGAAGATCGCCAGCGCGGCGCCGAGAGGCATCAGGCTGCCCGATCCGGCCTCCTTGAGCCCGAACGCCAGAGCCAGGATGCCCAGCACGGACAGCACCGCGCTCAGCCCGTCCCAGGTGTGCCCGGCGCGGCCGCGCGAGTCCGGCAGCAGCCGGACGGCGGCGGGCAGCAGCACGAGCAGGATCGGCACGTTGACGAGGAACACCGCGCCCCACCAGACGCCCACCAGGACCCCGCCGACCAACGGACCGACCGCGGCGCCCGCGGCGGCGACCGCGCTCCAGACGCCCAGCGCGATGGCCCGCTCCCGGCGGTCGGTGAAGACCTGCCGGATCAGCGACAGCGTGGCCGGCATGATCATGGCTCCACCCACGCCGAGCAGCGCCCGGGACAGGATGAGGGCGAGCGGGGTGGGGGAGAAGGCCGCTGCGGCCGAGGCGACCCCGAACAGCACGAACCCGGCCAGCACCAACCGTTTTCGCCCGTACCGGTCGCCCAGCGCCCCGAACATGATCAGCAGCGGCGCCACGACGAGCGAGTAGACGTCGATGATCCACAGAAGCTGCACCGCCGAGGGCTCCAGCGCCGAGGTGAGCGCGGGCACGGCGATGTGCAGGACGGTGGCGTCGACGGTGATCAGCAGCAGGCTCAGGCAGAGCACCAGGAGGATCGCCCAGCGGTTGTGCTGCGGCTGCCGGGCCGTACGCCGGACGGCGGGCGCGGCGTTCGTGACGGTCATGGGCCTCCTTGCGGGCCTGTCCGGTCACAACGGGCCCGCACGTGCTGGTGCTCGCCGCCGCCACGGAACCCGCCGGCTCGTGCCTCGCTCTCCGCTCTCGGGCTCTCCGGCTCCGGCCTGCGTGGCAGCTTAGGCCATGGCATGCACTTGGTATAGCGGTATCGACGCATCCAAGGTCCCCACCCGTACCTCTCTAGAGAGATACAGCCCTATGTCGGGATCTGTTCAAGGTTCACCCACCGGCCGACGATGGGCAGCGTGGGGATAGCTCGAAATGGTAGCAAAAGCGACGAAAATGCGGACAAATCCTCACGAGACTGGTGTGGGGAGGCCGTCGCCCGCCTCCACGCCGAACGGCCCGAGGACGCGCTGACCGCGGCCCGCGCCGCCGCCGGCCTCGACCCGGCGGGCGAGTGGCCGCACCGTCTCACCGGGCTCGCCCTCGAACGGCTCGGCCGCGACCGCGACGCCCTCCCACCGGCCCGGCAGGCGGTCCGGCTGGCGCCCGGCTCCTGGGCCGCCCGGCTGGGGCTGGCCACGGTGCTCAGCCACCTGCCCGGACACTGGGACGAGGCCGCCGGCCAGGCCGCGCTGGCCCGCCGATACGCCCCGGCCCGCCCCGAACCCCTCGTCCTGGAAGGCGACCTGGCCCTGCAACGCGGCGAGCACGCCCGCGCCGAAGCCGCCTACCGGACCGCCCTCGCCCTCGATCCCGGCCACCTCCAGGCCCGCGTCAACCTCGGCCTCGCGCTGCTGCGCTGGGACCCGCCCCACGCCCACCACGACCCGGCCTGGCCGATCGGCCCGCGCGAGACCGGCCGCGCCAGACGGGCGCTGGAGGTGTGGTCGCGCCAGGCCCGCCTCCTCGTGGCGCTCGCCACGACCGCGGCCGCGACGCTCGCGTCGGCCTTCGACCTGGGCGGCCCGGCGCTGCTGGGCGGGTTCGCCGCGCTCGCCGCCCTCGTGCCGCTCACGCTCCGGCAGGCGCGCCGGGTGCGGATCGGCGGGTGGCTACCCGCGATGCTCGCCCGTGATCCGTGGCTCGCCACCGCGGTGCTGTCGGCCGTGGTGTCGGTGGCGGCGTTCGCCGGGTGGCTCGCACTGGCCCTGCTCCCCGGCACGGCCATCTCGTCCTGGTGGCCGGTGTGGGCCGGGCTGGCGGCGATCGCGGTGCTGAGCTGGCCGGCGCACGCCGCCCTGCGCCTGCTCGCCCTGACCTGGCGCGGCCACCCCCTCCAGGCCATCGCCCACTTCACCGCCGCCGCCGGCGTGCGGGGGAGCGGGGCAGGCGCGCGGGTGGCCCGGCGGAACGCGGGCGTGGCGCTGTGGATCCTCGCCGGCCGCACCTGGTCGGTGCTCGCCGCCCTGTCCGGCACCGCGTTCGCCGCCGCACCGCGGGCCGCCCCGGTCGCCGCCGCCGCCGGAGCCCTCGCCGCCGCGGCGCCGTACCCGCTGCTCCGCGCCTACTGCCGCGTCCGCCGCGCCCTGGGCGGGAGCGGTCCCCGGCGGCGCGACGATCCATGGCCGGCCGCCGCCGTCGTGCTGCTCGTGCTCGCCGCGGCCGGCTGCGCGGCGGGCGGCGCGCTGGGCGCGGCCTGGGCGTGGTGGGCCGGGCCCGGCGCGCTCGCGGCCGTGGCGGCGCTGCTCGCGCTGCTGTCCGCGCGCGCCTGGTGGCGCGGCGCTCCCGGCCCCTGGCGGACCTCGCTGCGGCGGTGCGACCTGCCCGCCGGCACCGACCCGTCCGTGCCGCTGCACCCCCGCGTGCGGCGGGCCTTCGCCTACGCCAGGACCGCCGTGCTGGCGTTCGGCGACCCGCACGGCCCCCGGCTGGTGGGCGCGGCCACCTCGGTCGGCCCGTCCGGCGACCTGAGGGTGGTCGTCGAGGACGAGGCGTGGCAGGCGGTGGAGGCGGACCCCCGGGTGGCGGTGTTCGCCGCCGATCCGGACCGCGGGCGGCGCTGGGTGGAGGTGCGCGGCATCGCCGTCGCCGGACCGGGCAGCCTGCGTGTCACGCCCGAACAGGTGCTGGTGGGAGAGTTCCCGGGGCGGCACCAGCGCCACCAGCGCGACCCCCGGCGTCAGCGGGGCCCGCGCGGCGCGGAGTAGCGGGGCCCCGGCCGTCACCGTCACCTGGCGTGTCAGGTCCGCCCAATCGGCGGCCCGGTGCGGTATAACCGGGGTCGGACCGGGGAGGCGTGATGCGGGAGTCCGACAGGACCCAGGCCGCGGGGCGGGCCGCGGCGAGGGATCTGTTCGAGAGGGTACGGCTGCGCTATTTCGGCCTCCCCCCGGCCGTCCGGAGGGTGCTGTACGCCGCGGTGCTCATCGGCTCCGTGGGCCTTGCGGCCGCGCTCGGCTGGGACCTGTGGCAGACCTTCCTCGTCACGCTCATCGCGCTCGGGTTCGCCGCGCTCACCCTGCGCTTCCCGCGCGCCGCCGCCACCGCCCTGGTGGTCGGCGGCTGGGCGGCGCTGGTGCCGCTGCTCGGCGTCCTGTTCCCGGCGCGGTCGCCGGCCCCGACGCTGCTGCTCGTGCTCGCCCTCCCGGTCGCCGCCGCGGCCCACCTGATCCGCTGGGTCGCGCCGTGGCTGACCGCGCTGCTCGCCCTGGTCCCCGCCGCGCTGCTGGCCGCCGCGGTGTCGCCCGTCTCCGACGGCGTCGCCGTCTGGGTCGCGTACGGCGCAGCCGCCGCCGTGCTGCTCTACCGCTTCGTGCTGGCCCGCCGCGCCAGGGCAGAGCTGGCCACGCGTGAGCAGGAGCAGTTGCGCGTCCGCGTCCGCGAGGGCAGACCCGAGGCGCAGCCCGACAAGGCCGCCGCGCCGCCCAGCATCTCCGTCGAGGAGGCGCTGGGCGAGCTGGAGAGCATGATCGGCCTCGCGCCGGTCAAGGAGCAGGTCCGCTCGATCGCCGCCTCCATCGAGGCGTCCCGGCTGCGTGCCGAGGCCGGCTACACCTCCGGCCGGCCCACCCGCCACTTCGTGTTCGTCGGCCCGCCGGGCACCGGCAAGACCAGCGTCGCCCGCACCCTCGCCAAGATCTTTTACGCGTTCGGCCTGCTGGAGACCCCGTACGTGGTGGAGGCCCAGCGGGCCGACCTGGTGGGCGAGTTCCTCGGCGCGACCGCGATCAAGACGAACGAGCTGGTGGACCGGGCGCTCGGCGGCGTGCTGTTCATCGACGAGGCGTACGGGCTGGTCAACTCCTCCGACGGCCAGCCCGACCGGTTCGGCGCCGAGGCCGTGCAGACGCTGCTCAAACGGGCCGAGGACGACCGCGACCGGCTGATCATCATCCTGGCCGGCTACGAGCAGGAGATGACCTCCTTCCTCGCCTCCAACCCGGGCCTGGCCAGCAGGTTCGCCACCAGGGTGCGTTTCCCCAGCTACTCGCCCGCCGAGCTGGCCGAGATCACCGGCCTGCTGCAGCGCCGCCGCGGCGACACCATGTCCGCCGAGACCAGGGCCGCGCTGCTCGGCCTGTTCGAGGACGTGCAGCGCCGTGGCCTGGTCGACGAGCTGGGCAACGCCCGCTTCGTCCGCAGCCTCGTCGAGGCCGCGGCGCAGGCCCGCGACGTACGCGTGGTGGGCGCGGGCGGCACGCCGACCACCGTGGAACTGGTCACCACGACCACGCCCGACGTGACCAAGGCGTTCGGCGAGCTGACCGCCCGCTTCCGCGGCTACGAGGCCACGCCCACCCTGGAGGAGGCGCTCGCCGACCTCGACCGCATGGCCGGGCTCGCCCCCGTCAAACGGCAGGTCCACGCCATCGCCGCGCAACTCCAGGTGGCCCGGATGCGTCAGGAGCGCGGCCTGCCGACGCCGCAGCAGATGCGCCACTTCGTGTTCGCCGGCCCGCCCGGCACGGGCAAGACCACCGTCGCCCGCGTGGTCGGCCGTGTCTTCGCCGCGCTCGGCCTGCTCGCCCGGCCCGACGTGGTGGAGGCGCAGCGGGCCGATCTGGTCGGCCAGCACCTCGGCGCGACCGCGATCAAGACGAACGAGCTGGTGGACCGGGCGCTCGGCGGCGTGCTGTTCGTGGACGAGGCCTACAGCCTGGTCAACCCCGGCTACTCCGGCGGCGACGCGTTCGGCGCCGAGGCCGTGCAGACGCTGCTCAAACGGGCCGAGGACGACCGCGACCGGCTCGTCATCGTGCTGGCCGGCTACCAACGTGAGATGGACGCCTTCCTGGCCACCAATCCCGGCCTGGCCAGCCGGTTCAACCAGCGGGTGGCCTTCCCCAGCTACACCCCCGCCGAGCTGTCGGAGATCGCCGTGCTGCTGGCCGACAAGGCGGGCGACCGCTTCGACGAGGCTGCGCTGCGCGATCTGGACGAGGTCTTCACCTGGGTCTGCGAGGAACGGCTGATCGACGGGCTGGGCAACGGCCGCTTCGCCCGGTCGCTGTTCGAGCGGGCCGCCATGCGCCGCGACGTGCGCCTGGCCGCCCTGGCCGCGCGGGGCGGCTCGGCCACCTCGGCGGAGCTGACGACGATCACCAGCGACGACGTGCGCACCGCGGTGGACGAACTCTCCGGACGTTGACCCCGCACTTGCGTGCACCCTCCCCCGCGCATGGTGTAGCTATATGACTACGCACCGTGCGCGGGAGGGGGGACGATGGCGGGGTTCCTGGCCCGCAGGCTGCTCAACTACCTCGTGCTCGTCGCCGTCGCCGCCAGCCTCGCCTACCTGCTGGCCGCCGCCGCCCTCGACCCGCGCTCCAACTACGCCGACCGGACCCCCAAGCCGCCGGCGGCGGTGGTCGACGCCCAGCTCTCCGCGCTCAACCTGAACGACCGCACCCCGCTGATCCAGCGTTACGCCACGTGGGCGGCCGGGGTGCTGCACGGCGACTTCGGCAGGAGCGTGACGGGCTCACCGGTCGGCGACGACCTCAGGCGACGGGCCGGGGTGACGTTCCGCCTGGTGCTGCTCGGGCTGGTCTTCGGCAGCCTGGCCGGGGTGGCCGTCGGCGCGCTGGCCGCGATCGGCCAGTACGGCTGGTTCGACCGGCTGTCGGCCGGCCTGTCGTTCGCGGTGCTGGCGGTGCCCGTGGTCGTGCTGGCCAACATGCTCATCCTGGCCGGCACCTGGGCCAACGAGCGTCTCTTCGGCCACCAGGTCTTCCTGGTCAGCGGCGAATACAGCGACGGGCTCGACGCCGGGCCCTGGGGGCGGGCGGTCGACCGGCTGCAGCACCTGGTGCTGCCCACGGTGTCACTGTCGCTCGGCCTGGTCGCGGTGTTCAGCCGCTACCAGCGCAACATGATGCTCGACGTGCTCGGCGCCGACTTCGTCCGCACCGCCAGGGCCAAGGGGCTCAGCCGGCGTGCCGCGCTCACCCGGCACGCGCTGCGCACGGCGCTGATCCCGGTCGTCACCTACTTCGCGTTCACGTTCGGTGTCCTGCTCACCGGCGCCACCTTCACCGAGAAGATCTTCGGCTGGCACGGGCTCGGCGAGCAGCTGATCGACTCGATCTTCACCAACGACGTCAACACGGTGGCCGCCATCTCCGTCCTCGCCGCGGTCGCGGTGCTGTGCGCGTCACTGGCCGCCGACCTGCTGCACGTCGCGCTCGACCCGCGGGTGAGGGCCGGGTGAGCGCCGGATGACGCTGTCGGAGGAGGAGCTGGCCGAGGACCTGACCGGCGGTCCCGAGCCGCGGCCCCCCTCCAGAGGCAGGGTGGTGGCCAGGCGCTTCCTGGCCACCCCGCGCGGGCGCGCCGGCCTGACCCTGCTCGGCCTGCTCTTCCTGCTCGCCTTCGCCGGCCCGCTGGTCAGCCCGTGGTCCTACACCGACCGTGACTTCACCGCGTTCCTGCAGCCGCCGTCGGCCGCCCACTGGCTCGGCACCCTGCAGACCGGGGCCGACGTCCTCGCCGTGACGCTGCGCGGCATGCAGAAGTCGCTCGTCGTCGGCCTGCTCGCGGCGCTGGTGTCCACCGCGCTGGCCGCCCTTGTGGGAGCCTTCGCCGGCTACTTCCTCGGCTGGACCGACCGGGCGCTGACCTGGCTGACCGACCTGCTGCTGGTGCTGCCCGCGTTCCTCATCCTGGCCATCATGTCGCCGATGTTCGGGTCGGGGACGTGGGTGCTGTTCGTGGCCATGCTGGCGCTGTTCCTGTGGATGGTCACCTCCAAGATCGTCAGGGGGATGACGGTCTCGCTGAAGCGGCGCGAGTTCATCCAGGCCGCCCGCTTCATCGGCGTACCACCGATCACGATCATCTTCAGGCACGTGCTGCCCAACCTGTCGTCGCTGCTCATCGTCGACGCCACCCTCAACGTCAGCGCGGCCATCCTCACCGAGACGTCCCTGTCCTACTTCGGGTTCGGCATCCAACCGCCCGACGTGTCGTTCGGCACGCTGATCGCCGACGGCGCCAGGACCGCCGTCTACGCCCCGTGGACGTTCTGGTTCGTCGCCGGGCTGCTGGTGGCGACCGTGCTCGCGGTCAACCTCGTCGGCGACGCCCTGCGCGACGCGTTCGACCCGGCCGCGGCGAGGCCGCGATGACGACCGCGCCCGCGGCGAGGCCGCGATGACGACCGCGCCCGCCGCCCGGCCCGTCCGGACCGCGCCCGTCCTGGAAGTGCGCGACCTCAACGTCTGGTTCGGCGACGTGCACGCCGTCCGCGGGGTCGGCTACGAGGTGCGGCCCGGGGAGGTCCTCGGCATCGTCGGCGAGTCCGGCTCCGGCAAGTCGGTCACCTCCGCCGCCGTGATGGGCCTGCTGCCGCGCGGCGCCCGCGTCACCGGCTCGGTGCGGCTGCACGGCCGGGAGCTGATCGGCGCGCGCGAGAGGGAGCTGACCGCGCTGCGCGGCCGGGCCATGTCGATGGTCTTCCAGGACCCGCTGTCCGCCCTGACCCCCGTCTACCGGGTGGGCGACCAGATCGCCGAGGCCGTACGCGTCCACCAGCGGGTCACCCGGGAGCAGGCTCTGGTCAGAGCCGTCGCCCTGCTCGACCTGGTCGGCATCCCCAACCCGGCGCAGCGGGCGCTCGCCTTCCCGCACGAGTTCTCCGGCGGCATGCGGCAGCGCGTCGTGATCGCCATGGCCATCGCCAACGACCCCGACGTGATCATCTGCGACGAGCCGACGACCGCCCTCGACGTGACCGTCCAGGCACAGGTCCTGGACGTGCTGAAGACGGCGCAGCGCGAGACCGGCGCCGCGATCGTCATGATCACCCATGATCTGGGGGTGGTGGCCGGGTTCGCCGACCGGGTGATGGTCATGTACGCGGGCCGCCCGGTCGAGGTGGGCGACGTGGACGACGTCTACCACCGGCCGAGCATGCCGTACACGGTGGGGCTGCTCGGATCGATTCCGCGGGTCGACCGCGACGGGCGGCGGCCGCTGACGCCGATCGAGGGGAGCCCGCCCGCGCCCGCCGCGCTGCCATCCGGTTGCCCGTTCGCGCCGCGTTGCGCGCTGCGGACACCGGTCTGCGACGAGGCGGAGCCGCCGCTGTTCGACGTCGGCCCCGGGCATCGGGCCGCCTGCGTCCGCTGGGAGGACGCCGGCCCGCCTCCGGCCGTGGCCCCCGGCGTGACCCGCGCCCCGGTCACCCGGACCCGGCCCGCCGAGCCGGTGCTGCAGGTCGAAGGGCTGGTCAAGCACTACCCGCTGCTGAAGGGGACGCTGTTCAGACGCCGGGTCGGCACCGTGGAGGCCGTGGCGGGCGTCAGCTTCGACGTGCGCCGGGGCGAGACGCTCGGCCTGGTCGGCGAGTCGGGCTGCGGCAAGACGACGACACTCATGGAGATCCTGGAGCTCGCCGAGCCGCAGCAGGGCCGCATCGTGGTGCTCGGCCGCGACACGGCCCGTCTCGGCAGGGCCGAGCGCAAGGCGATCCGGCGCGACATGCAGGTGGTCTTCCAGGATCCGCTGGCCTCGCTCGACCCGCGCATGACCGTCCACGACATCCTCGCCGAGCCGCTGCGCACCCACGGCGCGGGCGACCCGGCCCGGCGCGTGCGCGAACTGCTCGACCTGGTGGGACTGGCGCCCGAGCACGCCGGGCGCTACCCGCAGGACTTCTCCGGCGGCCAGCGCCAGCGCGTCGGCATCGCCCGCGCGCTGGCGCTGGAGCCGCGGCTGCTGGTGCTGGACGAGCCGGTCTCCGCGCTCGACGTGTCGATCCAGGCCGGGGTGATCAACCTACTGGCGGGGTTGAAGGCTCGGCTCGGCCTGTCCTACCTGTTCGTGGCGCACGACCTCGCGGTGGTGCGCCACATCGCCGACCGGGTGGCCGTCATGTACCTCGGCCGCATCGCCGAGATCGGGGCCGTCGAGGCGGTCTACGACGCGCCCGCCCACCCGTACACGCAGGCGCTGCTGTCGGCCGTCCCGCTGCCCGACCCGGTCCGCGAGCGCACCCGCGCGCGGATCCTGCTCGAAGGCGACCTCCCGAGCCCGGCGCACCCGCCGTCGGGCTGCCGCTTCCGCACCCGATGCCCGATGTTCCGTTCGGAGCTGACCGACGACGAGCGGGCCCGGTGCGTCACCGCCGAGCCCGTCGTGCGGCCGCTCACCGGCCGCGCCGGCGGTGACGGTCCCGGTGGTGACGGTCCCGGTGGTGACGGTCCCGGCTGGGACGGTTCCGGCGGGCACGGTGACGATGACCACGGCGTCGCCTGCCATTTCGCGCGGCGGCTCGACGTCGTCTAGACCAGGAAGGTCGCTTACATGAGAGCAACACGACTCGCCACCGCCATGATGGTGGCGGTGGCCGTCGCCGGCCCGCTGGCCGGCTGCGGCGGTCAGGGCGGCCCGGGTGGCGTGCCCGGCGACGACGGCGGCCGGGCCGTCAAGGCGTACGACATCAACCCGCAGCCGCGCGAGAAGGTCAAGGACGGCGGCACGCTGCGCTGGGGCGTCAACGAGTTCCCCGCCCAGTGGAACCGCAACCACGTCGACGGCAACCTCGCCGTCGCCGCGATGATCACCAACGCGCTGCTGCCGTCGCCGTTCCTGTCCGACCAGACGGCGGAGATCACGCCCAACCCCGACTACCTGCTCAGCGCCGAGGTCACCCGCCACAAGCCCGAGCAGGTGGTCACCTACCGGCTCAACCCCAAGGCCAGATGGTCGGACGGCAAGCCGATCACCTGGGCCGACTACGATGCCCAGTGGCGGGCGCTCAACGGCGACGATCCCGCCTTCCACATCGTGTCGTCCACCGGCTACCAGGACATCGAGAAGGTGGCCAGGGGACGGGACGACCATGAGGTGGTGGTGACCTTCGCCCGGCCGTTCGGCGACTGGCAGTCGCTGTTCGGGCCGCTGCTGCCCGCCTCGGTCAACCGGACGCCCGAGGCGTTCAACACGGCCTGGCTCAACCGCATCCCGGTGACGGCCGGGCCGTTCCGGTTCAAGGCGTTCGACCAGACGGCCAAGACCGTCACGCTGGTGCGCGACGAGCAGTGGTGGGGTGAGCGGGCCAAGCTCGACCAGATCGTCTACCGCGCCTCCGAGCAGGACTCGCTGATCGGCGCGTTCGGCAACGGCGAGCTGGACATCGCCGACATCGGCCCCTCCGCCCCCGACTACGCCCGCGCCCGCTCCACCCCCGACGCCCAGGTGCGCCAGGCGGCAGGGCCCGACTTCCGGCACTTCACCCTCAACGGCTCCGCCGAGCTGCTGCGCGACGTGCGGGTGCGCCAGGCGGTCCAGCTCGGCATCGACCGGCAGGCCATCGCCCGATCCGATCTCCAGGGCCTCGACTGGCCCACCACGCCGCTGAACAACCACTTCTTCATGAACACCCAGGACGGCTACCAGGACAACGCCGGCGACCTCGGCGGCCACGACCCGCTACGGGCCGGGAGGCTGCTGGACGAGGCCGGCTGGAAGCCGGTCGGCGCCGTGCGGCAGAAGGACGGCAAACCGCTGGCCCTGCGGTTCGTGGTGCCGTCGGGCGTGCAGATCAGCAAGTCGGAGGCGGAGCTGGCGCAGACCATGCTCGGGCAGATCGGCGTCAAGGTCACCATCCAGGCGGTCCCGGGCGACGACTTCTTCACCAAGTACGTCATCCCCGGCAACTTCGACCTCACGGCCTTCTCGTACATCGGCACGCCGTTCCCGGTGTCGAGCAGCTACGGCATCTACGCCGACAGCCCCGACGGCACCACGTGGAACGCCAACTTCGGCCGCACCGGCTCCAAGGCCATCGACGACGCGATGAACAAGGCCGCCCGGACGCTCGACCCGGCGCGGGCCCGGGAGGCCGCCAACGCGGCCGACCGGCTGATCTGGCAGGAGGTCAACGTGCTGCCCCTCTACCAGCGGCCGCAGAACGTCGCCGTCCGCGCGACGCTGGCCAACGTCGGCGCCCGGGGCTTCTACGACCTGCGCTACGAGGACATCGGCTTCACCGCCTGACCGCCCGCCGAACTGTCGGCCGGGTCCGGTACAAGTGGACGGTGACACTTTCCCTGACCTGGCCGCAGATTCTGACATGGCGGCTGTCCCGCCAGTTCGTGGCGGGCCCCGGCGGTGCCGGCGCGGTGGCGATCGCCCGCCGGCTGTGCGGGGTGCAGACCCAGGTGGCCTCCTCGGCCCAGCTCGCTGTGGCGCTCAGGAGCGCCCGGCAGGCGGCCGGCGAGATCGACGCGGCGCTGTGGGAGCACCGCACGCTCGCCAAGACGTGGGTCATGCGCGGCACCCTGCATCTCGTCCCCGCCGATGAGCTGCCCGCCTACTGCTCGGCCCTGTCCACGCTGCGCTTCTGGGAGAAAGGCTCCTGGCAGCGCGGCCACGGCGTCACCGCCGCCGAGATCGACGCCGTCATCGACGCCGTCCCGCAGGCTCTGGGTGAGCACCCGCTGACCCGCGAGGAGCTGGTCGACGCCGTCGTCGAGGTCACCGGCGACGCCCACCTGCGCGAGGCGCTCACCTCCGGCTGGGGCGCGCTGCTCAAGCCGCTCAGCCGGCTGGGCGAGCTGTGCTACGGCCCGCCGCGTGACGGCAGGGTGACGTTCACCGCGCCGCGGCGCTGGCTGCCCGCCTGGCCCGCCGAGCCGCCGCCCCAGGAGGAGGCCGGGGTCGCGCTGGCCCGTGCCTTCCTCGGCGCCCACGGCCCGGCCACGCCCGAGATGTTCGACGCGTGGCTGTTCGGCGGGGTGGCGCGCAAGGCCGTCCTCAGGGCGTGGTTCCGCGACCTCGCGCCCGAGGTGACCGAGGTGACGACCGCCGACGGCCACACGCTGCTCGCCCTGACCGAGCACCTCGACGACCTCGCCGCCACCCGACCGGGCGGCGAGGTGCACCTGCTGCCCGGCTTCGACCCCTACATCCTGGGCGCGCCCCGCAGCCTGGAGCCGCTCGTCCCGGCCGAGGCCAAGGCGCGGGTCAGCCGCCAGGCGGGCTGGATCTCCCCGGTCGTCCTGCATGACGGCCGGGTCGCCGGTGTCTGGGAGCCGAAGGACGGCCGGGCCGTCGTGGAGTTGTTCGAGCCGGTGCCGCAGGCCGCGCTCGACGCGGCCGTCGCCCGGGTGGAGGCCCTCCTCGCCCCGCAGAGCCGAGGGAGTGAGTCCTAGCCTGCTCGCCGATCACACCTCGGGAAGGGACGGGTCGGGTTCCCAGGGGTTCGGTGCGGTGACGGACCAGCGCTCGTGGTCGCGCCAGGCCCCGTCGATGTAGAGGTAGGCGGGCGACGGCCCCGGATGATCGAGTTGATGTTGACCGTTCCGGCGGCTGCGCCGGTCTCCCGCACCCGGATCAGAAAGCCCAGGTTGGTGCCGTCGTCGAAGCGGCGCATCCAGACCCGGAACTCCTCCGCGGTCGCGGGCAGTTGCATTCACGGCAGGTGCAGCTCGGTGCTGGCCCGCACGAGCGAGCAGAACTCGTCCTGGTCGGAGAGGGTGAGCGGGCTCAGTTCGACCCGTGATGGCTTTTCGGACATGGGGCAAACGTTAGGGCGTGTGGTGAGCAGTGGATCGCTCGCGTGCGGAACGGCACCCCGAGCCGACACCGCACGCCCAGCCGGAATTGGACCGAGGCAAGGACCAATTTCGGCGGATTGGCTCTGGGAGAGCGCGGCCCCCGGCGGTTGGATGGCGCTGTACGCGTCCACGAGGAGGAGATGACGGCGATCCCCCTGGCACCACCACGACGACTGTCCCCAGACCGGCACGACTCACAGGAGCCTCACCCATGTCCCGCCCCTTCGCCCAGGTCGACGTCTTCACCGCCGTCCCCTACCTCGGCAACCCGCTCGCCGTCGTCCTCGACGGCCAAGGACTGACCACGGCGCAAATGCAGCGCTTCGCCCACTGGACCAACCTGTCGGAGACCACGTTCCTGCTGCCGCCGTCCGATCCGGAGGCCGACTACCAGGTGCGGATCTTCACCGGTTCCAGCGAGTTGCCGTTCGCCGGGCACCCCACGCTCGGCACCTGCCACGCTTGGCTGCAGGCCGGTGGCGTCCCCAGAACCCCTGGCGAGATCGTCCAGCAGTGCGGCGCCGGGCTGGTGCGGGTGCGCAGGTCGGGAGACGGCCTCGCGTTCGCCGCGCCGCCGCTGCTGCGGTCGGGGCCGGTCGACGAAGCGCTCGCCGGGCACATCGCCGGGCTGCTCGGCATCGGCCGCGAGGAGATCGTCGACCTGGAGTGGGCGGACAACGGGCCCGGCTGGGTGGCGGTGCTGCTCCGCGACGCCGAGGCGGTGCTCGCGCTGCGGCCCGGCCGGGTCGACCTCGACCTCGGCGTGGTGGGCCCCCACCCGCCGGGCTCCCCCCACGCGTTCGAGCTGCGCGCCTTCTGCCCGTCCGAGGCCGGCACGGTTGAGGACCCCGTCACGGGCAGCCTCAACGCCTCGGTCGCCCAGTGGCTGCTGCGCACCGGCCGCGCCGCCGCTCCTTACGTGGCGGCGCAGGGCACCGCGCTCGGACGGGCCGGGCGCGTGCACGTCTCCACCGACGACGGCGGCGACGTGTGGGTCGGCGGCTCCTGCGTCACCTGCGTCACCGGCCAGGTCGAGCTGTGACCGGCCGCTGAGCGGCGACCGGCACGTCTCGCGCGACGCTCACGGGCGCGCAGGCCCCCGCCGGGGCACTCACCCGCCGGGAAGGGCCGTCATGTCACGCGAATGATTGCAGGACCACCCCGGCCTCCAGCAGGCTGTCACGCACGGCCCGGGCCAGCCGCACCGCGCCGGGCGTGTCGCCGTGCACGCAGATCGACCGCGCCCCCACGGTCACCGCCGTGCCCTCGACCGACGTCACCAGCCCGTCCACGGCCATGCGCACCGCGCGCTCCACCACCGTCCGCTCGTCGTGGATCACCGCGTCCGGCTCGCGGCGCGGTACCAGCGTGCCCGCGGACGTGTAGGCCCGGTCGGCGAACGCCTCGGCCACGGCGGGCACTCCCGCGGCCGCCGCGACGGCGTGGACGACCGACACGGGCAGCGTCAGCACCGGCAGCGACGGGTCGTAGTCGGCCACGGCGTCGATCAGCGCCGCCGCCTGCTCCTCGTCGCGGCAGACCCGGTTGTACAGCGCGCCGTGCGGTTTGACGTACGACACCCGGCCGCCCATCGCCCGGGCGATGCCGTCGAGCGCCGCGAGCTGGTAGAGCACCTCGGCGCACAGCTCCTCGGGTTCCAGGTCCATCTCGCGCCGCCCGAAGTGGGCCAGGTCGCGGTAGGACACCTGCGCCCCGATCGACACGCCCCGGTCCACGGCCGCCGCGCAGGTGCGCCTGATGGTCACCGGGTCGCCTGCGTGGAACCCGCAGGCCACGTTGGCGCTCGTGACGATGTCGAGCAGCGCGAGGTCGTCGCCGAGCCGCCAGATGCCGAAGCCTTCGCCCAGGTCGGCGTTCAGGTCCATCAGAGCCTCCCGAGGGGACCGGCGGCTTCAGCCGTCGGGGGAATCGGGAGCGGGAGGGCCGTCAAGGCCCGAGCGTGCCGTGACCTGTCAGGTCTGCGGATCACGGGTCTCCTTCCGGGTTTTGTCGGTGCCTGCCGGTACCGTGGTCGCGTCGTTACCGAGCGTGGGAGGTGGGTGTGCGCAGGTCGTTCAAGTTTCTGCTGCGTCCCACCAGCAGGCAGGCCGCCGCGCTGGCCGCTTGCCTGGAGGATCACCGGCAGTTGTACAACGCCGCTCTGGAGCACCGGCGCACCGCCTACGCCAGGGCCGGGGTGAGTGTCCGCTATGGCGATCAGTCGGCGGAGTTGAAGCACGTCCGCGCCGACGATGGAGAGGGTCAGGGTCGGTGGTCGTTCTCTTCCCAGCAGGCCACGCTGCGACGGCTGGACAGGGCGTTCCGGGCGTTCTTCGACCGGGTCAAGGCCGGGCGCGCGCCGGGGTTCCCGCGTTTCAAGGGGCGGGGCTGGTTCGACACGGTGGAATGGCCGAAGGACGGTGACGGCTGCCGGTGGGACTCCCAGCCCGAGCATCCGGCCGCCACGTTCGTGCGCCTGCAGGGCGTCGGCCACGTCCGGGTGCACCAGCACCGGGCCGTGAAGGGCCGGGTGAAGACGATCAGCGTCAAGCGTGAAGGCCGCCGCTGGTACGTGGTGCTGTCGTGCGACGACGTGCCCGCGCAGCCGCTGCCCGCCACGGGCGTGGTCGCGGGGATCGACCTGGGTGTCGCCTCGCTGGTCACGACCAGCGACGGCCACCATATCGACAACCGGCGGCACCTGGCCGCCTGCGCCGGCCGTCTGGCGTCGGCCCAGCGAGAACTGGCCCGCAAGAAGCGGGGGTCCAAGCGCCGCCGTAAGGTCGTGGCCCGTGTCGCCGCGTTGCACGCCAAGGTGCGGCGGCAGCGGGTGGACGGCGCGCACAAGGCCGCCTTGGCGCTGGTCCGTGGCTGCGACGTGATCGTGCACGAGGACCTGCGGATCGCGAACATGACCCGTTCGGCGTCCGGCACGATCGAGGCGCCCGGCCGTAACGTCGCCGCTAAATCCGGGCTCAACCGTTCGATTCTCGACGCGGGTTGGGGGGTGTTCCTGACGATCCTCGCGCACAAGGCTGAAAGCGCCGGTCGAGAGCTGATCGCAGTCGATCCCCGCAACACCTCCCGCACCTGCTCGCGCTGCGGGCACGTGGCGAAGGAGAACCGCCGCACCCAGGCCGCGTTCGCCTGTACGGCGTGCGGGCACACCGCGCACGCCGACGTGAACGCGGCGACCAACATCTTGAGGGCAGGGCTTGCCCTTCGCCAGGCTGCCCAAGCGGCTTAGCGAGAAGCCGCTTCCTTCAGGGAGCGGAGGAGTCACGGACCCCATCATCGCGCGCCGGCCGGCGCGGCGCGCGGCGGACGGCATCCGGGTCTGCGTGCCGCCCACGCCAGGTGACGACCCGCCGCGAGCCGGGTGCCCGTCGCCATCGAACGGGATTCTAGATCCCGTCGGGGATGTCGGCGATGTCGTCCAGGGCGGCGGCCAGCTCGTCGGGGTCGTCGCCGATGCGCTCGGCGATCTCGATGAGCACGTGGAGCACGTCGTGGCGGTCGTGGCCCAGGTCGAGCAGCCGCTGTGCCGCCTCCCACAGCTGTGGAGGATCGCCCTCCCACAGCCGGGTGGCGATCTCCTCGTGCCAGGCCAGGTGCTCCTCGTCGACCGGGCCGACGTGGTCCATCTCCAGCAGCGTGCGCCGGTCGGCCTCGTCGGCTGGGTTGAGGTCGTCGAGGGTGACGCCGTTGTGCACGCCCTGCAGGAACGGGAACGCGAACACCCGCCTGGCCAGCGCCGACAGGTCGCCGTCGGGCAGCAGCCGCTCCAGCAGCGGCCGGTCGAGCCCGAACGAGGTCGGGTCGCGGTAGGCCTCGGGGAACTTGCCGATCGCCTCCCAGACGGCGTCCAGCGTGGCCTTCAGCCCGCGTTCGGGCAGGCCGGTGCGCACCGCCGCGAACCGCACCCACGCCGCGAGCACGTGCGGCATGGCCTCCTGCTCGGCCGTGGTCAGCATGACCTTGCGCGGCAGCCAGTCGAGCAGGAACGTCTCGCACTTGGTCGGGCTGACCCGCAGGGGCCGGCTGAAGTCCTGCTCGCAGCCGTAGTCGATGATGTGGTCGGCGCAGCGGGAGGCGGCGGACGGGTCGGACAGGTGCTCGGCGGCGTCGGAGGCGAGGAACTCGGCGGCCAGCATGGCGCGCCGCTCGCGGCTGTAGGGCGCCTCGATGTGGAGCGGGGCCGGGCGCTTGCGGCCCGGCGGCAGCGCCTTGAGCCGCGCCCGGGCGAAGGCGTGGTAGGCGCTGTAGCTCTCGCTGACCGGGGGCGGGGTCTTCGGCTCGCCCGTCGCCTTCATCGCCGACTCCAGCAGCGCCCTGGCCTGCTGGGGCTCGATCTCCTCGAACAGCAGCATCGGGTTGCCCGCCGCCTCGGCGCGGGCCTGTTCGAGAAGTTTGTCCACGTGGGAGGAGACCCAGGCGTCGCGCGCCATGCCCGACATGTTGTGGTCGACGACCATGACCAGCGCGTGCGGCTCGCGGCCCGGCCCGGCCGGTTCGGGGCGCGCCCGCTCGCCCTCGCCGAAGCGGTAGGCGAACGTGCAGATGACGGTGTCCTGGTCGCCGTAGGCGTCACGGGAGACGTAGCAGCCGGTCGGCTTGACCGCGCCCACCCGGTCGGCCCAGCCCGGCCTCGCCACGCCCGACTCCATCATCGCCAGCGCCGCGCCCTCGGCCTTGGCGCCCTGGCGCGCCGTGCCGAGGTAGGCCAGGCAGATGAGCAGCGTCAGCGACGCCGGCGTGCCCGCCTTGGCCGCGTAGTCGACCAGCCCCTCGCCGAGCACCTGCTCGACGTCGCCGCCCCGGACCCTCCGACCCCACCAGGCGCCGATCATGTCGGATACCATCAACTCCGCGTCAAGGGGGCTGCGCACGGCGAGCAGCTCGCGTGCCGCCTGCACCATTTCCTTGAACACTTCGTCCGGTGGAGTGCTCTCCCTGGGATCTCGTCGGTGTCGGCGCACGCCCTCACTCTCTCGCATTCCAGGCGCAAACGGTGCGTAGAACGCGGCCCGGTGACCTCGATGTTATCGGGGAGGCCGGGGCGGCGGGGCGGAGTTGACGATCGCGAGCAGGTGCTCGCGGGCGATGCGTTCCACGATCTCCGGTGTCGCCGAGATCCCGAGGTGCTGCGCGCAGGCGCACACGTCGGCGACGCAGCGGTCGATCGTGTCCACGGGCACGGTCAGGAACTCCTCGGCCAGCCTGAGACTGACCGGCTCCCTGAGGAAGCGAGTGGCCAGAGCGAGCATAGGTGTCAGATTCCTCTGGATGCCCAGGGGCAAACCCCTAGGAATGGACGCAGGGCGACTTGCGCTCCCATTCCATCTTTTCTCGGGCCCGTGTCAAGCCTCCACTACGCCTGTGTTCGCTTCTCGGCAACTCCTTTCGTGCGAAGCTGTTCCCATGCGCATCCAGCTCGCCCAGCGGACGGAGGCCGACGACCTGCTCGGCCGCAGTCCGCTCGCCCTCCTCGTCGGCATGCTGCTCGACCAGCAGATCCCGATGGAGCAGGCGTTCGCCGGGCCCTACACGATCTCCCAGCGCCTCGGCCGCGACCTCACCGCCGAGGAGGTCGCCTCCTACGACCCCGAGGCGTTCGCGGCGCTGCTGGCCGAGAAACCCGCCGTGCACCGCTACCCATCGTCGATGGCCGCCAGGGTCCAGCAGCTCGCCGCCTACCTCGTCGAACACCACGCGGGCCGGCCGGAGCGCATCTGGACCGAGGCCGCCGACGGCAAAGATCTTCTCCGCAGGCTGCAGGCGCTTCCTGGTTACGGCAAGCAGAAAGCCCAGATATTTTTGGCATTGCTCGGCAAGCAACTAGGCGTCCGGCCGCCAGGATGGCGCGAGGCGGCGGGGCCGTACGGCGAGGAGGGGTCCTTCCGGTCGGTGGCGGATGTGGTCGACGCCGACACGCTGGGTCGCGTACGGGCCGCCAAACAGGAGTCCAAGCGGGCGGCCAAGGCCAAGTAGCCTGATCTTGCTGCGCAACGTGGAGCGATTTTGACAGGATGCGTTGATGGTATGGCTGCCGGGACTTCCGTCCGCGCATGCCCATCGCCGATGATGTACTGCAGGATCCGGTCGCCCGGAGCCGCGCTACGCCGATACACAGTTATGGAGATGTGCCGCGTGGGAGACCCTGGCACGCGACGGAGGTGCCGAGCATGAGCGCCGAGACCTCCGTTCCCCGTCCCCGGGAGTCGGATGTGGACATCTCGGACTCCGCCCTGTTCAAGGGCCTGCTTTCCGAGGCGCAGTTCGCCTTCGCCTTCCTCGAGCCCGACGGCCGCCTCCAGCGGGTCAACGACGTGTTCAGCGACGTCGTCGGCGTGCCGGCCGAGCGGCTGGCCGGCCGGACCCCGGCCGAGGCCCTCGCCGCCGACCTCGCGCCGGTCGTCGTCCACGCGGTGCAGGGCGTCGTCGAGAGCGACGCGCCGGTCACCGAGAGCCGGGTACGGGTGCGCACGCCCGAGGGCGAGACCCGCCACTGGTCGCTGTCGTTCTCACCGGTCCACGACGACGCGGGCGAGCTGCGGGCCGTGGCGCTCATCGGCATGGACGTGACCGAGAGCCGCCAGACCGAGGAGGACCTCCGGCGCAGCGAGGAGCGCTACCGCTCGCTGGTCGAGGCGCAGTCGCAGCTCGTCTGGATCACCTCGCCCACGGGCACGGTGGTCGAGGACGCGCCGCAGTGGCGCGCCATCACCGGCCAGGGTCTGGAGGAGTACCTCGCGCACGGCTGGCTCGACGTGGTGCACCCGGAGGAGCGCCAGCAGACCGAGGAGGCCTGGAAGGAGGCGCTGCGCGGCCGCACCATGTTCGAGTGGAACTACCGGGTGCGCACCCGGGCCAGCGGCTACCGCCACTTCGAGGTGCGCGCCGTGCCGATCATCCGGCACGGCCGGGTGGTCGAGTGGGTCGGCGCCAACACCGACGTCACGCCGCAGCGTGAGGCCGAGGAGATGCGCGGCAGGCTGACCGACCAGCTCGGCGCCGCGGCGCTGCGCACGGCGCGCCTGCAGGGCGCAACGGCGATGCTGGCCGAGGCGCTCACGGTCGAGCAGGTGGTGCAGGTCATCATCGACGTGGGCCGCACCGCGCTGGCCGCCGACCGTTCGGCGGTCGCGCTGCTCGACACCGACCGGGCCGCGCTCAAGCTGATCAACGGCGAGGGCGTCCCCGAGGCGTCCGGCACGACCGGCGAGGAGATCCCGCTCTCCCACTCCAGCGTGATGACCATGGCGGTCAACAGCCGGCGGCCGGTGTTCGCCGAGTCGCCCGAGAGCCTGAAGTCGCAGCTGCTGGAGGCGGGCGGCGACGAGCGGGTGCTGGCCAACTACCTCAGCAGCAGCGACGAGCGAGCCTGGGTGGGCCTGCCGTTGCTGGCCGCGGGCCGGGCGCTCGGCGCGCTGCGCTTCTCGTTCACCCGGCCGCAGAAGATCTCCCAGGAGGACGGCGTCTTCCTGGAGGCGCTGGCCGGTCAGTGCGCGCTGGCGGTCGAGCGCGCCACCCTGTTCGAGCGTGAGCACCGCACCGCCGAGACGTTGCAGCGCAGCCTGCTGCCCGACCGCCTTCCGGTGGTCAAGGGTCTGGAGCTGGCCCAGCGGTTCCGTTCCGGCAGCCGCCACGTGCAGGTCGGTGGCGACTGGTACGACGCCTTCGTGCTCCAGGACGGCCGGGTCGCGGCCGTGGTCGGCGACGTCATGGGCAAGGGCGTCAAGGCCGCCGCGGGCATGGGCCGCATCCGCAACGCCATGCGGGCGCTGGCGCTGACCAACCCGCCGCCCGCGGCGGTGCTGACCGGCCTCGACCGGGTCTTCGACGCCACCGAGGAGGAGGAGCAGGTCACCACCCTCGCCTACATGGTCGTCGAGCCCGTCACCGGTGAGGGCACGCTGGCGCTCGCCGGTCATCCGCCACCCGTGCTGGTCTCCCCGCAGGGCACGGCCGTGCTGTGCGACGCGCAGCCCGGCACGCCGCTGGGCTGGCCGACGAGCCGCCGGCAGTTCAGGTTCGTGGTGCCGCCGGGCCACACCGCGGTGCTCTACTCCGACGGTCTGGTGGAGAACCGCAAGCGTGGACTGGACGCGGGACTCGCGGAGATTTGCAGTGTTGTGACCGAAGCGCCGCCCGAGGTCGTCAGAAGTCCCCATATGCTGCTGGACTTCCTGGTTGACCGGATGTTGTCGGGATATGAACAAGATGATGACGTTACCGCCCTGGCCATCCACGTGCCGCCCGCCACGAAGAGTGACTGAATGAAACAGTCATAAGGGTTGCTTTCGGGTATCAGTGGCGCGCTTACGTACGCACTACTGTCTGGGTCGGCCTAGGGTGGAGGTCAACCGCCGGGAGGTGGCCGTATGGAGTGCGTGGTCGTGCCACAATGCTGGGCAGGTCCGTCGCGGTCCGCACGGCCTCACCGATCTCCGAGAGAGGCATCAGCCCCCCAGCGGGCATCTGGGTCCATTGTCGCCACGCGTTCGTTCGAGAGGTGTTCGTGTCGCCTGCAAGTTCGACTCGCTCGAAGCCACAAGAGCTGAACGAGCCCGTCATTCAGCGACTGCTCGAGCGTGGGCGCTCGCAGGGTTTCCTCGAGTCCGAGGATGTCCGCCAGGCTTTTGAAGAGGCGGACATCCCCATGTCGCACGCCGCCGCATTCCTGCGGAACCTCAGCAAAGAGGGCGTGACCGTGGTGGTGACCGCCGCGGATTCGGCTGCGCCGAAGAAGTCTCGTGGTCCAGCAAAGCGCCGCACCGCCGCCCCCGTCAAGACCAAGGCCGCAGCGGCCGCCAAGGAGCAGAAGCCCGAGACCGTGACCGCGGTCGTGGGCGCCACCGAGGACGAGCCCGCTGCCAAGAAGCCGGCCCCCCCGAAGAAGGCCGCCCCGGCGGCCAAGAAGGCGGCGCCGCCCGCCAAGAAGGCCAAGCCTGAGACCGCTGGGCCTGCCGAGACCAAGCCGAAGCCCGTCGACGGCGTGGACGACGACGAGGACATCGAGCTCGACGGCGACGTGGAGCTGGAGGACCTCGAGGACATCGCCATCGACGACGAGGAGATCGCCGCCGAGGCCGAGACCGAGTCCGAGTCCGACGACGAGTCCGACGACGAGCCCAAGGCCGCCGACGTGGCCGCCACCGTCGCCACCCAGAAGAGCGAGGACGAGGTCCTCATCCTGTCCGACGACGACGATGACGCCCCGGTCGCGCAGGTCGCCGCCGCCGGCGCCACCGCCGACCCGGTCAAGGACTACCTCAAGCAGATCGGCAAGGTCCCCCTGCTCAACGCCGAGCAGGAGGTCGAGCTGGCCAAGCGCATCGAGGCGGGCCTGTTCGCCGAGGAGCAGCTCGGCAGCTCCGAGGCCGACGGCCTTCCGGTCGACGTCCGGGCCGAGCTGGAGTGGATCGCCGAGGACGGCCGCCGGGCCAAGAACCACCTCCTGGAGGCCAACCTCCGCCTGGTGGTCTCGCTGGCCAAGCGCTACACCGGCCGCGGCATGCTGTTCCTGGACCTGATCCAGGAGGGCAACCTCGGTCTGATCCGCGCGGTCGAGAAGTTCGACTACACCAAGGGCTACAAGTTCTCCACCTACGCCACGTGGTGGATCCGGCAGGCGATCACCCGCGCCATGGCCGACCAGGCGCGGACCATCCGCATCCCGGTCCACATGGTCGAAGTGATCAACAAGCTGGCCCGGGTCCAGCGGCAGATGCTGCAGGACCTCGGCCGCGAGCCCACGCCCGAGGAGCTGGCCCGCGAGCTGGACATGACGCCCGAGAAGGTCGTCGAGGTCCAGAAGTACGGCCGCGAGCCCATCTCGCTGCACACCCCCCTCGGTGAGGAGGGCGACAGCGAGTTCGGCGACCTCATCGAGGACTCCGAGGCCATCGTCCCGGCCGACGCCGTCAGCTTCACGCTGCTGCAGGAGCAGCTGCACTCCGTTCTCGACACGTTGTCGGAGCGAGAGGCGGGCGTCGTGTCCATGCGGTTCGGCCTCACCGACGGTCAGCCCAAGACGCTCGACGAGATCGGCAAGGTCTACGGGGTGACGCGCGAGCGCATCCGGCAGATCGAGTCGAAGACGATGTCCAAGCTGCGCCACCCGTCCAGGTCCCAGGTGCTGCGCGACTACCTCGACTGACCTTCCCGCACGACGCCCGAGCCCCGCCCTGCCTCGCAGGCGCGGGGCTCCCGCGTCTGCGGGGCCGCTCGTTCACAGCCGGATGTCGAGCGTCCACGGGCGGGCCGGCCGGGTGGGGGCGGTCAGTCCCACCAGGTAGCCCAGCGTGTCCAGGGTCTTGGCCAGCTCGTCGGGGGAGGCGGGGTCGCCGCCGGACTCCAGCAGGGCCCTGGCGACCTCACCGCGGGTGGCCTTGGCCATGTGGCTGACGACCTTGCCGTCCTTGAACACCCGTACCGCCACCGACCGGTCACCCGGCTGCCAGGCCCCGGCGTACGTGGCCGACCGCAGGTCCACCACCAGCCCCGCGAGCGGATCGAGCTGTTTCGTCACCAGCGGGCGCCAGAAGGCGGCCAGCCCGCCGAGCGGGGGCAGGCTGACGCCCATGGACAGCCGGTACGGGGGCACCCGGTCGGTGATCCGGAGCACGCCCCACAGCCCCGAGAAGACGAGCACCGACTCCTCCGCCCGCCGCCTGGCCTCGCCGTCCAGGGTGCCGAGACCGAGGTTGTCGTACAGGACGCCGGTGTAAAGCTCGGCGGCGGGCAACGTGGCGGCCGTCCGGAGCGCCAGGTTCTTGGTGAGCTCGCCGGCCAGCCCCGGCGTCAGGCCCAGCACGTCAAGTGCGTCACGCCGCCGCGACGCCTTGGCGAGCGCGGTGAGCACCCGCCCCCGCGGCCGGTCGAGAGCCGGGAAGGAGAGGTCGCCCAGGGGAGGGCCGCTGCCTTCGGACGCCTTGCCCTCCGACGGTGGCAACAGAATCAACACGACACCATTGTCCCAGGCCAGCCCGTCGCACGCGCCACGGGCGCCCGTCGGCGGGGCCGCACCCGACACGCCCGGGCGGGGTGGCTAGGCTCCTCCGGGTGAACGTCGACCTCCTTGTCCACGAGGCCTGGCCCGCGTACGAGCAGCAGCGGCACGGCGGCTGGATCCTCCGGTACGCCGGCGGGGTGACCAAACGGGCCAACTCGGTCCTCACGCTGGACCTGCCCGCCGACCTGGACGCGGCCGTCGGCGCCGCCGAGGACTTCTACGCCGCCCGAGGCCGGCCCTGCGTCTTCTCGGTGGGGCCGCGGGCCGCGCCGGAGCTGGACGCCGCGCTGGAGGCGCGCGGGTACGCGCTGGTCGATCCCACTGTCGTCATGGTCGGCCCCGGCGGCCTGGCCGAGCCGGGGCACCGCGTGCGCGTCGAGGACCACCCGTGGCCGGCGTGGCTGCGGACGTGGTGGGCCGTGGACGGGAGGTACGGCAGCGGGCTGGAGGAGGCCGAGCGCATCTGCACCGGCGTGCCCGCCTGGTACGCCGCGGTGGAGGAGGACGGCGTGCCGCTGGCCGTCGGACGCGGCGTGCCGCAGGGCGACACGCTGGGCGTCTACTGCATGGCGACCCTGCCCCGGGCTCGCCGCCGCGGCCTGGCCCGCAGCGTCCTGCGCGCCCTGGCCCGGCACGGCGGCACCCGCTCGGCCTACCTCGTGACCACCGCGGCCAACGTGGCCGCACAGGCCCTGTACGGGAGCGAGGGGTTCGAGCTCCAGGGGGGCTACCACTATCGGTCCCGCTGACCCCGCCGGACGGAACCCGTGACCTGCTCGGCCAAGGCCGGTCGCCGGTGGCGAGGGGCGCGCCGGTCGCCACCGGCGCTCACGCCGCGCCGGTCGCCGCGGAGTGAGGCCCGCGCCCGGCCGCCGCGCGCGGGCAGGCCGCCGTGCGTGCCCGCTGGAACGCGCACGGCGGGTGCCGGTAGTACCGGGCCGGGGCCAGGGACGCCGAACGGCGGTCTCGGCTTGCCGGGACCGCCGTTCCACGCTTGTGCGCTATGTGGTTATCTCATCACGACCAGCGCCGTGTCAGCGCTCGTCGTTGCGGGTCATCGAAGGGGTTTCGCTGAGCCGAGCCGACTCGTCCAGGATGTCGGCGCCCTTTTCGCGCAGTGCTGCGATGTGCTGACGCCCGTGGTGGGCGCAGAACAGCAGCTCCCCACCCACGGGCAGGGTCGCGCGAATGTAGGCCTGGGCGCCGCAACGGTCGCAGCGGTCGAGGGCCGTCAGCGGCTTAACGGGGGCGAGAGCTCCAGTCACGTATCGCCTTTCGGGTCACCCCCGCCGAAGCGAGGATCTGGCGTCAGTCACTTGAGACAACATCTAACCGGACCAGGACGTTCCCAACCGCCCCCTCGCTACGCCGAGAGCAGAATGTGTCCGAAAGTAATGGCGGACAGCCGCCCGGTAACGGCAAACGTGGCGGCATGGCAAGCTTGTACGCGCGCGTAGGGGAAGAACGGTAAGCTACGCACTGGTGTTCGAGGCTAGACCAGAGGAGCTGGAGTGACGCTAGTCGAGGCGGGTTACACGGCTCGTCACCTGTCGGTGCTGGAGGGCCTGGAAGCGGTCCGCAAGCGCCCCGGCATGTACATCGGGTCCACCGACAGTCGTGGGCTCATGCACTGCCTCTGGGAGATCGTGGACAACGGCGTCGACGAGGCGCTCGCGGGTCACTGCGACCGCATCGAGGTCGAGCTGTACGCCGACGGGTCCATCGAGGTGCGCGACAACGGCCGCGGCATCCCGGTCGACGTCGAGCCCAAGAGCGGCCTGGCCGGTGTCGAGCTCGTCTACACCAAGCTCCACGCGGGCGGCAAGTTCGGCGGCGGCTCCTACGGCGCGTCCGGTGGCCTGCACGGCGTCGGCGCCTCCGTGGTCAACGCCCTGTCGGCCCGCCTCGACGTCGAGGTCGACCGAGACGGGCGGGTGCACGAGATCAGCTTCCGTCGCGGCGTCCCCGGCGTGTTCGACGGCGACGGGCCGACGGCGAAGTTCCGCAAGAAGTCGGGGCTGCGCGAGGGCGGCAGGCTGGCCGCCGACGTCACAGGCACCCGCGTCCGGTTCTGGGCCGACAAACAGATCTTCCTGCCCGACGCCGAGGTGTCGCTCGACGAGATCCACGTCAGGCTGCGGCAGACCGCCTTCCTGGTCCCCGGCCTCACGCTCGTGGTCGTCGACAGCCGGCACGAGGAGCGCCTCACGGAGGAGTTCCGCTTCGACGGCGGCATCTCCGAGTTCACCGACTTCCTGGCCCGCGACGAAGCCGTCTGCGACGTGCTGCGGCTGCAGGGCGTCGGCCACTTCCACGAGACCGTGCCCATCCTCGACGACCAGGGCCACATGACGCCCACCGAGGTGCAGCGCGAGCTGACCGTCGACGTGGCGGTGCGCTGGGGCAAGGGCTACGAGTCGACCGTCCGCTCGTTCGTCAACGTCATCGCCACCCCCAAGGGCGGCACCCACCTGACGGGTTTCGAGCGCGGCCTGGTCCGCACGCTCAACGAGCAGTTGCGCGAGACCCGCCTGCTCAAGAACGGCGACGACCCGGTCACCAAGGAGGACATCCACGAGGGCCTGACCGCCGTGGTGACCGTCCGGGTGCCCGAGCCGCAGTTCGAGGGCCAGACCAAGGAGGTGCTCGGCACCTCCGCGGCCACCCGCATCGTCTCCCACGTCGTCAGCCGTGAGCTCAAGGAGCTGTTCGCCAACCCGCCGCGTGGCTTCAAGCAGCCGATGCGCGCCGTGCTGGAGAAGATCGTCGCCGCCGCCAAGGCACGCATCGCCGCCCGCGAGCACCGCGACAACCAGCGCCGCAAGAGCGCCCTCGAAAACTCGGCGCTGCCGGCCAAGCTCGTCGACTGCCGCAGCGACGACGTCGACCGCAGCGAGCTGTTCATCGTCGAGGGAGACTCGGCGCTGGGCACGGCCAAGCTGGCCCGCGACTCGGAGTTCCAGGCGCTGCTGCCGATCCGCGGCAAGATCCTCAACGTCCAGAAGGCGTCGATGAGCGACATGCTCAAGAACGCCGAGTGCGCCGCCATCATCCAGGTCGTCGGCGCCGGGTCCGGCCGCTCGTTCGACATCGACGCCGCCCGCTACGGCAAGGTCATCCTCATGGCCGACGCCGACGTCGACGGCGCCCACATCCGGTGCCTGCTGTTAACGCTGTTCCACCGCTACATGCGGCCCATGGTCGAGGCCGGTCGTGTCTTCGCCGCCGTCCCGCCCCTGCACCGCATCGAGCTCACCAACCCGGGCCGCGGCAAGGACAAGTACATCTACTGCTACTCCGACGCGGAGCTGCAGCGGGTGCTTCGCGACCTCGAACGGCGCGGCAAGCGCTGGAAGGACCCGGTGCAGCGCTACAAGGGTCTGGGCGAGATGGACGCCGACCAACTGGCCGAGACCACCATGGACCCGCGCCACCGCATCCTGCGCCGTGTCCGCATCGAGGACGCCGAGGGTGCGGAGAGCATCTTCAGCCTGCTGATGGGCAGCGACGTGGCGCCGCGCCGCGAGTTCATCGTCAACAGCGCGGCCGAGGTGGACCGCGACCACATCGACGCCTGACCCGGCGGGCCGGCCGCCGCCGGTGCGCCCGGTCATGGTCGTGGCCTGGCCGCCGCCGCTGCGCCCGGTCATGGTGGCGTGCCCCCTGCGTCGCCGGGACGGGCCGGGGTTCCTGGCTGCGCTCCCAGGGCGAGCCGAACGCGCGGCGTGGGGCCGTACCCGGTGTGGTCAGCCGGGGGTGGCGGTCGGGTCGTCGGTGAGGAGCGCGGCGCGGAGCCGGAGGACCAGGTCGTCGTCCACGCCCAGCACGTCGGCGGCGTAGCCCCGTACGGACCCGTGGCGGGACGTCAGGTCGGCGAGGAACAGCCGCATGACCTCCGCCGGAGCCCGGCCGTACCCGGGCCAGCGCAGCACGCGTGACGGGTGCGCGGCCCGCCAGTCGGCGACCAGCCGGTCCGTGGCCAGCCCGGTCAGCGCGAAGTCCTCGACGATCTGGTCCTCCGGCACCCCGGCCAGCGACAGGACGAGGGCGGCCAGAATCCCGGTGCGGTCCTTGCCCGAGGCGCAGTGGAACACCAGCGGACCGTCTCCGGCGGCGATGACCTCCAGTGCCTGCCGCAGTTCGCCGGCTCCGTCCGCGGCCACCTCGGCGTACCGGTCGGCGAGATACCGCCACGGGTCGACGTCCGGATCGATCTCCGCCTGGTCGTAGGGCCGGTGCTCGACGCTCAGGTTGACGTACGCCATCCCCTGCCGCTCCGGCACCCGTCCTTTGGCCGCTATCTCCCAGGGGTAGCGCAGGTCGATCACCGTGCGCACCCCGAGCCCCAGGAAGCGGTCCCAGTCGTCGCCGTCCAGCTTGGCCAGCGAGTCGGACCGGTAGAGGCGCTTCCATCGCACCATGCGGCCGTCACCGGCGAGATATCCGCCCAGATCGCGGAAATTGTGCAGGCGCTGGAACGCGACATGTCTCATCACGCCGGACACCTTACCGGCGGGATCACGCAGTGGTCCGAAACATGCCAGCCCCTCCGGGCGGGGCCCTGCTTGGCTGGTGCGCATCCCCACGAAGCACGCATCCATCCCCCCGCCCACGGCGCGCCGCCGTGCCCGCGATCCCGCTGAACGAGGAACCATGCCAAGCCCCACGACCACGACCACCCGCCCCACGCCCGCCGGCTGGCCGGCTGTGGTGTCGCTGACCCTGGGCATCTTCACCATCGTCACCAGCGAGATCCTGCCGATCGGCCTGCTGACGTCCATCGGCGGCGAGTTCGGCGTGTCCGACGGCACGGCCGGCCTGACGATGGCCATGCCGGGCATCGTCGCCGCGGTCGCCGCTCCGGTCGTCACCGTCACCACCGCCCGCCTCGACCGCCGCCTCATGCTGTGCGTCCTCATGGCGGTGCTCGCCGTGTCGAACCTGCTGGCGGCCACCGCGCCCGCCTACGGGGTCATGCTGGTCTCGCGGGTGCTGCTGGGGCTCGTCATCGGCGGGTTCTGGTCCATCGGCGCGGGACTGGCGGCACGCCTGGTGCCGCCGCGGTCGGTCGGCGCGGCCACCACGCTGATCTTCTCGGCGGTGCCGCTCGGGTCGGTGCTGGGCGTGCCCGCCGGTACCTTCATCGGGCATCTGGCCGGCTGGCGGGCCGCGTTCGTCGTGCTCGGCGGCATGTCGCTGCTCGTGCTGGCCGCCCTGCCGGCGCTGATGCCGTCGCTGCCCGCCGTCCAGACCACCCGCCTCGCCGTGCTGCGCGGCCTGCTGCGCCTGCCCGGGGTGCGGATCGCGCTGCTGGCCACGTTCCTCGTCGTGCTGGCGCACTTCGGCGCGTACACCTACGTCACGCCCCTCCTGCAGCAGGTCACGCGGGTCGGCCCGGCCGCGGTCAGCTCGTTCCTGCTGGCGTACGGCTTCGCGGGCGTCGCCGGGAACTTCCTGGCCGGCGCGGTCATCGCGCGCAGCCTGCGGACCGCGTTCGCCGGTGCCGGCGTGCTGATCGCGGCCGCCACGCTCCTGCTGCCCGTGGCGGGCACCGCGGCCGCGGGGGCGCTCGGGCTGCTGCTGGTGTGGGGACTGGCCTACGGGGCGGTGCCGGTCTGCTCGCAGACGTGGTTCGCCCGGTCGGCGCCGCACGCGCCGGAGGCGGCCACGGTCGTGTTCACCTCGTCGTTCCAGGCGACCTTCGCGCTGGGGGCGTTCCTCGGCGGGGTCGTCGTCGACGCGGCGTCCGTCTCGGCCGTCATGGTGTGCGGCGGCGTGGTCGCCGCCGTGATGGCGGTGTCGCTGTGGGCGCTCAGCGGGCGGGGGGACGGCACGGGTTGACCTCAAGCCCGGTTGAGGGAGCAGGCTCGAAGGGTCGAACCAGCCCTCGAACCTGGAGCACACCATGTACGCCGTCGTCCTGCACTCCTTCGGTCCCGCCGAGAACCTGCGCTACGAAACCGTCCCCGACCCCGTGCCCGGACCGGGGGAGGTGCGCATCGCGGTCAGGGCGGCCGGCGTGCACCTGGTGGAGACGATGATGCGGTCGGGGCTCGAAAGCGACTCCCTGCCGCCGCTGCCCGGGCTGCCGTCCGTCTTCGGCGGGGAGGTGGCGGGCACGGTGGACGCCGTGGGCTCCGGGGTGGACCCGTCCTGGGTCGGGCGGGACGTCGTGACCTCGGGCGGCCGGCCCGGCGGGTACGCCGAACTGGCCGTGGCCGACGTGGCGTCCCTGCACCCGATGCCCGGCGGGCTCTCGCACGAGACGGCTGTCGCCATGGTCGTGACCGGCACCACCGCGCTGCGGTTCCTCGCCGTCGCCCGGCTCACCACCGATGATGTCGTCCTGATCACCTCGGCCGCGGGCGGGATCGGGCGGCTGCTCGTGCAGGACGCCCGGAACGTCGGCGCCACCGTGATCGGCGCGGCGGGCGGCCCCGACAAGGTGGCGGCCGTCGCCGGACTCGGCGCGGACCTCGCCGTCGACTACGACCAGCCCGGCTGGGACAGGACCGTCGCCGAGTGGCTGGACGGCCGCCCGCTCACGGCGGTCCTCGACGGGGTCGGCGGCGACAAGGCGAAGGCGGCGTTCGGGCTCCTCGGCCGCGGTGGCCGGTACCTGACCATCGGCAACGCCTCCCAGCAGGACTTCTGGCCCGACCCCGAGACGCTGGCCGACCGGGAGGTCGCCGCGGTCAACGCCCTGCTGCACCTGCTGGGCAACCCGCAGGACGCGCCCGAGTTCGAGGCGCGGGCACTCGCGGCGGCCGCCGGGGGACGGCTGGTCCCGGCCGTGCAGGCGTTTCCGCTGTCGCAGGCGGCCGCCGCGCACGCCGCCCTCGAAAGCAGGCGTACCACCGGCAAGGTCGTCCTCGTCCCGTAGGACGACCCTGGGGACGGGACGGGGCCGTTGCGGGCCGGTGAGGGGCGGCTAGAGCGCCACCGGCAGCAGCCGCCCGGTGCGCACGTCGTAGATGGCTCCGCCCACCGGCAGGTCCTTCGGCAGGAACGGGCTCGTGCGGATCCGCGTGAGGTCGTGGCGCAGCGCCGCGTCCTGGTCGGGCACCGTGTGGAACTCCAGGCTGCGGGTGTCCACCCCGCGCAACTGGGTGAGGTCGTGGACGTCGGCGTCGGTGACCTTGGCCATGCCGCAGTCGGTGTGCGGCATGACCAGCACCCGTTCGACGCCCAGCAGGTAGACGGCGAGGACGAGAGTGCGCAGGACGTCGTCGGTCACCCGGGCGCCGGCATTGCGCAGGATCTTGGCGTCGCCGGACGACAGGCCGAGCAGCCCCAGGGGGTCGATGCGAGAGTCCATGCAGGTCACCACGGCCAGACCGCGGGCCGCGCGGCCGGTGAGGCCCGAAGAGGCGAACTCCCGGGCATAGTCCGCGTTGGCGGCTAGAACGTCGTCGAACTCACTCATGGCGTAGATACTCCCGCATACCCGTTTCGTGGAAGTTTCCGGGGTGGCCGACAGGCGGGACTTGGCCAACGTCCCACGATCACCGCGCACGATGCGTGATGATGTCGTAGCCCAGTGTAGGTGATCGAAGAAGGTTGTCGTGAGTAGGTCCGAATCGCTCGCCGCGTATCTCCGCGCCCAAGCCCGGCGCCGTCTCGACCGCGTGGAGTCCAACGACGGCGGGCGCAACGCCCGCACGGCCCTGGCCCTGCTCGATGCCGCGCTCTGCGCCGACGGGCTCACGGACGACGACGCGCTCATCCGGATGCTCGAAGAGGCGGGCTGCTTCGGTCCGCAGGGGTGCGGCGACTTCGATCCGGGCCCCGAGGGAGCCCGGCTCATCCGCGACTGGCAGGGCGCCGAGCCGTACGAGCTGCTGCTCGCGCTGCCCGGCGCCATGACGACCACCGCGTAGCGCCGCCGTAGCGCCGCCGTGGCTCAGGCCGCGCTCAGGCCGGGCTCAGCCGGGCTCAGGCCGGGGCGTTGCCGGGCTTCCACTTGATGCCGCAGCCGATCGACGGCCGCTGGTCCGCGCCGACCGGCTCGCCCGCCAGTAGGGCGTCGATCGCGGCCCGCAGCGTGGCGCCCGTGACCGGGACGTCGTTGCCGGGCCGTGAGTCGTCGAACTGTCCCCGGTAGACCAGCCGCAGCTCCCCGTCGTACAGGAAGAAGTCGGGCGTGCAGGCCGCCCGGTAGGACTTGGCCACCTCCTGCGTCTCGTCGAGCAGGTACGGGAAGGCGAAACCCGCCCGGGCGGCCTGCTCGGCCAGGTGTGTGGCGTCGTCGTCGGGGTACGTGACGCTGTCGTTGCTGCAGATGGCGACGACCGACAGCCGGGAGCCGTAGCCGGTGGCCAGGGCGCCCAAGGCCGTCTCGATGTGGCGGACGTAGGGACAGTGGTTCGACAGGAAGGTCACGAGCGTGGCGGGAGAACCCTTGAAGTCGTCGAGCGCCACGCTGCCGCCGTTGACGGCGGTCAGGTCGAAGGCGGGCGCCGGTGTGCCGAGCGGGACCATGAACGAGTTGGCAGCCATGCTCCCATTGTCCATGCCCCCATTGTCGTCGGTCGGGGCCGGTGAACCGTATGTGGAGGTATAGCTGGTGAAGGGCATCGCGGAATACCACTCGACCGTGCTCGACTGCGCCGACCCGCGCGAGCTGGGCAGGTTCTACGCCGAGCTGCTCGGGTGGGACACCGTGTCGAACAGGGACGAATGGGTGTCGGTGAGCGACGGCGGCTCGTCCAAGCTGGCGTTCCAGAAAGTGGAGGACTACCGGCCGCCGGTCTGGCCGCGCTCTGAGCGGCCCCAGCAGGTCCACCTCGACCTGCTGATCGACGACATGGACCAGGCGGAGAAGGCGGTGCTGGAGATCGGCGCCACCAAGCACGAGCACCAGCCGAGCCAGGACGACGAGTTCCGCGTCTTCCTCGACCCGGCCGGTCATCCGTTCTGCCTCTGCCGGCGTTAGGCGGCCCGGACCCGGGGGGGGCGGGGGGGGGGGGGGGGGGGGGGGGGGGGCCGCGGCCGGGGGGGCGGGGGGGGGGGGCGGGGCGCACGGCGGGCGCCCGCCCGCCCGCGGCGCGGGCGCGGGCGGGCGGGGGGGCGGGCGGCGCG